>SLTJ01000020.1 GCA_004347685.1 Clostridia bacterium
TACCGGGCCGGTTCGCTGGAAGAAGCCCGGCGCATCATTGAGGGGGAGCCGGGTGCCTAGCCCGGACCTATCCGGTAGGCGGCCAGCCTTTTATTTGGCCCACTGTTTCAGTAACTCTTCCTGTCTACCGGCCTTCACCCTTCAGCTCCTCCCGGTGATGAGTTTTGCTGGCCAGAAGACGGCCATGATCCCACACTGCCCCGGCCAGCCACGGGGGGCAGGCATCGAGGTCAATCAGGTCAGCGCCACGTCAACCTGCTCCACTTGCCCCCACTCCTTCCAAGACCGTAATCCGGCGATGGCTCCGCGTTCCCTGAGACTGCTACTCTGCTTCCAGGCGATCACATAAGGGGCCAAGTCCGGGGCCACGGCCTTGACCTGCCACTTATGAAGTTGAAAGCGAACGCCCCTGGGCGCAGCAAACGTCCCTCACTGGTCGTGATCGGGGAGCGACGCCCGCAGCGCGGCCAGGAAATCCTGTACGTCCGTCTGGAGGTCGCCATAGGCACGGGGCAGCTTGCGCAGTAATTGCTCCAGCCGCCAGGTATCCAGATTAAAACCATAGACGTTGCGGAAAACATGCCGGAAGGCCCGGTGTTCGTCGAGTTCGGCCGCGGTTTCCTTGCGCAAGACAGGCGGCCGTCCCTCCGGAATGGCCAGGGTCATCTGACGCGGCAATTCCTGGTGCCAGGAGGGGCCCGGGGGCAGCTGTTCGTCCAAATCCCGGGCGACCAATTCGAATATGTTCTCGGCGGCTACGTAAATATCGTGGAGCACGGAAGCGAGGGCCCGCAGGGTGAAGGTATCGTCCTCCGGCAGAACGAGGACGGGAGCCTTTTTCCTCCTACCCTCGGGCCACCAGTAGCCCCGCCGCGCCAGTTCTTCCTTCAACCGGGCCAGGTTACCCAGTTCTTCCTCAATATGAGCTATTGTTACCAGCAGTTCCTTGCGGGAAGTTACGCGAGGCCGCTGACAGGGGCTGTGATAGGCGGTGGCCTGAGTAGTTACATTATCTCCACTTTACTACGCGCTTTACAGATTGGAAGCCAAACGCGGGGACCTGTTAAAGCGCCAGGAAGACCTCCAAACCAAGCTGGCCGGCCTCCAGGAAAAGGTGAAAGAAGCTATCCTGAGCGACCGCGACCCTACCGACATTTATCAGAAATCGCCAAGGTGCAGGATGAGTTGCGGGCCCTATCTCAATCCCTGACGGTGATCCAGGAGGCCCAAGCAGAGGCGAACCTGACCACCTGCGCCGGAAGCTCGAGGAAATCGAGGTACAGAAACAAGCGCTGAGTAGGCCGTTGGAGCCGGCGCAGCGGGCCTACGAGGCGGCTAACGGGAGTCGAGAAGCAAGAGGTGGCATACTTCACGGCCCGGACAAAGGTAGAAGAAGCGGCCCGGCGGCTGTTGGCCGAGGAAATGCGGCCGCGGTCCCGGCTGGATACCCTGGAATATATCGCCCGCGGTGGGGACGGCCTGGCACCCCCCGCAGGGGTGCATGTCACCAGGGTAAGAAGCCCCAAGGACCATAGCCACCTCTTTGCCCCCCGGGGTAGTCTGCTCATAACCCTACTTGAACCTGTACTTCAGTTACATCAACGTCATTCGCAGGCAACGGCAACCCTTCTGCCTGAATTGCTTCCAAATAGCCTTCTATGGCCTCCTGTATCCGCTCCAATGCTTGGTCCCTGGTAGCTCCCTGGCTAACGCAACCGGGTAATGCGGGGACAGTGGCTACATATACCTGTTCACTACTATCCCATTCCAAAATGACCCGGAACCCCTTAGTAGCCACAATATCCCTCCTTTGAAAATACCATTTTCATCCTTCGCGGTGCCGCTATTTTAGCGGCATGAAGGGCTCCTCCATTAAAAAAATAATAATGACCATCAACGGCAGTCCTCCTGGCGGTTATTTTTTATCCTGCACCAGGGCGGGGAGCCCGTTGTAGTAAGGTTGTAGTAAACGCTCTTGTTGTAGTAAACCCCCGAACCCTGAAACCCTTGTCGTTCTTGGTAGGCCCTGGGGGACTCGAACCCCCGACCCGCTGATTAAGAGTCAGCTGCTCTACCAACTGAGCTAAGGGCCTGCTTTGTTTTGTCAACACCGGGAGCCGCTGATGGCTCCCAGCGAGGTTTATTCTAACACAATCATGCGGGTTTGACAAGACCTTTGACGCGAGACATGCAGGGGGCAACGCAGCCATTTCTTCGGGATCCCAGGAACCAGTTGATGTTCCTGATCTGCCGCTTCAAGGTTTCCCGCTCAACCTCCTCCTCGCGGCCGAAGTTGTAGTACACCCAAAGAAGCCTTTTCTATTTACCGGCCTCGCTTTGCCCGGTCCCTGGAACTTCTTCCCTGAGCCAGGATCTGCCTACCCTGGAGATCGGGCGGACTTGCAAAAACCACGGCTGTCGGCTGCAAGAGGGCTCTCTACGGGACCAGGGTAGCCGAAGCGGAAGCAGCCCCGCGTGTCAATGCCACCGATGCCGCTGGAGCCGGTGATGGTGTCGCGCACCACGTCCTGGACGGAAACAGTCTGATCAATGGGGGTAAAGGCGATCCTTTCGGCCAGTATGATGGGATCATAAACGTGGATTAGGACTCTTTTGGGAGCACTGGCGAAATTGGCTCCGGCCTGCAGGATAGCTTCATAATAGGACTGACATGCCCCGGCAAAAATTATCAGATTATCCCGGTCCGGCTCATAGGTGCGGGCTGCTTCTACAGCAGCTATGAAAGCCTGCGAATTGCGGTAGCTTTTCAAGTCGGTCATATCACTCCAGCCCTTCACGACGGCGTCGTGGCCGGTAAGGATCAGAATTCCGGGTCGGTGGCAGCGAAGCAATGCCACCACCTTGTTTACCTGCTCCTTTTCCGGCACCCAGTAAGCATAGGCATTCAACCCCAGTTGTTTATACATTTCCTCGCTTTTTTTCTCGTACTCACGGTCTCCGTCCAGGTGCAAGATGGTCGGGGGAAGTTGAAATAATTCCCCTTCCACGCCGGCCTCATCTTCCGATCTGTCGCTGGATCTTTTTCCGGCGGTATATCTTTCTATTGCCAACTGGCGCTGCAATTGTACGCGGCTCAAGCTACGCTTCAACGCGCTGACGGTTTGATGGCGGTGCTGCAGGAGTTCATAACCGCTCTTTACCTGCAGATCTTCTAAAGGAGAATCGGCCAGCAACCTGACATCAATCCCCTTGAGGATAACTATGGTCTGCCCTTTATCATTGGTGATATCCTGCACCTTGAATAGAACGTCCTGGCCGTAAGAAATTCTGGCCACTATATCCCCTACCTTTATCGGCTGCATATTATCACCCCTCTATTTATGGGTATGCAGCCACGGTGAAATGGTGCGGGGGGGGAAGTCCTGCCTGGATAACCAGGTATCTACTATTTCCAGATAAAGCACTTTCGGATATAATTCATCCATCCAACCAGCAACGTTATCACAAGTTGGTGCTGGTGACGGACAGTTGTCTTATGGGCCAGCGCTAAGCAGTTACACTGCGGGAAAATTAACAAGGAGGACGGTTATGCGCAGCTTCGTGGTCGCTATGGCAGTATTGGTCGGGTTTTTGGTCCTTGCCACTCAGGCGTGGGCCGGCTTTACCTATACGGTACGCCCTGGAGATACCCTGTATGAGATCGGCCAGCGCTACGACGTCTCGGTAGCTTCTCTGCAGCAGTCCAATGGTCTATGGGGGACAAATATCCGGCCGGGACTTTCTTTGTGGGTACCTACCCGTCAGCCTACATATACCGTCCAGCCCGGTGACACCCTGTACAGCATCAGCCGCAAGTGGGGGGTGGGCCTGGCGCAGCTACAGCAGGTTAACGGAATTTACGGTTCTTCTATCCGTCCGGGACAGGTGCTGGTAATCCCAACCACCAGCCGGCCAACGGCGGCCTCCCGGGGCGGTACCGTGCGGGCGAGCCGGGATGACATCATGCTCCTGGCCCGCCTGGTGTACTCCGAAGCCAGGGGAGAAGCCTATGTTGGACAGGTGGCCGTGGCGGCCGTGGTGCTGAACCGGGTAAGGGATCCCCGCTTCCCTAATACCATTGCCGGAGTAATTTTCCAGCCAGGAGCCTTTACCGCCGTCGCAGACGGGCAGTTCTGGCTCACTCCCAACCCGACGGCCATCCAGGCGGCTGAAGACGCCCTGGCCGGGTGGGACCCCACTGGGGGCGCCTTGTACTACTGGAATCCGGACCGGAGCACGAACGGGTGGATCTGGTCCCGACCGGTTATTGCCGCGTACGGCCGGCACCTCTTTGCCGCGTAAAAAACCGCGGAGGTATCCCCCCGCGGCCGGCAGCGGGCCTGGGCCGCAGCGACTGAACATCCGGCTGTTTCCGTCGTGCGGCCCAGACCAGTTTCTGGGTCCTCCGGGAAGTTCGCGCCAGCTACGCCCGACCAACCCGGCCATGGTTGACGCTCCCCGAAATCCCCGTAGGTAATGGCCTAAAGGTCGTCTTCACGCCAGATGCTGGCGCCCAGGCCTGCCAGTTTCCCTACCAGATCCTCGTAACCCCGGTCAATATGATGAATACAGCCTATTTCTGTCTGCCCGTGGGCCGCCAGGCCGGCTAAGACCATGGCCGCCCCGGCCCGCAAGTCCCCGGCCTTAACCTGGGCTCCCTGGAGTTTCCGCACTCCGCGTACAACCGCCGTGCGCCCTTCTACCCGCAGGTTCGCCCCCATGCGCTTGAGCTCGTCCAGATAGGCAAACCGGCTTTCAAAAACCGTTTCCGTGATCACGCTTGTCCCCCGGGCCAGGGAGAGAAGGACCGCAAACTGAGGCTGCATATCGGTAGGAAAGCCCGGGTAAGGGAGGGTCTTAATATCGCAGGCCGCCAGGTGGCCGTTGCCGCGCACGCGGATCGCGGCTGGGGCTTCTTCCACGTGTACCCCCACTTCCCGCAATTTGGCCGTGACTGCGGCCATGTGCTCTGGGATAACATTTTCCACCCTGACCTCTCCTCCGGTCAGGGCGGCCGCGACCATGAAGGTGCCGGCCTCGATCCGGTCGGGAATAACGGTGTGGGCCGCCGGGTGTAAACTCTCGACCCCTTCTATCCGTATCACCCGGGTCCCCATGCCGGTCACCCGCGCCCCCATGACGTTGAGGAAATTGCCCAGGTCAACTATTTCCGGTTCACTGGCGGCGTTATCAATGGTAGTGACCCCGCGGGCCAGAACGGCCGCCATCATGATGTTTTCAGTTGCCCCCACGCTGGGGAAATCCAAGTAGATGCTGGTGCCCTGGAGCCGGTCGGCCCTGGCCTCCACCCATCCGTGTTCGATCTGCACCTGGGCCCCCATGGCTGCCAGGCCTTTGAGGTGCAACTCTACCGGCCGGCTCCCAATGGCGCACCCCCCCGGGAGGGCGATGCGCACGTATTTTTCCCGGGCCAGCAGCGGCCCGGCTACCAAAAAAGAGGCCCGCAACCGGCGCACATATTCGTACGGCGCCTCCAAGCTCTCCAGTTCCCGGCAGTCAAGAAGCAGGCAGCGTTCCGAAACCAGCCGGGTGCACCTCACTCCCAGGCCGGCCAACAAACGGCAAAAGGTGTTGACATCGGCCAGCCAGGGCAGCCCACAAATCATAGACTCGCCTGCGGCCAGCAGGCTGGCGGCCA
Source organism: Clostridia bacterium (assembly GCA_004347685.1). GTDB lineage: Bacteria > Bacillota > DSM-521 > Neomoorellales > SLTJ01 > SLTJ01. The sequence goes on from SLTJ01000020.1 coordinate 5,660, forward strand.
TGATGGGCAGCACCGCATTTTTTGCCCCGCTCACTTTTACCGATCCCCGCAGGGGGGAGCCCCCCTGCACCACTATCCTGCCCATCCAGCCCTCTCCCACGGTCATAATCGGCAGTTAACCTGCTGCCATTGTGAGGACATATGCCTATTACCTAAACGCGTAGCTTTTCGCCATGCTTCCCCATTTTCCTGCCCGGCCGGTCAGTATTCTCCATCCAAAAGAGGAATGCCGAGGTAAAGATAGGTCAGGTGGTCATAGGAGTGGTAACGTAGGCCTACGTTAAGGTTGATCTGTCGGCCGGCTACGTCAACGGCCGGCTGTAACTTGTGCGTATAGGCGCTCACGCTGTACAGTTCTTCCTCGGCCACCCCTTCCACCGTGACCGCCCCGTAAACCCCCATGACGGCCGCGACAACTTTCCTCTGTTCCGCGTGGGAAAGCTTCCCGGGCAGGGTGGCGGTGTACTGCCAGCGTAATTCCGGCACCACGCCGGCCTGGCGCAGGGCCGCTGCCAGCCGGTCCGGCCAGGGGGAGAGGAAAGGCCCGGGAGTGCGCACGCTGCTAAAGATAGAAAATTTACCGTCCGCCCCTGGCTGGCTCTGCACCAGTGTATAGGTGGAAACCCCACCTGGGGCCGCCCCCGTCAGGCTCACGCTGTACAGGTCGGGGTACTCCTCCCACCTAAATTCCCCCGCTGTGGCTCCCAGATCCTCAGTTAGTCTCCGCGCCAAGGTTTCCAGTTCCCGCGGTTCGCCAGGCATACCCGCTTTCCCTGGGCCCCAGCCCTGTATCTCTGCTCCGACAGGCTCGGCCTGTATGGCTTGAAAGGACGCCTTGGCCAGCGCGTCGCTGTCAGCCCTTTCGTCTCCTACAGGCTTAACCTGGCCGGAAGCTAAAGCCAGGGTGGCCATCCCTACCACGACAACAAGCCGGATCCTCTTGGTAATAACAGCCATCTCTCCTTAGGATAAGTGACTCTACAGCTATTATTACCAGATAGTGGATGTGGTATGAGGCAAAATAAAAGCCCTGTATTGCATGATACAGGGCCACAAGGTCCGATATTTCTGCTGTACGAGCTTCTAACTTCTATCCCCGCCCGGCCGCCTTCAGCCGCGCCAGGGCGCGCTGTAGGGCCAGTTCCGCCCGGGCCACATCCAACTCCTTGCCTCTATCCCGCAGGCGCCTTACGGCCCGCTCCCTGGCCCGCTCGGCCCTAGTCACATCAATCTCCTCGGCCGTCTCGGCCGTATCGGCCAAGACCACCACCCGGTTGCTCGCCACTTCCATAAACCCGCCGCTTACTGCCAAACTGCGCATCTGCCCCTCGCGGCGGTAGCGGATTACTCCTGCCTTCAAGGCTGCCAGGAGGGGGGCATGGCCGGGCAGCACGCCCAGGTAGCCTAGTTCCGCCGGCACTACCACTGCCTCGGCTTCGGTTTGCATCAGTACCCTTTCGGGGGTAACGATCTTAAGCTCTAACCCTTTGCCCTGGCTCATAAGGCTTCACCTCCCGAAGAAGCAGAGGTTGGAACTCGGAACTTGGGGGAACTTGCTTCGCAAGTTCCCGGTTGATCACCCTTGCAGTCACGTCTGGCACCTGCTTCCTCCTTGCTTGCTGGCACCGCACTTACCTTACGCTGCTTCCAGCAACTTCTTACCCTTGGCCACGGCTTCGGCGATGGTGCCTACCATGTAAAAGGCTTCTTCGGGCAGGTCGTCGTGCTTGCCTTCCAGGATTTCCTTGAAGCCGCGGATGGTTTCGGCCAGCGGCACGTATACTCCCGGGGTGCCGGTGAAGGCTTCGGCTACGTGGAAGGGCTGGGACAGATAGCGCTGGATTTTCCTGGCCCTGGCGACGATGAGCTTGTCGTCTTCTGACAGTTCTTCCATGCCTAGAATGGCGATTATGTCTTGCAACTCTTTGTACCGCTGCAGCACTTCTTGCACGCCCCGGGCGGTGCGGTAATGTTCTTCGCCGATAAGGTGGGGGTCCAGGATCCTGGAGGTGGAGTCCAGCGGGTCTACTGCCGGGTAAATGCCAAGTTCGGCGATCTGACGCGAGAGTACGGTGGTGGCGTCCAAATGGGCGAAGGTGGTGGCCGGCGCCGGGTCGGTGAGGTCGTCGGCCGGGACGTAGATCGCCTGGACGGAGGTGATGGAGCCCTTCCGGGTGGAGGTGATCCGCTCCTGCAGTTCGCCCATCTCGGTGGCCAGGGTGGGCTGATAGCCTACAGCTGAAGGCATGCGGCCGAGCAGGGCCGATACTTCTGAGCCGGCCTGGACAAAACGGAAGATGTTGTCAATGAACAGGAGGACGTCTTGCCCTTCCGCGTCCCGGAAGTATTCGGCCAGGGTGAGGCCGGTCAGGCCTACCCGCAGTCTGGCCCCGGGTGGTTCGTTCATCTGCCCGAATACCAGGGCCGTGCGGCTGATGACGCCGGATTCTTTCATTTCCAGCCACAGGTCGTTGCCTTCGCGGGTACGCTCGCCTACGCCGGCAAATACGGAGTAGCCGCCGTGCTCGTAGCCGACGTTGCGGATTAGTTCCATGAGCAGTACGGTCTTGCCTACCCCGGCGCCGCCAAACAGGCCTACCTTGCCGCCCTTGGAGTAGGGGGCCAGCAGGTCAACTACTTTAATGCCGGTTTCTAGGATTTCCGGGGTGGGTCTTTGCTCGGTCAGGGTCGGCGACGGCCGGTGGATGGGGTAGTATTCTTCGGCCTTTACCTCGCCGGCTTCGTCTACCGGCTGGCCTAGCACGTTAAGGATCCGCCCCAGGGTGCTGCGGCCTACCGGCACTTTGATGGGCTCGCCGGTGTCTACGGCTTCCATGCCCCGCAGCAGGCCGTCGGTGGAGTCCAGGGCCACGCACCGTACGGTGTCGTCGCCCAGGTGTTGCATGGCTTCCATTACCACCCGGCGGAAAAAGGGGGAGCGGAGGTGCGGCGGCTGCTGCTCGTTGTCTATGATGACGGCGTTATAGATGTCTGGCAACTGGCCGCGGGGAAACTCTACGTCCACCACCGGGCCGATAACTTGGGTTACCTTGCCCTTGTTCATTAGGCTTACCTCCTGCTAACGGGCCAGGGCCTCGACCCCGCCCACGATCTCGGTGATTTCTTTGGTGATGGCCGCCTGCCTGGCCTTGTTATAGGTGAGGGTCAGGGTTTCGATCATCTCGCCGGCGTTCTTGGTTGCGGATTCCATGGCCACCATCCGCGCGGCATGCTCGCTGGCTTTGGCGTCCAGCAGAACCTGGTAGACCAGGGTTTCTACATACCGGGGCAGCAGCACGGCCAGCAGGTCTCGGGGCGCCGGTTCGTAAAGATAGTCTGCCTCGCCGGTTTTTTCCTGTACCTGGCCGATGGGGAGAAACTGGATTACCTGGGGCCGCTGCCGGCCCGGGGAAAAAAACTGGGTATAGGCGATATTGATGCTGTCTACGGCCCCACTGGTGTATAGATCTACCAGTTCCCGGGCTAGTTCCCGGGCCTGGATGAAGTTGGGATCATCCCCGATGTCCAGGTACTGGCGGAAAATGGCATGCCCCCGGCGGCGGTAGTAGTCCCACCCTTTACGGCCTACTACTACGAGCTGGGGCTGGTGACCGGCTGGCTGCGCGGTCAGGAATTGTTGGCCGGCGCGGATTACATTGGCGCTATATCCGCCGCAGAGGCCACGGTCGGCGGTGAGCACCACCAGCCCGACCCGCCGCACTTCCCGGCTGGCTAGTAAGGGGTGCGCGATTTCGCCGCCGGCGCTGGCCACTACCCGCTCTAGGACCTGGCGCAGGGTTTCGCTATATGGCCGGGCGGCCAGCACTCGTTCTTGCGTTTTGCGCAGCTTGGCCGCAGCTACCATCTGCATGGCTCTGGTGATTTGCCGGGTGTTTTCTATTGAGCGGATGCGCCGGCGGATGTCCCGCATGGTTGCCATCGGACGTCATCACCCCGCCAGGAAGTTTGCTTTGAATTCGCCGATTGCTTTGTTCATCTCGGCTACCAGGTCCTCCGGAATTTCTTTCTTTTCCCGGAGCTGACGCAGGATTTCCGGGTGGGCCGAGCGCAGGAACTGCAGGTAGTCTTCTTCAAATTTGCGTACCTGCTCTACCGGGAGGTCGTCGAGAAAGCCGTTTACGCCGGCGTAGATTACCGCTACTTGTTCTTCCACCGGCATGGGCTGATACTGAACCTGTTTCAAGAGTTCGGTCATGTGTTCGCCTCTGGCCAGGCGGGCCTGGGTGGCCCGGTCGAGTTCGGAGCCGAACTGGGCGAAGGCGGCCAGCTCTCGGTATTGGGCCAGGTCCAGCCGCAGTCTCCCGGCTACCTGGCGCATGGCTTTGATCTGGGCGTTGCCGCCTACCCGGGAGACGGAGATGCCTACGTTGATGGCGGGCCGCACCCCGGCATAGAATAGGTCGGGCTCAAGGTAGATCTGCCCGTCGGTAATGGAGATGACGTTGGTGGGGATGTAAGCGGCTACGTCCCCGGCCTGGGTTTCGATGATGGGAATGGCGGTGAGGGAACCTGGGCCGAGTTCGTCGCTCAGGTTGGCGGCCCGCTCCAGTAGCCGGGAGTGCAGGTAGAATACATCTCCGGGAAAGGCTTCGCGCCCGGGCGGCCGCCGCAACAGCAGCGACATTTCCCGGTAGGCGGCGGCGTGTTTGGATAGGTCGTCGTAGACTAGGAGCACGTCCCGGTGTTCTTCGTACATGAAGTATTCACCCATGGTGCACCCGGCGTAAGGGGCCAGGTATAGGAGCGGGGCCGGGTCACTGGCGGTGGCGGAGACGATGATGGTGTAGTCCATGGCTCCGGCTTCTTCGAAGCGCTGGAGGATGCCGGCTACGGTGGAGGCTTTCTGGCCAATGGCGACGTAGATGCAGATGACGTCCTGATCCTTCTGGTTCAGGATGGTGTCTACCACTAGGGCGGTCTTGCCCGTCTGCCGGTCGCCGATGATCAATTCGCGCTGTCCCCGGCCGATGGGGATCATGGAATCGACGGCTTTGATCCCGGTCTGCAGGGGGCGGTTGACTGGCCGGCGGAAGATTACGCCGGGGGCTTTAAATTCTACCTGGCGGAATTTGTCGGTGCTGACTGGCCCGCGGCCGTCCAGGGGTTCGCCTACCGGGCTGACTACCCGGCCGATGAGTCCCGGGCCTACTGGTACCTGGGCTACCCTGCGGGTCCGCCTGACTTCGTCGCCTTCTTTGATGTGGCTGTACGGCCCGAGGATAACCACCCCTAGGTTGTCTTCTTCCAGGTTTAAGACCATGCCGTAGACGCTGCCGGGGAATTCCAGCAACTCTCCGGCCATGGCTTGCTCTAGGCCGTAGACCCGGGCAATGCCATCGCTTACCTGCAGCACTGTCCCTACATCTTCTATTTCTATCTGGGCGGCATAGTGCTCTATTTGGTTCTTGAGGATGGAACTTATTTCTTCTGGTCGCAAACTCAAATTACTTCACCTCGATGATTAGCCTCCAACCATTTCTGCGCGCAGTCGCTCCAGCCTGGTGCGCAGCGATCCGTCAATGACTCGATCGCCGATCTTTACTACCAGGCCGCCGAGCAGCGCGGTATCTACTCGGGCTACTAGCCGCACCTGCCGGCCTAGGCCCCGGCTTAGTTCTGTTTCCAGGCGCGCTTTTTCTTCCTCGGCCATAGGAACCGCGGCTGTCAATTCGCCTTCTACTATTCCCTGGCTTTCCCGCCAGAGTTTTTGGAAATAGCGTTCTACCGCGGGTAGGTCCACCTCCCGCCCTTTATCTACTAGGAGGTACAGGAAGTTCAAGGTCAGGGGCGATACTTTCCCCCTGAAGAGTTGCGTGATGCTCTCCTTTTTCTCTTCGCGCCCTATCCGCTTGCTGTTCAGGAACGCGGCCATTTCCGGTACGGTGGCGGCCAGATTGGCTATCTGGTCCAGTTCTACGGCTACTTGGGCGCTTTCTCCTTTTTCCTGGGCCAGCTCAAAGAGGGCCCGGGCGTAACGCTTGCCTACCTGCCCGTTCATTGCAGTTTCCCTGCCCCGGCGATAAATTCTTCTACTAGCCTCTGGTGGTCTGCGGCTGTTATCTCCCGCTCCAGCACCTTGCTTGCGGCCATCACGGTCAGGGCCGCTGCTTCGGCACGGATCTGAGCGATGGCCTGGGTCCGGCTGGCTTCTATCTCGTTCTTGGCCCGGGCTAGGATTTTGTCAGCTTCCTGCCGGGCTGCTGCCACTGTCTCTTCCCGCAGGCTGTCTCCAGCCTTTTTGGCTTGCTCGATTATTCCCTGGGCTTCGGCCCGGGCTCCGGCAAGTTGCGCCTGGTACTGGCTCAGGAGGGTGGTTGCTTCTTCCCTGGCTCTGGCCGCTTCTGCCAGCCCGCCTTCGATGCGGTGCTCCCGCTCGGCTACCATCTGGGTGATGGGTTTGTAAAGGATAAAGTAAAGCAGTACGGCGACAATGACTAGGTTGATGACTTGAAATAGGAAGGTCCATCCGTTAAAGTTTAAGGCCGCAAAAATACCTTCCAAAGTAAAAAGCGACCTCCCTTCCGCCCTAGAACTTGAGGTGGGAAGATGGTGCCGGGGGGCAGGCCTGAACTGAAGCTTGGCCTGGCGGTGCCCCGGCCCTAGCCTGTCTTACAGCTTGGTCCACATTAAGATGGCGATAACGAAGGTAAAGAGCGTTAAGGCTTCCATAAAGGCCAGAGCCAAAAGCAACGTGGTCCTGATGTCCCCTGATGCTTCGGGCTGCCGGGCTATACCTTCCATCGCCCCGGCTGCGGCGTTGCCCTGGCCTAGAGCCGAACCCAGGGCCGCCAGCCCCATGGCAATCCCTACACCGATAAAGCCGAGATCCACCTTTTTCACCCCCTTAACTCGTAACTCGCACCTCGGAACGTTACTAGTGCCCTGCTGTGCGCACCTGGATGTAGGTGATGGTCAGCAGGGTGAATACAAAAGCCTGGATAAAGCCCATCAGTACCCCCAGCAACTGAATGGCCGTTGGCACTACCAGGGGGACCAGGATGGCCATGATGGTGACCACCATCTCTTCGCCAAACATGTTGCCAAAGAGACGGAGGGAAAGCGAAACCGGTTTGACTAATTCTTCAATGAGGTTTAACGGGGCCAGCATCAGGCTTGGTGACAGGTACCCGTGGATATATTTGCCTATCCCCGTCTCGGCTATGCCGATGATCTGTACCAGGATGATGGTGGTGACGCCAAAGGCGGCGGTGGTGCTCAGGTCCATGGTGGGCGGCTTCATGCCGGGTATGAGCCAGGAGAGGTTGAGGAACAGGATGAAGATGAATAGGGTGCCGACCAGCGGCAGGTATCGCCGCCCGTGTTTTCCCAGCATGGCATCGGTCTGGCCCAGGATAAATTCTACGGCTATCTCGGGCAGGTGCTGCCAGCCCCGGGGCACGAGCTCGAGCCTGCGCGTGGCTATCAAGGCTATGAGCACCAGCACGGCCATGATGATCCAGGTGTTGACTACGGTGCTCATGACTGGGATGTGCCCCAGGTAGAATACCGGGTGTGGCGAGAGGTGCTCCATTATCCCCGCTAGTTGTTCCATACTGCCGCCCATGTTCTTAACCCCCTTGAAATATGTACCTCAAGGCCGGCAACAGTCTCCTGGAAGCCGCCCTGGGCCGGGCACCACACAGGAGTATAAACTCTTATAGCACCATCTGATTACGGCCGCCCGGCCGGATAAAATCAAAAATCGAACTGAACATCTGCACGCTCAGGCCCACGGCCATCCCGAAGAGAAACTCCACCCCGCCGGCCAGCGAAACTAATAACACGGCTATGGATATGGCCAGGCGCAACAAAGCCCGCCGCATGAAAATGTTCTGCATCTGCCTGGGGGTGAGCCCGGGTCTGTCCCCCACCACGCTGGCCACCAGCCAGAAATTAAACAGACTCACCGGCAGCCCGGCAACTACCCCGACTGCGGCCCGGGGGAAACCCGCAAGGGCCGCCACCACTATAAATATTGCGGCCACAAGCGCCATCCGGGACATCCTCAATTTCACCTTTTCTTCCCCCGTCCTGTGAGCACGTTCAGCTCATCAAGAAGGCTCTTAAAAGACAGCCCGATGGCCACCAGCATGCCGCTCAAGGCAAACAGGGGAAAACTCCCCACGCGGCCATCCAGCCATCTCCCGCCATAAAACCCCAGCAGCATGGTGACAGTCAGGGTAAGGCCAAAAGAAATTGCCAGGTTGAGATACCGGGCGGCTGAGACATATCCCTCGCCGCTGCGGCCGCCTTCATTCTCCTTATGCCTGTTCTTTCGGTTCTCACCGCCGTCCGGCCGGTCCCGCGCATCCATATTCTCCCCAACCTCTGCCGGTCCCACAAAAAAGCTCCCCTCCTGGTAAGCTCGCGGCCTGACACCCAAGACTTAGAGGAGCCCGAGAAGTAGATGTTCCGCCACCCTTTCGGGCCTGAGCGTGCTTGCGATCGGCCACCCGTGGCCAACCCTGGCGCTGCAGCCCATCTCCAGCGCGGCCCGCTGCCAGACCCTGCCGCCCCGGGAACTTTGGCCACACCCACCGAGCAGAGACGAAAACCGGCAGGTCACGCAAAGTTACGCAACCCTACCCTGTATTCGCTACTTGCAGGCAAAATCCTGCTTAGGAATCAAATTCCTCCGGCGGCTGGGGAGAAAACTCCCAGTAGTAGGCCAATGCATGGCAAATCCTGGATACGGCCTTACCGTCACCATATGGATTTACGGCCCGCGCCATTTGCTGGTAAAGATTATCATCCTCTAGCAATTCACTGACCCCGGCGACAATATTCTCCTGGCGGCTACCTACCAATTTCACCGTTCCGGCCGCCACCGCCTCCGGCCGCTCGGTCACTTCCCGCAATACCAATACCGGCTTGCCCAGGGCCGGCGCCTCTTCCTGCAGCCCTCCAGAATCGGTAAGTACCAGGTGGCAACGGGCCATAACGTTGACAAAGGGGGCGTACTCCAGGGGTTCTATCAGGTGCACGCGCGGCACACCGTGAAGTATGGCCCGCACCTGCTGCCTGAGGCGGGGGTTCTTGTGCACTGGAAAGATTATCTCCACATCCGGGTAGCGACATACCACTTCTCGCAGGGCGGTAAAGATGTCCTCCATGGGAGCGCCCCAATTCTCGCGCCGGTGGGCCGTTATCAGGATGACCCGGCGGGAAAAATTCACGCCGTCTAGTTCCGGTTCGGTAAAATGATAATCAGGCTGCACCACGCTCAAAAGGGCATCAATCACCGTATTGCCGGTGACGTTAATCCTCTCAGCCGGCACGCCCTCGGCCAGCAGGTTTTCCCGCGTCCGCTGGGTAGGGCAGAAATGCAGGTCTCCCAGTACCCCTACCAGGTGGCGGTTGATTTCCTCGGGAAAAGGCGCATACTTGCAGTACGTGCGCAGGCCGGCCTCCACGTGGGCCACGGGGGTGCGGCTGTAAAAGGCAGCCAGGGCCGCGGCCATGGTGGTGGTGGTATCCCCATGCACCAGCACCATATCCGGCCTTTCTTCGCGGATCACGGCGCTCACTCCCTCCAGGGCTCGTACGGTTACCTGTGCCAGGTCCTGCTCGGCCTGCATGATGTTGAGGTCATAATCCGGGGAGATCTGGAAAAGCTGCAATACCTGATCCAGCATTTCCCGGTGCTGGGCGGTCACGGCTACTTTTATGGTAAAGGGAAACCTTTTATCACCCAGGGATTTGACCAGCGGCGCCATCTTGATCGCCTCTGGCCGGGTACCGAAAACTGCCAGTAATTTTACCTGCGACAAGAAATTGCCTCCCTGACCTAATGTCTCCAACTTGCCGCCGTGTTACAATGGTAATAACCAGGATGCCGTGGAGGGATACGCATGGAGGACAAGGCGCCACACGCTGAAACAATAACCCACGAAAGCTTTCCCTGCAGGTTCTTATACACATAGACAACCGGATTGATAATCTGCGTCATGAAATGAATGACCGGTTCAACTTGCTGCTTCATTAGTCGGGGTATCGGTAGAGAGATATCCTTTGCAGACCAGCTTTCGGATATGCTCCTCGACCGCGGCCTCGATGTCCACGCCATAATGCTCCTCCAGCACGAACATCATGGAAATGGCCGTCTGGGCCACGTCCAAGAGTTCCCTGGTGATCAGGTGCAGCACTTCCTGGGGAGGTATTTCCACCGGCTCCCCGTTTAGTCCCCGCGCCTTGCCGATGGCCTCGGCCAGCTCGCCTGCCTCTTCCATCAGCTTGAGGGCTGTCGATTCCATGGTCGGCGTAAGTCTGTCCAGACGGGGCAGGGCAATGATTTTCTCCCGCCTCAAAACATCCCTCCTCCCCTCTAACCACTAACCTCCGATTGTAAAGACAGCGACACCAACGGAATATTCGCCTCAGCCAGGATCTCCCGGGCCATGGGGTCCGGGTAGGCCTCTCCCGCGTAAATCTTCTCTATCCTGGCGTTAACAAGAATTTTGGCACACACGGAACAGGGCGCATGAGTGATGTAAGCCGTGGCCCCGGCAATGCTTACCCCGTAGATTGCCGCCTGGATAACGGCGTTTTGCTCCGCATGGAGTCCCCGACAGAGTTCATGCCTTTCGCCGGCCGGAACCCCCAGCTCTTCCCGCAGGCAGCCCACCTGGCTGCAGTGGGCCAACCCCGTTGGCGCCCCATTGTAGCCAGTAGCGAGAATGCGCCTGTCCCGTACCAGCAGCGCCCCCACCTGGCGGCGCAGGCAGGTGGAACGCCGGGCTACGGTAAAGGCAATTTGCATGAAGTAAACGTCCCAGGAAGGGCGCATCCATCATCCCGTCCATCTGTTCGAAAGGATACGGCATGTTAGACATGCTAGTTGAGTGCTGGGTTCCTACGAGCTCCAACCTCCAACCTCTAACCTCCAACCTCTAACCTCCAACCTCCGCCTTTTCAGGATACAGGGGAAAGGCTTCACACAGTTCCTGAACCAGCTTCCTGGCCGCCTCCTCGTGCCCTGTTAAGGCCAGATCCACCGCCTCCGCCACCCTTTGCACCGCCGGGCCATCCATCCCCCTGGTGGTGATAGCCGGCGTCCCCAGGCGCACCCCGCTGGTAACCGCCGGTTTTTCCGGATCAAACGGAATGGCGTTCTTGTTTACCGTGATGCCAGCGGCGTCCAGCATCTTTTCTGCCCGGTCCCCGGTAAGCCCTTTGTTGCCCAAATCTACCAGGAGCATGTGGTTATCCGTGCCGCCGGCCACCAGGCGGTAGCCCCGCTGCTGCAATGCCTCGGCCAGAATACGGGCATTGGCCACCACCCGCTGCTGGTAGGTGCGGAAGGCAGCGGTGGCCGCCTCTTTAAAACATACCGCCTTGGCGGCGATGACGTGCATCAGCGGCCCCCCCTGAGTGCCGGGAAAAACAGCCTTGTCAATGGCCGGTCCCAAACCAGCCGTACTGAGAACAAAACCGCCCCGCGGGCCCCGCAGCGTCTTGTGCGTGGTGCTGGTGACGATCTGGGCGTACGGTACCGGGCTGGGGTGTAGGCCGCCGGCGATCAGGCCGGCGATATGGGCCATATCCACCATGAGGATGGCCCCCACCTCAGCCGCAATAGCGGCAAAGGCAGCAAAATCAATTGTACGGGGGTAAGCGCTGTAGCCGGAGACGATAACCTTGGGCCGGTGGAGCCGGGCCAGCCGTCTTACTTCATCGTAATCAATGGTCTCGGTCTCCCTGGTAACGCCATAAACCACAAAACGGTAGTAGCGGCCGGAAAAATTCACCGCGCTGCCGTGGGTCAAATGCCCTCCGTGGGCCAGATCCATGCCCATGACCGTGTCTCCAGGCTGGAGCACCGCAGCATAGGCCGCCATATTCGCCTGGGCGCCGGAGTGGGGTTGAACGTTGGCATGGTCGGCGCCGAATAGTTCCTTAGCCCGCCGGATGGCCAGGCTCTCCACCACATCCACAAACTCGCACCCGCCGTAATACCGCCGCCCTGGATAGCCCTCCGCATACTTGTTGGTGAGGATGGAACCCTGGGCCTGCATTACCGCCAGGCTGGTAAAATTCTCGGAAGCTATCAACTCCAGGTGTGAATCCTGACGATCAGCCTCGGCCCTGATGGCTCGGGCAATCTCGGGATCAATCGCCTCTACTTCGTTCAATGACCGCATCTATACTTCTCCTCTATGGCAGTTATTTTTTCTACCCGCCGAGCGTGGCGACCACCGGCAAAGCTTGCATCCAGGAAGACCTTTACAACCTCCAGGGCCAGCCCCGGGCCCACTACCCGTTGGCCTAGGGTCAGGACATTGGCATTGTTATGCTCTCGGGCCGACCTGGCGCTGAAGGTATCGTGGCAGCAGACCGCCCTCACCCCGGCCACCTTGTTCGCCGCGATACATACCCCCAGCCCGGTACCGCAAACCAGGATGCCGTAATCGAAGCTGCCGCCGGACACCGCCTGGGCCACCGCCAAGGCATAGTCCGGGTAATCTACGGCTTCCTGGCTAAAGGTCCCAAAATCCTGGTGAGCGATACCCTGCCCCTGCAAATACTCCTTGATCGCCGCTTTTAAATCGTATCCCGCATGGTCACTGCCCAATGCTACCCGCACCGACTACGCCCCCACGGCAAGGATCTCACGAGGACGGCTTGTCCGGCGAAACCTTCAGGCCGGCCCCCAACGTGGCTATTATACCCCATACACCCTTCCCTGCCAAGAACCGGCATGAGTTTCACCCGTCTGGCCTTGCCCCTTCCTCCAGGAAACGGCGCAAGGCCCGCGTAACCTCCTGTTGCAGTTCGGCCGCGCACCGCCGGTACTCGTCCAGACCACAGCCAATGGGGTCGGGAATATCCATATCCCCCAGCTCTGCCTCCAGGTGCCGCAGTTCGCCGGTAAGGGAACGAACAAGCTCCTCCCGGTTTTTCCCGGAATGATCCCCGGAATTCTCCCCCTCTGTCCCCCGCTCCACCCTGGCTACGGCGGCGGCCAGTTCCAAAAGCCTTGCTTCCAGGTCCGCCAGGGTCTTACGGCCGGCGTACTCCTTGAGGGTGAAGGTCCGGCCCCTGGCCTCAGGTACCAGGCGCTCCACGTCTTTCTTATGCATCCGGGTCATGGTGAGGATCAGGTCGGCTTCCCTGGCCAGTTCAGGGGTCAGGGGACAGGCGCGGTGGGGCTGGAGGTCGGCGCCCAATTCGGCGGCCGCAGCAATGGCTTCCGGCGTCGCCGGCACTCCGATCTGGGCCGCCGTGCCGGCCGAAGACACAACTATGTCCTCCCGGCCCCAGGACCGGAGGACTTCCCGGGCCAGCCCCGCCGCCATGCCGCTGCGGCAGGTGTTTCCTGTACAGACAAAGAGAATCTTCTTCACCGCCATCCTCCCCAAACTACTGGAGCAGAAACTTCGTCCCGACAGCCAGCAGCACCAAGCCCCCGAGCATTTGCGCCCGCCGGCCGGCCAGTCGTCCCGCCTGCCGGCCAAAAAGAAAGCCGGCAGCAGTCATGGTCCCGGCCACAACCCCCATGATCAAGACCGTCAGCCCCAGATTTACCTCTACTGTGCCCAGCCCAAACCCCACGCTGAGCGCGTCCAGGCTGACGCTGCCGGCCATGGACATATTTCCCCAGAACTTGTCCAGCATCCCGCCGGCCTGAACTGGTAGATCCGAGCCGTTCCCGGTCACCGGTCGCCCGCGCCCACCCTGGCCCTGGGAGCGCAGGCCTTCCACCAGCATTCCCAGCCCGATCCCCACCAGCACCAAGCCACCGGCGACGCCGGCCCAGGCTCCCACCCTGCGGCTCACATAAGAACCTAGCATCAGACCGACCAGAGGCATGAACACGTGAAAAAGGCAGACGGTAAAAGAAAACCTGAGGGCCCTGAGTCGCCTCACCCCTCCCAAACCCAGGCCCACCGCCAGGGAAAAGGCATCAGTGCCAAGGGCCACAGCCACGCCGATGACTTCCAACAACTGCATGCAACGCCTGCATTCCCTTCACAGTTTATCCAAGTATACCATAGTTCAGGGCCCGGCTCAACACCCCAACCAGGAGGAGGCCGCTCCCGAACCCCAGCCAGGCCCCAAAAGGGTACAGGCGGAGGGTGGCGGGAAGCAGTTCCCGATAAACCACAAAAACCATAGCCCCGCCGGCCAGGGCCAAGGTCAAGGCCACGAAGGCCACGGGCAGACCGGCGACCATCAAGCCCAGGGAGGCCCCCAGGGGGGTGGCCAGGCTCACGCCCAGGCTGATGCCCATGATACGCATGAACTTGAGGCCGCTCAGCCGCAGGGGACCGGCCACCGCCATGCCTTCGGGGATATTATGCATGGCCATGGCTAGCAGGACCGTCAAGCCCAGATTGCTGGTCACGGCATAGCCCGCCGCAATGGCCACCCCTTCCGGCACGTCGTGCAAGCAAATGCTGGCTCCGGCCAGGTACCCGGCCCGCCGGAGGCTGCCGGCCCGGCCCGGCCGGCCGGCCACCAGTCTGTCCAGCAGCCAGATAAGCGCTAGACCGGCCGTAAAACCGGCTACCGTGTGGTAAAGACCACCCAGGTGGAGGGCCGCCGGCAGCAGGTCCAAACCCACTACCGCCAGCATGGCGCCGCAGGCCAGGGCGGTAGCCACGGCCATAGACGCGGTGGAGGCCCGGCGAGACGCCAGGACCAACAGGCTGCCGGCACAGGTGGCCAGCCCGGCCAGGGCACTCAGGAAAACTATGTGCATACCCACCCTCCCGGAACCAGAGTACAAATATCCCTTTGCAATCTATTCCGGCTCCGGCACCGGTATGCCCGGTTCGCCTCACCTCAAAGTCGGGCCGCCGAACCGGTAGCCGGGGGAAAGGTATTCTCCCGCCCGGCCCCGGCCGCCTTGCGCAGGCGGTTCATGATGGCCAGGCCCAGCCCCCGGTCCGGAAAGGTCTCGGCCAAGATCACTTCCATCCCCCGCCGGTCACAGGAAAGCAGGGCCTCGTAAAGGCGGCCGGCCACCACCTCCAGTTGCCGGCGTGAGCCCAGCACCTGCAGATGATATTTCTCCCGCACCTGCTCCCCGAAACAGGCTGCCGTTTCCTCTGAAACGAGCAACCCCACCCGACGGCCGCCGGCGGCCAGCTCCGTTGCCCGGGAAACCATGAGGGAAGCCAGGCCCGGCGGTTCCCCGGGTACGAGCTGCACCTCGGCCCGGGGCGCGTAGTGGCGGTACTTCTGCCCGGGCGACTTCGGCACGGCCTCGCCGGCCAGGGCCGGGTCCAGGGCCACCTGACCCAGGATCCTTTCCAGGGCCTCCCGGGAAATGCCCCCAGGCCGCAGGATTACCGGCACTTCGGCGGTCAGGTCCAGCACTGTAGACTCTAACCCCACCCGGCAAGGGCCGGCCTCCAGGATCATGTCTACCTGCCCGCCCAAATCTTCCCGCACGTGCCGGCCCGTGGTAGGACTGGGCCGGCCGGAACGATTGGCGCTGGGAGCCGCCACCGGCTGCCCCAGGGTACGCAGCAAGGCCAGGGCCACCGGGTGGTCCGGCTGCCGCACACCCACGGTAGATAGCCCAGCCGTCACCTCTGCCGGCAGCCCCGGCCTGGCCGGGAGCACCAGGGTCAGGGGACCGGGCCAGAACAACCGCATCAGTTTCCTGGCCTGCGGGGTCACTCGGGCCACGTCCTTCACCTGCCACCGGTAACCCACGTGTACGATCAGGGGATTGTCCGCCGGGCGCCCCTTGACGGCAAAGATCCTTTTTACGGCCCCGGCAGCAAAGGCCACAGCCCCCAGACCGTATACCGTTTCCGTGGGAAAGGCCACCAGGCCGCCCCGGCGCAGGATGGCCGCGGCCCGGTGGATAAGAAAGCGTTCCGGCCGGGCTGGAGTAACCCGCACGCAGACGCCGCGCACCCCGTCAGGCTTTTCCCCGTTTCGCCATACCCTGTCCCGCTGCCCATTTCTACCCGTAAACCAGCACCCCCACCAGGCCGCAGGCCACGATTGCCACCACCGGGTGTACCCGGTAGAAACTGGCCAAGCCCGCGGCCACCAGCAGCACGGCGGTTATCCAGTCCACCACCGCGCCCACGGCCAGGGTCACGGCAGCAGAGGCCACCAGGGCCACGGCCACCGGCCGGATCCCGCGAAATACAGCCTGGACCCCCTCGGCCTGATACCGGGCCCAAAAATACCGGGCCACCACCAGGAGGATGAGCGTGGCCGGGAGAATTACCGCCCCTGTAGCTATAGCCGACCCCAGGACTCCAGCCAGGCGGTAGCCGACCAAAGTGGCGGCATTGATGGCCACCGGCCCGGGGGTCATCTGAGACACGGTGATCACGTCAGTCATCTCATGGTGGGATAGCCAAGCGTGAGTGGTGACCAGTTCATGGTACAGGAATGGTATCATGGCATAGCCGCCCCCGAAGCTGAAGGCCCCGATGCGAAAAAAAACCCAGAAAAGCTCAAGAAGCAACATCCCGGTTACGATCCTCCTTCCGGCGGAACAAGGTCCAGCCGGCCACGGCACCGCCCACAATTACCAGCACCGGATGCAGGTTTAAGGTTACAAGCAGGGCGAAGGCGGCCAGGCCGATGCCCCAGGCCCGGAAACCCTTGAAGCTTACTCGGGCCAGGCTGAAGGCGCTGAAGGCAAGCAGGGCCACGACAGCCGGCCGTGCCCCCCGAAAAAAGCCTTGTGCCAGGGAATTGGTATAAAATCGGGCAAAAAACTGGGAGATAAGGAGGATGATAAAAAAGGACGGTAACACGGCCCCCAGGGCCGAGGCCAGGGCCCCCTTCAGGCTGTCCAGCCTATACCCGACCAGAACGGCCAGGTTCACCGCCAGAACCCCCGGAGCGGATTGGGCCGTGGCGATCAAATCCACCATTTCCTGCCGCTCCAGCCATTGCCGCCGGTCAACTATCTCCCGCTCCAGCAGAGGGAGCATGGCATACCCACCGCCAATGGTAAAAAAGCCAATGTTAAAAAAGACGCCAAACAACCGCCACACCAATTGTACCGCCATCCCGTACGGAAATCGGAGGTTAGACCTCCACGACGCCTGTACGGCACCAGCAGAGGATGAAACCTCTCCTCCTCTTACTCCTTCCTGGCCACCACGACCCGGTCCCGACCGGCCAGGTCCTTTTTGATCCAGCTTGTCCCAAAAACCTTTTCCGCCCGCACCAGGTCCGTCACCGCCGCTGCCTGGTTCCAGCCGACCTCTACGGCCAGATAGCCGCCGGGCCGCAAGATTTCGGCCGCCTGGGGCAGCAACTCCCGGTAAACCGCGAGCCCGTCCGGACCGCCGTCTAGGGCCGGGCGCGGTTCAAACTGCACTTCCCGCGGCAGCTTTTCTATCTGCCCGGAGGGAATATACGGAGGATTGGACACCACGAGCTGGGGCCGCAGGTTCTGTCGCCGTGGAGCCTCGAGAAGGTCAGTATGGAAAAACTTGATCCGGTCGGACAGGGAAAGGCGGTAAGCATTTAACCTGGCCACCCGAAGAGCCACGCGGCTGCTATCCGTGGCCACCACCAGACACCCGGGGCAGTACCAGGCCAGACTCAAGCCGATGGCCCCGCTGCCACTCCCCACATCCACCACCAGGGGATTCCCCTCCTCAGGCAGCAGCCGCAAGGCTTCCTCTACCAGCACCTCGGTATCCGGGCGGGGAATCAGCACTGCGGGACTAACCACAAACTCCAGAGACATGAACTCCTGCCGGCCGGTAAGGTACTGCAGCGGCCAGCCGGCCGTCCGCCTGGCCACCAGGCTTCTGAACCGCTGCCAGGCCGCAACCGGAAGCTCGTCCGGCAAGGACGCCAGCAGTTGCGCCCGGTCCACCGCCAGGATGTAGGCCAGGAGCACTTCCGCCTCCAGGCGGCTGCCCATAACCCCGGCAGCCCACCTCAGGGCCTGGTGTCTTTTCATTGGAGAACGGGGAAAATCTTCGCCACAGCCGGCCATAGCCTGTATACCCTGAAGACCGGGTTACTCGGCCTTCCGCAGCTTTTCCGCCTGATCTTCCCGGACCAGGGCTCCAATAATCTCGTCCAGCTCCCCTTCCAGCACCCGGTCCAGCTTGTGCAAAGTCAGACCAATACGGTGATCAGTAACCCGCACCTGGGGGAAGTTGTAGGTGCGGATGCGCTCGCTGCGATCTCCTGTCCCGACCTGGGTCCGGCGGGCCTGAGCCGTTTGATTGGCCTGCTCCTCCCGCGCCTGCTCGAGCAAGCGCGCCCTCAGCACCCGCATGGCCCGGTCTTTATTCTTATGCTGCGACTTCTCGTCCTGGCAAGTGACCACCATCCCGCTCGGAAGGTGGGTAATGCGCACTGCGGACTGGGTTGTGTTGACTGACTGGCCGCCGGGGCCGCTGGAACAAAAAACGTCAATCCGCAAGTCCTCCGGAGCTATTTCCACCTCCACTTCCTCGGCCTCGGGCAAAACCGCCACGGTGGCAGTGGAAGTGTGGATGCGGCCCCCGGACTCCGTGGCGGGCACGCGTTGCACCCGGTGGACGCCGCTCTCGTACTTGAGGCGACTGTACGCATCGCGACCCTGAACGGAAAAAATGATTTCCTTGAAACCGCCCAGTTCGGTAGGGTGACTATCCATCACCTCTACGCGCCAGCCCCGGTTTTCCGCATACTTGGAGTACATGCGGTAGAGGTCCCCGGCAAAAAGAGCCGCTTCGTCGCCGCCGGCCCCGGCTCGGATCTCCATAATGACATCCTTGGCGTCATCGGGGTCTTTCGGCAGGAGCAAGAGGCGCAGCCTTTCTTCCATCCTGGGCAGTTCTTTTTCCAGCCGGGTCACCTCTTCCTGGGCCAGCACTCCCATCTCCGGATCGCCGGCCTGCAATAGTTCCCTGGCTTCCTCCAGGTCCAGCCGTGCCTTCTTGAACTTGCGGTAAGCGGTGACGATTTCCCCCAGTTCTGCGTAGTTGCGGGCAAGACTCTGGTACCGCTTCAGGTCAGCCAGGGCTTCCGGGCTGGCCAGGTCCCGGGCTATCTCCTCATACCGCTGTTCGATTTCCTCGAGCTTGGTAAACATGGATTCCACCTGTCATATAGCGTCAGGGACGTCTGTCACCGCCATGGCTACGGCGTTACGACCTTCTCTTTTCCAGCCAGTACGGCCTGGAGGGCGCTGATGGCTACTTCAAGCTGCGCATCGTCAGGCTCCCGGGTGGTAAGCTTCTGCACCCACAATCCGGGTGTCACCAGCCACCTCACCACGGCTTTATCCATATTGCGGCTGCTCAATTTAAGCAGCTCATACCCCGTTCCCGCCACCAGCGGCAGGAGGACCACCCGCGAGACTATCCGCATCCCCAGGGTGGAAGCCGGCACCAGAGAAAAAAAGAGGACGGTCAGCAGCAAAACAATAAGCAAAAAGCTGGTGCCGCACCGGGGGTGCAGGGTGGAGAACGGGCGCACCTCAGGCACTTCCAGGGGCCGCCCGGCCTCGTAAGCATGGATGACCTTGTGCTCGGCGCCGTGGTAAGCGAAAACCCGGCGAATATCCCGCATCCGGGAAATAGCCACCAGGTAGAGGATAAATATGGCCAGCCGCAGCCCGCCCTCAATGAGATTCTGCCCCCAGAGTGGCAGGCCGGAGAAAACAAGCCCACCGGCCGTGGGCAACACCACAAACAGCAAGACGGCTACCGCCACGGCCACCAGCAGGCTGAGAACTATGTCCATTACCCGGAGCTGTTCCTCATCTTCGCCCACCGCCATGTTGGCCGAAAAGGTCAGAACCTGAATCCCGACGACCAGGGATTCTATCAGCCCTACTACTCCGCGCACCATGGGCAGACTGAGGAAGCGGGACAGGGTGGCCCAGGGCGGAGAATCGCTGATCTCCAGGGCAATGTCTCCGTCCGCACGCCGGACAGCCACCGCCATCTTCCGAGGCCCCCGCATCATGACTCCTTCAATGACGGCCTGCCCACCGTATTGAAATACCTCCCGGGCCATGGCAGATCAAACCCTTTACAGATTATACTTTTTCTTGAACCTATCTATCCGGCCGCCCTTTTCAACTACCATCTGCCGGCTACCAGTATAAAATGGATGGCAGTTGGAGCAAACTTCCACCCGCATCTCCTTTTTGGTAGCCCGGGTCTCAATAACATTACCGCAGGCGCACACGATACGCGCCGGCCCGTACTCCGGATGCAATCCTTGTTTCATTGCGTATCACCCCTCTCATGCACTGAAAGTCATTATAGCACGGCCCTGAGGTTTTGACAACAAGTGTGTCCGCCAGTCGGCCACCACGGCGCGACTCATGTTCTTCGCCCCGGCAAACTTCTGTGAAACCCCGTACCGCCAGGTGGGATCAAAAGAGGATGAGTATCTCAGCCACGCATAGCGGCTTCAAGCTTGTTGGCAGCACGCTTACCAGGTGGGATCAAAAGAGGATGAATATGTCAGCCACGGATATTTTGGTTTTCGTGCCGCTACGGGAACTCGCAACATGCCTCTTAAGAGGGGAAAAACTGGGGCAGAGCGCGGAGCAGATCGCGGTTACTCCTGGTCTTACGCATAGCATCAATGAACATCTCCGTCACCTCAACCGGTCCCGCATTGTTGGTCTCCCGCCGGAAATGCCACATCAGCTCAAGCTCCTCCGGGCTGAGGAGGGCCTCTTCCCGGCGGGTGCCGGATCTTTTGACATCAATGGCCGGGAAGATACGGCGCTCGGATAGGCGGCGGTCAAGGATGAGTTCCATATTACCCGTGCCCTTGAACTCCTCGAAGATCACGTCATCCATCCGGCTGCCGGTTTCCACCAGAGCCGTGGCCAGGATGGTGAGGCTACCGCCCTCCTCAATATTCCGAGCCGCCCCGAAGAAACGTTTGGGCTTGTGCAAGGCGGCCGGGTCCACGCCGCCGGAAAGGGTCCGGCCGCTGGGCGGGATCACCAGGTTATGCGCCCGGGCCAGCCTGGTAATGGAATCCAGCAGGATGACCACATCCCGCTTATGCTCCACCAGGCGTTTAGCCCGCTCCAGGACCAGTTCACCCACCTTCACGTGGTTGTCCGGCGGCTCATCAAAGGTAGAGCTGATGACCTCGCCCTTCACCGACCGTTGCATGTCAGTTACTTCTTCTGGACGCTCGTCTATCAATAAGACCATCAACGTAATCTCGGCATAATTGGTGGTAATACTGTTGGCGATCTTTTTGAGGAGTACCGTCTTGCCGGCCTTTGGCGGCGCCACTATCAGGCCCCGCTGTCCCTTGCCGATAGGCGCGATCAGGTCAATAATCCGCGTAGAAACGTCCGCTTCTTCGGTTTCCAGGGTGAGGCGTTGCGTGGGGAAAATGGGCGTCAGGGCATCAAAGTGCAGCCGCTGCGCCGCGGCGTCCGGGTCAAGGCCGTTGACCGATTCCACCCGCAGCAGGGCAAAAAACCGCTCCCCCTCCTTGGGCGGACGTACCAGACCCGCCACCCGGTCCCCGGTGCGCAAATCCAGCCGGCGTATCTGGGACGGCGAGACGTAGATATCTTCTTCACTGGGGGTGAAACCAAAGGGACGGAGAAACCCGTAGCCGTCCGGCAGGATTTCCAGGACACCCTGGGCCCACAGGTTATCTCCCTTCGGGCCTTCACGCTGGGTGATAACCTTCAGGATCTCAAAAATAAGCTCCTGCTTGCGCAAACGGGAATACCCGATTATCTCCAGATCCCGGGCGATCTTATACAACTCTACCATGGTTTTATTTTCCAATTCCGCGGCATTCAAAGGCAGTTACCCTCCAGTTCCATATGTAGGGATATTTGTAGGGATATTGGGCAGGGAACGAACAGGGCCGGGGATTTCCGATGCTGCCCGGCATATTTCTTCTTTACTTTCAGGCCTGGGTGGATACTCGAACCAAAGGAATAAGGCGGACGCTGGCTGTACCTACGGGAGCACCGCAGCGAAGGTAATTCCTGGCGGGCGCTTGCTTACCTGTCTTTTACCTTTTCCCAATCAGCCAAAAAGCGTTCGATGCCGACGTCAGTGAGGGGATGGCGCAAGCATTGCTGCAAGACGCCGTAAGGTACGGTGGCGATATCAGCTCCTATCCTGGCAGCCTCCAAGAGATGTAAAGGATGGCGTATACTGGCCGCAATAACTTCTGTCTCCATACCATACTGAGCATATATAGTGACAATATCAGCTACCACCTCCATCCCGTTATGACCCGCGTCATCCAGGCGGCCGACAAAAGGGCTGACGTAGGTGGCGCCGGCCAGGGCGGCAAGCAAAGCCTGGTTCGCTGAAAAAATAAGGGTCACGTTAGTCTTGATGTTTTCCCGCGCCAGGACCTTTACCGCCTTCAATCCCTGAGAGGTAACCGGTATTTTCACCACCACGTTGTCGCCCATGGCGGCCAGAATCCGGGCTTCAGCAATGATCTGTCCCGCCTCCTGCGCGACCGCCTCCACGCTGATGGGCCCATCCACCAGCCCCGTTATTTCCTTGACGAGCTGCTGAAAGTTACGGCCTTCCTTGGCAATAAGGGAAGGGTTGGTCGTTACCCCGGAGATGACCCCCAGTTCACTGGCCTCCCTTATTTCCTCCACATTGGCTGTATCCAAGAATATCCGCATACTTCTCCCCCTTAACCTCACCCGTGAGGGTGTGCAAAAGCCGCCTGACGTCTGCAGGGCTGACGCTTCGCTCCCACGTCGCGTTCGGGCTGTATTCCGGCCCGGCTTCGGTCTCCGGCCTTTTCCCGGCAGAGAGAAATACCAATTCCTTCTTATCTTAGACGGCTCTGCGCTCTTTTATACCGCCCGCATCCTGAGGCGAGTTTTAACCCGCCCTGCCGGCACAGCCGAAAACCCGCATTTTACGTCTGACGACTTCTTCCATGGCTTCCCGGGCCGGGCCGAGGATTTTCCGTGGGTCGGTCTGGGTCGCCTGCGCTGCCAGGGTCTCCCGCAAACTACCGCTGAAGGCCTCACGGACATCGGTATCAATATTGATCTTGCGGATGCCGAGGGAAACCGCCTGGCGGATGGCGTCATCAGGAACGCCTGAGGAGCCGTGGAGGACGAGGGGGACGGGAACCTGGCTGGCAATCTGGGCTAGTCTGGGAAAATCGAGTTTTGGCTCCCCTTTGTAATGCCCGTGCGCCGTGCCGACAGCCACGGCCAGGGCATCCACGCCGGTGGCCGCGGCAAACTCACTTGCCTGGTCAGGAGCGGTGAAAAGGGCCTGCTGTTCAGCCACGGAAAGTTCGTCCTCCGTGCCCGGAATCCGCCCCAGCTCAGCCTCTACTGAAACCCCGACCGCGTGGGCCACCTCGACTATCCGCCGGGTGATCGCGATATTCTCCTCCAGCGGCAACGCCGACCCGTCAAACATGACCGAGGTAAAACCCGCCCTGATACATTGCATGGCCTGGGCAAAACTGGTGCCGTGGTCCAGGTGCAGGGCCACAGGGACCCCGCTTTTTTCCGCGGCCACCCGCACCAGGGCCGCAATGTACTCCAGGCCGGCGTATTTTATCGCCCCCTGGCTGGCCTGGATAATCACCGGGGAGGCTTCTTTTTCGGCGGCCCCGATAATGGCCTGGACTATCTCCATATTATTACAATTAAAGGCCCCTACCGCGTAGCGACCGGCTGTGGCGGCATCCAGGAGGCTTCTGAGACTGACCATGGACATTATTCTTCACCCCGGCATTAGCATAACCGAAAATACGCAGGAAAACCCCCGGCCCGGGTGACCCGCACCAAGGAGGCCCGAACGCCTGCTATTTTTTCGAGCGCCGCCCGTCACGGGGACCGGCCTGCCTCCTCTCCATGTGCACTCCCCTGGAAGTCAGGCGCATCCCCCACACCTGCTCTACCCGGAGCAGGTCATCATTGTCTTTGGCGGCCACAACCCCGCCGGCACCGCACTCAGCGCACCGCAACTGAATGTATCCGGGGAAAATCTCTACCTCCACGTCACGGTTACCGCACCGGCAGGTCAGGCGGCCGTTGTCGGCCATCTCGTAGAGATATTCCAGAACGGCGCACATGATATCCGCGTTTTCAAAATAGGCGCTGAACCCTAGATCCCTGGCCATTTCCGCCAGAGACTTCTCCTGACTCCGCAGCCGCGCCTTTACGCTACTGTAAGGGCCGACCATGCCGATTTCCAGCCCCATATCCTCACAGACCAGTTCCTTGACCTCGGTAGACCAGATATCACGCCGCCGGCACTCGAAGACATGCCATTCTTCACAAGCCATGCAATGGGCTCGGGCCAGAAATTGCTTCCTATCCCGCGTTTCCAGGCGGAAAATGGTCGTCCCGCAGGCGCAGATCAGCTCCACCGCCCGCCCCCTGGCAAAGGCAAACAGGGAGAGCGATTTCAGTTCCACCCGCCCGCACACCGGGCAGCGCAAGGCAATAACCGCATCTGCAGGAAGCAACATGGAGAAGCCCTCCTTGGGCCATTATTTTCGCCACCCGGCGCCCGAATCCTGCTGGGGCAAAAGAAAAGATTCCCGGCCGGGAATCTTTAAGGGGAATGTTAATGAATCATTTCGCTCGGCTTGCTGCAGGCTGTTCCTACCTGCTCACTGACAATCCGTTTCAAATCATCCACCGCAAAAGGCTTGACGAGGTAATGCTGCACTCCGAGCCTTTTAGCCTGATCCACCAGGTCCAGCTCGTCATAAGCTGTCATCATGATGGCCGGGCCGTCATAGCCAAGCCGCCGCATTTCCCGCAGGGCCTGCATCCCGCTCATGCCAGGCATCTTCAGGTCCATGAGCACTAGCTGCGGCTTCTGGGCCATGACTTTTTCTATGGCCTCGGGTCCACTGGCAGCCAGGATTACCTCGTATTCCTCTTTTAGTACCTCATAGAGCAACCGCCGTACTCCCACCTGGTCATCAACCGCCATGACCGATGGCATGCTTACTTCCCCTGCCACGAACATCACCTGCCCGCTTTATTTGATGGGGATTCGCTTCGCTCAAAAAACTTCTGGTAAAACTTTGGCCTGGGCCCGGCTCAAAAGAGCATCATTGTTCGTGTAGCGGAATTTTACCAGGTATGTCCCGTTGGTCCAGGGAATTATCCGCTCAATCATCTGCAAATTGATGACGTAAGACTTGTGGGAGCGGAAGAAGCTCTGGTTGTTCAGCCTCCTCTCAATCGAAGTTAAGGGTTCATTGGTATAGTACTTGTTGTCCACTGTGTAGATTACCGTCTTTTTCTTGTCCTTCTCCATGCAGACGATCTTCTCTACCTCAATGAACACTATCTCGTGCCCGTTCTTGATGCTGAGACGGTTCGGTCGGTTCAAGACCCGGACCAACTCGTTGATCTCCCTGTCCTCTGCCCGCGCCCGCTGCTTGATACGCAACAGAGTCTTCCGCACCCGGTCTTCGTCAATCGGCTTGACGATGTAGTCGTAGGAGTAGACCTCGAAAGCCTCCAGGGCATACTCCGGGTAAGCCGTGACAAAGACCAGGTAGACCGAGGGCAGCAGTTCGTTGAGGTGACGCGCCACCTCAATGCCGCCCATATCCGGCATGTCCACGTCCAGGATCACCACGTCGGGGACGTGGGCCCCGGCCTGGACCAGGGCCTCTTCTCCCGACGCCGCTTCGGCGACCACCTCGATACCTTCCAGCCCCTCCAGGCAACTCCTGACCAGGGCTCGGGCTCCCGGGTTGTCGTCAACGATCAAGACCTTCAACACCATTGCCGTTTCCGCCTTCTCACCTGCCTACCACCGCCGCAACTGGGCCGGCAGCTCGGGCTCGTACCAAACACCTGCGCTGGTAGGATTGATGCCACCCACAGCGACCAGGGTCAAAACGACTGCTGCCAGGCTCAAGGCATAATACTTAATCTGCGACCACACGCTCTTTCACCTCCTCCTTCTTAAATACTGCTAAGGCCAGCAAGAAGTCGGCGCCGCGAGTAAACTTCTCGCCGGCCGGGGTAACGCTGAAGGCCTGCCACAGCACCCCGAGCAGGGTGGCCCCCAGCCAGGCCGGGGGCAGGGGCAGGTAGGAAATCAGTACGTACCAGGCCAGGATGTAAAACTGGCACCAAAAGCGCCGCGCCGGGAGCTTTTCTGGCGGCAGGGGCTTCTGGGGCGTATCTACCGGGGCCCAGCGCCAGGTCATGAAGAATATTCCCAGGCCGGTCACGGCCATAACCCAGGGCCGGGAGGTTACCAGATCGCCCAGGGGCCCGGCCAAGGCGGCCAGGGAAAGAAAAACAATGGTGCTCAAAAGCAGGCAGCGGTAGTAGGCGGTACAGTGGCTGCCGCCGGAAAGCAGGCGGAAGCTGAGGAAGCTGACCAAAATGACGATTGCGGTGGCTGTGATCCCGAGAAGCCAAGCCAGACCTAAAATGACCCCTGCCTCAATCACGATCCCCAGGAGCACCTCCAGGCCGTAGGTCAGCACTGCGGCCTGCTCCTCCTGCCCACTCCCCCGGGCGACTCTTTCCCCAGCAAGAACGGAAAAGTCATGTACGCTGCGCACCAACTTTCTAGCTCACTCCTGTCTTAGCTCTGGCTTTTTTCGCGGCAAAGGTCACCGTAAAGGCAGTACACTCCTTCGTTGAGTTCAAACCTACCATGCCGCCGTAGCGGCTGGCCAGGCTCTGGACAGCGTATAGGCCCAGGCCCTGATGCTCGCCCTTCTTGGTGGTAAAGCCGCGCGCGAAGATGCGCTGTCGCAGCTCCGGCGGGATGGGCGGGCCGGGGTTACTCACCCGCACCTGGTAGGTGGAGCCCTCGCAGAGCATCTCCACCTTCACCCCCCGCCGGTCATCTTCCAGGCCGCTTACGGCATCCAGGGCATTGTCCACCAGGTTGCCGACAATGCGGTTGAAGTCCGCCCCGTCCACCGGGATACGGCCAAAGCCAGGGTCTACCTTGATTTGCAGCTTTGCCCCCCGGGCCGCGGCCAGGCCCTCCTTGGCATGCAATAAGGCGCTTATTTCCGGCCGGTTGAGGGAAAGAACCTCTCCCGCCTGCTTTACCTCACCGTAAACCTCCTCGATATACTCCCTGGCCGCCTCCACCTGCCCGGTCTTGATCAGGCCGTAAACGGCCTGGACGTGGTTGATGAAGTCGTGGCGCTGGGAGCGGACCGCGGCGATCAGGTCGTTGATGTTATCCGTGTACCGTTTCTGAGCTTTATACTCAACTTCCTCTTTCACCTTGGTAAATATGTAGCGCAGGAACAGGGCCATACACAGGGTATAAAAAACGATAAATAGCCCGCCCATCGCCTGGAGAAGCTCGGGAGATGCCACCGGAAAAGCCCCTGACTGATAAAAATCAATCATGCTGTTGATTACGGCAAGGACGATAGCCTGTCCCAAAATAAGAAAGACGACCACCTGATATGATTTTTTCAAGCTTCACCCCACCGCCTTTAGAAAGGAGAAGCATCATCTTCGTCTTCGTCCAACTCGTCGGCCCGAACCAGATACCAGTTGAAGCGATAACACAAGTATGTTATCCCGGCCAATGTGGCCGTTTGAGGGGCAGGAATCAGTACACGTAACCAGGTGTTATGTAATGCTTCCGGCAGAGAAAGCCCGGATAGAGATAGCAGTAACGGTGTCATAAAACTCTCCAGCACGAGTAGACCGAACAACCCAACTATAGCTGCCATCGCCCCACCTCTCCAGCCAACTCCAGCTATCACGGCAGTTACCACCACCAGCACCGGGAGCATGAGCAGCGTGTGAATGCCGAAGGGAATAGGTAAACCTCTTATCACGTAAGAGGCTACTGTGAATATGGTAGCCGCCAGCGCCACCCGGTACCACCGGGGCTTGAACCCG
Source organism: Clostridia bacterium (assembly GCA_004347685.1). Taxonomy (GTDB): domain Bacteria; phylum Bacillota; class DSM-521; order Neomoorellales; family SLTJ01; genus SLTJ01. The sequence goes on from SLTJ01000020.1 coordinate 33,468, forward strand.
ACCAGCACCAGCCCCAGACAAATAAAAGCGACGCTCTCCGGAAACGACTGGAATAATACTGCCTGCCACGGCATCTTGTCCAACTTTACTCACTCCTTAATTTTTACGAAAAAAACGTGATTCCTGCTGGTCGGCTGTATCATGCTATAACAAGGGTACGACCTGCAGGAGAGGCGGGTTCTAAACCCGGCCTGGCTAACGAATAATTCTTCACCGTGGCGGTAATTCCTGCTTTTAGAGGGAATGCGCGCCAAAATAATTGACCAGGGGCAGGGCCGCGATGACCATGGTTACCGTTATAATGATAATTATACCGATAATAGCCGCCAAGGGGAGAAAAAGCACGGCCGTGGCCCGGCCGGTGGTTGTCCCATAGGTCTCCCGGATGGCCACAGCCACCAGGCTCAGGCTCCATGCCAGGCCGGCTACCGTGGTCAGGGCGGCGAGGCTGCCCAGCCCGGCCAGGCTTCCCAGGATAAAGTTACCGGTAGCGCCGAAGGCCAGGGGCAGGGCCGCGAACCCCAAGCCGGCAAAAAGGGCCGTTCCTGAGCCACTATGGCCCATAAACCCAGCGAGCAGGTGAAAAACGGCCGTTGCCAGGAACCAGCCCACCGCGGCCGCCAACACTGAGGTAACGAAGACAGGAAAGCCGAGGGAGGCCGGCAGCCCGCCGGGGACAAGACCAGCCTCGGCCGGCAACCGGGCGGTTAGCTCGGCGGGTAACCGGGCTGACGCCAGTAACCCTTGGAAGATATAAACGGCGAAGGCCACCACCAGAGCCTCTTTGACCGGCCGGGCGCGGGCCACGTACCCAAGAGCAGACACGGGCCGGAACAACACCGCATAAACAAGTTCAATGAGCGACATGGGCTGGTCGTCGCGAGGCATGTGGCCGCCATTACCTGTTTCCGTCTCCACCAGAAAACCCCCTTTTCCTCGTCTGTTTAGCTAAAACCCCGGACCAGGCAGAACCGAACCTGCGGCGATTTCCTTTCTTTTGGGCGAAGACGTCAGAACCAAGTTTACTGGGCCGGCTCGATGGCCGGCGCCAACAGCCAATAATCCGGCTGGAAGGCCGGGAGACGGAGGTGATAAGGCGCGGACTGTATCTGTGACAGGATAAAGCTCCAGGGGCTGGGGCGGGTAAAGGTTTTCACCGCCGGCGGCTCGGGGAGGCCAGCCAGGGAAGCCGCCAGGGAGAGGGCCTCCCGGTAGTCGCCCAGGGTATCCACCAGGCCCAGTTGCCGGGCCTGGCGCCCGGTATAGACGCGGCCGTCGGCCAGCCGGGCCACTTCTTGCCGTGAGAGACCGCGGCCGGCAGCCACGGCCTCCACAAACTGGTCGTAGATGTCGTCCACCATGCCCTGAAAGATGTCCTTCTCCGCGGAGGTCAGAGGGCGGTTTCCCGAACCCATATCCTTGTGGGGCCCACTTTTGATAACCTGAGAGTCGATTCCTAGCTTGTCGTAAAGCTCCTGCAGGTTCTGTACCTGGATGATAACGCCGATGCTCCCGGTGATGGTGGCCGGGTCGGCGACGATCTTATCGGCGGCGGAGGCCACCCAGTAGGCCCCTGAGGCGGCCGTATCGCCCATAGAGGCCACCACTGGCTTGCCAGCCTCCCGCAGGCGCTGCACGGCCCGGGCAATCTCCTGGGAAGCGGCTGCGCTGCCGCCGGGGCTATTGAGGCGCAGCACCACCGCTTTGACATTACCGTCCTCCTCAGCCTGCCGTAGCTGCTCTACCACGGTGCGGGCTCCAACCACCGCTCCAAGTAGCCCGCCGCTGCTGCTACCGTCACTGATAACTCCTTCGATGGCGACGATCCCCACGCTACCGCCGGCACCGCCACCGAGCCCCGGACGCCCGCGCCCGGGAAGCCAGAAAGCCAACCCCAGCACTGCCACCAGGACCACCACCAGCCCGGCCACTACTACCCGCTGCCGCATACAGGACAACCCCCTCCGTAGGAAATTAACATAATTTCTCTCCTCGGCTGGCTATCTCACTTCCGGCCCCGCACCGGGAAGGTTTTCTCCTCCGGCCGCTGGCACCCCCACCACCGCTCCCCGGCTTACATATACCCGAGCTAGCCGCGGACCGGCTATCGTGTGCCGCATACCGAGACTCACCACCGTTCCAGGACGCACGGCCGCATCCGGGCCCACATCCACTACCGTCAACTGCATACCGACGCGGCCAGCTATCCGCACCGGCCGGCCACCGGCCCATACCTTGGCCGGACCCACCGGCCGGCCCAGGGCGATCAGAAACAGCTTGGCCACCACCAGCAAAAAGTCAAACCATCCTCGGGGACGAAGATCCGGCCCTACCCCGAACCCCTCGGCATACCCCACCGGCAGCACGGCCAGCCGGGTCGGCCGCCGTACCCGGTAATCGCGGCCGTAGCCCACGGTGGTACCGGCCGGCACATCGGATACTTCCAGTACCCGGCACCTGGCCTGCCAGGCCGGCTGCAGGCCCAAGGGCTCTCCCTCCCTGGTCCGGGAAAGGCCGGCCAGGGGACCGTAGAGGGCGGAGCCTACCCGCACCATGTCCAGGTGCATTTCCGGAAATCTTACCGTCGCGGCGCTGTTGCACAGGTGGCGTACCAACCCGGTAAAACCTGCTACCTGCAACTGTTCCAAGGCCCCGACAAACCGGGCAAACTGCCGCCGGGCAAAACCTTTGGCACCCCAGGCGGCCGTGGCCAGGTGGCTGTACACCCCTTCCACCTCGACCTCCGGGTGTTCCCGCAGCCAGGTCGCGGCCGCGGCTAGCTCCGGCCCTGGCCGCAAGCCCAGGCGGCCCAGGCCGGTCTCGATCTTGAGGTGGACCTTGGGCGCCCCCGCCCCTCCGCACAAGGCCGCCCCCAGCACCTCCAGATCATGGAGGCTGGCCACAGTTACCGTCAGGCCGTGATCCACCGCTGTCTTTACTTCTGGCGCCAGCAGCGGACGAAAGAGCAGGATCGGGGCCGCAATCCCGGCTCGGCGCAACTCGAGGCCTTCCTCCAGGTGCGTGACCCCGAGCATGTCGGCCCCGGCCTCCAGGGCGGCCCGGGCCACTTCCACCGCGCCACACCCATACCCATCATCTTTGACCACGGCCATGAGGCGGGTGCCTGGAGCCAAGAGGCCGCGGATGGTGGCCACATTGGCGCTAATGGCTTCTAAACTTACTTCCGCCCAGGCAGGCATTCCCTCTATCTCCGTTTCCGCCACTCCCAAGCTCGTCCCTTTCTCACGCAGGTCTTTCGCTGGCAATTACGCTGGCTGCCCCCCACCTGCTTCGCTTCTCCTCCCCTTGATGTTAGTACGAGTACTTGCACCCGATAGTGACAGCGTACAGGACCCGCCACAGCCGCCGTCATTCCCCCCGCCCCTGACGGCGCAGGTGACGTACCCCCCGGTAGTACAGCGGTTCGGCCACGTTCCACAGCCAGTAATAAAATGGCGAATAGGCCAGGTCGTACTCACCGATAAACTCGGTGTATTCCCCGGCAAAGCCCTTCTTAAAACGGTACAGGCCGTACAGGGGGTTATCCGGGGACAGGTCCCCCGGTACGCCACGGAAGTCGTACATGGTGCAGCCGTTTTCCCTGGCCCAGCGGATCATGTGCCACTGCAGGAGGTAATTGGGCATGACTTCCCGGTACCGGTTGCTGGAAGCCCCGTAAATATACCACGCCTTATCCCCGAGGATAAAAGCCAGGGTACCGGCAATGACCCCCCCCTGGTAGGTGGCCAGAAAGAGGCGGGCCAGACCGTGCTCCACCAGTTCCCGCCACAGAACCTCAAAATATCCATAGGAGCGCACCAGGAACCGGTCCCGGTGCGCCGTCTCCAGCAGCAGGTCGTAAAAGACCCGCAGGTCATCCCGCGTACAGTTTTCCTTGATTTCCACGCCCCGGCGGCTGGCCAGGCGGATGTTGTACCGCGTTTTGGGGTGAAAAGCCGCAAAAAGCGCGTCTAGTCCGGGGGTAAGGTCCAGGCGGAAGACAAAACGCGGCTGGGTGCCTTCAAACCCGGCCGTGGCCTGGGCCGGGCCGAAGCCGCAGGAGCGCAGGTAGTCTGCCAGCCAGGTCTCCCCGGCTGGCACATCAGGATCAAGCTTCAACAGAATTGCCCGGCGCCGCCTGGCCAGCCCGGCTATTTCCGCCAGGAGAAAAGCAAATAAGGCCTCATGGCGCAGGTCTAGGACCGGTCCCCGGGGGGCGTAAAAGAGAGACCGCCGGATAAACGGGATGGGACGCTCGAGCAGCAGCACCGCCGCCACCATCTGGCCCTCTTCCTCCACCACCAGGCGCAGGGGATGCCAGCCCGTAGCCGCCTTCACCTCACCCCAGGCAAAGGACTGCAGAATATGGCCTTTGGGGTGGGAAGCCACAAAGGCGTCGTATTGCTCCCTTTCGCTGGCCTCAATCAGCCGTGCTTTCCAGGGCAAAAAACCTCTCCTCCCTCGTCCCCTTGCCTCGCGCCCGCCATTCCACCCCCATGGCGCCTCTTTACTATTCTGGCTCCAGCTACCATATCTATACCCAATCTATACCGCACGATGGAGTCCCGCGGCATCTCTAACCCTCAACTCCCGACTTCTTCTTTTCCAGGGCCGCGCCGACAAAGTCCCGGAAGAGAGGGTGGGGCCGGTTGGGACGGGACTTGAATTCCGGGTGGAACTGGCAGGCCACAAACCAGGGGTGGTCGAGTATCTCAATGGCCTCCACCAGCCGGTCGTCTGGGGAAGTACCGGAGACAACCAACCCGCACTGGGTGAGTTCGCTGCGAAAGGCGTTGTTGAACTCATAACGGTGCCGGTGCCGCTCGTAAACCACTTCTTGCTGGTAAGCCTGGTAGGTCCGCGTCCCGAAGGTCACCTTGCACGGGAACGTCCCCAGCCGCATGGTGCCGCCCTTATCCTCGATCTCCTTTTGTTCCGGCAGCAGGTCAATCACCGGGTAGGGGGTATCGGGCTCGAACTCCGAGCTGTGGGCTCCTTCCAGGCCGCAGACCTGCCGGGCAAATTCCACCACTGCCAATTGCATGCCCAGGCAGATCCCCAGGAAAGGCACCCGGTGTTCCCGGGCATAAGTAATGGCCGCCATTTTGCCCTCGATGCCCCGGTCGCCAAAGCCGCCCGGCACCAGGATGCCATGCACCGACCCCAGTACCTCCGCCGCGTTCTCCCCGCTCAAAGAAGACGCTCCCACCATCTTGATATCCACGCTGGCCTGGTGGTAAATGCCGCCGTGCCGCAGGGCCTCGGCCACGCTGAGGTAGGCGTCGGGCAGTTCCACGTACTTTCCCACCAGGGCAATCTCCACCCGCTGCCGGGGGTGCTTCATACCCTGGACCATGGCCTCCCATTCGCCCACTTCGGCCGGCGGGCAGTCCAGGCCGAAATGGCGTACCACAATCTCGTCCAGCCCTTCATTTCTCAGCATCAAGGGCACTTCGTAGATGCAATCAACATCCACCGCCTGGACGACCGCCCGGCGGCCAATATCGCAGAACAGGGCGATCTTGTCCACCATCTCCCGGGAAAGGGGCATCTGGGTGCGACAGATTATCACATCGGGTTGGATGCCGATGGAGCGCAGTTCCTTGACGCTGTGCTGGGTGGGCTTGGTCTTGGCCTCCCCGGCGGCGGCCAGATATGGCACTAGGGTGACGTGGAGATACATGACATTCTCCCGGCCGATATCGCTTTTCATCTGGCGGATGGCCTCGAGAAAAGGCAAGGATTCGATGTCACCTACTGTCCCGCCGATCTCGGTAATAACCACGTCCGTCTCGTCCTGCTCGGCCACCCGGTAGATCCTCTCTTTAATTTCATTGGTAATGTGCGGGATTATCTGGATGGTGCCGCCGAGATAATCTCCCCGCCGTTCCTTGTTGATCACCGACCAGTAAATCTTGCCTGCGGTCACGTTGGAATTCTTAGTCAGGTTTACATCCACAAAGCGCTCATAATGGCCCAGGTCCAGGTCGGTCTCGGCCCCGTCCCCGGTGACAAAAACTTCGCCGTGCTGGTAAGGGTTCATGGTGCCAGCATCCACATTGATATACGGATCGAATTTCTGAATGGCCACCTTCAGCCCCCGGTTCTTTAAGAGCCGGCCCAGGGAGGCGGCGCTTATTCCCTTGCCCAGAGAAGAAACCACCCCGCCGGTAATGAAAATAAATTTAGCCATCCCCGCCTACAACCCCCTGAAAATCTTGTCTCTTTCCTACATTCTTTCTGGGGCGGTGACGCCCATCAGGCCCAGAACGTTGGCCAGCACGATCTGCGCCGCCCGGGTCAGGGCCAGGCGGGCCTCGCGCAGCTCCCTGTCTTCAGTAAGTACCCGACAGTTGGTGTAAAACTGGTGGAAGATGGAGGCCAGCTCGTGAGCATAGCGCGGCAGGCGGTGGGGCTCCAGGGCCCGGGCCGCTCCGGCCACCAAATCGGGATAGTCGGCCAGGTGCCGCAGCATAGCCAGCTCTTCCTTGGCTCGCAATAGGTCCAGCTTCACCTCGGCCGCCGGCCGCACCTGGTAGTCCCGCGCCGCCGCCTGCCGCATGATGCTCATGATCCGGGCGTGGGCGTACTGGACGTAGTAGACTGGGTTCTCCTGGGACTGGCTTTTGGCCAGGTCCAGGTCAAAGTCCAGGTGGCTGTCTGCACTGCGCATGAGGAAGAAATATCTGGCCGCGTCCCGGCCCACTTCCTCCACCAGCTCGTCCAGGGTGACATAGGTGCCGGTCCTTTTGGACATGCGCAAGATCTCGCCGCCGGAGAACAATCGCACCAGTTGCATGAGAATAATGGTCAGCCGGCCCGGGTCATAGCCCAGGGCCTGCATGGCCCCCCGCAGCCGGTCCACGTGGCCGTGGTGGTCAGCGCCCCAGATGTTTATCACCCGGCCGAAGCCACGCTCAAACTTGTTACGGTGATAGGCGATGTCAGCCGCAAAGTAAGTGGGCACGCCGTTGGAGCGCACCACCACCTCGTCCTTGCTGTCGCCAAAGGCCGAGGTCTTGAACCACAAGGCGCCTTCATGCTCGTAGATATGACCCCGGGTACGCAGTTCTTCGATAGCCCGCTGCACCTCCCCCGAGGCATGCAGGGTTTGCTCGCTGAACCACACGTCGTATTCCACCCCGAAGTCGGCCAGGCTCCGACGGATGTCCGCCAGCTTCTCCTGCAGGGCAAATTCCACCAGCACCTGCCGCCTCTCCCCCGGAGCGAGGTGCCGGGCCTCTTCCCCCCGCTGGCTGAGGAAATGACGCATGGTTTCGGTCAGGTCTTCGCCGTGGTAGCCCTCGTCCGGCAGGGGCACGTCCTGGCCCAACAACTGCAGGTAGCGGGCCTCGAGCGACCGGGCAAAGTTCTCGATCTGGTTGCCAGCGTCGTTGATATAGAATTCCCGCGTCACCTCATACCCCGCTGCCTCCAGCAGGTTGGCCATGCTATCGCCCAGGGCCGCGCCCCGGGCGTTCCCCATGTGCAGCACGCCGGTAGGGTTGGCGCTGACAAACTCCACCTGCACTTTCTGCCCCTGTCCCAGGGAGCTGGTACCGTAATGCCGGCCTTCGGCTTCCACCACCAGCGGCACCTGTTGCAGCCAGCCGGGATCCAGGTGGAAATTGATGAAGCCCGGGCCAGCCACCTCCGCCTGGGCCACCCAAGTGCCGCTCAAGTCCATGCGGTTGACCAGGATACCGGCCAACTCCCGCGGCGGCCTCCTGTTCTCCCGGGCCAGCAGCATGGCCAGGTTGGTGGCGAAAGCACCGTGCTCCGCTTCCCGCGGCACCTCGATGACGAAATCCGGACGGACGGAGTAGGTGAGTTCTCCCGCCTGCCGCCCCGTCTCGGCGGCCCGGACCAGAACTTGGTACACTTGGTTTTTCACTTCTTCTACCGGGTTAACACCCAAAATCATCACCTCAACTCATCATGGTCCCGGCGGGCCGAGCTGCCGGGCTTTAGCCGCCTGGTTCCTGGTGGGGTCCACAAAATATTCGTCCTGCATACCTGTAACGAAGGCCTGTCTGGCCGCCGGCGAAGAATCCAGGTAGTACCGCCTGGGCCCGTCCACGCTGTTCCACCAAACGGCGATCTTTATTTGCGGAAAGGTGTGCTCCAGGTACCAGAAAGCGTTGCTGATCCAGGCCGCCTTGTCGCCGCCACCTTCGTGGCTGGCAAACTCAGTGATCATCAGCGGCTTGCCCGGGTAAAGCTGCCGGTAAGACCGGTATACAGGCCCATAAATCTGGTAGAAACTGCGCCAGCGACCCCAGGAAAAGGCGTCTCCAGAATTATACCCGGTCATCCCCACCCAGTCCACATACTCGTCGCCAGGATAATACAGGTGGGCGTTATTCCAGGCGAAATCAGGGTAAGAGGTATCCAGGGGGTTCCAGACAAAGATAGCGTTGGTGGCCCCTTCCTCCTGGAAGATATGATAGACGTGCCGCCAGGCTTCCTTGTATAAATCCGTATCCTGACCGTAATGGAGGGCGCACCAGGGGTCCCAGTCACCGTTCATCTCGTTGTCAAAGCGGAAGAAAAAGGGCTGGCCAAACCGGGCGGCGTCCCGGGCATACTGCCGGAGGTAAGAATCAAAATCGCCGTCCAAAAGGCGCAGGGTTAGGACCGTGTCCGTGCCGTCCTCCGGCACCCAGGACTGCAAGGTAACCATTCCCATCCGGCCCTGGGCGTAGGCCGGCTCCAGGTCCACCGCCGGAAAGGGCCGGCCCCAGCTCTGGTAGGTAAGAAACAAGCCAAAACGCTTGCCTATCTCAGCCTCCAGCCCGGCCGCGGCCTGTGGATTGGCCGGTGCTCCCGGCTGGTATATTCCCCATACCAGCCCTTTTTCCGGCAGGGGCCAGAGAAGATCCTTGCGGCCCGGCCCCTGCTCCTGACCCGGCTCCCGCGCCGGCCAGGCTGCCTCGCCCCGGGGAGGGAAAAGCTCCAATCCGGACAGCATCAGATCCAGCATGGCGCTGGCCCGGGGGAACTCCGCCGAGGTGGCCTTGAGCATAAAGGTGTATACCACCCGGTTACTGGCGATAACGTTAACCTGCCGGTAGTAGTTCAGATCCCGCGACCGCAGGGCCAGCTCCGGCCTTGACCACGTCAGCTCTAGAACCGGGAGATCACCCAGCCAGCGAAACTGCTGCCCGCCAAACTCTATCCCTGCCTTTTCCTGCCGCACCGCCAGGGTACTGTAATTCACGTAGGCCTGGGGAGTAACGCCGTCCAGTTCCTGACGGTAGACCTCCACGGCCCGGCCAGGAGCCCTGAACACGGTCCGCACCGGGGCCAGGGAATTGTCCACCTCCCATCCGGCCGGATAAGGCAGAACATAGCCGTGGGGCTGGTCGTACCAGGCGCCCATTTTTACGCCCAGCAAACCAACTGCCTCCAGCGGCAAGAGAAATTGCCCGTTTTCCAGGCGCGGCGGTACCGCCAACAACGTCGGGCCAGAAGATAACTCCACCTGCCGGCTTCCGTATGTAAAAGTCACCTCTTCCCCGCCGTACCCCAGGACCAGCTTTTTCCCCTCGGGAATCCAGACCAACTCTGCCCCCACAGCCCCAGCCACCAGCCTGGCCGGGACATAGTCCTCGCCGGCCGGGCCGGCGTATGCCCGGCGTGACTCTAGACCTGAAAGCGGCCAAAACAGAAAGAAAAAAGCCAGGGCCGGCAAGAGTACCGCCAGCCACCGACCGCTACGTACCCGACCGCCTGGACCCAGACCCGGACCCACCGGACTTTCCCCCTGGCAGACGGCGATGCCAGACACCAGAGGACTGCCAGGCCCGCGATTACTCATGCTAAAACCCCTTGCCACTCTGACCATCTCCCTTTAGCCTCCATACCATTTTCAGCCTCCGGGCCATGCGCCTACTCGCTCCCAAGCAAGAACCGCCGAAACTGCTCCACCACTGGCCGGTAATCGTCATTGGCCTGGCGGAGCGCCCGCTGGTAGGCCGCACTTCCCTGGAAGGGAAAGCCCTTGATGGCCGAGCCTTTGATGCCGGAGCGGGCCAGGTCCCGCCGCCTTTCCGCCACGAAACCACCTTGCACCTTACTGACCTCGGCCTTGAACCGCTCATGATATTGGCGGTGCGCCATTTTCACTTCTTCCACCCAACGCCCGGTGGCGGAATCCGGCCGCCGGGCCACAACCGCCTCCAGAACCTTCCCGGTGTTTTCCAGGCCCATTCGCGCCAGGAGCCCCTCCAGGAAAGCTTTGGCGGTGACGGGGCGAAAGTTTTCCGGCTGCCGCTGAAGCTGCGCTTCTATCTCGGTAGCGGCAAATTCCCCGCTCAAATAACGCTCAGCCAAGGCCTGGCCCGCAACGCGGTAGGGCCGGGCCTTCAGTTCCCAGGCCTCCTGGTCCGAAACGGCTCCGATGGAGCGGGAACGCTCCAGGGCAATTTCCATGGCGCTTTTGATTTTCCCCATCTGCTTCCCCCCTTGTATGATAGTAATGCCTCCCTTCCTCCCAACTTGGAGGCATGG
>SLTJ01000010.1 GCA_004347685.1 Clostridia bacterium
AACGGCCCAAATAGCCAATAATCGCCGAAAACGGGACTTGACAAAACCCTTCTATGTTGTTCTCACCACGAGAGGTGTAAGAAAGAAATTCTGTGGGTGACGCTGAAGCTATTGTCTAATAAGGCGTCACGCCTTTCCGGCAAGGGCTCTAAGGTCATCCGCCGCCCTGCCCAGGAGGTCATGGAAACGCTGGCTTTCTTCGGGGGACAGGTTCCAGAAGTCGTCCTGGTCGCCTTCCTCGCCGATTTCAATGGGAATATCAAAATCCTGGGCAATCACCTTAAGCAGCTCGCGCAGCTCTTCCCGGCTCAACTGGTCTTTCTTTATGGCAGCCACGTGCTTACTTACCTTGGGGGATGGGAGCATGGAAACACCTCCTCCCCACCATTATACCGGAAGCGGTAGAAACTTACAACCGCAGCCGTCCAACTTTTAGAAGCAAAGCTGGGGATGCACATGAGCTTTTGGCGGGACAGGAAAGGCGCGGCCTCAGCCCTCATCGGCGTCGTCACCGTGATGATGGCCATGATGCTCTTCGCCCTGGCCTTTGACGCCGCCTTCCTCTACGCCCGGCGGGATGCCATTAAACAGGCTCTGGACTACAGCAACCTGGCGGTCTACCGGGAGCTTGACCGGGAGCGGCTGGCGGACGGTGACCTGTATCTCAACGAGATCGCTGCCCAGGATACCTTCCGGGAGTTCCTGGCCCAAAACCTGCGCCTGGACGGCAACCTTAACCCCCGGCCGGGCAGCCCGGCGGCGGGGCCGGTGCAGGTAGTGGACTTCCGGGTGTTCAACCCCGGGGACCTACCTAACACCGACGGCCCGGGTAACCAGGTAACGGAGGTATCGGTCTACTCCCAGATCCGGGTGCCCGTGCGGCCGGTCTTTGCCGGCCTTTTCGCCACGGTTTCCGTGCCGGTGGCCATCACCACCGACGTGCCGGACGGGTTGCCGTGACACCCTATATGGCCTTCGATCCTTGATTGCCTTGCGCCCAAATGGTATAATAAAGAGCAAGGAACAAGGAAATAAGGATAGAGGTGTATGGCAGTGTCCGAACCAGGATACAGGATGGTGCGTGTAACAAGCAAGCGGCAGTTTACCATTCCTAAGGCGTATTTTGATAAACTGCGACTGGGCGACACGGTAAAGTGTTACCTGGAAGGGGAGCGGTTGGTCTTGGAGCCGGTGCGCGAAGATTCTTTTTGGGATTTCTCCACCGACATCCTGCGGTCGCTCATCGCCGAAGGCTACCAGGGGGAAACCCTGCTGGCCGAGTTTGAGGCAAGGAAAAGGAAGGCCCTGCAGGCGTTAGGCAGCATGGTCGAAGAGGCGCGCAAGGAGGCCCAAGCGGGAAAAGGCCAGCCGGCGGACGCCGTGTTCCGCGAGTTGCTGGGTGAGGACGATGTATAAAGCGGTTTTGCTACCGCGCGCAGAGAAACAGTTACGCAAACTAAGGGACCAGCAGCTCATCCGGGAATTTCGGGAATGTTTACGGGAGGTATGCGAGCAACCCTTTCGCCGGAGCAAAGTTGGAGACCTGCAGGGCGTATGGGCACACGGTTTCTCTTACCGCTGCACAAGTTACAGGGTGGCGTATTTTATCGACCGGGAAGAACAGACCGTGTATGTCATTGGTCTGGGTTCCCACGAAGGGTTTTGGGAAGAAATCAAGCGTTACCTGAAGTAAGTCTTAGCCCTTCCAGCAAGAACCATTGTCTGGGGGTGGTTTCCTTGGCTGATCGGGTCTATTGCCCCAACTGCAGGGAACTGGTGGAAACGAAGGTGGAAACCCGGGTGGAGACATATCCGGTCAAGGGCGAGGATATTCCGGTCAGTGGCGGAGTTACTGGCTTACATTCAAAATAAGTTTGACCTGGAAGTGCACGACTGGTTAACCGTCGGCAGGCGCTTTATTGAACAAAACAAGGAGGCCCTGGAGGACCTGGCCAAGTGAAGTACCCGAGCTTGGAGGTGGTCCTGGCCCTCCATTCAGAAACCATTGCCAGGACAGGCGGTGTATCCGGCCTCAGGGACCTCGCCCTGCTGGAATCGGCCCTGGTCCGGCCCCAGGGTACCTTTGACGGGAAGGAACTGTACCGCACGCTTTTTCTGAAGGCTGCCTGCCTGATGCATAGCTTGATCCTGAATCACGCCTTCCTTGACTGCGACTACCGTCTCTTTCAATACCGGCTGGCTGGTCTTAGGCGGCCTGGCTGTCCTGGCAGCCTGCATCGTTTTCTTGGCTCTGAGCCGCCGTGGCGGCCCGCCGGGAGGCAGCGGGGGCGGAGGCAGGGCTACCCGCTACCTCTCCTGGGCCGTGTTGGCCGTCCTGGCGCTCCTGGCCGCGGCCGCAGTGGTGCAGGTCCAGGCCGGACTGGCCATCAACAGCATTAAAAACGAGGCGGAAGAGCCGCTACGCATCCTGGTGGGCAGGTCTACCTGGACGCCCGCCAGCGCGGAAAGAACGCCGGGCTGGGGTATCCTCGCCCTCCTCACCAATGCCGTAGGTGGAGTGGGCTACCTGATCGTGCGGCGGCGCCAGGTAGCCTGTACCACCTGCGGTCTGGAATTAAGCCCAGCCTACCAGGTGTGCCCGCGCTGCGGCGCCCGGCAGCGCCCCTCCTGCCCATCTTGCGGCCAGGGCACCGAAGAATGGTGGCAGTTCTGCCCTTACTGCGGCCGGGAACTGGGGCCCCAGGGCTCAGGCCAGGGCCAGGGAAAGTAACCGGCATTTCTCTCTACGATGGCCAGTTCCATTTCCGCCCCGGATCACCGATGGAGGAAGATCGCCGTCAGGGCCGTCCGGAGACACGGATATCCACAGTGCTTCCACCATCAATGTGCAGGAGAAAACCTCCCTCTCCCAAGGTGGCCGCGGCGGTCACGCCGGAGGAGGGAAAGGCCCTCTCTCCGCTAGCGGGGCTAGGAAGCGCATCATGCCCGGGCTCCACCCGCCACGGTAGATCCCCGGTCAAAAACTCCCGACGGGGGACCCTGGCCCTTACCCGGAGAGGCAGGTCAGAACTCAGGGTGGCCTTGACCTGTCCCGCGTTCTGCACCGTCCAGTCGGCTGCCAGGTGATCCAGCACCAGATTGACCGTCCCGGCCGTGGGGCCGGACTTAAACTCCAGGCGCATACCGGCCGGGACCAGCAAAGTCCACTGCTGCTCCGGGTGACCCGGACTGAAATCCCGGGGGACAGGGACATCACTCAGGGTAAGAAAGAGGGTATCCCCGGCCCGGCGGGTAGAGGCTGCCGCCAGGCTGGCCAGGCTGCGGGCCTCTTGCTCTGAAACCGCCCGGATATGGGCTTGCCCGAAAAGGAGAACTTCCGGGCCTGTGGAAGAGCGGATTTCCACCCGGTCGCCGGCACCCTGCACCACTATCCCGGTCACGCCTTCACCCGGCGGAATGCTTAATTCCGGCAAGGCCACCGTGTACTCGGCGGCGCTAAAACTGCGTTCCAAGGCCGGCAACACCCCGCTGGCGGCCAGGCCAGCCAGCCCCAGGGTGAACATGACTACGGCGATCACCGCGATAATGGCCAACCAGTCGTATTTAAGCCGGGGCTTCTCATCCCGGACAAAATACCCGGCCAGCAGGATTTCTCCCCCTAGAAGGATCGGGGTCACCGGCCACCACCGGTGAACCAACTCCAGGACCCTCCCCGGGCCGTCCTGAGCAACCAGCAGGGCTACCCCCAGGAGCACCAGTACCAGGCCCATGGAAAAGGAGCCTACGCGCCACTGCCGGAACGATCTTCCTTCGGCTGGCATTCTTTTCCCTCCACGCCAAAGGGGGATGGCCGAGGCCCAGGCTGGGGGAGTATCGGTGGCCGAGGTGGTAAGAAGGATCATTGACGAGCGCATCCGGGGCGACTCCGCCCGCCTGGGAGTTCTCGTGGTGGAGGACGCCGTGCGGCGGGTCATGGAGCCGCATGTGGACCGGCTGGCGGGGATGCTGGCCCACGCCGGCGTAGCCGCCGGCGCTGCGGCATGGCTGGCCAGGGCGCTGGTGAATCTCCTCACCCAGGTGGATCCCGACGAGCAAGACGATATATTTAACGTATAGGCGGCAAGGGAGAGGGGAATTCTTCCCTTCTTTTTCTCCCAGTCCAGCTCTAGGAAAAAGTTTGCTGCAGCAAAATCACCTTTTGCTTCGTCTATACTGGCGAGGGTAAATCAAGGTTCGACCTCCGGGGGGAAGCCCAATTGGATGACGTGGAACAGATTATCAGACAAGGCAAGCCCGCTGGCCGGGTGAAAAACAAATTAGTGGACACGTGGTTTTCCTTGACAAGGGGAACACCTTTACGCTATGCTAATACATAGATAATCTATGCATTCATTGCAAAGGTAAAAGGGGGCGGTTTTATCGTGACTGTTGACCGGCAGCTGCTCAAGGGAAGCACCGCCACCCTGGTCCTCTCCCTCCTGGAGCGGGAAGCCATGTACGGCTACCAGATCATCAAGGAAATCGAGGCCCTTTCCCAGGGGTTGTTCGCCTTCCAAGAAGGCACCCTTTACCCCATCCTCCACACCCTGGAGCGGGAAGGACTGGTGGTTTCCTACTGGGAGGATCGGGATACGGGCCGCAAGCGCAAGTACTACCGGATCACCGCGGAAGGGATCAAGGCCCTGGCCGGGCGCCGGCGGGAGTGGCAGCGCTTCCGCCAGGCGGTGGACCGCATCACAGGGGGAGAGGTGCAACCATGCCAGAGCTAGACAATTACCTGGAGGATGTCTGCGCCCACATCAAAAACCGCGCGGTCCACGACCAGGTGAAGGAGGAACTGCGCGTCCACCTGGAGGAACTCTTCCAGGAGGCCCTGGCGGCAGGAAACGACGAAGGCGAAGCGGCCCGCCAGGCCTGTCGCCGCCTGGGCGAACCCGGCGCCCTGGGGAAGGAGCTGGACCGCATCCACCGGCTCCGCACGGACCGGCGCTTTTTCGCCTCCCTCACCCTCCTTTCCCTGCTGGGGCTTTTGGTGCTCTACACCGCCCCGGGCGATACCGTGGCCCTGGTCCTGCGCCGGAGTGCCGGTACCCTTCTCGGACTGGCCCTGGTGCTGTGGGCGCCGCGCTTGGACTACCGCCGCCTGCTGGGCGCAGGCAAGATCCTCTTCCCGGCGGGGCTCACTCTCCTGGCTCTGAGCACGTTGGGCGCGCAGGTCCCTTACGGTGCGGCGGCCTGGCTCTTTGCCCTTGGCCTCCTCTTTACCCTCCTGGCCTGGAGCGGCCTCCTGGCGGAACTGAACAAGAGCAAACAGCAGGACTTCTTCCTGGCCCTCGGTTACCTGGCCCTGCCGGTGGTAGCGCTCTTGGCATGGGAAAAGGTAACCCCGGCCGCCATCCTGGCCCTTACCTCCCTGGCCCTTTTGGGGAGGGCGGGTTTTTCCCGGAGGCAAACGGTGCTGGGAATGCTTTCCCTGGTCCTTCTTCCGGGAGTGGCCTTCTTGCTCTTGGCCGCGCCTTACCAGCTAGCCAGGCTGGCGGCTTTCCTCCGCCCGGAGGCCTACGCCGATGGCTACGGCTACGTGCCGCTGATGTTAAGGGACTATCTAGGCTCGGGAGGAATATTCGGGACCGGCATTGGCCGGGTCTGGAACACCCTCCCGCCCGGCGGCCTTTACAACGAGTATATCCTGGCCCCCTTCGTCCAGCAGACCGGGCTGGTGGGCGGGCTAATCCTCATGCTGGCCGCAGGCCTTTTCCTGGGCCGGCTGTGGCGGACTGCCGGCAGGAATAATACGGGTCCCGGTTCCCTCTTGTTGGCGGGTACGGCGGCCTTTTTCGCCGTGCGTCTGGTGTGGAACATGGGGATGATCTCGGGCTTGCTTCCGGTCACCGCCGTGGGCCTACCCTTTGTTAGCCACGACCCGGCCATGTCTTTCTTGGACTTTACCCTGGTAGCCCTGGCGGCCGGTGTCCTAGCCCGGAGTCCCCGGCCCGCCGCCCTTCCGGCAAGCGAAAGAGGGGGGAACGGTCATGCCTAGACCCGCTCTCCGGCCCGCCAGGAAGCCATTTTTCTTCCTCTCCCTGGTGGCCGCCCTTTTCGCCCTGGCCGGCTGTTCCCCGGCGCGGGACAGCGCCACCGGGGGACAGCCCCCGCCGGAGAGGCGGAAACGCCGGCGCGGCAGTATGTCTCCCGCTCCCTGCAGTCCATCATCTGGGGGGAACTGGCGAAAAAATACCGGTTAGACCTCCAGGCAGCGGGCTCCCTTGCCCCGGCAGAGAGGGACGATCTCCTGCTACCCTTGAAGAAAGATTTCCTGGCCATCTCCGGGCCGGTCACGGCCGCCGACCAGGTGCTGGACTACTACCTGGCCCCGGAAACCGGCCCCAAACCAACGGCCAGTTACTGGCTAAAGGAGGCAGCCGCCGGTCTTGGGGAAACCCCGGAGCCCGACCCGTCCCAGGTAAGGGCCACCATGGCGCTCCTGGAGCGGCAGTGGCGGGAAAAGGCCAGGCCCGTGCTGGCGGACCTGGCCGGCCACCCGGTGGTGGCGGCCTTCCTGCAGGAAGCGGACCAGGCCTTTGTTACAGCCGGCCAGGGGGGCCGGGCCAACTTCCTCCGCGCCCACGCCTATTTCCACGACTTTAGCCTGCTCTTGGCCGGCCAACTGCCGGCCTACCCTGTTATACTACAAACGGGCGTAGAGCCGCCACCTCAAATTCCATGAATTACGGGACATCCTCAGATTGGAGGCGGTAAATATGGACAGACAGCGGCCGGGAGGTCCAAACCCTCTCGTCCTCGTGGTGGATGACGAGCCTGACCTGGTGCGTGGTCTATGCCAGATACTCTCCAACTCAGGTTTTCGCGTCGCCACGGCCAGTGATGGCGAGGAGGCCCTGGCCGTCTTCCGGGCAGTACTGCCCGCTATCGTGGTGCTGGATCTGATGCTCCCTGGCAAGGATGGCCTGGAAGTCTGCCGGGAATTGCGCCGGGTTTCCGATGTCCCCATCTTGATACTGACGGCGCGGGACGACACCCTCGATAAGATCCTGGGCCTCGAACTAGGCGCCGACGACTATGTGACCAAGCCCTTCCACGGACGGGAGCTGGTGGCCCGCCTCCGCTCCGTCCTCCGCCGTTCTAACCGCCAGTATCCAGGCGTCACGCTGAGTCTTGACGGCGGGCGGGTGCGGATCAACCTAGGTGCCCAGACCGTAACAGTGGCCGGGCAACCAGTCACCCTGACCCCGACGGAATTTGCTCTCCTTGTCCACCTGGCCAGGCATCCCGGCCGGGTCTTCTCGCGCGAGGAGTTGTTAGAGCAGGTGTGGGGGTACGATTTCCCAGGGGACTTGCGTACGGTGGACGTGCACGTGCGTAGGCTGCGCCAGAAGATCGAGGCGGACCCGGCCAATCCGGTCCTTCTTTGTACCAGGTTTGGAGTGGGTTATGTGCTCGTTACATCGTAACCACCGGCAATGGGGTTTTAACAGCCTACGCTGGCGCCTGGGCATCAGCTACGCCGGTCTAGTCCTAATCGCCACAGCGCTCTTAACAGGCATGGCGGTACAGACGGCGGCTACCATCTCCGTGGCCGCAGAGCGGGAGCGTGCCCTTTCAGGCGTAAAAGGGGTAGCCGCCGCCTTTAGCGACGCCCTGGCGACGGCAGCGGCCGACCCCGCTCAGATCGCCCGGGAGCAAGGGTTGGCGGCCGGCGGGCGCGTTTTGTGGCTTGGGCCAGATGGCCGGGTGCGGGTCGACGGATCCGGGGACGCGGCCCTGGGAGGCAAAAACATCCCGCTACCCACCGGTTTGCTGGAGGCTTCCGGCCCGCGAGCCGGCATTTACGACACAGGCAGCACTTGGACAGCCTACGCCGTCACGCCGCTGGCGATTGCCGGCCGCTCTGCCGGGTGGTTACTACTGGTGCGCGACCTGGCCGCCCTGCGGCAAGAACTGAGCGCCTTGCAGCGGCGGCTGTGGCTGATGGGAGCGGTGCTGGCCTTAATCGTGACCGCTGCCGGGCTGGTCTTCGCCAATTCCCTGGCCAGGCCCCTAGAACGGCTGACCCAGGCGGCACGGCGCATGCAGGCCGGGGATTTGCGCCAGTCGGTTCCGGTGGAGGGTGGTCAGGAGGTAGCCAGCCTCGCGGCTGCCTTCAACGATATGGCCGCCCGCGTTGCGGCCCTGGATGAGCAGCGCCGCGCCTTCATCGCCGACGCCGCCCACGAACTACGCACCCCCTTGGCGGCCCTGCAGACCCTGGCTGAGGGGATGCGGGCAGAACCCGGGCCAAAGCCGGCGGGGCTCGACGGTTTCGTGCGGCAAACGGAGCGCCTCGGCCGGCTGGTGGGGAGCCTCTTGACCTTGGCGCACTTGGACAACCCAGAACTGCGGTTGAATCTGGCGCCCATCCGGGTGCGTAACCTGCTAGAGGAGGCCTACTGGACGGTGCAGCCCCTGGCCGCCGCCCGCCAGATTCAGCTCCAGGCTGTTGCTTCCGCCGTGGATGCCTGGGTGCGTGGCGACCCCGACTGGCTACACCAGGCGCTGGTCAACGTCCTGGATAACGCCGTGCGCCACGCCCCATCTGGTGGGTGGGTACGCACGGCGGTCCAGACCAGAGAAGGGATGGTTAACATCACCGTCACAGATGCGGGACCCGGCGTACCTCCCGAGGCCCTGGCGCGTTTGGGGACACGCTTCTACCGCCCAGCCGCCGCCCGGGAGCGCAAAACCGGTGGTGCCGGCCTCGGGCTGGCCATTGTGCGGGAAGTGCTTCACCTCAACGGCGGCCAAGTCACCTTTTTTTGTCCTCCCGGCCAGGGGTTGGGCGTGACGCTAACCCTGCCAGCGGCGCCAGCGGAACATAAACCTCAACTTTAACAACTTCGTAACATCCCGTCACTGGTTCGTAACACCTTCGAATTAAGATAGGGGAAAAAGGAGGTAGTTACAACATGAAACTTCCAAAACGTCCCTTCATCCGCCCCGCCTTAATTAGCTTTGGCCTCGCGGCCGTCCTGGGCGCCGTGGCCTGGTTGAACCGCGTGCCGCAACTGCCGCACGCCGCCCCGCTCCAGCCGGCCCCGGCAGTCCAGTCGGAACCCCAGATCCCGGCGCCGGTTGCTGAAACCACCCCGGGCTCCCCGGCGGTGAACACGGCAGCTTTTAAAGATCAGGGGGTACTGGCCTTCGTTTGGCAGGGGCTACTCTATACCCTTGATGGACATACGGGCGAGGTCAAGGCCATAACCGAGTCCGGCCAGGCGCTTTACCCGGCCTGGTCACACGACGGCCAGTGGCTGGCTTTTGTCCGGGTTACCGACCCCCAGGCCCAGGCCGGACCGCTCTGGATCGCGCGGCGGGACGGCAGCCAGGCCCACCAGGTGCAAGGGCTGCCCGGCCCGCTCGGCCGGCGCAATTTTGCCTGGTCGCCGGCCGCTGATGTCCTGGCGGTGAGCACGGAAAAGGGTCTCTGGCTGGTCCCGGCGGAGGGCGGGCCGCGGCGGGCGGCGGATCAGGGAGGTACAGCTTGGTCGCCGGACGGCAAATCCCTGGCCTACAGTGTCGTACTGCCCTTCGACCCCAATGACCCGGAGAGCCGCAGCGACGCCCTCTACACCATGGCCGTAGACGGCGGCCAGCCGGTCAAGCGAATTGAAGCTCCCCAGGCCGGGATCATACTCGCGGGCTGGTGGCCGGATGGCAAGGGCTTGTTATACTGGGTGGATCCCCTGCACTCGAACTCTATCGCGGCTGACGGGCTGGACCTTTTCAGCCTCCGCCTGGGCGACACCAAGCCCAAGGCCCTCACCATCAGCCTGGTGAGTCCGCAATGGCTCTCCTTCTCCCCGCAGGGCCGGCTCCTGCTGGTCAAGGGCGGCGGGCGCATCGTCTGGGCGGGCAAGAGCCTGGCGGTCATCGACGTGCCAGCGGGGAGCGTTCAAGATCTTAAGAACCCCGCGGGCAGCGTCTCCCTGGACCCCTCCTTCTCGCCGGACGGCCGCCGCATCGCCTTCGTGGCAGCCAAAGATCTTGGCCATAACGTTTGGGGCTTTAAAAACCCCCAGGAACTGGCGGCCTGGGTGGCCACGCGCACCCTCTGGATCGAGGACGCGGACGGCACCAAGGCCCATCCCGTTACTTCCGCCGGAGGTGGCGTGTACCAGCCGCTGTGGTCCAAGGACGGCAGCCGCCTCCTCTACGTGCGGGACAACGCGCTCTGGATGGTCGAGGCCGAGGGCGGAGCGCCGGCCAGGGTGGTGGATCTGCTGCCCGCGCAAAAGGATCTCTTCGGCTTTTACGGCTTTGTGACCTTCTCCGACCAGGTGGCCTGGTTCCGGAACTAAAGTTTCCAGTTGGACCTGCGACGGAAGGACCGATCACCCTGAGTGACCGGGACGTGCTGGAGGCAACAGTAAAACGGAAAGTATATACGCCTCGATGCGCCGCCCGGGGTTGTGGCCGGGAGAACCTTTGTGCCTGTCCGCTTTCTTGCTGAAACCCTGGGAGCCTCCGTCACCTGGGGCGGCGACTCTCAGAGGGTGGTAGGGACTTTGCCTTGAATGGGGGGGATTCTAGAGTGCCAAACAAAGCCCGTGGGCGCCTGAGGAGGGCCAGGGCGGTAATGGTAGCATTGTTGTTTCTGCTCCTGCCTTTCCTGGCAAGTTGCGAGGAACAGGAAGGGGGGAAAGGTGCCCGGCTAGAGCCGCCGCGGCCTGAAACCAGGCAGCTCGCCGCCTTCCTGGACGGCAGGGAAGAGCGGCTGAGCTTCCGCCTGCTGGACGATCCCTCCTTGCCCTTCACCACCTATATCCCGGCGGGCTGGCGACAAGAGCCCTACGCCACAGAGCTGGGCCGGGGAGTACGCCTGGCCGGCCAGGCGCTCACCGGTGAGAGAGGTGAGCAGCCTCAAGGCGGCCAGCAACCGGAAATAGAACTCGACCTTTTCTCCTTTGCCCCGGGCGTCACCCGCCAGCAGGCGGAAGAAACGCTACAGCAGGTGGTCAACCGCTTGGGTAAAAACAAGCGCTACGAAGAAGATCGCCCCTCCTGGACCCTGGCCCACTACGGCCTCCAGAGCGGGAAACTGGGCTCGGCCAGCCTGGGGCAGCACCGGGACCGATACTACTACATTGTGGAGCGGTCTGATTTGGGTCCGGCTTTCAACAACTGGCAGGAAATCCGGCGCCTGGTCTTTGACCAGTGGCGCTGGCGGGACAGCGGCGAACCCTTTCCCGGCGGCAGCTCCGGGCCGGAACTGGCGAAGATAGATATGATAGACGAAATGAACGGCTGGGCCTTGAGCCCCGGCCAGGTCCTGCGCACCGCGGACGGGGGCCGCACCTGGCGGGATGTCACCCCCCAGGGAGCCTCATGGTCGGATCGCTACACGGAGATTTCCTACATCAGGGGCTCTTCCTTTCTTGACGCCCAAACCGCCCGGCTGGCCGTCTGGCACGACGGGGAACCCAGCATCAAGGTTTGGGCCACGGCGGACGGCGGCTCCACCTGGCGGCAGGCCCCTGTGCCCGCCCGCAGCGCCGGCGTGGACATGGACTTCGTCAACAACCGGGACGGCTGGCTGCTGGTGCATCAGGGAGCCGCCACGGGCAGCGAGGCGGTGGACGTCTTCCGCACCACCGACGGGGGGAACAACTGGACCAGAGTTTCCGGAGCGGGGACGGAAGACTACCGCCCCGCTCCTGGCAACCTCCCCTTTGGCGGCGGCAAAACGGGGATCGGTTTTGCCGACCCTGCCACCGGCTGGGTGAGCGGGTACGCTCCCGCCCAGGGCGCTCTCTGGCTGTACGTCACCCGCGACGGGGGAATTACCTGGGAAGAGGAACGGGGTCTGCGGCTTCCCCCCGCCTACCGGGAGAGCGAGGCGGAAACCCTCCCGCCCCGGTTTTTCGATGCCCGGCGGGGCGTGTTGCCGGTGGTTTTTTGGTACGCGGGCACGAACATGGTCTTTTATTCCACCAAAGACGGCGGCAGGACCTGGAGCGCCGGCCAGGCGGTAGCAACATCACCCTCCGGCCCTCCTGTTTACGACTTCAGCGACCTCCGGCACGGCTGGGTCTGGCACGAGGAGGAGGCCAAACTTTTCCGCACCGCTGACGGCGGGGCCAGTTGGCAGGCCCTCACCCCCCAACCAAGTCTGGCGGGATTAAGGCAACTGGAGTTCGTCTCGCCGGAAAAGGGGTGGGCGCTGCTGGCCGCCGGCACCGGCACCCGCGTGCTGCGGACCGGGGACGGCGGCATGACCTGGACGCCTATAGAGTGGGAACTGGAGCGGTGATTACCTGGCGTACCGTTTCCCGCCGCCTATCCCCGACATAAGTAATCTGACACGGCATGCTTCCTCTGATTGCGTAAAGGCAGAAGGTGTTTCCTTAGAACAGATACCTTTCCTTGGTTGCCACATAACTCTCATCCGCCCTCCGGCGGTCATTGGTAGGTACCGCCTGGCTGGTTAACGTCCACCCCTCGCGGGGAGGGGGGAAATTCCTTGGCCACCACGCGGAACAAAATGGCATTTATCACGTCTATAAGTATTGAGAGCGTATCCCGCGCAAGGTAATACGCCAGCCCAGCCGAAAGCCGATTTTGGTTTTCGGCTAGATCGCTAACATAGAGCAGGTTTTATGCCTGAAATGGCTCTTCCGAGACTTGCGGGGTGCGGACTGAACCAGGCGACACCAGCATTGAACTACGGTTTGGCGGCTGTTAAACGAGGGGTGATCAGATTGAGGAACAACTGGCGGGCTGCCCTAATGGGGATACTGATACCTGGGATCTTTCTGCTTAACGGGTGTGCGGCAGGTCCGGCCAATGTCGTAGCAAATAAGACACCAACGGTGGACGCCTCCCTCAAGGACATTTCCGCCCTGGTGGCGCCCCTCCTGCCGGAGGGAGCGCGGCTGGTCAGGCCAGGGCAGCCGGATAACCTTTCCCTCGTCCAGGAGGTAGACCTGGACGGCGACGGCGCGCCGGAGCTCCTGGCCGGCTACGAGTACGGCCAAAGGCAGGTGGGCGTCCTGGTGGCCGGGAAGGTGGGCGATGCCTACCGCGTGCTCTGGCAGGGCTATGACCTGGGCTACGCCCTGGACCGGCTGGAGGCCGTGGACCTGACCGGGGACGGGCGGCCGGAAGTGGTGGTGGGCGGCACCATCGGCGCCTCCGCCGGCCAGAAGCTGGTGGTCCTGCGGGAAGAGTTCGGCCGGCCGCAGCCCGTCCTGCAGACAGATTATCACCGCCTGGGGTGGGGCGACTGGAACGGCGATGGCCAGATAGAGGTGGCCACCTGGCTCCACGACACCGGGCCGCTCTCCTTCATTCAAATTTATCGCTGGAGCGGGCAGGCGTTTGTAAGGGCGGACCACACGGTCCCGGCCTACTTTCATGAAAAAGTTATACCTTATTACCAAGCACAACTGGCCAGGTCGCCGGACCTGGCCCGCATGCTCACCTATGCGCTGGCCGACGCCTCCAACAAGGCGGGCGACCCACAAAAGGCCCTGGAGTACGCCGCCAAGGCCCTGGCCGCCCAAGGGTATCCGGACGAGGCCGTGCTTCTGGCCGTGCGGGGCGAGGCCTACTACCAAGCCGGGGATTATGACAAGGCGGTTGCCGACCTGGACCGGGTAGTGGCCGGCCTGACCCCGGAGCGGGAAAAGGAACTGGCAGAGGGCGCTCCCGGCGGGGAGTTCTGGACGAACGCCCTCTACTACCGCGGCCTGGCCCACCTGGCCCTGGGGAAAAAAGAGCGGGCGGCGGCGGGCCTGCAGCGGGCGGTGAAGATGAGCCAGGGCCATCCGGAGTGGGAATTCTACCGGACGGCCCGGGAGAAACTGCAGGAAATCACGGCACCCGGCCGGCTGAACCTCCTGGGGCAGGTTTACCCCGTGCCCCTGCCCGAGGGCGCGCCCGCAGAGCTGATCAAAGGCGCCTGGACCCGGGACGGCATCATCTGGGCCACCGCCCCGGCTGGCCTGAGAGAGGCCGGCAACCCGGGGCGCTGGATGCCCACCGCACCCACCCGCATTTACCTCTACCCTCATACTACCGGCCCCGGCCAGACCTGGTATACCCCCCTGGCGGAAAACAGCCGGGAACTGGTAGCCATTGCCCCCACTGACCCAGCGCCGGGCAGCGGACCGCCCCGGCGCCACGGTCCGGTCTACCGGCAGCTCCTGGCCGACCTGCGGGTGACCGGCGACTGGGTGGTCTGCCAGGTGGCGCAGCAGGCGGCTCCCGCCGGCACGGACCGGGTGCAAGTGCTGGCGGTGAACTACAAGACCGGGGAAAAGCGGGCCGTGGCCTCGGCGGCGGATGACGGCAGCAGCCTCTTCCGCGTTGCCGTGGGCGGGGGGAGGGTCTTCTGGCAAACCGGGCAGGCCGCCGCTGACAACGCGGGGCAGGTGGCCCGGCGGGCCTACCTGTATGACCTGACAACGGGCCGGCGGCAAACCCTGGCCGGCGTGCCGGAAGATGCAAAAGGAATCTTCCTCACCGCCGCGGCCCTCTGGTACCGCCGGGAAAGTGCAAGCAACACCGGCGACTGGCAAAAGCTGCCCTTACCCGGAGCAGGGCCGCACCCGGCCTTTGCCCCCGTTCAGCAAGACCTGGCTGCCGTCCCCAGCGCCCTCCTGCCCGCCTACCTGGAGCCAAGGCCGGGCGAAGTGCATTACGGCCTGCGGGTGGAAAAGGACCGGGACAGCTACCGGGTGCAGGTTTCCCTCACCGACCAAACCTACCCGCCCAACGACCCGCGCATCATCAGGCCGCCCAACGGCGGCCTGGCCGGGGAACTGGGCAGCGTGGCGGTCGGCCCGGCGGAAAAGGTGTTGGAAAAAATCAGCCCGGCCCCTCAGCAATCCCCCACTGGAGAAACAATTGCCGTTTCTTTGGGCCAGGGCGTCCGCGGGACCTGGTACGGCGGGAAAAACGACCAGGACATGCCGCAACTGGTCTGGCAGGAGGGCGGGTGGACCTACCGCCTGCTGGACGCCAGCATGCAGTACGCCGGGCGTCGCCCGGCCAACGAGGGCGAGGTGCCCTGGCTGTCCTATGCCCGTTACCTGGTGAGTATCCTGCCGCCCTGGGGCAACCCGGTGGCTCCCGGCACCACCGGCCAGGTCGTCGTCCAGATGGCCGGGGACGGCGAGCATACGGAGGTCTGGTGGCAGGTAGGGGAGATGGCCTACTTTGTCTCCAACTACCACTACGCCGACCAGGCCCTATATACGGCGGGAAGCATGGTGGCGGTCAGGGATTGAAGATCAACCCTGGCGATGGAGGCGCGTAGCTGCTATTTCGGGAGGTGATCGCATGGGCCTGTGGGATATTCTGCAGCAAAAACAGATCGGTGACACGCAAGCGGAACTGCGCAAGCTCGGCGCAACCGTGGCCACCCTGCTGGAGACCCAGAAGCTGCTCCAGGAGCAAATCAAAGTGCTGGCGGAGCGGGTGGAAAAGCTGGAAAACCGGTATTAACCGCTTTACCAGCCAAGAAGCTGCCGGAACCCGCGGGAGGTACAGGTAACAGGGCAGTAAACGCTGAGGAAGCAAGGGGGGCAAGGCCAGTGAAAAGATTTTTCCCTGCCAGGCTTGCCGTCTTGACCGCGGTGATCCTGGGCCTATTGTTCCAGGCGGGTCGCGGCGGCCCGGGCACGGCAAAAACCGGGCCCGTGGCCCCGGCGGGACAAGAAGCAACCGTGCCAGCAGGCTCCGGCGAGCAGACGGCGGTGGTCAACGAGAAATACGGCTATCAGCTTGTTGTTCCCGCCGGGTGGCGGGTGAACACCCGGGACGGCCGGGAGGCTGACTCCACGGCGAAGCTCTTCTTGACCAACGGGGACGAATACGTGGAAGTCCGGGTGGGCGCGGGTGGAAAGGGAGGCATTGTTGGCTATGACTCTGATTCCCAGGTCCTTCGCGCCACCAAGCAACCCTTCACCGCCCTGGGTACTGACGGCATACTTTTCCGGCACGTCAAAACCGGCGCCGCAGGGGCCAGGACCTGGGCGGAGTACCATTTTGTCACCACGAAGAACGACTTTACATTCGACGTTTCCACAGCGGTAGCAGAGGATCAAGAAACGCTGCCCGCCTATTTCCAGGATATCCTCTCCGGCTGGCAATGGCGGGCGCCGGATACTTCCCTGGCCGCCCTCGGCACGCCGGGAGAACTTGTTTCCATTAACATGCTCAGCGAAACCCAGGGCTGGGCGCTGGCCAAGGGCAAAGTCCTGCGCACGGCGGACGGCGGGGAGCACTGGGCGGCGGTCACCCCGCCCGGACTGACCAGCAATCCCTGGGACGTGAAATGCGCATTCTACGACGCCGACCACGCCTGGTTGGCGGTCCGGAACGATGACCAGCAAGGCCGTACCGTCTATCATACCACCGATGGCGGCCGGAACTGGAAAGAGGCCATTGTCCACACAAAAAACAACAGCCTGATCTACGGCTCATACCTGGACTTTATCGATTCCAACCGCGGATGGCTGCTGCTGGAACCGGAGCACGGCATGAGTTCCCTCCCGGGCGAGCTTTACCGGACCAGCGACGGCGGGGAGCACTGGTCCGAAGTGGCCAGTAGCGGAGGCTTTGGCCCCGCGGGGGAAAACGGTCTACCTTTCTCTGGTCCCTTTTCTTTCCGCGATGACCTTTCCGGCTGGATCGGCGGGCGGCAGGGGGCGGCCTTCGCTCCGGATCATTCCCTTTATATGACCACCGACGGCGGCCGCACCTGGCGGCCCCAAGATCTTCCCTTGCCGTCCAGCCTGGCGAGCGGGAAACTCGACGTTGACACTCCACCGGAATTCTTCCCGGCCGGCGGCCAGCAGGGCGTGCTCCCGGTAGTCTTCGTCCCCGATAGCGGTAAAACCAGTGACTACGCCACTATCTTCTATACTACGGCGGACAGTGGCCGCACCTGGCGGGAGCGCGCCTCACTCCCGGCGACGGGTCCCGCTTCTTTCCTGACCGCCAGGAACTGGTGGGCCTGGCGGAAAGAGCCAGATGCCGCCGGCCTGGCGGCCCCAGCCCGGGGCGAGCTCTACCGCACCACCGACGGGGGCGAAAACTGGACCGTGCTCGAGCCCGCCGGCGACCTGGCCCGGGCTCTGGAAAAGGGCGAAAAGGTGCGGCAACTGGACTTTGTGACAGATAAGGCGGGCTGGCTGCTGCTGACCACGGCGGACGGCCGGGGCACCGAACTGCTGCGGACCACGGACGGGGGTTCCACCTGGCGACTAGTTCCATTAGATACCGCTGCTGCCCGGCGGGAGTGTGGTCTTACCGAGTAGCCTCGTGCCGAGCCGGTGGACAAAAGCCGCCGGCAGATGGAGGACGCGGCGGCGTCCCCCGGCGCATTGGAGGGAAGATCATGAAAAAGCGCGCGAATGGGCTGCCGGGTAGCAAAATGAGGGGGAGGAATTTAATCGGGGCGAGAAAACAGCTAGTGATGGCAGGACAAATTCGGGTCGAGGAGGGTGAGAAAGACTTGCTAGGCAAGAAGGCTATCGCATCTGCCGCTATTCTTCTCCTGGTTTCTTTCTTGCCGGCGTGCTCGCAAGATAAAGTCATTACAGGAAGACAGCCGCCCCCAGCAGAGAACTCCGCAATTGTTATTGATAAAATGAGAACAGTAATCCCGGATGCTTTGGTGGTCACAAAAACGGTGAGCGATTATGCTCACGGCCAACACCTGGTATGGGTGGAAGGCCGATTTAAGCGGTCAGAGGGACAATTGTACCTGACCCTGGTCGACCCCAACGGCAGGCAGCTAGAACAGAGTGGTTTCCGTCCAGTCGATCACAGCGCGCAATTGGATGGCGAATGGTGGGTGTTTGATCACAAGCTGATCGAAGACACCTGGGAAAGGGTGGACATAGACCAAGGGGCCATTGTTTTCGAGTTGCGAAAGCCTGGCGAGCAAGCGCCAGGGCAGGGTAAGCTGGAAATACCGATGAGGAAACCGCCGGTTATCGCCGGACCCCAGGCCGGGGCTAGAGCTGAAGCTGGGGCTGGAGCAGAAAGGGCCGGGGACGATACGAGACTGCCCCCCGGCGTGGCGGCGGAACAGGTCGCGGCCAGGGCCTGGTCCCCCGGCGGCGAGGTCCTGGCCTACTTTCTCCAGAACCAAGACACAGCGGCAGAGGGAAGCATTTACCTGTGGCGGCCTGGCCAGGCGCCCCGCGAGGTGGCGCCGGAATGGCGGGTGACCGGGTTTCAGTGGTCACCCGACGGCCGTTACGTCCTCTTGGATGCAGGCAGCAGCGCCACCCGCAGCGGCCTACTGATAGAGGTCGAGTCACAAAAGGTGATCGAACGGTTTTCCTTTGTTGGTAAGGCTTATTGGTCTGACGAATCCAGCCGGCTCCTGGTGGCCCGGCCCCGGCCGGTAACTCCACCTCCGGCCTGGGAGGTGGAGGGGACCCTGGATGTGGCCGCCTACAACCCGCAGACGCGGAAGTGGTTCGTTTTCGTCCGGGGCAGCCACGATTATTACCTCCAGCCCACGGGTTGGGATGACCGGGGTTACCCCGTTTTTGAGAAAGTAGCGTTCAGCCAGCCTGGAAGAAGGACGACCATTTCGGTGGAGGAAATCGTGGCCAACCATCTCCCCCGGCCCTTTGATCCCGAAGTTTTACCTCACGGGCTGAAATACCCCGGCCG
Source organism: Clostridia bacterium (assembly GCA_004347685.1). GTDB lineage: Bacteria > Bacillota > DSM-521 > Neomoorellales > SLTJ01 > SLTJ01. The sequence continues at coordinate 18,655 of SLTJ01000010.1, forward strand.
CTGGGCCGCCAACGTCATGCCCGGACTGCTCCAGGAGATTGCCCAAATGGGCTGGCGGGAACTCCCCGCCGAGCAGATGGGGGCCCTGCGGTTCTTTACCAAGGAAGTGGCCGGGGTGCAGGTGAAGATCGGAGTGTTGCCCGTGGAAACCGGAGGCCCCACCGAGGACAGGGCCACCACCACGGTCGCGGTTGAACTTTGGCCTGTGGAATAAAAGAATGAACGGAAAATGCTGGGCGCCCGGGTACGGCAGCTAGAGAACGCTGTGTCCCCGGCGCATTGGAGGGAAGATCATGGAAAAGCGCGCGAATGGGTTGCCGGTGGCGGCCATCCTCCTGGGCCTCGGGTTCGTCCTGATGGGCCTTGGGCTCACCCTGGCCGGCCCGGCCCTGGCCGACGACGCCAGCCTGGGCCGGGTGGGCGACGGGGTACACCCTTTGCGCCAGACCGACGTGCAGATGCTGGCCGAAGAGGTGCGGGTCAAGGTATTCCCGGAGCGCTCCGAGGTAGAGGCCACCTTCACCCTCCTGAACCGCGGGCCGGCCGTGGACCTGCTGGTGGGCTTTCCCCAGGCCCTGGAGCAGGCTGACCCGGAAAGGGCAGAATTCGGCGACACCGCCCTCCACGACTTCCATGCCTGGGTCGGAGGCCGGGAAGCGCCGGTCCAACTGGAAAAGGCGGCCACCGGCGGGCAGGGGTTCCTGGCGGGAGAAACGGCCCCGCCGGAGAGTGGGGTACCCGGGTCGCCCGCCCTGCCTTCCTACCCGGCCTGGTATACCTTCCCGGTTTCCCTGGCGGCCGGGGAGAAGGTGGAGGTGCGCAACACCTACTGGGTGAAGAACACCACCTGGTCCAACGGCGAGGTGGAGACCGGCTACATCCTGCAGAGCGGCGCCACCTGGGCCGGCCCCATCGGCCGGGGGCGGGTAGAACTGGTCCTGGAGGGCATTGAACCCTACCGGGTGCTCGGTGCCCGGCCGGGTAACTGGCGGCTGGAGAAGGAAAACACCTATGTCTGGGAGTTTGCCGACTGGGAGCCGGATCAGGACATCACCCTGCACTTCTCCAATCGCCCCGGCCCGGCCTTCTACCTGTTGGTGCGGCCGGAGATCGATGCTCTATTCCGGGATGGCCGCTACGCAGAATCCCTCCCCTTGCTCGACCAGGCGCTGCGGGACGCTTCCCTGGCGGAAGGTGAGCGCCAGGTCCTTCTTTTCCGGAAGGCTTTGGCCCTCCAGGAAGCGGGCCGGCTACAAGAAGCCCGCGTGTTGTGGGAGGCCAACCTGGACCTGTCCCCGCCGCCCGGTGCCCGCGCCCAGGAGGTCTTGCCAGATAAGTCTCCGGCCAGGGAACTCGTGGAGGATGGCTACCGCCTGACCGACGACCCGGCCGCTTATTACTACCTGGCCCGGATCTACCGCCAGCAGGGCGACCTGGAAGCCTTAAGCCTGCTCTACCACCAGGTGGTGAACCGGCACATGGGCTTGCCCCTGCAGCGCTGGCTGGAACTGTACTTACCCGCCAGCGAGCGCGTCCGCCCGGCACCGCCCGTGGTGGCCAGGGCGGAGATCGAGCTGGACCACATCTTTGCCAAGGGCCGGCCGCTAATCGCCGTGGAGCTGGCCGATCCCGATGGTGACCTGTGGCAATGGTCCCTGCGGGCCTGGACTGTTTCTGGCGGCCCAGAGGTAGTGCTGGCCGAGCAGCAAGAAGAGGTCTGGTACGGCGAGACCTATTCCAAGCAGGCCCGCGTCCCCTTGCCCCCGCAGCCGCCGGGCACAGTGATTTACTACCAGGTCAGCGCCCGGGACGGCGCCGGGCACGTGGCGCAGAGCGGTGTCCAGGCATGGACATTGCCCAGCGCAGGCCAGCCGTCCCAGGAAGACAGTGGCTTCTTGGCCAGCTTATGCAAGTTCTTGCAGGTTTTGCAGTTCATTTCTAAATTTGACTGGCCGGGTGCTGGGGCACACCAACATTAATAGCGTAAACCAGGACGTTGGCATCCGCCAAGATCGCCTAGTAGGTCTCCCTGTGTAGATATCCGCCTGGCGAGGGAGCTTTTCAAGTTTGTGGATTTCTTCAAGGAAGCCTTATTGACCGTCGAAGTCCTGGAGGAACAGCCCAAGAATAGAGATTGGAGGGTTTTGTCCATGAAAAAGCTTTGGATGACAGCCACTGGTGTTGTAATGCTGTTTGGTATTTTGGTTACTGTGGCCCTGGCGGCCAGCCCTCTCAAGCTTATCGTCAACGGCCGGGAAATCCGGCCTGACGTACCGCCGCGGTTAATCAACGGCCGGACCATGGTGCCCGTGCGCTGGGTGGCCGAGGCCCTGGGGGCACAGGTGGATTGGGACCACGCCAACAACCTGGTCACCATTACCGCCGCCGCTCAGGAGCGAGCTTCCTCCGACGCACCGCGCCGAACTTGAACTATTAGCGAGCGGACTGCGCGCGGCCAACAGCCCCCGCGATCTGGTGGAAAGGTATGCCCAGGCCTTAAAGAGCCGGAACGGCGCCCTGGCCCGGGCCTACCTCGCGGCGGCAATCAAGGACCAGATACCCCCTCAGGTCATTGGCGTCTCTACCCCCATCGGTAAGGTGGAGATAGACGAAAAAGGGTTCTTGCCTGACAAGAGCCCAAGCTTTCAGCTAAAGGCCTTCTACGCTCCCTATGGCAGCAATCCCCCCTCCCTGGCCTTTGCCCAGATGTTGGCTGTGGCCAGTGAAAGCGGCGGGAGGTACGTAATCAAAGATATCATCATTCTGGATGATAACACCCACGGCGCCTTCTGGGAGCAGCCCCGGGAAGTCACCCCTGCCTTGCCGGAAGGCACCACGGTTTCACGCTGGGCCAGGCTGGACGCCGACGGCGACGGTAAGGAAAACGAGATTTATCTTATTTACGGCAACGGCGGTGGTTACGAGGGTACCGGTCAGTACGCGGTCTGGCGGGCGGACCGCCTCCACCCCCTGGGAGGGGAAGTGGCCCTGGGGAACCAGACCTTTACGCCCCCTTTGACGGAAATGGTGCGCGACATCAACGGCGATGGCCGGCCGGAAATCGAGTGGTCCGACTGGGGCGCTGACGCCGGGGAGATGAAGATCTACGCCTGGGATGGCCAACAATTTGCCACCCTTTTTGAGACCAGCGCCAACAGGATAGAACTAGTGGACCTGGAGGAGGATGGCGTGCTGGAAATAGCCGTGGGCAACCGGCCGCAGGCTCTGGCTGAACCCCTTTACAAGCTCTACCGCTGGCAGGATGGGCGGTACGCGGAGCTACCGCGCATTTTTCGCTGGCAGGAGGGCCGGTACGTGCCCGCCGATTAGGCGGGCCAAACTACCAGGGGAAGAAGGGATGACCTACCCCGGCCCCGCCAGCAGGCTCGGGGCTCGGATAATCTCTACGTAGATCGGAACATAAATGGCCGACAGGCTTGGGTAGAAGCCGGCCACACCCGGCGGGTCGCCCTATTACCGTTATGGGGATGGGAAGCTGGTTGAGTTCCTGGAGGCGCTGTAGACCAGGCCCATCCACATTGGGGGAAGGGAAGGAGTGATCAATAATGGTCAGTGGGTTTTTGAAAGCCCGTGGGAGCGTCTTTTTACTTTTTGCCGTCCTGGCATTGGCCATCTTGCCCGGTGGTGGCCGGGTGGCCCTGGCGGACGCCGGTCAGGCAGCCACGGCAGGGGAAGCCCGGCCTATCTTGACCCGCCTTTTGCCTGCCGGCTTCCAGGCCGGCTGGCTGGCCGGGACCGCGGACGGCCTGGAAACCGGCGAGGTGCGGCTGGCGCTGCCGGGCGAAGCTGGCACCGTAATATTCCGTATCCGGGAGGCGGCCGGGGGCCTTTCCCCGGCCCGGCGGGCCGAGATCGTGGCCGGACGCCTGCAGGTCCTCCTTGACCAGGGGCTCACCGCTGGGGAGATCACGGTCACCCGCCGGCACGAGGAGTGGGTGGTGGCGGCCCGCGGCCAGGTCCTGGCTACGGCCGACGCCCGCACCGCCCGCCTGAACAACAGCCAGCCCCAGGCCCTGGCCTTCCAGTGGGCGCAAAATCTGGTCGGCGCCCTAACCCAGCGCGACCGGCCCGCCAGGAGCGGGCGCACCGTGGGCCTGGTGAGGGACCCGGTCGCTCCTGATACCCTCTACGCCATCACCGTGGAGGGCGTCCAGCAAAGCTCCGACGGAGGCCGCACCTGGCGCATCCTGCCCATCCCTTACACCGAAGGCCGGCCGGAGACTCCCACGCCTTTTCCCCAGAGTCTGGCCGTCTTCCCCGGCGACCCCCGGCGCCTGCTGGTGGGAATTTATCCGGGGGAAATCTGGCATTCCGAGGACGGCGGGGCCACTTGGGAGAAAACCTGGACCGACGACCCGGCATCCGGTGGCAACGCCCGGGTTTACGCCCTGGAAGCCGACCCTAATGTCCCGGGCCGGGCCTGGGCCGGCCTGGCGAATGACGACAGGGGGTACGTCTTGCGCAGCGACGATGGCGGCCGCACCTGGGAGCGGGTCTGGCAGGGAGGAGGGGTGATCGACCTCATGCTGGTGGAGGGTTACAGCGGCGCGGTGCTCATCCAGGTCATGGAGGCCAACCCGGAGTCAGACAACGGGTGGGAGCCCCTGGTTTACCGCTCCGGCGACGGCGGGCTCACCTGGGAGCGCCTGGGTTTCGGCGGCATCCTGATCAGGGACAGCTCGGCGCCGGGCGTGGTCCGCTCGGCGCCGGGCGTGGTCTACCGGACGGAATGGCAACTGGAAAAGTTCGGCGACAGGTATCTGGCAACCGGCTACCGGCTGAAAAAGTCCACCGATGGCGGGGCCACCTGGGATGATGTGGCCTGGTCCGGGGTCCCCAGCAACGAACCCTGGCTTTTTATTCCCGTAACCGTGGACGGCCAGCCGCACCTGTTGCTCCAGGGCGACCGGACCTACTATTACCGCCGCTGGACCCTGGCGCCCCTGCCCGGCGGGTTTGCCGAACGCCGCCGGCAACTGGAAGCCCTGGTGACCGAAGCCATGTCGTGGGGCCTGGACGACGGCGTGAGCTTCACCTACGCTCCGGAACAAAACGCCCTTTATGTCAGCGGCTCCAACAGCGGGTTGTACCGCCTGGAGTTGGGGTCGCCGGTGGTCCCCTGGACCCCGGAAGAAATCGTGCAAAAGTACCTGGCCGTGGAGCCGTGGCAGGCCCGGCCCTACGTGGCGGCGCGTACCCTGGTGCCCGTACCCGTATCTGGTCCAGGCTTGCGGGCGCGGGAACTGGTGTGGACGGGCCGGTACGAGGTGTTGCGGCGGGAAGACCTCGCTGACGGCAGCCTGGCCCTGACGGTGCGCCAGTACATGCGGCCCCGCCACCCTGCCCCCGGCCAAAAGGGGCAGGTGGTAGAGGTTGTCAGGTACACCTTTGCCCGGGAAGGCATATCCTACGGCCTCTACGCCGTGGAACCGGGGGGCGGCTGATGGGCGCCAATGCCACCGGAGCCGCGCTGGCGCCTGGCCCGTGCGGGGTTATCCCATCCTCCAGAAATTGCAGGCGGCTGAACTGGCCACCTGCCTCCAGCCGGTTCAGACCTACAACCTCGGCCGGCACCAGGACCGGTGACTACAGCAACAGTTACAGGGGGTGACCATTTTGCTACCCAGCACGCCCAACATGACAGAAATCCCCGCTTGCTCCTTTTGCGGAAAGACCAGGGAACAAGTCAAGCACTTGGTACGCGGTGAGGGTGTTGCCATTTGTGACGAATGTGTGGAGTTGTGCCGGTTAATCATCGAAAAGGAAAAGAGGGGTACCCAAGAATAGATCACTCTCTGATCCATCACCAGGTGTGCCAAAGGCCGCAAAGGTAAACATAGGCTGGTAGGGTGAAGAAGGCCGAGACAACCTGGTGACAATCTAAATCCCAGGGAGGTTTGCAAATGAGGAAGAAATGGCTTGGAATTAGCGGCGTTTTTATTCTGGCCTTTACCCTGGCTACCGCGGCCTGGGCCGCCGGTCCCATCAAGCTCTACGTCAATGGCAGGGAAATTCAGGTTGACGTCCCGCCGCAGCTAATCAACGGCCGGACCATGGTGCCCGTGCGCTGGGTGGCCGAGGCCCTGGGCGCGGACGTGGAGTGGGATGAAGCGGCGCAGACCGTGCGGATTGCCACCAAGGCGAAGGAGCTAGAGGAGCAGGCGCGGGGCAGATATTACCCACGGGTCCCGGAGGAAATCACCACTCCGGAAATGGCCCTCCAGGCCTACTTTGACGCCTTGTATTACGCCGCCAACCTGACGCCCGCGCAGATGGGGGCTGCCGGGGGCACCGTGGGCATGGACAAGGAACCCTATCCGGTGGCGTATAACTATTGGAGCCAGGAGTGGCGGGCCGAACACAGTTACGAGCAATTCCTGGCCTCCTGGCAGGGTACCGCCAACGTAGAGCTGCTGAAACTTTTCCCCGCCGGCGAGGAAAACGGGGCAGCCAGGTTTTTCGTGGAAACCAAGCACCTGGAAGTGGTGGAAGGGAAGCCGGGGCCGGGAGTTTTCTATTACAGCGGCTTTTTTACCGTGGGGAAAACCACCGAGGGCTGGCGCCTCACCGGGGGCAGCCTGGAGCCGGAAAACCTGGCCAGGGGGTTGGGCGGGCACCAGCCCTGGCGGGAGGACCCGCGACAGGTGGCGGCGGTGGAGTTGCGCGAGCAATTGGGGGACAAAATCAATCTTGATCCCGCAGCCACCCAGGTTACCACCCTGGATGACGGTCAGGTGGTGGTGATGGTGCCCACCACCGGCGAAAAGCCGGAGTGGTATAAGGTCATCCTCGTTCCCTTAACTGATAGGACCTGGCAGGTGCTGTCCTGGCAGCAAGGAGGCGCAAACTGATGCGGGACAAACGTTGGTTGTACAGTTTTCTCTTCACCGGCGCGCTCCTGCTGTCACTACCAACCGTGGCCAGCGCGCGCCTGCTGGTGTCTTCCCCGGAGGGAACCCTGCAGGCGGCGGACGTTATTATCACCGGCAGCGTGACGGCCAGAGAGTACGGTGAAGCAGAGCGCCGGGTGACCATTGAGGTGGATGAGGTTTTGCAAGGGGACCTGCAGGGAGACGAACTCAGTCTCGCCATGCAGAAAAACCGGGTCTACGGGTGGGTCGGCTTTGACTTTCCCGATCCGGGGACGGAAATATTCCTTCTCTTGCGTGGTCAGGCAGGGCAGGGTTACTGGCTGGCCCGGGACCTCAACTGCGTGGCGGTGGTGGAGGGAGGCCGCGTCACCAGCCTCTACCAGGGTAGCAACGTGGGAATTGACGGCGACCGCTGGAGCCGGGAGGACTACGCCGCGGCCTACGACGCCTTCTACCAGGCAAACCGTACGCCCCAAGAGGAAACCCCAGAGATTAGTCAGCAGCCCGGCGTAGCCGCCGGCGCCGGGACCGGGTGGCCGGGCGGGCAACAGCCCGCAAAGGGCGGTCTGCTCAGCCGTGTGTGGGGCTATTGGCGCGGGTTTTGGGAACGGCTCCTGGACAGGTAACGCCACCATCACCCTGGAAGGGCAAGAGGCGCCTGCCTGGCTTTAAGCCGGAAGTAACCTTGCAGGCCAAGGTTGAGACTGGGAGGTGCAAAGAATTATGAGCGCGAGGAGCAAGCGATGGTTATTCGTTACCGCGGTAATTATCTTCGCCCTGTCCGCGGCTGCCGTGGCCCAGGCGGCGGATCTCCCGCCCAAACTGGCGGTGAGCGACCTGGAACGGGTTGATTTTTACCGTTCCGATACCATTTACCGACCGCTCTTTCCCGAGGTAAAAGAGGACCGGGAAAAGATAGAGCGGCTGCTGGCGCTTTACAACCGGGCCCAGGCCAGCCTGGGGCCGGAAATCTCGTTTTATGAAGAATTTGGTGACGCCATGCCCATGTTCCTGAACAGGGTAAGTTTTTCCCTCACCGGCGGGCGCAGCGTGACCATGGTCCTTTACCAGGGCGTCAGTCTCTACACGGAAAACCTCACCCAGTCCCGCCGGGTCACCGATCCGGAGGTGAGCAAGCAACTGGAAGAAGTGGCCCTGAGCTACTTTGTGCCGGCGAAAGGAGTGGAGGTGAGCGCGAGGGAACTCCACATGGGCCAGCAAGTGACGGTAAGTTCCGACGCCGCCAGGAGCAAGGAGGCCCATATCCTCCTCCTGCCCTCTTACTGGCCGGTGACCATCCCCTCGGCGCCCTTCCCTTACCCGGTGCCCGAGGCCATCCTCCTGGCCACGGTGCCGGTGGAACACGACCGCTTCCGCTATACCTTTACCCTCGCGGAAGAAATGGGCCGGAAACTGGACGGCTCGCCGGGGCGCATCGGCCCTGGCGCCTGGCAATTGGTGGTGGAGAGCGGCGGGGAAACCATGCTGCCGGTAACCATCCTGCCGGCGGAGGCGCCGGAACCCCGGGCGGTGGTCTACCGGCAGGGCCAGGTCTTCACCTGGACCACCGGGGAAGGCCTGCGGAAGGGTAGCCTCTCCGACCCCGCCGACCAGCCCCTGCTCACCGGCGAGACCAAATGGGGCAGCCCGGTCACCCACGTCAGCCTGGACTTCTTGCGGGACTGGCTGGGGGTACCGGTGGCCGAAGTGGAGCCCGGGCGTTACCGTCTGGGCGGACCGGAACTGAATCTAACCATCGCGGCAAGCGACGACAAGGCCCTGGTTAACGGGACCATGCTCTCCCTCGGGGGTACCCTACGGGAAACTGGCGGGGTGGTGCGGCTGCCCTGGACTGATCTGGGACGCTTCTTCGGCTACCGCGTGCAGTGGTTGGGACCGGAGACCGTAGTCTTCTTACGCGGCTTGGATAAGGTGCCACCGGATCTGCGACCAGCCCTGGCGCCGGGGCGGGTCACCGCCACCCGCAGAGGCCGGGCGGTGACCGTCACCCTGGACGGGAAAAAGGTGGTCCCCGGTAAGCAGCAGGCCTACCTGGACCCCGGGTGCGGTCGGGTCATGGTGCCGCTCAGGGCCACCGTAGCCGCCCTGGGCGGCAGGGTGGACTGGTTTCCCGTCTTGCCGGGCTACCGGGAAAGCGACGCCGGAGCCAATGACGGCCTGGCGCCTTACGGCGAAGATGTGAATGCCTGGGTTGACGTAACTGCAGGCCGTAACGCCTGGCGGGTCTACCTGACCCCGGCTGAGGGCGGGCCGGCCATGGTCCCCTTGCGGGAACTGGCCATGGCCTTGGGCTTCGATCTTTCCTGGGACGGCCCGGGGGCGGCGGCGCACCTGCGGCCGGAGAAGTAGAAAACAGAACGGGGAAGGAGGGGGAGGGATGCGGGTACTAGTTACCGGCGGCACGGGCCTGATCGGGAGCGCTCTTTGCACTTCACTCCTGCGGGATGGCCACGGGGTGATCATCCTGTCCCGCCGGCCCGAAGCGGCGCAGGCCAGGCGGGGCGACGGCGTAGAGGTGGTCCGGTGGTCTGGGGGCGAGCAGTTGCCGGCGGCCGCCCTCCAGGACGTGCAGGCGGTGGTCAACCTGGCCGGGGAGAACATCGGCGCCGGCCGCTGGACCGTGGCCCGGAAAGAACGGATCATAGCCAGCCGCCGGGAGGTCACCCGGAACCTGGTTCTGAGCATAGCCGGGTCCGGGGAGCGGCCAAGGGTGCTGGTGAACGCCTCCGCCGTAGGCTATTACGGCCCCCGCGGCGACGAGGAGGTAACGGAGGAAGACGCGCCGGGAGACGACTTCCTGGCCCGGGTCTGCCGGGCCTGGGAGGAGGAGGCCCGCCGGGCGGAAGACCTGGGCCTGCGGGTGGTGACCTTGCGCTTCGGCCTCGTCCTGGCCCGGCAGGGGGGTAGCCTGCCCCGCCTGGTCCGGCCCTTCCGGTTATTCCTGGGCGGGCCGCTGGGCTCCGGCCGGCAGTGGGTTTCCTGGGTACACCTGGCGGACGCGCTGGGCCTTGTCCGGTTGGCCCTGGAGGAAGAGGGGCTGGCCGGCCCGCTCAACGTCACCGCGCCCCAGCCCGTGCGCATGGAGGAACTGGCCCGTATTCTGGGGCGGGTGCTGGGGCGGCCTTGCTCCTTGCGCCTCCCGGCGGGCGTGCTGCGGCTGGCCCTGGGAGAGATGGCCGAGATGCTGCTCACCGGCCAGCGGGTGTTGCCGGAGCGCGCCCTGCGGGCCAGCTATTCCTTCCGCTACCCCGGCCTGGAGGCGGCCCTGCGGGATCTGCTGGCGGCCGCCGCCAACAAGCGGTAGTACCACCAGGCTGGCGCACGACGGACGGCGGCCTGAGGTGGGAGAAATCCACCGCTTTCTCTGGTGCCTAGTCGCCGGTTCCGGGAAACGGGAGGTCATACCGCTGCCACTGCCCGTCCGGCAACAGTAGTTCCAGCGCGCCGTCCCGGAAGCGGACTTCCGCCGCCATCTCCCGCACCGGCACGGGAAAGACGGCGCCGCTTTTTAGATCTACCACCTCGGCCCGCTCCACGGGGATAGGGGCGGGCGGGCTGGTTTGGCCGCTCTGCAGGAAGAAGAGGCCGGGCGCGGCGGCGGTCAGCAGGTGCCAGCCGCCCCAGGCCTGGCCGCGGAAGAGTTCCCGCTGCCGCCCGCTGGCGGGGTCCAGGGCCGCCAGGCGCAGGTAATCGGGATGGTTGTAACCGGGCGTGCGGGCGGTGAGCGTGTAAACGAGCCAGTCTCCGGCCGCCTGCAAGTCGGTCACGCGCAGGTAGGCCTTACCCTCGCGCAGCGGTAGCTCCGCCAGGGAGCGGGCACCCTGCGCCAGGTCGCCGCCCTCTTTCCGGTAGGGTGTGAGGTAGATGCGGGCCGGGTAAGCGGGGCGCGCCTCCAGGCTGCCGGCGTCCAGCTCCGGCGCCGGGGCGCTCCAGGCCAGGCCGGAAGGCAGCTCAACGGCCAGCAACTTTCCTAGCGTGGCGGCGGGCAGGTCCAGGTAGTATTCCCCGCCCTCCCGCTCCGTCCGTACCACCGCGCGGCGGCTTTCCGCAAGCCAGGCGGTCGTGGCCTGGCCGTAGCGGTGCTCCTGCAGCAAGCCGGGCCGGGAGGAAAAGCGGCCTTCCGCCAGAGGAAACTGGTACAACCGGTCAGCCACCGGCGCCAGACCTCCCGGGAAGCCCCGGAAGTAGGTGCGCAGGCTAAGCCCCTTAAGCCAGGGGATGGTTACCACCCGGTCCAGCCACAACTCCGTCCTCCCGTCACCGTCCACATCCTCAAAGCCCCAGGCATAAGAGGAAGAAAGCGCCACTTCCTGCCAGGCCTCCGCACCTTTTTCCCGCTCGGGTGCCGGGAGCGGGGAATAGGGCAGCCCGGCACCTTCCCGGCGAACCAGCACTATGCTTTGCTCCCATGCGGGGCTGGCCAGTTCCAGCCGGTTACCCGCCTGGCGGGCGAGCAGGCGCGGCTGGTCGGGCCAGGCCGGGTCGCCGGGGGTGGTCACGCGGGCCGCCCGCTCCCGCCGGTTGAAGTAGACCACCTGGGGCCGATTTTCCGGGTTCTCGCTGGCGGGGACGTCCTGGGAGAAGAAGATCTCCGGGTTTTGATCGCCGTCCACGTCCCGGTATACCACGTCCAGCCTGATGTCGGTGGGGTAGCTCACGTCAAGAACGTTCAGCCGGCCGGTGTCCGGGTTACGGTAGACGAAGTGATAGGGGCCGGTGAGCACCCTTTCACCCTGGGGATTGGCGCCCGCGCTGGCGGTGAAGTAGACCGGCTCCCGCCGGCCATCCCCGTCCAGGTCCACCTGGTTCTCCGAAATTACCGTAAAATCCTTGGTGCCCAGCACGCCTGCCAGGTCCCGGCGCGCCCCCCGCTCCCCCACCGCCGCGCACCCGGAGGAAAGCGCCAGGGCCAGGAAGGGAAGCCAGGCCGCTGCCAGTAGAAATCTTCGCATGATCTATCTCTCCCTGCCGCGCTTTTGAGCCTATCCTTGTCCGTCTAGCTAGACGAAAAACCCCGCCCCTCGGTTCCCCGCGCGCGGGTAAGGTGGGAACCGGAGAGAGCCTGTGCAGGCCACCCCGGAGTGTCCCAAGGTAATCAGGATTGATGCTGCTGGCAGGGTAGTTCAAGATTCTTCTGCTGGGAACGGAACGAAGTAGCCGGTTACTACGTCTATACCTCCGGCGCGGATGAAGAATTCCCCTGGGAAGTCAGGCGGAAGACTTAAAGGTGGAAGGAGAACCCGAATCCTCTGCCAAAGAGAATCGCCGCGATGATCAGCAACCTAAACGCTTCCCAATAAGTGACCTCCGGCAATCCAAAGATTTTGGTAATAGTGATGTTCCACAGCCACATGAGCACGTCGCTCAATACAAACAGCATGATTACCCAGAGAAGCAGACCTCCGGAGGCAGCCCGGAGGCCTAAGTATCTGGCATAGGCGGGCGGCATCGGCAGGTTTGCAAAGTTCATTTTCACATCCTCCTTTCGCCCGTGCAATTCGGTTTCCGGGCATGTTTTTCCTGCCCGCACCCGGAAATCTTGCATAGGTTGACGCACTTCCGGCGCCACGACATCCCCGTGCACTGGCTGGTGATCCCCCTGCTCGTCCTGCACTGGTTCAAGCCCCTCCTCTGGTGCGCCTTTTGCCGGAGGAGGGAGGACCTGGAGATGGCCAGCGGCGCAGCTGCGGCCCTGTCACGTTTGGCCCTTGGTGAGGCCCGCGCGTAGAGTTACTGGTCCGGCTGCCGGCGAGTTAAGCCAAGTCGCTGCGGTTTTCCATCCTGGCCGGCACCAGCACCCGGAGGCAAAGGAGGATTACGATGAGCAGAGTATTCAGCAAAAAGAACGTGGGCTGGTTCCTGCTGGGCGTGGCGGTGATTGTCACCTTGGGCGTCCTGGTTTTGACCAACGCCAGGGACGGCGGCTGGCAAACCCATCCGCTCCGGGGAGCGCCCGCCAGGACCGTTTCCCGGGCGGAGGACGGTGCCGGCGCCTGGCAAACCTACACCAACGACGCCTATCACATCACCTTGCAGTACCCCGCCACGTGGCAAAAAGACCCGCGCTATGACGAGAGGTATGGCGGAAGCGACGGCTTTTTCCAAGTCCTGGCCATAGCGGCCGGGGAAATAACCATCGATGAAGTTGCCGCAGACGAGGCTCACCATAAGCTACTGCCCTACGGATCAAAGCGGGAGATCCAGAAAATACAGGTGGATGGCCGTAATCTAGCCTTTGAAGGATTTTCACGTTGTCCTGGAAGTTCCCTACTTTGAACCTGAAGAGGTTCAAGAGCTGGGCGATGAAATTCTCTGAGATTAAGGAAGGGATTGCCCTTGTCCAGGGCGAAAAAGATGCGTGTTTCCTGTTGGTGTGCTTTCCACATCAAGTGGCTGTTTGGCGGCAGGCCGGCTTATGCGCAAGAAAGAGGGCTACCCGGTGGTGCTGTTGTCAGGATTGGTGCTACTGGCGGGGCAGTGGAAGATTTTTCTGCGGAGAACGGAGTAAGGTGGGCCGCATCTCCGTCTAAATCTCTTGGTTAAAGAAAGGAGCGAAGCGACATGCCTCCCCGGTCAGAAGGAACCACGTCCGTAACCGGGCAACGTTACCAGGTGCTGGCGGCCATTATGCTGGGAGGGATCATGGGCCCCATTGACGCCAGCATTGTCAATGTTATTCTTCCTACCATTACCGGCTTTTTTCACGCTCCCCTGGCCACGGCGCAGTGGGTTCCGCTAATCTACCTGCTTACCATCAGCAGCCTGCTTTTATTCTACGGCCGCCTGGGGGACATCCTGGGGTATAAAAGGGTCTATCTCGCGGGGCTGGTATGCTTTACCGTCGCTTCGGGCCTCTGCGGCCTGGCGCCGACCATTTACTGGCTTATCGCCTTCCGCGCCCTCCAGGGGGTGGGCGCCGGCATGATGATGGCCGTACCCTATGCCATCCTTACGGCTGCTTTTCCCCCGCAGGAACGCGGGCGGGCCCTGGGCCTTAACGCCATCAGCATTTCGGCCGGGCTGGCCATCGGCCCCACCCTGGGCGGGCTGCTTACTTCCCTGGGGGGATGGCGGCTCGCCTTTCTGATCAATATTCCCGTTGGCCTGGCCGGATTGCTGTGGGGCAGGAAGGTCATCCCCGACTGGAAAGGGCAGCCGGGCAAGATGGATGCCCGCGGCGCAGCAACGGCCTTTATCTTTCTTTTCTCCTTCCTGTACTTTATTAACCAGGCCCAAAGGCTGGGGCCCGGCATAACTACCGGCACCATCCTGGCCATAGCTATTATAGCGGGTGCCGGCTTCCTTTATCTGGAGACCCGTTCTCCGCAACCCATGGTGAACCTCGCCCTCTTCAGGAACAGAACCTTCTCCCTGAACACCCTCAGCGCCCTGCTGAATTTTGTCTCCCAGTACATCATGGTCTTCCTTACCCCTTTTTACCTCCAGAGGGTCCTCCATTACCCTCCGGACAAAATAGGGCTTCTCATGACCAGCTTCCCGCTGGCGGTGATGGCCGTCGCTCCCTTCAGCGGCGCCCTCTCCGACCGGGTGGGCACCAGGACGCTGGCAGCCGCCGGGGCGGCTATTTGCGCCCTGGCCCTGGTGACCATGGCCCTTTTACCCGTTGCCGCCCCTCCCCTGGCGGTAGGGTGGCGCCTGGCCCTCTTTGGTCTGGGCACCGGGATATTTCAGTCCCCGAATAACAGCGCGGTCATGGGCAGCGTGCCCCGACCGTATCTGGGGATAGCCTCCGGCGTCCTGGCCACGGCCCGGAATACAGGCATGGCTTTGGGTATCGCCACTGGCGGGCTGATTCTCTATGCCCTGGTACCGCCGGCGGTCATGGCGCAAAACAGCCTGGACGCCCTGGAGGCGGCTCATTTCCTCACCGGCCTAAGATACGCCTATCTCTCCGGGGCCGGGCTCACCGCCCTGGCGGCCGTTTTCTCTTTTGTCCAATTTGGAGCCGGCATAGGAAAAGGCAAAACCTGAGCTTTGCCTGTCACCAGTTTGGTTTCCGGGCATGTTTTTCCTGCTCGCACCCAGGAAATCTTGTACAGTTGACGCACTTCCGGCGCCACGACATCCCCGTACAATGGCTGGTGCTCCCTCTGCTCGTCCTGCAGTGGTTCAACCTCCTCCGGTGCGCCTTTTACCGATGCGGGAGCACCTGGAGATGGCCTACGATGCGGCTATCCTGTCACGTTTGGCCCTTGGTGAGGCCCGCGCGTAGAGTTACTGGTCCGGCTGCCGGCGGGTTACGCCAAGAGGCCGCGGCTTTCCAGCCTGGCCAGCGTGGCCGGCACCAGCACCCGGATGCAGAGGAGGATTACAGTGAGCAAACTATTCAGCAAAAAGAACCTGGGCTGGTCCCTGCTGGGCGTGGCGGTGCTCGTCACCTTGGGCGTCCTGGTTTTGACCAACGCCAGGGACGGCGGCTGGCAAACCCATCCGCTCCGGGGAGCGCCCGCCAGGACCGTTTCCCGGGCGGAGGACGGTGCCGGCGCCTGGCAAACCTACACCAACGACGCCTATCACATCACCTTGCAGTACCCCGCCACGTGGCAAAAAGACCCGCGCTATGACGAGAGGTATGGCGGAAGCGATGGCTTTTTCGCGATTGGTGCCGTATCAGGTGAGGGAAGAACCATCGACGAGGTGGCGGAAATCGAGGCGTACCACAAACTCCAGCCCTACGGCTCAAATCCGCAGATCACGAAAGTGCGGGTAAGCGGCCGGGAGGGGCGCCTCATCTGGCCTGCAGCGGACCAGCCCCCGGAAATGGAAAACCAGGCGGCAGTGATTGTCAAGTCGCCCGCTCCCATCCAGGTGGGCGGGGTCACGTATCATTACGTGCTCCTTTGGGCGGATCAGCAACACATTGAGGACATAGCCCGGAGCTTGCGCTTCACGGTTTCCAACAGCCCGGAAACACCCGCCGGCGCGGCGGCGATCAAACTGAACTTCACAGCGGCCCCGGTGGAGGCCCTGCCAGCCGGACAGCTGGAAAAGGGCTGGGAGGAGCGGAAAACCGTGCCCCTGGACGACGTCGGCGGGCAGGGGAAAGCGCTGGTGCGCCTTTACATGCAGCCCGGTCCGGAGCGGGAGCGGCGGGGAGAGGTGCACGCCTTCCTGCAAGCCGGCGGTGATACGTATGACCTGGGGATTGCCGGCTTCTACGGCCTTAACGGGGTGAACGTCCAGGCCGCGGATAAGAACGGGGACGGGAAGCGGGAACTGGTCGTCGCCGGGGGCATGGGCGCCGCCTATGGGGAAGTGAAAATCATCGGCTACGACGCGGAGAAGAAGCGCTGGGTGAAGCTCCTGGTCACGGGAACGTCTAACGGGAAGGGTATAGACCTGGACGGTGACGGCCAGGAGGAGCTGTTGGCGGTTTCCGGTGGCAGCCTGCCGGGGTACGTCTGGATCTATTGCTGGAACGGGGACCACTTTGAGATGGCGGACGTGGCTAAGGCCACTGGAAACACTTACGCCGAGCTCCATGTGGAGGGCGGCCGGGCCTGGGTGGAGGCTGGGAAATGGTTGGCCGGCCAGGAGGCGGAGCCGCACTACTACCAGTACCGGGCCGGTAAGCTGCTGGAAATTCCCCGACCGCCGGTTCCCCCCGGCGTGGCAGGAAATTAAAGGGGCGGGGAGTGGAAGGTGACCAGGCTGGACTGGGAAGACTGAAGCCACCGGCCGTTGGCAAACTCAACCCTTCGGGGAAGGAGAAATTCGGCCGGGTAGCTATGACGATTTATGATTTATATCTCAGGAAGCCGGTTTTCCGACCGAAAGGGGTAGGCAAAGTGAAAATCAAGCGCAAGCCGCTACCTGGGCGGACGCCTCCTATGAGTTATGCGTCATAGGACCGGACAGTCGAGCCAGTTAATTGCTCCGAGGACCGTTAACGGGCTCCTTGACCTTGGCCGAGAGCACACTCCTATTTCGGGTAGGGGGGCACCTTGATCTACCTGGACCAGGGGTGGGCCGGGGACGATACGCCTATCCATAGCTTATGAGGTACGCCAGCTTTTTCCCGGCCCTGGTACGGTCGTTTGAGGATTTGCGGGACGTACTGGAGGTAGCCCGGCATGTCTGGGCGGATGGTAAAAGATTAATAGTTTTATATCCAGTTATGGTATAATATGGTTAAAAATTTCATACAAGCGCTAAGGGCAAACTCACCGAAAGGTGAGGACGCAAAGCCATAGGGTCTAAGGTGCTGGTGTGATGGCACTAAGACAGCCTGGCCGCCGCTGTAGGACGGTCTGACCTGCCCTTTCTCGTGGCAGGTTTTTTTGTCTCCAGAAGGGGGGGGGAAATCTGTCTTACCAATCGCCAGGAATGGGGTTGGTTGGCGATAAAACCTCGGTACTTCGTCGGCGGCTTCTCCAAAAGGAAAAGGAGGCCAGTGAGCCATGCCGCGGAAGCCAAAACTGCGGGAACTGATCGTTCAGGTTAAAAACGGCGAGGAGGACGCTGTCCTTGAAGTGGTGCACCGGTTCATTCCACTGGTCAAGAAGTATAGCCGCCGCATGGGCTATGATGAAGCCTGTCCCGATCTGGTTGTCTGGATTGTGAAGGCGGTCCACAGGTATGAACCGCGTACCACCTGGGGCCGGGACGAACTCCAGCAATACTTCGTGAGCAAACGACATCACTAAAAAAATTTTTTCGGTAGGGGGTTGTAAAATGGCCCCCTACTTTCTCTTTAGAGAGTAGAGGGCAAAAATTGAGGACCGGAAGGAGGTGAAAGGGATGGATCCTTACACATGACGACGGTGATGAATTTGACCTGGAAGAGGCCAGGGTGGTGGCCTGGTTCGTGACCGGGCTGCGCCGCGAAGCGATCCGGTTGACCAGGAAGCACAGGCGGATGAAAGAACACGAGTTGCTCATCCTGAACGAACAACTGAAAGGCGATACGGGGGGTGAGGCCCTGGCCACAATGCTCAATACCGTTAACCCACCAGCGGATCTCCTTACCGAGGTAGAAAACAGGCTAGTCCTCCAGGAAGCCCTCGCGTTGCTCACGCCGCTGCAGCAGAGGGTGGTCGTGGCAACGATCCTGGAGGGGGTAACGGAACAGGAATTAGCCGGGGAAATGGGGGTGACCAAGCAGGCGGTAAACAGGATCAAGGAACGGGCGCTGGACAAGTTACGCAAATATTTTGTCCTGGACAAGCCCTCCCGGCAAGTAGAGCCTGGTCCAGGACGGACAACCACGACCGCCCCGATCCGCAGGTAGTGGATTGCCGTTAATTATTGTACTCTATTCACCACTTGAAGTAAACCCGAACAAGAATCTTTGTTGCTTTGTCGGTACTCTTTCAATAAAATCGCTGATCTGGGCCGGATGAAAATTTTTCTCTGAGGGGGTTGTCAAAATCCTCACTGCTTTCTCTTTGTAGGACAAAGGGCCAAGTAGTGGCTCTCCCAGGATGGGTGTAGAAAGTGTTCTTTGACAAGTTAGCGCTGGCACCGCCCGGGGTGCAAGGCATTGCGGTGGCGGCGTGATTTGGTACCCGTGCTCACGCCGGTGTACCTGACCATATCGGGCCAAAATCGGCCGGGTAGGGTTCGGGGAACCGCCCTCGTCTCGGAGAGGGTAATGGCGTGGAGTGAGCCCTGTCGGCTGCGCTAGAAAGCGCGGTGGGAACCACAGGCGGGGTAGGCGCGCGCCAGCAGCGAGGCGCAAGCGGGGGCCTGGGTTTATGCCCATGATTATGACAGTATTTGCCTTTCTGTGGACAATTTCTTAAATGTGGGGGTGGGAATAAATTGATAAAGGGGGTGATTCTGTTGGCGGAACAGCGGCATCGGCAGTCGGTTGCCTCAAAAAAGGATTCGAAAAAACCCATTTTTATGTTAGTGCCCAGCAGTGACAAGCAAGCTGCCGAGGCGGCTTTTCGCAAGGCGATGAAAATAGTTATGGAAAATGTTACAGCAAAGCAGGAAAATGACGGTAAGTTATAGAATACCCTTCTATGTTAATAAGGAGGGTATTGCTATGAAGGCACTAAAGGCATTAGTCTATACCAGAGTGAGTACCAAGGAACAGGCCGAGGGATTTTCCCTGGAAACCCAGCGTGAGGCCTGCGAGAAGAAAGCCAAAGAACTCGGAGCCGTCGATATCGTCTTTCTTGAGGATACTTATACCGGGATTGAGTTGGACAGGCCGGCCATGAACCTGCTCCGTGATTACGTGCGCGAACGCCAGGTTGACATGATCGTTGTCTATGACCCGGACCGTTTCAGCAGGGATCTGAATGACCTCTTGATAGTAACGAAAGAGATTGACAGGGCGGGAATAACCCTGCATTTTGTTAACTTCGACTGGCAGAATACTCCCCAGGGGATGTTGTTTCTTCAATTGCGGGGTGCCATCGCCCAGTTTGAACATGCTCAGATTAGGGAACGCACTACCCGGGGAAAACGCAAGAAAGCCGAGAAGGGGATGATCCGGACCTACGCCAGACCCTATGGCTATAATTTTAACAAGGAAACTGACTGCCTTGAGATTAACGAGGAAGAGGCCAAGATTGTTAGGTTAATTTTTGAGTGGTATATCCGGGATGAGAACCCTCTTTCGCCCTATGAGATTGCCAAGCGGTTGGCTGACATGGGGGTGCCTGGCCCCAAGGGTCCTAACTGGATCTTTTCTTCCATTCACCGGATGCTGCGAAACGAAACATACGCGGGACGGTTGGTACGAGATGACGAGCAACCGGACTGGCAACCTATTCTTGTGCCACCCATAATAGATCGAGCTACCTTTGAAAAGGCCCAGGCCAGGTTGAAGGAAAGGGCACGATATAATCCAAAAGCCACAAAGGGTGAGTTTCTCCTGCAGCGCCTGGTTTTTTGCGGATTATGTGGAAAGGCGATGACAGTAAAAACGAGAACCCAAAAGGGGCGGGCTTGGAGTTACTATACCTGTAATGGAAGGTACCAGCGGGACTTTGGGCCTGCTGTTCCCACCTGCTGCACGTTGCCACCTTACAGGACGACCGCGCTTGACCAGGAAGTCTGGAGCAGGATTTCGGAGTTGTTGAAGGACCCGGAAAAGTATATGGACTACCTGATGAATTCAGCCAAGGACGATGGTGCCCGCCAGCGATTAGAGCAGGCGAGAACCCGTCTGGCCAGAGTGGAACAAGCGCGGGACAAGGTTAACCACGCCTGGTTTTCCGGCTATCTGGAATCTGAAGAGGAGTTCCGCAAATACTTGGCTGAGTACCGTGCCAAGGTCCAGGAGATTAAGCAGGAAATCGAGCACCTGGAGGCCGTAATCAAGGATCAAGAAGCGGCGCAGGAAGGCATAGAAGTTATCCGGTCGTATGCCGCCAAGTTAGCGGGCAGCGTTGATGATTTACCATTCAAGGCAAAGCAAGAGTTGGTTCGCACCTTGGTAGAGAGAGTGGTGGTGAGGCCCGACCTGATTGAGATCAGGGGGCATTTTGTGATGAGCGAACGCGTTGCACCTGGTGAAGTTGCTAGTGCATTAGATAGTCCGCATCGAGAAACGGGCCATCCAGAAACTCCTCAAGGAAATGTCCGCCCAAGGTTAGTCTTGGATACCTCCCCTTTGTACCTTATCCCTGCAGTTTTTTCTTTTTTTAGAAGGATTTCTGGCTCCGAGGGCGAATGAGTATAGAACAGTATTTTTTCAGCCGACAAGAAAATGAACTGGGGGATGCCCGGTGAGCCAGGAAGAAAGAGTGGTTCGAGATTGCCTTGGACAGGAAATACAGGGGGATATGGCCGAATGGAGTGCCGCACAGTTGCGCCGTATCCAGGAGCACCCATGCTACAGCCCGGATGCTGCCCACCATTTTGGCCGCATGCACCTGCCGGTAGCCCCTAAGTGCAATGTCCAGTGCAACTTCTGTCAACGGGAGTTTGACTGCGTCAATGAGAGCCGGCCGGGGGTAACCAGCCAGGTCCTGAAACCTCTGGAGGCGGTTGAAAAGGTCGGTGAAGTCATTGAAAAATACCCGTTTATCAAAGTCATAGGTGTGGCCGGACCAGGTGACCCGTTGTTTAACGAAGAGACCTTTGCCACCCTGGCCCTGGTGCGGGAGCGCTTCCCCGACCTTTACCTATGTCTGAGCACCAACGGCTTGCTGCTGCCGCAAAGGGTGAAGGAGCTGGCCGACCTGGGCGTAGGCAACCTCACGGTGACGGTCAATGCCGTGGACCCCGAGATCAGCAGCCAGATATATTCCTTTATCTATCATGAGGGCGAGATATTGCGGGGCCCTCGGGCGGCCAACGTCCTCCTGGACAACCAGGTGGCCGGCATTGCCGAGGCGGTGCGGCGGGGCATGATCGTCAAGGTGAACAGCGTCTACGTGCCGGGGGTAAACGAGGATCACCTGGTGGAAATAGCGAAAAGGGCCAGGGATCTCGGCGTCTACATGCAGAATATCATTCCGGTCATCCCCCAGTACAAGTTTGCCCATATCGCCCCGCCTACAGCCCAGCAGCGGCGCAAGGTGCAGGCCGAGTGCGGGAAGATAATCCGGCAGATGCGCCACTGCCGCCAGTGCCGCGCAGACGCGGTGGGATTGCTTTCCCAAGACCTCTCCCGCAACGTTTACAAGGCCATGGGCGGGTGTGCCTTCAGTGAAGTGGCGGCCGAAGTGAGCCGCGAGGAAGTTCCCCAGGGGTTCCGGGTGGCGGTGGCCACCACCGGTGCCAGCAATATGGTGGACATGCATTTCGGCCATGCCCGTGAGTTCCAGATTTACCAGGCCAACCCGGCTACCGGGGAGATAAGCTTTGTCGGTACCAGGTCCCTGGACGCGAGATTCTGCCAGGGGGAGGAGTGCGACACTCCCGTAGGCCAGCAGGAACTCCTGGTCAATATCCTCAACCTGCTGCGGGACTGCCGTTACGTAGTCACCCGCCGTATCGGCTACGTGCCGGCCAACTGGCTGCGGGAGGCCGGGATCGAGCCGGTGCAGGGTTTCGGCTACATAGACGACGCTATCCGGAAAATCATGCAGGCCCATGGCAACGAGAAGGCGGGGTCGAGAAATGATTGACAAGCAGACAACCGTAGAGAACGTAATCGCGCAGATCCACGACGGCGCCACCCTCCTGATCGGGGGGTGGGGGCCGGCCAGGAAACCCATGGCCTTTCTCCGCGCCCTGGCCAAATCACCGGTTAAGGATTTGACGATAATGTCCTTTGCCGCCCTGGACCTGGACCTCCTGGTCGGCCTGGGCAAGGTAAAGAAGGCCATTTACGGCTTCACCTCCTTTGAAGGGGCGCCCGGGGCCATGGTCAACTTCCGCCGCGCCCGGCAGGAAGGGGCGCTCCAGGCCATGGAACTCTCCGAGTACATGTTCATCGCCGGGATCAAGGCCGCGGCCGAGAGGCTGCCCTTCTACCCCACCCGCTCCGGCCTGGGGACTGACATCCTCACCATGAACCCGGAAATTGAGGTTATCACCGCTCCCTATACCGGTGAGAAGCTGGTGGCCGTTCCGGCCCTCAAGCCAGACATTATTCTGATACACGTTAACGTGGCCGATTATGCCGGTAACGCCAGGATTTTCGGTGACTGCTACCTAGACCGCCTCTTCGTCCGGGCCGGGGGTAAGACCTTCCTCAGCGCCGAGAGGGTAGTGCCCACGGGGCAGTTGGCCGAGGACGGCCGGGCCATGGACATCCTCGGCCCGTGGGTCAACGGGGTGGTGGAATGCCCGCAGGGAGCCGCCCCGGGAAGCTGCTATCCCGATTACGACGTAGACGCGGCCAAACTCGCGGAGTACACCTGGGCGGCCCAGGATCCAGAGAACTTTTCGGCCTGGGCAAAGGACAATCTGTAGGAGGACGCGTCTGTATTCCCCTGGCTGGTCGCCCGCCGGCCAGGATAGGGGTGCTTCCGGCAGAGACTAAGTTGGAGGGCGATCGTCATGGAATTTACCCTGGACGAACAGATAGTTTGCCAGATAGCCCGCACCTTCGGCCCGGAAGACGACTTCGTCATCTCCGGTACGGGGCCGGCTACTTTTGTCGCCGCGGCCCTGGCCCAGCGGCTGTACGCGCCCAGGCTGGCTTTTTACACGACGGCCTTCGGCCGGGCCGCCATCTTAAGCGAAGTAAGCTTCCCCTTCAAGTTTGGGCAGCCAAATCCAGACTGGGTCATGGCTACCTTCGACACCGAAGAGATCTTCAGCTTTGTCCTGGGCGGCAAATGGTGCATCCTCATGCAGCCGGTGCAGGTAGACCAGTACGGGTACATGAACCTTTCGCAGATAGGCGACAAATACCGGCCGTCCATGGTCTTTGTCGGCTCCCGCGGGGTGCCGGAAAACACCGTCAACGGCCGGCGCATTTACTATTTTGTGCCCAACCACTCGAAACGCGCCTTTGTGGAAATGGTGGACTTCATTTCCGGCGTGGGCTACGGGCCAGAGCGCCGCGAAGGCTGGATCAAGTGGGGAGTCCCCTACCGCGTCTTCTCCAACCTGGGTATTTTTGACTTCGACCCTGACACCGGCCGCATGCGCCTGGCCGGGCTCTACCAGGGAGTCAGCCTTAACGACGTGGTGGCCAACACCGGCTTTGAGCTGGTCATCCCCGACCCGGTGCCGGTGGCCGACCCGCCGACTCCCCAGGAACTGAAGGTCTTGCGACAGGAAATAGATCCCCTCGCCACCAGGCGGTTAGACTTTGCCAAAGGCGAGGCCTACAAGAAAATACTAGAAGAAATCCGGGCCCGGGGCGGGGAGATGTAACAGGGGGCGGATTTTAGGGGGTCAAGGTCGTGGACTTTTGGGAGGTACTCCGGGCAAGGCGCAGCAGCCGCAGGTTTAAGGACCTGCCGGTAGAAGAAGAAAAAATATCCATGATCCTGGAAGCAGGCAATCTGGCGCCTTCCCCCGTAAACCGGCAGCCGTGGTTGTTTATTGTGATAAGGAACCGGCAGGTGAAAGAAAGGATCCGTGACCTGGCGGCCAGGACCAGGCAGGAATGGGCTGAAGCCAGCGGTTGGAACTGGCTGCGCAAGTATGATGTAGAATACCTGGTAGAGGTGCCGGTAATGATCTGCGTGGCCGGGGATCCCGCCAGAGGTGGTGCCGACCGGTTCATCCCCGGCCAGGGGGAAAGCTACGCCCATGCCTGCGCGGCGGCCGTAGAGAATATGCTCCTGGCGGCTCACGCCTTGGGCTTGAGCGGCGTCTGGTTTACCCTCTTTGCCAAGGAGGAACTGGCCAGCATCCTTGGGCTGGAGCCGCAATACGACCCCATCGCCCTGGTCTGCCTGGGTTACAGCGACGACCCCACTCAGCAACCGGGAAAGAGGGATTACCGGGAAAAGGTGAGGTACCTGCCCTGAAAATAGAGGTGAGAGGTGAGATACTTGTAGGAACCGGCTGCG
>SLTJ01000042.1 GCA_004347685.1 Clostridia bacterium
ATCCCCGTAAGTCCGTGTTTTGCGCCTGTCAATCGCTGTTCTCCCGTCCGGGTGGGATTCCCGGGGCCGAGGTCTCCCTGTCGCAATGCTCATTCCCAGGGGTGGGCAAAACAAAATTCGAAAGGAGCGAGAACCTGGTCAAGGGGAGGCCGGCTGCGCAAGACATGACTGTTGTTATGGATTGTAAGCTTTTTTGAACCAGGTCCGAAAGCTCCTGGCCGCCACCGAGGGCACCCCTCTGTACGTCATCGTCTACCTGGCCGTAAATACCGGACTGCGTAGGGGTGAACTTTTGGGATTGAAGTGGGAGGATGTGGACATGGGGGTGGGAGTCGCGTACATAAGAAGGGTTCTGCAAAAGGTAGGTGGTCACGGCTACGTGTTCCGGGAACCGAAGACCCCCAAGAGCCGCAGGTCCGTGGCCCTGGCGCCTTCGGTGGTAGAAGTCCTGAAAAAGCACAGGGCACGACAGGCCGAGGAAAAGCTGCTGATGGGGGAGGACTACAATGACTTGGGACTGGTTCTGGCCCAGCCTGACGGTAGCCCCATAAATCCGTCAACGCTGAGTGGTCAGTTCCGCCGGCTTGCCGCCAAGGCCGGGCTGCACGGCCTGCGCTTCCACGACCTGAGGCACACGCACGCCACGCTGACGCTGAAAGCCGGGGTGCATCCCAAGATTGTCAGCGAACGCCTGGGACACTCCAGCGTCGGCATTACCCTTGACACTTACAGCCACGTGCTACCCGGGTTACAAGAAGAAGCCGCCCGAAAGCTGGACGAGCAGCTGTTCGGAACGGCTTCTTCCCGGCCCTGTCGGGCCAACTAACTCACATCTATCTATCGCGCCGGTTAATTCCCGGCGCTTTTCTTTTCCAGCTCACGGGTTTGGTTTGCAAAATGTTTGCAGCCGACCTGCTTTTATCCTGTCACCTTCTACCCTCGAAGCCGCAAACCCTTGTCATATCTGGTGCCGAAGGCGGGAGTCGAACCCGCACGTCCTCGCGGACACCGGATTTTGAGTCCGGCGCGTCTGCCAGTTCCACCACTTCGGCTCTTAGCTTTATTTAATCTTAACACGAGGCGCATCGCCTGTCAACAGCCCAAAGTTGATTACGGGCAAGGCGTAAGCTCCGGGATTGTGCCGAACGGAGACGGTGGCCCGGCATAGGACGAGAAGAAATCCCGTCTTAAAGACACCTGAAGATACCTGCTTTACTCGTGCAGCAGCGCTCCTGCTCCTGGCCGCGCTTCTGACCGCGTTCTCCGGGCGGCTATCCGCGAGCGGGGCTATGACCTACAGGTGGCGGCAACAATCGCTACACCTTGACGATAAGATTCATCCGTAGTAGTGTATTCTTGGATGGATATGGTTGCCAACTTATTGCCATAGGGTGAGGGCCCTGGAAGTTGCAGCAGCCCATGAGCTTCCAACCTCTACCTGCACCTCTCCTCCGGTTGGAACCGTTGCCGCACATCCTGCGAACAGACTAGCCAAGGAAGGCACGAACAGCAGCAAAAAAAGTGCGTTGCAATTCCGGTTTCGGGACGGCCTTCAGGAATAATTTCTCCGCAAAAGCTAGAACACCCTTCGCCAGAGCATACGCCCCACTACGGCAGCTCACTCGCCTGGGTCACCACACGAAAGTTCACATCCAGGGCGTCCTGAAAATGCCTGTAACCACAGATAACCTTACGCCGCTCCTCAGGCGGGAGATCGTTTAACCTTGTAGACTTCTTGGTTTACCGCCTGACACCCTTCGAGGCCTACCGGCATGGGCTGGTCAAGCGCATTGAAGTGGCCGGCCTGGTTAAAGAAACGGATGCTAATCAGGTATTCATCCAGTTGAACAGCATCACTACCGAGAAGAAAACCATTAGAGCAAACCTTACAGTCCACAAAACCAGGTTGTACGGGTTTCTGTGGGTAGCGCTGTAGCGCAAGGCGAAAAGGGGATCCAAGGCCGCAAGGGCGGCCACTCTTTTCTCGCTCTCCATATTCTGGGGCTCGTCCAGGATAAGCACCGGCCTGGCGGCCTGGACCAGGTGGATGGGGGTTTCTCCCTGCAGGCGGTCGGTGCTCTGCCGGATGACGTTGGCGGCCTTGTTAAAGGCATCAATGGTCATGACCATAATCTCCACCCCCGCCGACATGGCGAACTGGCGTACCTGGGAAAGCTTTCCGGAATCGTAGACGTAGTAACGATATGGAGGGTTGCCGTAAAGCTCCAACAGATGCTGTTCCATTACCTGGAGGGTTTTGAGAACTCCTTCCCGAACGGCCACGCTAGGCACTACTACGATAAACTTGCGCAGGCCATAGCGACGGAAAAGTTCCAGGGCGGTGCGCAGGTAGACATAGGTTTTCCCTGTACCTGTTTCCATCTCCACGGAGAAATTGGCAAAACGGGCCGTCTTTTCACCGGCTGCCGTCTCAATTATCTCCTCGATATATTTCAGGGAATCATCCGGCCCAATCCCATTGCGCCTTTGTACTGCCCGCAGGTTCTCCAGTAGAGAGATATCGTCCAGGTCCAGCCGGTTGCTGACGGCAAAACCTGTGCCGGAGGCAACGGACAGGGTCGCCTCGATGCGGGGCTGGCCGTCAAAAAGGTCGGCCACGGCCTCAATGGCCTGGATCTGATATTCCTGATTGGCATCAAATTTCAACTGCATTATGGATACCTTACCTTCCTTTGCTGGCGGAAGACTTCTGAGGATTTCTTTGGCGCCGCACTTTGCTTGGCCGGGTTTGGCACTGCGGCACCGGCAATGCCGCCCAAGGGATCGCTCACGAATACTCGCCTTCAAATGGTTTTCAGCCGGCACTGGAGTGCCAGATTGGCCGCTGTAGTGTCGTCGAGAGCGGCGCTGCGGCAGATAAGCAGGTCGTCGTTCCTCAGGTTCAAACCCTGCAGAGCCCCCAGGGTCAGCGGGGTATCCAGGCAGATGTAAAAGGCCTGGTCCTTATCCGCATCGCTTACCCGCCAGACGACGGCACCGACCACGCCTTCTACCCTCTCTATGCTGGAGGTGAGGCTGTATCCTTCTTTAAGGGCTACTTCGTAGATCACGTCTTCCGGTTTCCAACCCTCAAGTAACGGGTCAACGAACAGCCGCATCTGCCGCACGTATTCCTCGGGACCGGTATCCGGCGGCAGGGGCTCCCACTGGCGGAAATTAGATTCGGCCAGCTTGAAAACCTTGAATCCCAGGTCTTCCCGGTTGTTATTAAAGTTTAGCCTGCCCCTGTTCTCCTTTTGCAGGTTGGCGATTACCCGCCGGATACGCTCCTTGCCGATTTCAGCTACCGTCTCAAAGCCAGCCTGGCGAGCAACAGAACCTTCGGGGGTGGGTTCTGGCAACTGGACCATGATAAAGCGTCGGTGGCCTCCGTCCTCGTGGTTCAATTCAAGCACTGCCTGGGCAGTGGTACAGGAGCCAGCAAAGAAGTCCATCACCAGATCATCTTCCTCTACCGCCCCGATCCTGAGCAGGTGTTTAATGAGCGACACTGGCTTGGGAAAGCTAAAAGGGGTTTTTCCATCAAATAGCTCCTTTAACGTGCTGGTACCGTCTGCTACGGTGCCCACATCAGTTAAATAAGTGCGGTAAGCTTTATACCGTGGGTCAGTTGCCCGAATCTTCTCATATACAATATAGGTGCCGTCCGGGCGGGGGACAAATAGGGCGTCTCCCCTGGCGACGATCTCATACATCCGCTTTTTCCCCCAACGCCAGCGCCCCTCGGTACCATCGTTGCGTATGGGATAAACATCTTCTCCGTTTGGGCCTGGGATAGGGAAAAACATGGTTGGTCGGTCAGCTCGAGATGAACCGACACCCCACTTATTCAGTTCACGACCTCGCCGATAAGGCCCCTTATCATCTTCCTCAACTAGAGGGTCTGATTCAATTTCTTCTCTACCCACCACTTCGGGAGATTTTTGCTTGGCGTAGATAACAACATACTCGTGGTCCTCTACGATGGTGGCAACGTCCCCGCCACCGCCCTTCTTGGACTGCCAAACCAACTGGCCTACGAAGTTTTCCTCCCCGAAAATCTCATTCATAACTAACCGGAGGTTATGCAGTTCCGTGTCATTGATCGAAACAAAAATTAGCCCATCATCGCTTAGTAGCTGTCGGGAGAAAAACAACCGCGGGTATATCATAGAAAACCAGGTCGAATGATAGCGCCCGCTCGTCTCAGGATTGCTGGTGAGCAGGTTGCCGTTGCCGTCCTTCTGGCCGGTAAACTTGAGATAGGTATCCAGGGGATCGGCATAGTTATCCGCGTAAACGAAGTCGTTCCCGGTATTGTAGGGTGGATCAATATAAATCATTTTTATCTGGCCGGAATATGACCTGTAAAGGAGCTTCAAGACCTCCAGATTGTCGCCCTCGATAAAGGTGTTCTGGGTATTGTCGAAGTCTACTGATTCCGCCCTATCGGGTTTCAGGGTGGCCCGGCTCGGGGTTTGCAGCAAGCGGATGGCTTCCCGCTTGCCGGCCCAGGTGAAGGAGTAGCGTTCGGGGCGGTCGTCCACCATATCACCCAGGATGAAGCGCAGCTTGTCAAAATCTACTCTCCCCTCGGTGAGAACCTCCGGGAAAAGTTCTTTTAGCTTCTCTATCTTTTCCTTAATGATATTCGAAGAGAATACCTCTACCTTTTCTAACTGGTCCCCGCTCACTTAACTTCACCCCCTGTTGTCCTGCTTTCTGGCATACCTGCAGGCGTAGGCACATACGCGGACCCTTAAGTCAGGTGAACCCTCACCTTCGGCACGATACCGGTGGATTCGCCATTTGTGGAAGAAAGTCCTTCCAGCCTAGAAGTTGTTGATATGGGGCTGCCAAAGCTGGAGAGCGCATTCCCTCCCTGCGGCAGGTGGGGGCACCAGGGCTGCCGTATATCTAACCCGCGCCAGGGCAAAATATAGCTTGACCGCCACTACTAAGAACAGGAGGAAAGAGCATGAAACAAGTGACAGCCATGGTCATCAAGTACGTAATGATTGCCGTCATCTCGGCCATCCTTTTGCCCCTCATGTCCACCGTAACTATAGGACAGGCCCTGGTGATAGCCCTCCTTATCACCCTGGCCGCCTACCTGATCGGCGACCTCCTGGTGCTGGTGAACATGGGCAACCTCTCTGCTACCGTTGGCGACGGAATTATCGCTGCCCTGGTCGTCTGGCTGTCCACCGTAATTTTCCTGGTCAGCATTCCCTGGTGGGCGATAATAATCACCGGGGCAGCAGTGGCCGCCGGTGAATGGTTCTTCCACCAGTACCTGGTACGAAATGACGTGTTGGACTTGAAGGTGAGGGAAGAAAACAAGTAAGGAGCGAGGGGGCGCAGCCAGAAGGCGGCTGCCGCCCCTCACCGCAGCATGGCTACGAAGCTGCGCAGCGGCACTCCCAGGGAGGCGGCCACCGGCGGGCATTTGGCCATCAGGCAGTAAAATATCCTCCCCTGCGGCGGCAATTCGGACAGGGATTCGTAATACCCCATGCCCTTGGCCACCACCAGGTCCGCCCGGCCGAATTCCTCCATAAATTCTTCCGAAGCCTGCTCCATGTCAATGCCGGGAGTGGCCGATCCCGTGGTTATCACCCGCCGGAACGCGGAAGCCAACCCGGCCTCTTCCAGGTCCGCCCGCGTGAGGTCGTTCTGCACCGGCTCCTCTTTAACCGCATAGGTTACGGGCGCAAACTGCTCCAGGTACTTTACCAGGGGCAGGTCAAAAAAACACTCCCCGGCATTATCAGCCAAGTAGAGAATTCGCCCGGCCCGGGGCAGCCGGGAGGCAAAGGCGGCGCTGTCGTCTATGACAAATTCCACCCTGCGCCCCATGTCGGCCTTTACTTCCTCCAGGGGGCGGAAAAAGTCAATGCTATTCCCCAGAGCGGCGAACTCCAGGCAGGCCCGGAAATCACCTCCCGGCGTGGGGGCCAGTTCGGAGTATATTTCCCTGGCCATGGCTATTTCCTGCTGTTTCATGGCGCGGTAGGGGTCAGGATTCCCGGCCTTTTTCTTGACCGTCTCGTGCAGTTTGCCTGCAATCACGATTGAAACCCTGTCCAGACTGAAATTATCCTCCAGGACCTTGAGGCCAGCGGCCACCGCCCGCTCCCTGGCGGGCATTTCCCCGGTGGCCAGTTCGGCGGCCTGGCGTACCAGCTTCTGCAGGCAGGGGTAACACTCGGCTACGACCTTCACCCTTGATGCATCACGTCCTTTCCGCCCTCATTCTACGGTTTGCCGCCGGGCATGTCAACATGCTCTAACCCACCAGGCCCCACACCCGCCTGTC
Source organism: Clostridia bacterium (assembly GCA_004347685.1). GTDB lineage: Bacteria > Bacillota > DSM-521 > Neomoorellales > SLTJ01 > SLTJ01. Next base: position 6,320 of record SLTJ01000042.1, read on the forward strand.
CTCCAGCCCCAGCCGCCAGAAGGCCACACCGGGTACCCCGTACTGGCGGGCCAGGTCCAGCTTGACCGCCACCGTATTCACGTCTTCAAACCAGACCGTATGGGCCACGCCATCCGCTTGGTAGCTATAGGTGAGTTCCTGGACCATCGCATCATAGAAAATGGCTGCTCCTACCTGGCGGGCCCGACTTACCGCCTGTTCATAACTCAACGTCTCCGGGGCCCTGGCCCCCTCGGCCCAGTCATAGCCGTAAACCGGCACGCCCAGCCAGTTTTTCTCGCGCGGGATCACCGAAACGGCGTAAGCGAGAACCGAACGCACAAAACCCAAGGAAGCAATGGGGCCGGGCAGGGTGTAATGTTCATCGTAGGCCAGGACGTAGACCCGATCGCTCACCGCAGCCAGGGCGGGATAGTTAAAGGCGCCGGAAAAGGGATGCTGCGGGTTGTCCCTGACCTCTGCCGGCACGGAGATGGTCACCAGAAACCCGGCCGGGTGCAGGGCGGTATAGAGTTCAGTCATGAACTGGGTGAGAAAAGGGCGGTCAGCGGGCGGGACGAACTCAAAATCAATGTTTACTCCGGCAAAGCCCCATCTTTGCAGCATGTTCAGAATACTGGCCACCAGGGACCGGCGCAGTTCCGGCGTGGTCAACAGCCGGTGGAGCAGGGGACCGTAGTCCGGGCTGCTGTAATTGTGTACGATGGCCAGAACGGGTAGATTGAGGCGCCGGATCAAGGCCAGGGCGGCTTCTTCCACCTGCTCGGCCAGGCCGCCGGCCGCCGTGACCCCGAACCAGAAGGGAAGCAGGAAGTCAATCTCTTCCCCGCGCTGTCTAAGGTCGGTCAGTGCTGTGGGATCAGATACATAATACCAGTCATTTTCCAGGGGGAGCTGTCGTGTCTGTCGTGCCGGCAAAGGTAACACCCCCAGCAGGGCTTTTTGGTATAATATGGCTCCCCGGCTGAAGGGTTACCACGTCCTAAATAATGGTCTTCACCAACGATACAGTCAGGGTGAAGGCGTGGCCGACAGGGTTAACCCATCCTGAACAACGGTCTTCACGCAAACCGTCATTCAGGAGCGGGCTGGCCGTCATTACCGTAAACCTCTTGCGGGACACTGCCATTGGCCGGCTGCTCCGGAGGTTTTTCAGACCCTGCCGGCTCAACCCCGAGCGGGACATCCAGCGACCACGGCTGGCTATCTATGTCCGCCGGCCCGCCCTTTACCACGGCCACCAGGTGCAACCTGCCGGCTGTTGCCGGGGCCGGGTTAAACCAGGCACTTATCCGTACGCTCCCGTTACCGACCTCCTGGACTACCTGCCGCGGCGACTCGGCCTGCCCGCCGTCCCAGGCGGCTGTCACCTGGAGATCCAGGGGAGTATTCAGGCCGGCAGCCTGCACGGCCAGCCTGACCAGGGCGCTATCCGGGGTGAAACTCACCTTCTCCACCGTCACCGTAGCCCCTTCCCGCGATGCCCGTACAGCCGGCTGTAACTCACCTGCCGCCCGTATTTTCCCCGGCGGGTAGGGCACGAAGAATTCCATGGGCTGGTTCTGCAGGGGTACGGTATCCGTAGCCTCCCCACCAATAGCCGTGGCGCTGATCCCTACTACCGAGGCTGTATACCAGCCGGGACGTTCGGGTCCGGGCCACGTGGTGGCCACTGCCACCTCCTTGCCAGCACCGAGCAGAAAGGGCAGGTTCAAGGCCAGAGCTGCCTTCCAGACGGCCTCTCCGGACCCCACCTCTTTGATAACCAGGATAGGGGTAGGAAAGGTCAAGGAGAGGCCGCCGGACGTGGTATTTGCCAGCCGCACGGTGAACCGGCCCGGCTGCTGGAGGGCTGCCCTATCCAGGCTGATCTCTACCCGCAGGCCGGGGGCCTGGATTGCCTTGGTCTCCAGGCTGCGCGAACTTGTCCCGGGCCGCTCCAGTTTTTCCGCCTGCTGGCCCTGGGGCTGGGGCAAAACCATGGCTACGGAGCCAAGAGATTTTTGCTCCCGGGGCGAGGGGGTGGCCCTGGTTTCTGGTTCCAGCGCCGCTCCTTCTGCCTGGTTTGCGCCGGCCACCGGCCCGCCTTCAGCCGGCGTTTCCACCTCCGGGGCCGCAGCTTCCTGTGCCTCCCGCTGCCTGGCCAACCCGCCGCCGGCAACTGTCCCGGCGTCCGCTGTTCCTTTTCCCTGCGCCGCGGTGGCTTCCCCTCCCTGGGCTTTCACTTCGCCTGCAGGTGCCGGCACCCGGGCCTGGTCATATTCCCGCCCCGCCGGCGGCTCCCCCTGGCTTCCTGCCTGCAGATTTTCCTGGGCCTGCATGGCCACCCGGGGCGGCTCCCCGAAAGGCCAATTAACCTGGGCCAGCACATGCCACGAAAGGAGGACGATGGTGATGACGGCCGCGGCTCCGCCCAGCCACCGCCAAGGTCCCCAGATACTCCTGGTATTCTGACCTGGTATGCCCAGGAGCCTGGCCAGCCTGCCGGCCATCTGCCGGGGAAAGTCAGGCTCCGGCATTACTGGCGGGCGCATACTTTTGGCCAGCCGCGCCGCCGCCAGCAACTCCTGCCAATCTCCCGGCCCATCTTCCACCGACTGTAGCGGTTTGCGCTCCTGGTTCAAATAATCAATGTAACGGGAAAGATCTTCTTCTCGATCCGGCATCATGCATCCCCCCTGCCGGACAATAATCCTCTGGCCAGCAATACTTCCCTAAAGGCGCTGACGGCCCGGTACTGCAGCGAGCGCACTGCCCCTTCGCTGCGGCTCATGAGGGCTGCCGTCTGCTTCACCGAATAGCCCTCCATCAACCGCAGGCGGATAACCTCCTGGTGCTGGGGTAAAAGGGAATCCAGGGCTTCCCGAATTTCACCCCGGCGTTCAGCCACCATCACTGCCTCCTCCGGATCTTCTCCTCCGGCCGCGGCAACCTCCATTTCCGGCAGCTCCTGGGGGGCTCTGGTAGCCAGCCGCCAGCGGTCAGCCAGCAGGTGGCGGGCTACCGTGTACAGGTATCCCTGAAAGGCCTGGGGATTCAAAATCCCGCCCATGGATTTCAGGGTGCGCAGAAAAACCTCCTGCGTCAATTCTTCGGCTTCCTCTCTATTCTGCACCCGGTAGTACAAAAACATATATACAGGTTTCCAGTAGGTAAGGCATAATTCTTCCAGGGCCTTTACGTTCCCCGCCCGGGCCTGGGCCACCAGATCATCCACTTAAAAACCACCTGCTCTGTCTGCTATATGTAAAGACGTAAGAAACCAGATTTAGTCACACGCCAAGGGCAAATTTATTTTCCGGCAACTGCCGGCGTGCCGGCAATCATACCCCTCTACCTGTTTAGACGTAAAAAGACCCGGTTTTGTTCCGGGCCACGGCAGTTTTTTCACCTCTTACCCTGGAGGCTCAGCCTGGCTCCACCGGGACGGCGAGCGCAGGCGAGGCCCCGGAGAATTTTCCAGGGGCTGTTTCAGGTTCTGTCTACCAGGGTAAAAGGAAATGAAAACCGGTCGGCGAATAGTTCCCCAAGGCAGAAAATGAGGGGGCAGTCTTTTGGCCAGACGGTTATATCTATTCCTGTGCCTGGCCCTTCTATTCCTCGAATACGTTCCGCCCGAGCCGGAAGTCCCGTTATCCATCCCGGTTACTGGGCCGGCTTTGGCGCCGCCTCCGGAACCGGTGCAGGTAACAATTGCGGCCGTGGGAGACATCATGATGCATACGCCCCAGATTACTGCCGCATATGATCCTGATAGAAATACACACGACTTCCTTCCGGCCTTTCAATATGTCCGGCCCTACCTGGCAGATGCCGACCTCACCCTGGGCAACCTGGAAACGCCCCAGGCCGGGCCCGCCAGGGGTTATCCCGGCTACCCCCGGTTCAATGCCCCGGATGAATTGGCCCCTAACCTGAAGGAAACAGGTTTTGACGTGATTATTACGGCCAACAACCATGCCCTGGACCAGGGGGCAGAGGGCGTTGCCAAAACCATTGCCACCCTTGAGGCGGCCGGCCTGCACCCGGTGGGCACAGCTCGCTCCGCGGCCGAAAAGGACGAGATAACCATCGAGGAGGTCAAAGGCCTCAGGGTCGCCGTCCTGGCCTACACCTACGGTACAAACGGCCTGCCCCTCCCCAAGGACCAGCCCTACCTGGTAAATCTCCTGGACAAAGAAAGGGTAACCCAGGATGTAACCAGGGCCCGGGCCGCCGGCGCCGATATCGTACTTGTTTACCTGCATTTCGGGCAGGAATACGCGCGGGAGCCCGGTCCTGAAGAACAACAACTGGCGGCAGAAATAGCCGCCGCCGGGGCCGACATCATCCTGGGCAGCCACCCCCACGTTCTGCAGAGGGGGGAGCGTTTGGGGGAGACTAGGGAAAAGGTAATCATTTATTCCCTGGGAAACTTTATTTCCGCCCAGAAGGGGCTATACAGGCAGATAGGCGCTATCTGGAAGATCCACCTGGAACAAGACCCATCGTCACAGGCAGTAACCATCAGGCGCCTTACCTATCTCCCTACGTACACCTGCCGGTACCGCGAAGCAGGCAGACTCAAGTTCACTGTCATACCGCTACAAACGGCTGTAGACGCCACTTACCCGTCGCCCTGCCAGATCCAGGACCGCCAGCCGCTAATGCAGGCCTGGCATGAACTGAATGGTACCCTGGGAAAGCTGGGCGACCTAGAAGAACAGTAGGGGCGCGGGTGCGACAAGGCCGGGCTAGGCCAGACCCGGAAGCAAAGCTAATATTGAAAGACCTGGAGGGGCTTCCACGAAAAGCTCCACGGCTTTATCGTGGCCATGGCCGGGTATTTACTTCTGCCGGTTTTCGTGCCACAATGGAAGGGACCCCCGGCCCCGGGTCAGCAGGCAAGGAGCCAAACCCTGGCCAACCAACCCCTGGAAGAAGTATAGATACAGCGGGAAGCGCGAGAATGCCCGGGCAGGAAAGGGTAAGACGAGTAAAAAGAACTACAGGAGGAGACACATGTCCAGGCTACAGTTCATGGGAGCCGCCCGGATGGTGACCGGCTCGTGCTACATACTTGATTGTGGACAGACCCGGATCATGGTGGACTGCGGGCTTTTTCAGGGGTCCAAGGAAGTCAAGGAGCATAACTACGGCAATTTCCCCTTTGACCCCACCGGAATCGATTTCCTGCTCCTCACCCATGCCCATATTGACCACTGCGGCCTCATCCCCAAGCTTTACCGCCACGGCTTTCGCGGCCCCATCCTGGCCACCGAGCCCACGGCGGATTTATGCAGCGTGCTCCTGCCCGACAGCGCCAACATCCAGGAAATGGAGGTGGAGCGAAAGAATCGCAAGAACCGGAGGGCGGGGCGGCCCCTGCTGCAGCCCATTTATACCGTGGAGGAAGCGCGGCAATGCATGAAGCTGTTCCGGCCGGTGACCTACGACCAGGTCATCGAGCTGGCCCCGGGCCTGCGGGCGAGGTTTTATGATGCCGGCCACATCTTGGGCTCGGCCATGCTGAAGATCTGGTACGAGGAAGGGGGCCGGGAGCTGGAGGTGGTCTTCTCCGGCGACATCGGCAACGCCGGCCAACCCATTGTCAAAGACCCGGCCGTGCTGCCCGGGGCTGACTTTGTGGTCATGGAATCTACCTACGGCAGCCGCCTGCACCAGCCCAACCGGGACAACCTGGAGCGGCTCCGGCAGGTCATCCAAGAAACCAAGGCCCGGGGCGGCAACTTGCTCATCCCGGCCTTCGCGGTGGAACGTACCCAGGACATCCTCCTGGACCTGAACATCCTGTTGCAGCAGGGGGAAATCACCCCAGGGGACATCTACCTGGACAGCCCCCTGGCCGCGGCGGCCACCGACATTTTCTGCCGGTATGTCAACTACTTCGACCCACAGGTCCAGGAGATGGCTGCCGCCGGGGATGGGGAGTGCCCACTGATGCTGCCCGGCCTGCACCTGGTAAGGACTCCCGAGGAATCCATATCCCTGAACCGCCTGCGGGGCGGAGCCATCATCATTGCCGGCAGCGGCATGTGCGACGCCGGGCGGATTAAGCACCACCTCAAGCATAACCTCTGGCGGCCGGAATGCACGGTCCTCCTGGTGGGCTTCCAGGCCCAGGGGACCCTGGGCCGCCGCCTGCTCGAGGGGGAAAAGGTGGTGCGCATCCACGGGGAGGAGGTGGCCGTCCGCGCCCGCATCGAGCAGATTGAAGGGTTTTCCGCCCATGCCGACCAGGGGGGGTTGCTAGCGTGGGTAAAGGCTATGCGCCGGCCGCCGCACCACATCTTCCTGATCCACGGGGAGGAAGAAGCGGCCCGCTCCTTGGCTGAGCTGATTTCCCGGGAAACCGGCATTGCCACCAGCGTGCCCGCCTGGCTGGACGAAGTGGAACTGCCAGTCGCCTTCCCGGCCAAGCCGGCCCCGGCCGAAGTCATTTCTTTGGCAGAACTGGAGGCCTCATACCGGCAGCTACAGGAGGAACTGGAGCGGTGGTTCAAAAACCGGGTGGAGAAGGGAGAATTCGCCACGGCCCTGCAGGTCATGGAGACGCTGCAACGGGAACTGGCTTGAGTTACTCGTGGATCTCCACCGGCGTACCCTCGGGCACATTCTCGTATACCCAGCGCGCGTTTTCTACCTCCAGGCGAACACAACCGTGGGAGGCCGGCCGGCCCAGCTTAGCCGCCTCCTCCGGGATTATTTCCTGGTTTTCATCCATGGCCAGGCTGTGGAACAGGTATACCCCCCAGTCCTTAAAGGAGACCCAGTATTTGGCCCCCTGCTGGTACTTGGGGTTAAAGAACCACCCGCCCCGGTTCTGGATCTTAAAGCTGCCCAGAGGGGTAGGCTTGTCCTCGATGCCGGTGGAAGCCAGCATTTCCTTGATGAGACGGTCACCTTCGTAAATGCGCACCTTTTGCTCACTTATGTTCACGTCAATCCAGAGGCCCTCTTGAGGCTGGATGTTGTTGGCTTCGAGATATGTAGGGGAAACCTGGCCGTCTTGGCTGGCGGGTGGAGCGGCAGTCAAGCCCTCCTGACCCTCAGGATCTGCCCAGGGCGGTGTCCGGTTAGGTTCGGTGTCGCCTGTATCTCCCACCGGGGAGCTGGCACGCACCGGTTCGGGCTCACCGCCGGCAGCGGGGCGGCCGGCATCCCCGTCGCCGCCAGCCGGCCCCGGGTCTAAGGATACGGCGACCTCACCGCCAGCCAAAATTCCCGGCCCGGCCCCTAAGGCCAGGCCTGCCAGGAGCCCGGCAACCAGGGCTACAACCACCAGCACCGCAATCCGCACCACTGCCACCCCCGGTAAAAAATACTTGCCTGTCCCATTTCGACAGGGGAGATGGGGTTTCCTGCCGGTACAGGCCGCAACCTGTCAATTTGTTGCCCTGCCATTGGGGACATATTCTGCCGGTTTCCGGGCTCATTACGCCGGGAGAGGCGATTGAACGGTGTGACAAAGTGGCATCTCTCTCGTCTTAATTATGGAGGATAAAGCCTAAACCAAAACGCGATGGAGGTGGACCTAGTTAAAGTGCGCAACCGGAGGTACATAGTGACTCTGGCCGCAGCCTTAATCTTGCTGGCCGTGATTATCCCGGCCGGTGCGAAAGCGGCCGCAGCCACCGACTCAGGACAAACCCTGCAGGTACAGATGCAGGTGGGACAGGTCCTGGCCCGGGTTAACGGCCAGGAGGTCTCCCTGGCCGTACCCCCAGTTATCCGGGAGGGAACGACCCTCGTGCCTTTGCGCTTCGTGGCCGAAGCCCTGGGGGCCCGGGTACAGTGGGACGAGGCCAGCCGCAGTATCACCGTCACCCGCGGCGGGACTACGGTACAGATGGCGGCCGACCAACCGGCGGCCCGAGTCAACGGCACCGTTTACTCCCTGGTTGTTCCGCCCCAGATAGTAAACGGAACCACCCTGGTGCCGCTGCGTTTTGTCGGCGAGGCCATGGGGTTTGCGGTGGGCTTTGCGGCCGAAACTCAGACCATCAGCCTCACCTGGAGCAACCGGCCGCCGGTAGCCAGGATCGAAATCGGCCGGGACACGGTTTATGTGGGGGAGAAATTCAGCTATGCCGACGTCAGTCTTGACCCTGACGGCGATGCCCTCGTCGCCCGGGAATGGGAAAACACCCCGCCCTGGCCGCAGCCGGGGAACTACCACTTGACCCTCAAGGTACAGGACGCATGGGGGGCCTGGAGCGAGCCAGTCAGCCGGACGGTCACAGTCCTGCCGCCGCAGGACAATCAGCCGCCAGTGGCCCGGTTCCGGGTGGCCAAGAGCACCGTGGCCCAGGGGGAAACAGTAGATTACTTTGATGAAAGCTACGATCCGGACGGTGACGCCCTGGTGGAATACCGCTGGGAGGGCAACCAACGCGCTTTTTTTGCTGCCGGCCAGTATCCGGTGCGCCTGCAGGTCAGGGATGCCGCCGGGCAGTGGAGCCAGCCCACGGAGAAAATCATTACCGTGACGGACGAATTCCTCATGTCAGAGCTGGAATACAACCTCCGCTACCCGCTGCCGGGGGCCAAGATCAATATTGACGGCTCGCGGGTGCTGGACTTTCCGGTGGAGAGGGTGACCTGGGAAACCGGGGGGCCTACCCTGCTTCTCAGCAACAGCCCGGAAAACGTCTCCGGGGAAGGCCTCCTTTACGCCGACCGGGCCCAAGGGCCGGCACGCCTCTATTTTTATCACCAAAACACCGGCACCTCGCCCCTTTACTTTTATGTGGTGGCGGCCAACCGGGGAAAGCAGCCGGTGAACCTGGAAATAACCCGGCAGGGCTGGGCCGGCCCGAGCCCCGACCCCCTGACTGTGGGGCAGCGGGCTCTCCTGCGTTTTCTCGATTCCCAGGGCGGCCGGGGGTTCGTCCTACAGCCGGGCCAGAGCGCGGTCGTCAATGCTGCCCACACCCGGGCCGTACCCTCGGGCCAGGTGATCCACGGTATTTATGACGTGATTTCGAACGGCGAGCTGGAGTTTGCCTTCGTGGCCCTACCGCCGGGCCGTGACCCCCTTCTGGTCTGGGAGGAACTGCAGCCCCTGGCGCCGGACAATCACCCCCGGGGAACATTTACCAGTACCGACCGCTGGGCCGACCTGGAGGCGAAAAACCGCACCCGGCTGGCCCTGGGAGACGGTGATATTGATCCCTATGCCCAGGGATGGGATGCCCTGGGCAATCGCCCGGCAGTCAACAGGGGGAACTACGGCGTGGGCTACCGGCTAGAAATTTATGCTGGCCGCAGGACGGCCGTTCTCACCAACCCCCGCGGCGGGGCCTATGCCGGAGCCATCGCCGACAGGGACGATGTCTATCTGGTGCCCCGGAACGGCTTTGTGGCTGCCGGCGCCCAGGCGGTAATAAACGGGGTGCTGGAGGCAGGGGAAAAAACCAAGATGTTTTTCCTCATCCCGGCTGGCTCCTCCACGCCGGTAAACTTCTTTTTCCTGGGAGAGCCGGAGGCCTGAGCAGGGGATGGCCAGCCGGGAATTGCCCCTCTGCAAGCTGGATGCTTGATGCTGGATTTCCTTTTCCAGCCTCTAGCCTCTAGCCTCTAGCTTCCAGCCTCCAGACGCTGCTGGTGCTCTTCGCTGCCTCCCAGGAGCCGCGACACGGGCACCGGCTCGAGTTGCTGCCGCCGGAGGCCGGCAATGATTGCTGGCAAAGCCTCGAGAGTGTTTTTATGGCCCTCGTGCAAGATGATGATGGCGCCGTCCCGGGCCTTGGACAGCACCCGTTGCGCTATCCTCTCCGGTGGCGGATCCTCCCAGTCCCGGGGGTCCACACTCCACAGGATCACCCGCTGGTTCACCTGCCCGGCCGCTGCCAGCAAGGCTTCGGAATGACGGCCGTAGGGAGGGCGAAAAAGCCTTACCTGCCGGCCGGTGGCCCCTTCTATCTCCCCGGCAGCCGCTTGCAGGTCCGCCAGGACGGCTGCAGCCTCCTCCTGGTCAAGGCGGGCGTGCTCCTGGGAGTGGCTGCCTATTTCGCTTCCCTGGGCCGTCACCTGACGTGCCAGCTCCGGAAACCACCGCACCCGCTCTCCCACCATGAAGAAGGTGGCGGTTACCTCATACCGGGTCAGAACCTCCAGGTATTTTCCGGTCAGGCCCGGATAAGGGCCGTCATCAAAGCTCAGGCCCACCTTCCCGGGCACGTCTTGACTGTAGACCGGCTCCAAATCCGGTTCGGTTTCAGCGTCGGGCCTTACCGTCACCGCCTCCCTTTCCGCCGCCAGCACCTGTCCGGGGGCCGGGGAGGTTTCCTCCCCGCCACCACCGGCCGGATGGGAGCCGGGCCCGAAGCCGCCGGGAGGGATCTCGTCCGCCGCGGGGCCACGGTCAGCCGCTCCGGCCCCGTAGGAATCTATCAGTTGAAGTCCACCTGGCAACGAGACCGGCCCCGGGGCTGAATTACCGGGTTCCGTTGCAACCAAGGTGGAAGGCGATGAAACAGTGCCGGCCGGCCCGACCTCTAACCCTCCGGATATGCCGGCGGTTTCCTCTGCTCCAGACAAAACAAGCAGCTTGGTACTTACAGGAAACGGGTACAGAAAAGTTACGAGAAAAACCAGCCCAAAGGCCAGTACCTGCCAGATGCCCCCCACCACTAATCCCCCCGGACCAATTCGCCTTCCACAAGATTAGACGAATTTCTCCCGGTTTTGTTACGCAGCGGGCCGGCCAAAACCATACCGGGTGGCAGGTAAATATTGTGGTTCCAAAAATTAAGATTAAATGGTATGTGATGCACAATAAGCAAGAATATGAGAAACAGCAGCGGTTCCGGCCTCCCGGATAGGGCCGCCCTCCGGGGCCGGGGAGCAGGGGCCCGGGCCCGGTCCAACCATTTTCATGGCCCTGGTGGTGCGGCGTCAGCCGCGCAGGCGTCTCCCCGGCGGTGGCCGGTAAGGCTGGCGGTCCGCTACACCCTGAGCTTGCGGGCCAGGCGGGCTGCAGGCCGACTGGGTTTTGGGTGAAGTGGTTGCACCTCAAAGAGGAATAACTATGCCTGTCTATTCTACCATAAATGACCGCTCCTGCCCATAACTTTTTCACCATGGCTAAATGTAGGTGAGCCGTAGTTCCCCGTCCTTATCCAGATATAAGCGTACATTTCTTTCCTGGCGGTCAAAATGGTGCGCCCGGTCGCCTACCTGGACCCTGGTATTCTCCCAGGCCAGATCGAGGGTTACGGTTGCCCTGGCCGGGACCTTCACCGACGTCTTTACCCCGGCCTTGGATCCTAGTTCACCGATGCGCACGTTGCTCCCGGCTTCAATCTCCCCGCCCCGGTAACTCCTGACCACCAGCACCTCGCTCCCGGCCTGAATACGGGTATTATAGCAGCCGGCCCCCATGACCTTGACGCAACCCGTGCTGGCCAGCGTAGAGTTGAGGGCGTACCTGACCACCAGGTCGGCCGCGTCGGCAGAGGGCGGCGTAAATTCCGCTTCCATGTCGGCGCAAGCCTCGGCCAGAAGTCTGAGGGTATCCCTGCTCTTGACTGCCAGAGGGGCGTGGATCAGGGCCGTTTCCATCTGCCGGCAGAGAGCGGCAAGCTTATCACTCTGCAGTTCCGCCGGAAGGGGACGGATGGCCTTTTGCAGCCCGCGCACCAGGGAGGGCAGGTCGCGGAACTTCCCCTCCAGTAGAAGCCTCAACAGGGGGCCCGGGTCGCCCTGCAAATCTGCCTGCCGGAAGGCGGGATGCTGCTGGACCTGGTCAATGGCTGCCAGCAATTCTTCCAGCCGCCTACGTAAATTTCCAAAGACCGGAGCGATTTCTTGGGTCAGGGCGGAGGCCCCCCCGGCAACCACCAGCGAAGAAAGGACGTTGCCCGAAATAGAGAGCGGGCCTCCGGCCTGGACGGTAGCGCCGGCCACATACCCTCCGATGTGGACATATCCGCCGGCCTGCACCGTCATCCGCTCCATAACGTTCCCGGCGATGCGAACGTCGCCCTGGAAGGTAATGTTGCCGGACTCCAGGGCGACATCACCGGCGACTTCCAGAACTTCCAGGATCGCCAGGCGCACCTGCCGGCCTTTCCGCTGGGCTACGGGGCGGCCGGCGCACATGGCGATGGCCTCCATACCGTCAGGGCTCAGGCGGACACCATTTCCTGCGGCCAGCTCCACGTCTTTTGTGGCGGGAGGCGGAAGCACGTTGCCGAAAACGTCATGTCCGGGATCTCCCGGTACCGGCGGTATTTTACGCGCCAGGACCACGCCCGCCTCTACGGAAGTAAAGTAAAACCGCTGGCGGAAGTCCACCTGTTCTTCTTCCCCCGGCCTCACAGGTGTCCTGTCTTCCAGGGAAAAGAATAATTCAACTGTACCCGGATCCCCGGGCCGTGGTGGAGTACCCCGGGCAATGGTTATCTCTCTTTCTTCTGTGCACTGCGCTGCTTCCTCGCAGGCCTGCCTGTCCACGCCGTACACTATGCCGTAACGACTTAAGGCCTCCAGAATATCCTCAAGGGAGGCCGGCGGGAGGCACTCCCGGCTTTCCCGGACGGCAAGCTGCAGAACGGCCGCCGGGGGCATGGGGGTCAGCTCACGTTTTACGAGTACGTGGGGCTTTATTTTTATCACGGCCTCCAGCCCCCTGTTCCTGACTTCTACTTCCCAGTGGCCGGCACTTCTTTCCTCGGGAGCGCGCACTTCTATGCTGTCAGCCATGGTTACATGTGTGGGGCCCGTGCTGAGCTTCCCGTTCACATATAACTCAATATACGGGCCGGGCTTCAGCAGGGGGTAGGGACCGCCAGGCCGGTGCCGTACGTATACGCGCCCGCCGCTCACCCAGGCCAGCGGCTGTCCCATCTGATCAGTATTTTCCACTGCGGTAGAGACCGCGACCGGTTCCGGCATCAGCGCCACCCCCTCACTCTGTATCCTCCGGGAAAAGCGCGTCCATCACCTGAAAGAAACCGATTAACTCCATACTCTCCCGGATTTCCCCGGGGATATTGGTCACCTTTAGGGTACGGCCCTGGGAGGCCAGTTCGCGGGCGCCATTCAGGAGCGCGCCCACCCCGGAGGAATCCAAAAAGGTGAGATCGGAAAGGTTGACCTCCAGCACGCGCGCCGGCTGGGCGCCATTTCTGCCTCCAGGATGCCGGCGCTGGTGAAATCCAGCTCGCCAGCCACCCACAGGGTTGCCCGGTCACCCAGTTGCCTTCTCTTGATCTCCAAAGTCCCCACCTTCCCCCTGCACTCTTAAAATGACCAGGGTTACATCGTCCCGCTGTTCGTACCCGCAGGTAAAATAAGCTAGGCTGGCCAGAATGGTCTCCATGATGCCGGCGGCCGGCAAGGAGGCCGATTTTTTTACCGCCTCCTCGAGCCGGGAGCGTCCGAACTTTTCTCCGGTGGCGTTTTGGGCCTCCAGCAGACCGTCGGTGTAGAGCACCACCGTATCGCCCGGAACAAGCAGACGGGTCTGGACTGGCGGTACCGGGCCGTTCGCCAACAGGCCCACAGCCGCTCCCCGGTGGCCAAGGTAAGTAATCCGGCCCCGGCTGTAGATTAAAGGCGGGTAATGTCCGGCATTGCTGCAGGCCAGGCAGCCAGAATCCCGCCGGAAACTGAGCAGACAGAAGGTGGCAAAGGAGCCAGCGCAGCGCAAATCCTCCCCGGCTACCAGATTTAGGTGCTCCATTATCTTACCGTGGTCTTCCTGGTAACGCAGCACCGAGCGGAAAACGCTGCGCAGGCTGAGCATCAGCAGGGCGGCCCGGAGGCCTTTACCCATTACGTCGGCTATGGTGAGAAAAAGGGTGTCGGAGGTGATAGCAATGGCATCGAAGTAGTCGCCCCCCATAGCTCCGGCCGGGATACTCTGGCCAGCGATGTCCGCGTCCGGCAGGTGTGGCAGGTTCTTGGGGAGCAGGAGGGCCTGGATCTCGCTGGCCGCGGCCAGTTCAGAATTGGGATCTATTTTCACCGGCCCCAATCACCTCTGTCAATCCCACCAGGTAAAAGACTTCGACAATTTCCCCGGAAAGATTTGTAATACTGACCTCCCTGCCCTGCTCCCGCCAGGCCCGGTAAATCTCAAGCAGCCGATACATGCCGGTCGAATCAACAAAGGTCACCCCGGCAAAATCTAAAATCAGATACTGCTCAGGACCGGGAAGGGTTGCCCGCTACAGGACGGTCAAACTCTCCATGTCCAGCTCTCCGGCCAGCACCACTCGGCGGGTGTTTCGTTGAGTTAAGAGTTGCAGGCTTAACATACCAACTTGCCCTCCCTGGTTCCCTCCGTGAATTCCAGGATGAGACTGGTACCTCCTTGGCCTGTCGCCAGGTAGATGCGGTCGCTGTAGTAAAGCATCAGGGTGAAACCGCTTCCCAAGGACTTTTTGGTAGAGTAGTGCTGCATCAGGGTGGCCTTGGGTAGTTCCGCGAGTTTGATCCCCGGCCCAGTGTCTTCCACTGCCAAGCGTAGCCCGGACGGAACCTGCAAGGCCGCCCATTTCCCGTTTTGCGCATGCTTGACCACATTAGTCAGTGCCTCCGAAAGGCATACCAGTATCCCGTGGCGCCGCCTCAGGGGGAAGGTCTCGAGAAGGCCGGCCAGTACGGCCCGGGCCAGCTCCTGTACGGAAGGCGGCAGGTGGGCCGTGAGATCCCTGATCAGGTCCCTGTTGAGGTGTTCCCCCACTTGCTCCCCTCGCTGCACCGAGAGAATGTCGAAGACGTGCTTGTTGTCCCGGCCCCGCATCGGGACAGGCGCCAGTTCCATGGTGAGGTCTTCCAGGAGCTTCGCCCGGTAGTTCTGCCATAGGGGCGCATTCGTCTCCAGGCCCAGTTCCACCGTGTTCAAGATCAGCACCTGCGCGGGGTACTCCCTCCCGTCCTGGCCTTCCAGGGTAATATACACCGGCCGCAGCGGTTTCTGGGACAGGGGTCCGCGGCTTAGGAAATCCGGGCAGTCTTCACAATTTGTCTGCTGGCAGTCACGGCACTTGTTCATCTCCTTCACCTCCCCTATGGAACATATCCTCACCCTCTATTCAGGTGCCCTGGCTTTAGCGCTTTGCAGGTATGCGGTTACCAGGCGGTCGAGCCTCCGGCTCTGGGCCTGTACCAGGGGGTGCCGCAGGTCGCCGAACATTTCCACCAGGCGGGCCAGCCACTGCCTTTCCCGGGCCAGCAGGGATTCTACTACGGCCTCTTCGCCGGTATCCGGTGGCCAGAAGCCGGAGCGCTCCAAGGCGTCCGCCAGGCAAGAGGCAAACTGGCTGCCGCGGCAGCGCCTTACCTCGGCGCGTACCTGGACAGGCGCCAGGGCCTTACGGTAGGCGCGGTCTACCGACATGGCGTCAATGGCGTCCGCCAGGGCGACGATTTGGGCCAGGAACGGGATGCTCTCGCCCCTTACGCTCAGATAGCCTTTCCCGTCCCACCGCTCATGGTGATAGAGAACTATCTCCTGCAAAAGCCCGTCTAGTTTTCTTTCAGCCAGCAACCGGGCACCCTGTTCAGGGTGGCGGCGCATTACCTCCCACTCCCCGGTGCTCAGGGGCCCCGACTTGTACAGAATAGACTTATCTACGTATATCTTGCCCACGTCGTGCAGCATGGCGCCGGGAAAAAGCACCTCGCGGGCTTCGCCCCATTGCAGCCCGAGCAGGGAGCCAAGGTAAAGGGAGAGGTTGGCTACCCCCAGGCTGTGGTCAAAAAGTCCGGGGTCGTAGGACCTGATGGCCTGGATGAGGTAGTTTACAGCTTCCGCTTGAGACATACATATCACCTGGTGACAAAAAGGACGGCTCGCTGGCCGTCCAGGGTAAATGATAACCACGGCGGCAGCCTGGCGATCATAGCGCTACGAGCGCCGTAGACCCATGGCTTTGCGCCCCCGCCTTTCGACGGGTTTGCCCTTATCGCGAAAAAATGAGGTGGAGCAAAGTACGGTGCTCCTTACTCACGGCTAGAGAAAGTACAGGTGGGGAAACAGCAATATGCGATGTCTTAGAGGTAGGACAAATAAAAAACGACCACGCAAATTGCAGTTCAGGTGGGAATTCTCTACCAGGGAATGGGAGAAATGGTAATACCCCCCCCCCCCCCCCGTGTAAAATTCAGAAATAAACATTGTACCACTCCTCCCATGAGGGGTAACTTAATGGATACTTCGACATAAAATGCCAATTTCCTGCCTGTCATATCTTTTTTTTCGTGCTTGTTTTCCCCTGCCCAGTGTCCACGCCTGGCCGAAAATCTCATTTGCCCCCCACAGCCTGGGCGTGGTAAAATAGACCCATGAAAAGATTTAAATTCCCTTCCACTGCCGCCTTGATCTTGGCCATGTTGCTCATCGGCGCAGCCCGGGCGCCCGCAGCCCCGGAAATACAGCTCTATCTTAACGGGCAGCCGGTGGCCTTTGACGTGGTACCCCAGACGGTGAATAGCCGGGTCCTGGTGCCCCTGCGCGGCATCTTCGAGGCCCTGGGGGCCAGGGTGGCCTGGTACCCCACCCTGTCCAAGGCTGTCTTCCGCTGGCACCTCCTGGACCTCCACCTGGAAATCGGTAAGAAGGAATTCGTCCTGGGGGGGCGGCGCTACCAGATGGATGTCGCCCCCTACATAGAAAAGGGCCGCACCATGGTCCCCCTGCGCCTGGTCAGTGAGGTCCTCCTAGACGCAGACGTCAGGTGGGACAGCCACCGGAAAGCAGTTTTCATTGACCTGCCTCCCGCGCCAGAGGTCCGGGAAATACCGCCTGGCCTGGCCGCGGCCCTGGCTGCCGCCGGCGCGGGAGACCTGGTCAATATCGAAGACTTCCCCATCATGTTTCTCCCGGAGATAAGGCCCCAACGGCGCGACGGCGGCGGGAGCCTCCTCTTTTCGGACTCCCCGGAATACGTGGACCGGCCGGGTATCCTGTACAAGGGAACGGCCACCGGCCCCGTTCGTCTTTATTACTACCACGTCAACGAGCTGGAGCGGCCGGCACGGGTGGCTGTGATTGCCGAGAACACCGGCAGCGAAAGGGCCCGGTTCACCCTCTATCGCCAGGTCACTGCTGCCGGTGGCGACTGGATCAGGCTGGGGAGAAAGGTGGTGGCCGGGTACCTGGAGGAGGAGGAAGGGAAACCGGCACCCAAACCCGTTGCCGAATATACCCTGGCCCCCGGGGAGAGGGTATGGCTTAACCAGGGCCCGGAATTCGCCCCGGCTCCCCCCGGCCAGTTGTTACACGGCATCCTGGAAGGGAAAGCCGGCGGTGCCCTCACCTTTAGCTTTATCATACTGCCTGAAGGAGAAGATCCCCTGGCTCCGGACCTTCCCCTGGAGTACCTGGAGCCTGTGCGGGTGCACGACCGGGGCACCTTCCCGGCGGACAGCCGTCACCTCACGGTAAAGGCCGGTAGCCTGGGCGCGGTAATGCTGGCCGACTGGTTCAGCGACCCCTTTCTCTCCGGGCGGGATGAGGTAAAGGGCCTGCCGGCCACCCTGATCGGCAACTACGGCCTTACCTACCGCCTTAGGGTGGAGTTCGAGCGCCCGGCGTTCCTGCTCTGGGCCCCGGTGGGCGGGCCGCACCAGGGGGCAGTCTGGGTGAACGGCAATGTAATCCAGGCCCCGCGTGAGTACGTGGAGCCTTACCGCCAGGCCGTGTTCCTGGGCCTCTACCCTGCCGGTGGCCGGGCGGAGATCCGCTGGATGCCCCCGGGCGGCTCCTGGATGCCGGTGGAACTGGTGATAATCCCGGAAAAGTAAGCAATGACGGGTGGGATAATAGGCGACTGGCGGACAAGGCCTACCCGGACCAGACCCGGGCTAAGCGGCGCCCACTTTTGCCCAACGGCGCTCGGCGACCTCCCAACGGATGTTGCGAAAGAAGGCTTCGATATACGGGGCGCGATGGGCGCCGTAGTCGAGGAAGTAGGCGTGCTCATAAACGTCCAGGACCAGGATGGGTTTGGTCATGACGACCACGCCGTGGTCGTGGGAGTCCAGCAGGTAGTTGTGCAGGGCCTGGTCCCGGTCGTCCAAACTTAAGACCGCCCAGCCCCGGGCGGCCAGGCCCACGGCGCGGAAGTCTTCCTCCCAGCGCTGGTAGGACCCGAAAAAGCGTTCCAGGGCGCGCAGGAGCCGGGGCCCGGGCCGGCCACCGGACCCACCAAGGTTGTTGAAGTAGTACTCGTGGAGCTTGACCCCGTCCATGGCGTAAGTCTCGCCCTTCTTCAGCCCCCGGAACTCGCTGTAGGTGGGGTTGGCTGCCTGGCGGTTGGCCGTCCGCAGTTGCTGGCGGATTTCGTTGACCTTGTTTACGTAGCCTACGTAAAGGATCTCGAAGTGCTGCCGGATTTGCTCGGCAGAAATACCATCCAGACGCAAGAGCCGCGGATCCAGGGGGATGGGGCGGATTTCCCGGGGCACTTCCTGCTCCCAAGGCAGCCATACCACTTCCCCCGCCTCTGCTTCCCGGCCCTCCAGTTGCGGGTTAGCGGCAAGTAAGGCCTCTTCCCCTTGTCCGTACTTCTGGGCAATGCTGGCCACGGTGTCGCCGGATTTTACGTTGTAGGGCATGGCCGCTTCCTCCTTTGCGGTTTCGCTGGGGTGTTAGACCTCCGATGCCAAAATATGCTGGAAGCCCGCTCCAGGTCACCCCACATACCCCGTCCCCAGCCTGATCAGCCCTACCCGCAGGAAAACTTTTGGCTCGTAATCCTGTTCCCGGTGCTACAGCGTTTGTTGTACCAATGCCAGACCTCTTCAGGGGTCAACTCCTCCATGTTGGTCACCATGGCCTGGTATTTGCAGGTTCTTGCCCGGGTATCACTTTTGGCAGTACAATAGAATCAACCAGCAACAGGGGGTGAACTCATGGGTTTAACTTATGTTACAGTCAAAATTGTCCCCCTGGAGGGGGAAAGCGGTAAGAAACAGAGCTATGAGGACAATTTCCTGGTAGATACCGGAGCTACCGATACTATGGTACCCGCTGATAAGCTGGAGGCAACCGGCCTGCAATCCAAGGGGAAAATGGTCTTTGAACTGGCCGATGGCCGCCTGGAAGAGTACAAATATGGCGTGGCCCAGATTGAATTTATGGGCGAAATTACTGCCGGCCGGGTAATTTTTGGCCCGCCAGGAAGCGAACCGCTCCTAGGGGTGACAGCCCTGGAGTCGGTAGGCATACTGGTGGACCCGGTAAATAAAACCCTGAAGCGCTTACCTGCCATACCGCTAAAGTAGGTCTGACCCTCGGGCCGCTAAAGCGGCACCAGCAGGAGATGGAAATGACGCCTTGGAACTCTCCGGCTTCTGGCCGCCGGACACCGGCGAAGAAGCCGTAGTAGAATACCTGCTGGCCCGGGAAAGGCAGTGGCTGGCCCGCCTGGCGGAAATGTTTGGCGACCTGCGGCCCCCCTGGTGCAGGCCCAGAGCCGGAGGCTCGACTGCCTGGCGACCGCATACCTGCAAAGTACTAAAGCCAGGGCGCCCGAATAGAGGGCTTCAGTTTATTCCATAACCACTGGCGCTGGCGCTGCAAATCGGGCTTTTTGCCTGCAGGGAACGCTTTAAGTCCTCTCCTGCCGGCGCCGGGCCAGCACCGCCGATACGGCATGGGTTTCTCCCTCCGGCCCGGGCGGGGCGGATTTCGGCCCCGCCGGCGGGCCTGCCCTCTGAGCCCGGTCCCGGCCT
This sequence comes from Clostridia bacterium, assembly GCA_004347685.1. Taxonomy (GTDB): domain Bacteria; phylum Bacillota; class DSM-521; order Neomoorellales; family SLTJ01; genus SLTJ01. Next base: position 26,012 of record SLTJ01000042.1, read on the forward strand.
GCGCCCGTCTCCTCCCGGGAAGGGCTCGCAGCAGCTCCGTGGCGGGCATTCCCGGCCTGGCCAGGCTCGACGGCCATTTTCGCCTTTTCCTGGCCGGGGATGCTGATACCGCCTCCGGCGGGATGATCTCCCCGGCTAACTGTGCCCTGGCTCTCACCGCGCACCCTGGCCCGCAATTGCTCCACCGCCTGCCGGGGCTGCCCGGTCCAGGCGGGGGTGGGGGCGGCTTCCCCCGGCCGGCACCGCCGGGTAATAAGGCTCCAGGCCCGGACCGCTGCCTGCCGGGCCAGCTCTATTTCCTCCCGGCCCAGCACCAGGCGGCGGCCGGCCACGTCCAGGACCCATAGCAGGGCCGCCAGGGCCAGGAGAACAAGGGATAGGTCACGGCTGGCTCGCACCGGCGGCAAATTCGCCGCAAAGGCCGCGGCCGGGTTCTGCAGCACCTCCCCGCCGCCGGCCCGGGCTACTGCCTCTAGTCCGTCCCGGTCCAGGCCCGTCTCGCGGTACTCCTGGGGGTAGGGCACCACCAGCCCGGCCTGGGCCAGGAGCCTTCCTTCCCCTTCTCCGCCAGCCACCACGCCGACCGTATATGCTCCCGGGGCGGCCTCCACCGTGGCCGCATACCGGCCGGGGCCGGCCGGAGCCAGGGGGATTCTCCGACCGGCGCCATCCGGCCCGGTTACCACCGCTTCCAGCCGGCGTACTTCTTCCCAGCGACCGGGGTCGTCAACCTGGATCCGGAGGGCCTGGTCGCCGGCGGCATTTTCTGCCACCTCTGCCTGGGCCTGCACGGGGCTGGCGTCCACTGCCGGCAGGATCCAGGAGAGAACCCGGCCCCATAACCGGGGGAAGGACTGGCTGGTCGCCCAGGCGGCACTCCAGCGGCCGCCGGCGTCCGGGGTCCAGGCCACGGCCCGGCCCAGGCCGTACTGCCAGGCGGCCAGCACCGGATCGCCCCGGGGGGAAACCAGCACCGTCCGGGCCAAATCCTTGGGAGAAACGGTAATGTATCCTCCCAGGGACGGCACCTCCCCGAGCCCCTGGACGAGCTCGCTCGCGGCCGCCACCCGCGGATAAAACTCCTCGTTCACCGCATAGGCCCGGGTAGCCATGACTGTCTCCTTGGTGAAGATCGAGGGGATGCTGGCCGCGTCGGCGGTGGCGTAAAAGCGGCCCCGCCCCAGTTCGGCCAGGGCCTGGAGCATCCCAGCGTCGGCCCCGGCGCCCACGGCCACCGTGGACAGGGTGATGCCGTCGGCCTTGATGGCAGCCATCAGGTCGAGATAAGGACCGCCGCTGGCGGAGATGCCGTCCGTCAGGAGAATAATATGCTTGACCTGGACCGGGGCCCGGCGCAGGGCCTCGTAGGCTCCGGCCAGGGCCGGGTATATTTCCGTGCCGCCGTCAGCATAGAGCCGGCCGATCTGGTCCTTGAGGCCCTCCTTATCTACAACCGGCGCTAGGGGCACTGCCCACCAAGGCTGGCTGTCAAAGGCCAGCACCCCGGCCTGATCCCGGTCGGTCAGCATTTCCACCGCCCGGGCCGCCGCCTCCTTGGCCAGGCTGATTTTCTCCCCGCCCCCGGCCACCTCAGCCATGCTGCCGGATTTGTCAACAACCAACATCAGGCCGAGGGAAGGCATCTCGCCCCGGCCGGAAATCTGCATCTGCACCGGCAGGGCCCGCTCCACCGGCGTGCCAGCGTAGCCGCCGGGGCCGAAGGAATCGGGGCCACCAACCATCACCAGACCCCCACCGCCGTCCCGCACAAAGGTTTCCACGGCGGCCATGGTCTTTTCCCCCAAGGCGTAGCCCGGGACGTTGACTAGGAAGACGGCCTGGTACGCCGCCAGGCCAGCGGCGTCCTGCGGAACGCCGTCAGGCCCCACCACCTGTATTTCCACTTCCCCGGCAGCCTCCAGGGCCGCTACCAGGGGCCTGGCCTCACCCGGGTCCGGGGCCACCACCAGCACCCGGGGCGGGCCGGCCACCTGCTGCACGGCCCCCAGCTCGTTGTTGGCGGCGAAGGCATCCTGCCCGGGAGGCGCGGCCAGCGAAAGCCGGTAGCGGTGCAGCCCGGCCGGACCGACGGCCACTGGAAAGGTGAGATTGTTCTCCCCAGGTTGCAAAGCGACCTCCCAGGAACCGACCAGCTCGCTGTCCCGCCGGAGGTAAAGGGTGACACGGCCGGCCTGCCGGGATGAGATGCGGGCCTGTACCGAAGTCGTCTCCCCGGCGCGGGCCCGAGGCGGAAGGGTAAGGGCTTCCAAGCGCATATCATCCTGGCCCTCGCGGCCTGCTCCTACCACATCCACCCGGATGCCATCCCGGTTTAATTCCCGGGCCACCTGGATTGCATCGCCTTCCGTATCCCGCCCGTCGGTGAGGAGAACCACCCGGCGGCGCGCCTCGAGGGGCAGGAGGGCCCGGGCCAAACGCATGGCTTCCCCCAGGGAAGTGGCCGCGACGCCGGGATCGGTCTGCACCTGCCGGAAGGAAGCCCCGGCTCCCACCGGCTCCTCCACCAGGGCGCGGCGGCCGAAGGCCACCACCCCGGCCAGATCTTCCCGGGGTTTGGTTTCCAGAGCCTGCCGGACCCATTCCTCCGCAGAACTGCGCTCGGGGCCGACGCTGGCCGAGGCATCCAGGGCAAGAATCACCGCCTGGTGGTTCACGGTAGTCACCAGATGGGTCCCGCTCAAGACGGCGAGAAGCACGGTTACCAGGACAAGGCGCAACCCGAGGCGCCACCGCTCCCGCCGCAGGCTGGCCGCCCCGGCCCGCCGGGCAGCCGCCAGCCAGGGCCGCCGCAGGTAATATACGGCCAGGACCGCCAGGGGCCAGGCCAGCCACCACCAGGGGTGGCTAAAGCTAACGCCCACGGCTGGCCACCCCCCATTCCACCAGGCTCAGGGCCAGGACGGCGGCCGCCAGAGGGGCGGCCAGGGGCCAGGAACGCGGCCTGGGCCGGGGAGGAGCGGCCCCGGTAGCCTGCCTCTCTCCGGTTTCCCCGGGACGGCGCACGGCCAGGTCTGCCTCCTGCGGGTCATAGCCGTTGACCGCCACCAGCCGGGAAACGCGCGTTTCCGGCCCGCCGGCCGGCCCTTCCAAGTCCTGCTCCACCCGGTATAATCCCGGGTTACCGGCCACCCAGGGGGCCGGCGGGAAGGGAGGAGCCAACACCTGCCCGGCCCCGGCCGGTTCCCTTTGCGGTGCCTCCTGCCGCACGGCAACAGCTTCGGCCTGGGGCAGGGGGGCAACCGCCACTTCTTCCCCCGGTGCCACCGCCGCCGGCAGGCCAAGGTCGGGGGGCTGGAGCCAGCTTACCAAGTTGTGCACCAGAACGGGAAAGGCGGGCCGGAGGGGCAGGTCGGACAGGGCCAGGTCGAACCCCAGCACCACTACCGGCCGGCCGCCGGCCAGGCCGTGGGCAGCCAGGACACTGCCCCCGGCGGTTATATCCGCGGTCCAGGTACTGTCTACCTGCAGTTCCCTCGCAACCGCCACCTGCACCCGCGCCAGGTCCACGTGCTGCATGAGGGGGGTGGCTTCTGCCTGGAGGGACGCCGGCCGGAACACCTCCCCCACCTTGAGCCCGGGCATAACTTCGCCCGCCGGCGGGTTTACCAGCATGACGGCTCCGGGTGGCACGGGACCGACCAGGCCGTCTATAACGGTTAACTCGTAGCCGTAGGAACCGCTCAAGAGGGATGTGTACTGCGCCGGGGACACCCGGTAAACCGCAAGGCTGGGCGCCAGTTCCAGGGCCCGCTCCAGGAAAAGGTTGCCCGGGCTGACCAGCAGGACCTTGGCCTCCCTGGTTTCTTCAGGCACGGCCCAGACCACATCGTCCAGGAAAAGAGTATTGGCCCCCGTATCCACAGAGAGGCGGGCGGTATAGGAAGGGGCGGCCAGCACCTGAGGCCAGAGGAGGTAGGTTGTCTCGCCGGGGTCCAGACGCCAGGCCTGCGGGGCCAGGAGTTCTCCACCGGCCTCAAGCCCCACTCTCCCGGCTGCCGGGGCCCCTCCGTGGTTGACCACCGCCACCTGCACGGCGTTCCCGTTTCCCATTGGGCGCAGGGTCATGCCCGCCAGGGCCACATTCCCTCCCTGGCCCCCGACCGGGATAAACTCTACATCCGCGGGGATTTCGGCCGCGTAGCCGCCATCTCCCACCAGCACCAGGCGGGTTTCTCCCTGGCCCTCGGCCAGAGAGCGGGCCAAGGAAAGGGCCGGGACGATATTTCCCCCGAAGGGGGTGGGTGCAATCTCGCGCAGGACCGGCTCCACCTCGCCGGGATCCCCGGCCTGCTGCACCACCACCTGCGGCTGCCGGGCAAAGGTGATCAGGGTGAGGGTAGCCCCCCGGTCCAAGCCCCGGGCTAGGGAAAGCACCTCGTCTTTAGCCCGGTCGAACCGGCTGGGGGCTACGTCCGTGGCCTGCATGCTGGCCGAGGCGTCCAGGAGGACGATCAGGCTGGGCGAAGGCCGGCCCAGATAGGCTACTGGTCCGGCGGCTCCCAGGGCCAGGAGGGCGGCGGCCGCCAGTTGCAGCCAGAGCAACCACTGCTTTTCCAGTCTCTGCCACGGACGGCTGGCCGAAAGGTTCACCGCGGCCGGCCGCCAGAGGAGGGTGCTGGGCACCACCCTTTCCCGGCGCCGGGGCTTGAGAAAGTACATGGCCAATATGGCCGGGACGGTCAAGCCCAGCCACAGGGCCTGGGGATACAGTAAGTCCAGAACCAGTCACCTGCCCTTCAACTCTTTGACCTTTCGCTAGCCCTTCGCTCTACCCCCCTGCTTTTGCTCCGCTTCTCCTCCGCCAAAACGCCACCCCCTTGCTTCCGAAAGGGTAAACATGGTATAGTTACCCTAGGTGAAATGGCATGGATCTGGACAAGGCCCTGATCGAGTATTTCCGGAGCCTCACTCCTGAAGAAAAAATGAAACTCGTGCCCAGGATTGGTGAACTGGGCCAGAAGCTGCGGCAAGGGGTGCTGACTAGGGAGCGGGAGAAGGACGAGCATGGACGACCCCATAGTCCGGATAACCGCCCTTCTTGACCGCCTAAAGGTTCCTTACTGTCTTATCGGCGGGTACGCCGTGGCCGCCCACGGTGTTCCACGCCATACCGCTGACGTTGACCTCCTGGTCATTCTACCCCAGGGAGATATAGCCGCTTTGGCCAGCTTGCTACAAGAAGCCGGGCTTGAAGTCGAAGTAGCCAGGGCCGACCGCTCCGATCCCCTCGGCGGCGTAATAACCATTCTCCAGGAGGTCCCGGCCCAGCTCCTGGTCCCTTTCCGCTACCTGGGCCTGATTACCCCGGCCCGGGGCAGGACGGCCAGCATGGTGTCCTCCAGGCTCACGCCGCTATCCAGCTCTACGTACTGCGCACCCCACCGGCCGCAACAGGCGCGCACCTCCCCCAGGTATGCCTCCAGGCGCTGCCGGTAGGCAGCCAGCACGGCCGGAGTCAGCGATACCTGCACCCTTTGCCCGGTTTCCGCATCCACAAACTGCCATTCCCCTTCCCACTGGGGCTGCCGTTCCTCCGGGGCCAGGACATGGAGCACGGTAACTTCCTGGGCCCAGGCGGCGGCGCGACGCAAGAAATCCTCCAGCCCTGACAGGTCCCAGAGGTCAGACATGAGGTAAATGCTGTGTATCCTGGCCCTAATCACGCCTACAGCCTCCAGGGCCGCGGCCGGGTCGGCCCGTCCTCCCGGGTGACACTGCTCCAGGAAGCGCCGGAACTGGGCCAGGGCCTGGCGCCCGCCCACCGGCGGGAAAAATGCCCCGGCCCGGTTCCCGGGCGGGGTGCTTACGGCCGCCAGGCGGCCGTGGCCGGCCAGGGCGCACACCCCCAGCCCGGCGGCCAGGCCCAGGATATAACGGCCTTTGTGGGCCTCGCCGCCCCAGTCCATGGAGGCACTCATATCCAGGACCAGCAGGCTGGTATCCCGCCGGTCGTCGAGGAACTCCCGCACGTACAGCCGTCGCAGGCGGGCATAGGCCTTCCAGTCAATGCGGCGCGGCTCGTCACCCAGCGTGTATTCCCGGAAGTCGGCAAACTCCACCGCCCCTCCCTTCAACCGGGAGCGCCACATGCCTCCGGGCTCGCCGCGGACCGGGCCGTGGTATACTAGCCGGTAATTCTCCAGCCGGGCCATAAAGGAAGGGTCCGGCCAATTGGTAGCCGTTACGGGGATGGGCAATAAAAGCCACCTCTTAAGGTCAGTACTCTTTAGGGTACTATGGCCGCCAGGACTTCCGCGATAAGTTCGTCTCCGGAGACCCCGGCGGCGGCCGCCTCGTAGCCCAGGAACAGGCGGTGGCGCAAGGCCGGCAGGGCCACCCGGCGGATGTCGTCATAGCCTGCCTGGGAGCGGCCGGCCCGCAGGGCTTCGGCCCTGGCCCCGAGAACCAGGGCCTGCAGGCCGCGCGGGCTGGCACCGTATCGCACCAGGTGCCTGACCCGCTCCGGGGCCTCAGGCCGGTCCGGGTGGGTGGCCAACACCAGGCGCACGGCGTAGCCAATCACGTCCTCCACCACGACCACCTGGCGCACTAATTCCTGCCAATGCCGGATTTCCCCAGCCTGCACCACTGGTCCCGGCTCAGACACCTCGGTGCCGGTGGTGCGGCCCGCAATGAGGGCCAGCTCGCCGGCGGACGGGAAAGGTACGTGGACCTTGAAAAAGAAGCGGTCCAGTTGGGCCTCCGGCAGGGGGTAGGTACCCTCCATTTCCAGGGGGTTCTGGGTGGCCAAAACGAAGAAAGGCTCCGGCAAAGGGTAAGTAGTCCCGACCACGGTGACGGTATGCTCCTGCATAGCTTCCAGCAGCGCGCTCTGGGTCTTGGGCGTGGCCCGGTTAATCTCGTCGGCCAGCACCAGGTTACCAAAGATGGGACCCGGGGCAAAGCGAAAGCCGCCCTGGCCGCCGCGTTCTTCGTACACCTCCGTACCCGTGATGTCGGCCGGCATCAGGTCCGGGGTGAACTGCAGGCGGCGAAAGACCAGGCCGGTGGCCCCGGCCACGGTGCGTACCAGGACGGTCTTGCCCAGCCCGGGCACCCCTTCCAGGAGCACGTGCCCGCCGGCCAGGATAGCCAGGATCACCTGGTGCACCACTTCTTCTTGACCCACGATGACCCGCCGGACGGCCTGCTCCATCTGGTCCAGGCGGCTGGAAACAGCCACCAGGGTTTCCTTTACTTCCGCAGCACTGCCGGCTGCCGCCGTACCGCTGTTATCGTTCACGCGAAAGATCCTCCTTGTTACCTATACCAGGACCAGCCTCGGGCCGGGGTGGCAAAAACTCGATTCACGGGATCCGGGAGGGTGTGGCGAAACCAGGCCCGGCGGGCGCACCTGATCACGGCGAAGCCTCCGGTCGGCCTGGCTCCAGGGAAGTGAAGTACTTCCATACCAGGTCCTCCATGGCCGGCGGCAGGGGAGCCTGCACCAGGGACTCCTGGGCTTCCTGCCGGTACTGGGGGTAAACCTCGGTGTACGGGCGTACCTCTCCTAGGGTTACCGGCGATTTCTGCAGGGTAACTTGGCTCCCGGCCTCGCCTTCCCTGAGTTCACCGGAAACCTGCACCTTCTCCCCCGTGCCGCCAGGCAAGAAAGGGGCATAGATCATCTGTAGTCCGCCGCCGCTGGTACCGGCCCCGTGACCGCCGCTGGCCGGGCCGCCCGTACCCTTTCCGGCCCCGTCCCCCTGGCCGCTACCGCTGGCGTTGCCCTCACCGTTCCCACCGCCGGACCCGGAACCGCCACTCGTGGCATTGCCCGCGGTACCGCTGCCGGCCGCGCCGCCTGTGGCGCCGCCGCTGGCACCACCGCCGGTGCTTCCCTGGCCGGCGCTGTTACCGTACCCGCCGGGATTCCCGCCAGTACCGGCCGGGTTGCCCCCGGCCCCCGCGGCCCCGCCGGAATTGCCATTGCTGGCCCCGGCCGCCGAAGCTACGGCCATGGCGTTCCCTCCGCCAGCCAAGGCCTGGGCCACAGACCCCAGGGTAGCCGCTCCTTGCGCCAGGCTGTCGGCAGCCGCTGCCTGCCCGGCCAGCGAAGAAAGGGCTTTGGCCAGACCCTGCACGGCCGACCCGTCTTCACCTCCCGGAGGACCGGCATTCATCAGACCCAGGGCCGCCTCCCGCAATTCCCGCCGCAGGTCGGGATCCCCCGCTTCCTCGGCCTGCTGCAGCCAGGCCATGGCCGCCTCCTCCCGCGCTCCTTTGCCGCCTGCCTCTAGGCTGACGGCCACCGCCTCCGCAGCTTCCTCTATGCCCCGGGTGTCGCCACTGCCCAGGGCCTCTCCCAGTTCCTGCCAGCCCGGACCGGACATGTCTTGCAGGGCTGCCGCCAGGCGCAGCCGGTCCTCCCTCGCCCGGGGCCCGGCTCGCGTCCCGGCTTCCTCCAAAATCTCGGCCGCCTCCTCCAGCGCGGCCGCCGCTTCCTCCCGGGTCCCGGACTGGCGCAGGTCTTCCACCAGGGATTGCAGTTCTTCCTTTGCCGCTGGGGTCAGCAATTCCCTTTCTCCCACCTCGAGCTTCTCTGCCTGGACGATTACCGCCTGGGCCTGGCGTGTGGCCTCGGCCAGGGCCTCCCGCGCCTCATAGCGACCCAGCCACAAAGCAAAAAGCGGGTTGGGCAGAAAAGCAAGGACGGCAAAGACGGTGGCCAGGACGATCACCCCCTGCCAGGGACGCCAGGAGGGCAAAACCGGATAGGAATTCCCCTGCTCCAGGGCCGCACAGGCGGTCAGGCCCTCGCCCACCGCCACTTCGGCCCAGGGATCGCGGGACGGCCGGTTCAGGAGGCGGAAGGCGGTAACGGCCCGGCCGCCTGCGCCCTGGGCATCAGCAATCCTCACCACATCGATGGCCTCCGGCCGGTTAAGGAGGCGCCACCCCGCCACCGAGGCCGCCCCCGCCGCGCCGGCCAGGCCGGCCCAGACCACCGGCGCCGGCAGGAAGGTGAGGTAAAGGACAGCCAGCGCCCCCGCGGCTGCGGCCAGGCCCCAGACCAGGCCCAGGCGCACGGTTTCCAGCGCGAAGCGGGTACTTACCCGGCGCGCCAGGGGTCCTAGAGCCGCAGCCAGGCGGGCCTCGGGCCACCCCTGGGGCCTTCGCCGGCGCCACCAGGGGCTGCGGGCCAAAGGTCCCGCCACCAGAGCCCGTGCCCGAAACAGCTTTACCTTTTTATTCCCCGCCAATTGGCTCAACCCTTTCTTAATCCAGCCCTTACCTTGAGCTTTAGTTGTTCTACAATAAACTACGATGATATCCCGGATCAGGCAGGCCGGTGCGCGGCCCGCGCCTTGCGCCTGGCCAGCCAGGCTGTCCAGGGCTTCACCGGCGTGATGGCCAGGACGGCCACGGCCAGGCAGAGGGCGGTAAGGGCTGCCTGGTACAGGGCAAACCTGGCCCAGGGGGACCAGGCGGCCAGGCCGGTAATTTCCGGCGCCGACCCGGGAAGCCCCGGATACCCGCCCGGATAGCCGTAAACATACCCCATTTTGTAGGCATATTCCACTCCATATGGCCCGCCCTGGATTCCCCGCAGGAGTTCGTTGAGGATAGAACCCAACAAGGGAATGCCGGCACCCACATTCATCCCTTCAGCCGGCAGCACGCTGCCCAGCCCGGTGAGGGGGCTGAGGTAGACGTACCAGGGACTGCCCGGGGGGCGGTACGGTTCTCCCATGGGAGGGGGGTACGGCAGGGGACGGGCCTGGCTGGTGGAGGCGGCAATCACCGCTATTCCCAGGCTGACAAAGATGAGGAGAAAGACCACCACCACGGCGCTGATGGTAGCGGCCTGGGTGCGCTTGAGCACGGCCGAAAGGGCAAGGCCCAGGGCGCCGTAGCCCAGGGCCGTGAGCAGGGCCACGAGCAGGACCAGGCCCAGGTTCGCCAGGGGCACGCCGCCGAAGAGGAAGACCAGGGCCATGACCGGCAGGGCGGCTATCGCCAAGTAGACGAAATAGATCGTCGAGGCCAGCCACTTGCCCAGGATAATGCCAGTGGGCGAGGCATTGGTGACCAGCAACAGGTCGTAGGTCCGCCGCTCCCTTTCCCCGCTGATGGCCGAGGCCGAGGTGGCCGGGGCGATGAAGGCCAGAAGCATGACCAGGCCCAGCACGAAGAAGCTGTAAAGGTTGAGCCCCACCTGGGGATTAATAAAGGTGGCGCGGCCCAAGGTAAGCCACAGGTAACCGGTCATCCCGGCGGCCAGCACCCCCAGGTAAACCGTTAACAGGAACACCGGGCGCCAGCCCCGGGTGCGGCCCCGCATCTCCTTGCCCACCATGGGGGAAAGGCCGTTGACCAGGCCCCGGCCGAAGTAACGCCACCCGGCCAGCCAGCGCGACCATAAGTTTTTCATGCCCTCGCCTCCCGCACCAGTTGTACAAAGGTATCCTCGAGGCTGCTCTCCGTCTCGGCGAAATGCACCACCTGGACCCCACCGGCCACAATTTCCGCCAGCAGGGCGGCCACTTCCTCCGGCCCGCCGCTCAGGCGGAACTCCATCTGCTCCTCGCCGGCACTGATTATTTCCGCCCCCGGCCACCCGGCCACTATCTTTTCCGCCGGCGCTACCGGCCCGTGGCAGCGCAGGATGATATTCCGCACCTGGGCCACGGCCAGCATCTCGGCCAGGGTCCCCTGGCGCACCACCCGGCCGTCCACCACCATGCCGATGTGGGTGCAGAGGTCGGCCAGCTCCGAGAGAATATGGCTGCTGATGACGATGGTCTTGCCCAGATGGCAGAGTTCCTTGAGGATCTCCCGCATTTCCACCCGGGCCAGGGGGTCCAGGCCGCTGGCCGGCTCGTCTAAAAGCAGTACCTCCGGGTCGTGGATCAGGGCCCGGGCCAGGCACAGGCGCTGCTGCATGCCCCGGGAGAGGGTGTCCACGAATTCTTCCCTCTTGGCCGCCAGATCCACCAGTTCCAGCAGTTCGTCCCGCAGCCTGGCCACGGCCGGGCCGCGCAGGCCGTAGGCCGCGGCGTAAAACTCCAGGTATTCCCCCACCCGCAGGTCGTTATATACCCCGAAGAAGTCCGGCATGTAGCCTACGGCCCGGCGCAGCTCCCGGGGGTGGCGCACCACGTCCCAGCCGGCCACTTCAGCCGTCCCGGCATCGGGCAGGAGCAACCCGGCCAGGATGCGCAGGGTGGTGGTCTTGCCGGCGCCATTCTGGCCGATCAGGCCGTAGACCGACCGGGGAGGAACTTCCATGTCCAGGCCTCGCAGGGCCTGCACCCGGCCGTACCGCTTTATCAGCCCCCGCGTGGAAATCATTCCTTCACCCCCTGGTAGCCAACTCGCGGCGGCAGGAAGTAGAACATGCGGCCGCTCTGCTCCTCAAACCCGTTCACCCGCAACTGCACCTCGCCCGTGGCCGTGGCGTACGTGCCGGGCAGGGTAAAGCGTTCCCGGCCGGCCAGCTCCTCCCAGGCACCGGTAGCCGGATTATAAATCTCCAAGGCCCCTCGCTCGACCGGGGCCGGGTTGGGCGATGGCGGCCCGCCCGGCCCTTTAGGACCTCCTGGCGGCGCCTGTACCGGGTAGTAAGGCAGGTCCACCGTTATCTCCTCGATTCTCGCCCCCGGCGGCAACTGGGGCCGGAAGGCAAAGGTGACGGAGCCGCCGTTCAGGCCTTGGATGTTGTTCCAACCGAACATGCCTCTGATGTTGGCCTGCACCACTTCCGGCACCACCAGGCCCTCAGGCAGGGTAAAAGTACCGGAAGAAAGGACTAGTTGCGGCCGCAGCACCACCATGGTAAGGTAGTGGGGCTCGGCGCGCAAACCCTTTACGCCCACCGGAGCCGCCGGGTCCCGGCTCCAGGCCACCACGGTCAGGGGCCAACCCGTCATCTCCATCATGGGACCTCGCCGCTGCATGCCGGTCCAATTATCCAGCATGTTGGCCCGGCGCTGCTCCTCCACCGTGAGGGGCCGGGACGGGCCCTGATCGTAACCCGGCGGATAGGGGCCGGGTGGCAGAGCGATGGCCGGCTGCGCCTGCTGCGTCCGGATGGCCTTCAGCCGGGTAGCCGGGGCCGCCCCTCCTCCCGCCCCGGCCTGCCCGCCGGCGGTACCGCCCGGCTGCAGGAAGATGCGCCAGGTTTCCGGGTACGGCGGCCCGTAACTGGGCTGGTTCGGGTTGGGCGGCGGGGAGATCTCCAGCTCCACGGCTCCTTCTTCTCCCGGCGCCAGGTCGCCGAGGCTGCCGTAGTCCCGGCCAAAGAGCAAGGTGACGTGATCCAGGTGCAATGGTGTGCCGTTTCTTACCCGGGCTTTGACCCGCGGCCCTTCGGTCTGCAGTTCGGCTTTAAGTCCGGCGAGTTCCGGCCCGGCCTCCTGGCGGAAGGCGAGGCTGCGCATGCCCCACTGGGAGGTCTCGCTAAAGGCGATTTCCAGGTCGCTGCCCCGGGTAATAGTATAGGGAGGGTCCCGTTCCTCTGTCCCAGGCGTAGGGCCGCCATATGGCGGCCCACCGTAGCCGCCTAACTGTACCTGCACCGGGTGGCCCGGGTCGGCCAGGACAGCGGTAAACTCGGGCCGGGTAGGGGCGAAAAAGCCCAGGCCGGTGTAGACGTACGGCCGGGCGCCGGAGCCCACTTCCACGGTTTGCACGGCATTGACCAGCACGTTCCTGCCGGTCTGGAGCATGTACAGGTAGACGGCCCCGGCAAAGGCGACGGCCAGGGCCGGCACCACGATCCAGGCATACTCCGGCCGCCGGCGCCAGCGGAGGATAAAATACGTGGCCGGCCCGGCCAGGACCAGGAAAACCAGGAGGTAAACCCCGGCTACCCGCCAGTCCGGAAAGGCGTCCTCGGGCAACTGCCCGGTGTACCCGGCCATGTTGCCCGCCAGGTAGGCACCCGGCGGCGGCCCCCAGCCCCAGGAGGGATCAGAGAGCGGCACCAGCAGCCGCTTCCACAGGGCCTGGCCGGGGTCACCGGCGTTCCAGGGCGGGCTGTTGGGGTCAAAGGTGAGGACTGTTACCTCACCCAGTCCCAATTTGACCTTCCGGGCCAGGGGGGCCTGGTCAGGACCCCAGTCGCTGCCGGCCCCGGCAAGCCGCGCCACCGCGGCTGCCACGGGTCCGGGTGGGGCCACGTCCACCCAGGCAGCCATGGCCTGCCAGTCACGGCGGGTGGTTATTCCCTTACTTTCTACCTCCAGGGTTCCTGCAGGAAGGGCACCCAGGGAAGTGGCGAGTTCCAGGCCCCCAGCCAGGACCAGGTTTCCCCCCTGCTCCGCCCACTCCGCCAGGGCCTGGCGCTGCTGCTGGCTCAGGTTACCGGCTTCACCGCCGGCCACCAGGATGGTGCGGAAGGCGCTCAGGTCTTCTCCGGCCTCCGGGAAAAGCCTGGCCGTCAGCGGGATGATCATGGGCACCCGGGGCACCCCGTCGGGCGCCAGGATGCGCGTCTTTTCCAGGGCCGGCGGGATATCCCCCAAGACTCCCACCGCCTGGGGCAGCGGCCCGCCACTCAAGAGGCTGGCCCCTGGCAGAGAAGTTTCCAACCTGGCCAGCACTTCATTGCCGGAGCGAAAGCGGAAGAGCACGCGCTCCGGGGTTACCAGGGGGAACCAAAGGGTGACCTCCTTCTGGCTGCCGGCCGGGAGGCTCACCCGCTCCCCGTAGGCCGACGCCGGCCAGTAGCGGGCCGGCCCGGGCTTGGCGCCAGGGGGTGAGCCCGGCGGGGGCGGTGGCACTTCCTTATTGTAATTAACTACTTCAATTACGCCCGCCAGATCCCGGGAAGTCCTATTCTCCAAGGTGACCACCGCCGGGGTGGTCTGGCCGGGCATGGCCTTGCCGTCCCACCCCACCTCTACGGCCAGCCTTACCGGGCCGTCTTCTCCCTGAGCCAGGGCCACCGTCCCGGCGGCCAAAAGGATGGTGGTGAGAGCTACTAGCGCCAGGGCCCGCGATGCCCTCCGCCGGCTCCCGGCCCCCAGAGGATGCATTGACAACCTGACCATTCCTGATGCCCCCTGAAAGTAGTGATGGCAGACAAGATCCTTAACAGAGTTTGACACTTGCAACTTCCGACCTCCGCTCTTTTGGGGCGGGCACGTGACCACCGGACGGCTGCCCCACTTCAATACTTCTGGACCCGCCTCCGTATTCCTCCCAACCATGCCCCTTTAGTAAGACGCAATCCGGACCGGTTTGTTACGCGCCGCAAAAATATTTTTGGGTGGACTGGCGTGGCCGTTGCTTCCTGGTTGTTCCTGGTGCTCAGGTGAGGCACGGAGAGGAATTTGCTGGAGAGGGAGGAAAGGCGCGCGAAAAAAAGCACCCTTAACGGGCCTATGAGTTGCCATCCTGCCTACTTGGAACCCTCTACTTGGAACTCGATTTTGGGGGTTTCTTGGGGGTCGCAGGTGGGTTCTTTTTGTTTTCCGTCCAGGACACAACTCCTTTCCCGGTTTTTGGGGCGCCGGCATAGGCCGCCCGCGGCCAAGCCGGCGGTCGCGGCACCGGCAGGTTCAGAGCGGCCGAATGGTAGGGAGAAAGGAGGCGGCCAACCTCTTCCCGGGCCGCGGCCAAACCGGCCAAAACATCCCGGCAGCGCGGGCAGGCCGCAAGGTGCGCGCCTACTTCCCGGCTCTCCCGTGGGGAAAGCTGCCCGTCCAGGTAGGCCAGGAGCCGGCCCTCGTCAAAACAGATCATCCTCGGTGCCTCCTTCCTCTTGGCGGTAGCGGGCCAGAAAACTCTTCTGGGCGCGGACGAGAATGGTGCCCACCGAGCCCGGCGCTACGCCCAGGGCTTCGGCGATCTCGCGGTAGGTAAAGCCCGCATGGCGCAGGAGCAGGGCCAGGCGCTCGCGCGGCCTGAGGCTTTCCAAAACCCGCCGCACCCGCTGAACCGCGGCCTGGCGCATGGCCGCCTCCTCCAGGGGGACGACCTCGGGGTAATGGCGCCACACCCATTGCTCCTCGCGCTGGCGCCGGCGTTTCTCGCCGCGCAAGGCGTTTAAGGCGAGGCGACTTCCCACCAGGTAGAGCCAGCCCAAAAGGTTCTCTTCCCGCGGCGGGGGCGTGGTGTAAAGTTTAAGAAAGACGTCCTGGACCACTTCTTCGGCCACCGTCCGCTCGCCCACCAGGTACATGAGGTGGCGCACCACCTGGGCATAATAGCGGCGGTACAGCTCCTCGAACTCCTGCGTCCGCCTCACCGTTTCCGGCCTGCCGTCGACCAACCTTTCTCGCCCCTTCCACTTATACAACACCGCCGCGCAAGGTCTTTGTGACAAGGGGTTACCCTCTCCGTCAGGATAATCGAATGTAAAAAAATTTAACAACCACCATTAAATGGTAATCTCTACCACAGTTGACAATGGCTGTAATCCATGATATGGTTAAATACAAATGGGTGCTTCGTTGTTCGACGAGGCGCCCCTTTGCTTTATTATAAGTCTTTCCATAAAATGGCTTACATGGGGGTATAAAATGACTAGGGGATTTGAGGTGTCGAAGACCCTCTTCGAAAACCTCGTAAAGCACTTGGTTGAGATAGAGGAACAGAAGGATAAACTTCTCGAGGAATATTTCCAGGAACCCTCAAAAGAACGTGACGAACTAGAAAAACTTATTGATAACGTAACTGCTCAGCCACCCTGTGCCAGCTTGAAAAATAGTACTGG
>SLTJ01000051.1 GCA_004347685.1 Clostridia bacterium
AAGAGACAGATAAGCCATTATTACTGGACTTTCGCCACCTGATCCCCATTTCCTGCAACGTACCTTAGGTTTCAATCCCATCCAGCTCGTTAGACGTTAGTTCTGGTGGGAACACGGATTATAGGGTAATGGGGTTATCTTAATGGCTTTTCGCCCCTTACGCTTCGGCCCGGGGTATGATATAATACTGGAGCAGTTACAGATGTTCGGACAAAGGGGGTAGCGCATATCGAAGCGGATAGGTATGGGCGGCCATATCCACCGCCAGCCCAGGAGGTAGATATCGGGGCCCGGATCCGAGAGCGTCTGCAGCAGCGCCAGCGGACTATCCTTGACAGCCGGCTGTATATGAAGAACGGAGTTCTGCTCCCGCTGGTACCGGAGGGCGAGTGGGCGGTGCTCTTTGAAGTGCGCTCATCCAATCTCAAACACCAGCCAGGGGAAATCTGCTTTCCCGGCGGCCAGGTGGATGCCACCGATACCAGTGAACAGGAGACGGCCGTGCGGGAAACCTGCGAGGAACTGCAGGTGCCGCGTTCTTCCATTGAGGTGCTGGGCGAGCTGGATATCATGCTCACGCCCTTCCAGCTCATCCTTTATCCCTATGTCGGGATCCTGCGGGAGCCACAGGCCATTAACCCTGACTCCAGGGAAGTAGCCGGTGTTTTTACCGTGCCCCTTCGGGAACTCCTGCGGGTCACCCCAGAATACTACGAAATGACCGTCGAGGTCCAGCCGCCGAAAAACTTCCCCTTGCATAAGATCCCCAACGGGAAAGATTACCAGTGGCGCACCGGCATCCTCCCTGAACTTTTCTACGAATTCAACGGCTATGTAGTCTGGGGGATGACGGCCCGGGTGCTGAATAACTTCCTCCAGATTATCCAAGAGGATGTCGCCGGGAGAAGTACCCCAGGGCCTCCAGCACCGGCACCCTGCCCTGTCCGGCCACGGCCATAGCCTCCTCCGGGCCGGCCGCCAGCTTCCCCGCCATGTCTTCTACCCGGGTCTCCCCGGTCCAGACATCCTCAGCCAAGGCCACGGTGCGGCGGATAACCGTGGGCTTTGGCCCTTCCAGGGCAACTACCTCTAGCGGCGGCTAAGGTGGGACGGCCAGACCCGGTGGCCTGCGAGGAACTCATCGAAGCGATTGCCACCTTTATCGCCAATAACGAAGTCACTGACGTTGAGCTGGCTGCCGCCCGGGAGGTGCACTTCAACAGCGCCGTTCCCGATTATTTCCACGAAAAGACATTACACGAGGTCTTGCTGGCCCGGCGCTATTTTCTGGAGCATCCGTCCGCGTCAACCTCAGAATCGCTGGTTCTGGCAAGTCTGCTGCACATATTGCATGGAAACCGCCCATACGCTTTAAGCCGGCGGTCGCATAGCATCACGCCCTTTGCTCCCAGCGGGCCTACTGAATACCGGCCTCTGTCGCCCCGCCTGCGGGAAAAGGTTCGGCGCAGCCTGGCGGTCGCGTGTGGGTCGTGTCCTGGTGCAGGAAACAAGAAGGATCTTCAGCCAGGTAGTTACCACTGTGAGCGTAGGCCCGACCCCGGCAGCCGCCGCACAAAGGGTTGTATTCGCAGGTGGCGCATTTTCCCTGGAGGGTTTCCCCCCGACGGCGGAGGTCTGAGAAAAGAGGAGCGTTTTCCCAGATCTCCGGCAGCGGCTTCTCCCGTACGTTTCCGGCGCTGATCGGCAGAAACGGGCAGGCCCAAACATCGCCGTTGGGCTTGAGGTAGACCAGGCCGGATCCCGCGACGCACCCTTTGAAGACAGTGCGGGCCAGGGCCCGCCCGCAGGGACCGACTTTTTTCTGCTGGATGAGGTGTGCCCAATACTGCGGCCCGGCGACGGGTTCAATGACGGTATAGGCGTGTTTCTGGTTCTCAGCGATCATATGCATCAGCCATTCGTTCTGCTGACGCCCGAGTTCCCGGTCCTTAATGGTTTCCCCCCGGCCAACAGGTACAAGCTGGTAGTTCAGCACAATCTCGGCCTGGTACTTCCGCGCTATGGCGAGGATTTGGGGGAGTTCCTCCCTATTGTACTCCATGGCCGTAACATTGATTTGGAGGGCCATGCCGGCTTCTTTGCAGGCTTCAATGCCGCGGACGGCCAGCTTGAACGCTCCCTCGCTGTTGCGAATATAGTCGTGAAGCTCGGGGGTCGCGGCGTCCAGGCTGATGGCCAGCCCGGCTACGCCGCAGTCTCTTAGCCGCCTGGCTACCCTGGTGTCTATGAGCGTAGCGTTAGTAGCGATTACGCTAGGCAGCCCGAGCCCGGCGGCATATTCGGCCAGGTCGTAAATATCTGGGCGCACCATTGGCTCTCCGCCGGTAAAAGCCAGCATGCGGAAGGCATCTATTGAAGCTATTTCCCGCAGAAGCTTCTTGCCCTCTGCTGTGGACAGTTCTTCGGGAGAACGGCGCCCACCACTGGCGTGGCAGTGGCGGCAGCGCAAATTACACGCGGTAGTCATTTCCCAGACAGGGTGGTTGGGAAAGCCGATACACCCCATGCCGACGGCCCCGGCCGCCACCGGCAAAGTTTTGGTACCCCGGGCCAGCCAGCCAGGCAGGTGTTTCCACCCGGTGAGGTAGGCCAGATAGAAAGCGGACAAGGCCTGGCGCAACACCAGGGTGGGAGGCCGGTAAAACGGCCGCACCACCCGCTGCACATGATCGCTATCCCGCATGTTTATCGCCTCGTAATCTATGGAACACTACCTAGCGAAAGCTGAAAAAAAGCAAGTACTGCAGGCTGACGAGCAGGTTTAACGCGATAGTCGCCGCGCATATCGGCTGGATTGTCCTGGCGTGACGGTAATGGCCCCGGACAATCCCCACCAAGGCAAAGCCGGCAACCGCGGTAGACAGGATAATGCCCAGAAGCCACGGCCACACCAGGCCTTGCGCGGGCCAGATGACCAGCCAGGCGGTAACGGCCGTGCCGGCGATGAGCAAGGCGTACAGGACGGCCATGCGCTGCGGCCCGAACGTGACGACGAGATTGCGCTTGCCGCTCGCGGCATCCGCTTCGCGGTCGGGAAACTCATTGATGAGGATAACCGCGGTAATGCTGAGGGCTACCGGGATGGAAAGCAGCGTGCCCAGGAGCGTAAACTCCCCGGCCAAAACGTAGTAGCCCATATTTACTGTCAGCCACCCATAGCAAAAGCCGATAAAACATTCGCCAACGCCGCGGTAGGCCCATTGAAATGGCTTGGCAGAGTAGAAAACTCCCCCTACCAGCCCCACGGCTCCCAAAACCAGGGCCGGCGCTCCCACCTCGAAAGCGAAGTGCAAAATCAGTCCGAGGATGACGGCGCCGGCGGCAGCCAGGTAGCCGGCAACAAGCACGTAGCGCCTGGGAAAACCAGCCAAAGATTGCAGTGCGCCGGATCCCCCTGAGAAAGGGTTGCGGTTGAGGTTGCGACTGTCCCCTTCGAAGTCATAGTATTCTCCCAGAAAGTACGTGGCCAGCATGATGAGGAAAACGGCTGCGGCCCCGGTACCGGCGGTTTCCCACCGCCAGGGGTAACCGTCATGAGCAGCTAACGCCGCGCCAGCGAAAAAAGGAAGCAGTCCAACGCTGTGAAAGGCAGGACGGGCCATCAAAAGCCAGGCCTTAGCTTTGGTTAGAATGGTTTCTCCCCCCAATTGTTGAGCAGGCGCTATGACAAGTATTCCGCACCTGCTTCCACGATTCCTGCTTACAGATTTTGTTTTTGCCGCGTAACTGCCCTGAAGACTAGGCGCTCTGCCGTTTTCGTCCTTCGTTGGCACCACTGTCCAGTGGCATGAGCGTCTACTCAGGCCCCCGCCTGTCACCGCCTTTGAGCGCGGCCGCGCCGTCACCTTCGCGCAGCCTGATAACCCGGCTAGCGTCTGCAGTCGTTCGCCGTCCGACCTCCGACCGGCCTGGAGGCTGAGTAGTTGCTTTTGCCGCCGGCTCTATTCAGCCATCAGGCTGAGCACCGGCGCCTGGTAAGGATCATTGCAGGCCGGGCAGACCACCTGCCCGTCCTTCAGGGCGGCCCGGGGCTCCATCACTCCTTCGCCGCACGCGCTGCATTGCACGGTGGGGAAGACCCTGGCCCCCTGGGGCAGGGCCACTTCTACCTCGCGCACGTCAAAAAGCTCTTCCACCGGTATTTCCCTGAGGTGACGGATTCTGGCCTCCCGCTCCTCGGGGCTGGCCTGGCGGGGCCTGCTGCCGGCCGGGCCGGCGGCCCCGTATTTCACCGCCACCCGCACCCCGCGGCCGTCACAGCGGCGGGCAAAGGTAAAGACCTGCTTGCCCCAGTCCCGCAGATACAGGTTTCCCTTGCCAAAGGTACAGCCGGTGAGCACCTGCACCGCATCCACCCCGCAGGCTTCGTTCTCAACCATGGCTACCAGTTCCTCGTCCCGGGAACGGTCAATCCCCAGACGCTCCAGCCCCGCCCAGGCCGCCCGGAAACCCATGGCCAGCCCAGGGCAGGCATGGCCGTGAAATTCCACCGCTTTTTCCCACAATATTTTTTGATCCTCCACGTAAAATCACTCCGTTTTATGCTGAGATCCCTGCCGGCGCTAAGATTATACCGCTGCTGGTCACTTGACATGGATGCCGGCAGGTCGTAATATGTATATACTTAATAAGATTATACGCTTAGACTAACAGGTGTCAAGGGACAGGGGCAAATTCCCCGTCTCTGACTCTGACAGGAGGTAAGCATCATGCCGCCAACGGCGGATCAGGGACAGATCCTTCTTCTGCAGGGACTGGCCAATTTTAACCAGCAACTCTGCGCCGAATGCCACGGCGTGCACTATCTCCTGCACCTGGAGGTAGAGGAAGGGGTACCATTTACGGCCAATAACTGCAGCGATCCCCGGGCGGCAGATTCCCTGGTGGGAGGGCTGAAACAATTCTTACGGCAAAGATGGCCCCTGCCTTCCGGGCAGCCTGTGCCCCTCGATCTTGAGGAACTGCACCTGCAGGTAGCCGTACCCCACCAATTTTCTATGCTCTTTCCCCTGGGGACGGAGGCCCGCCCCTTTGGCTTCCTCTTTACCCTGAGCGAAGCCCCCTGGCCCCCGGCCCAGGTGGCGGTTATCGGAGCCATGGCCCGGGCCCTGGGTTCCCTGGTGGTGCAGTTACACCAGGAAATGCAGCTCAGCAACGTGCTCCTAACGGTGGTGAACAGCGCCGTGACCGCCATTGAGGCCCGGGACGAATACACCGGCGGGCACTCGGCCCGCGTCGCTGATTACAGCTACCAGGTGGCCCGGGCCCTGGAGCTAGACGACGCCCAGGCCCAGCTCGTCCACACCGCTGCGGCCCTGCACGATATCGGCAAGATCGGGGTGCGGGATAGCGTCCTGGCCAAGCCGGGACCCCTCGCACCGGCCGAATGGGAGCATATCCGCCAGCACCCGGTGCTGGGAGAGAAAATCCTCTCTCCCATCAAGCTGTTGGCGCCGGTGCTCCCGGTGGTGCGCCACCACCACGAACGGTACGACGGCCGCGGCTACCCCGACGGCCTGGCCGGGGAGGCCATCCCCCTGTACGCCCGCATCGTCTCCCTGGCCGACGCCTTTGAGGCCATGACCAGCCACCGGCCCTACCGTCCGGCCCTCCCTGTGGCTACTGCCCTGGCTGAGCTAAAAGCTAACGCCGGCAGCCAGTTTGACCCAGAGCTGGTGAAGGTGTTTTTGCGGGAGGGAACTGATGGCCTCTACCCTTTCGTTAGACATTCACCTGCCGGCCAGAAGAGTAGCCCACCTACTGATTCCCGTTCGGTAATGAAAAGACCGCCCTGGGAATTCTCCTCTACGTAGCGGCGGATTTCCGCCCGGACGGCCGGGGTCAGCTCGGTATAGGCATAAAAAAAGTCCTCCAGGTCAGCTACCGCCTCTGCCGCCGGCATCTCCCGACGCCCGGTCTGATGCTCCAGTTCCAGGGAGGGGTAATAGCCCCAGGCCAACAGCAGGTGAAAGATGTACACAGCGTCGGCAGCCAAGGGCGGCATGGGGGTACCGAAAAGGCGGTGCCAGAGTTCGGCCCGCTCCGGCTCCTGCCTGGAGATAAAGCCGCTGTAAAAACAGCCGCCCCGCCCGGCCCGGAGCATCTTCCGCAGGGTGGGCACGTCTTTAACCCCCGGCGACCTGGAGGCGATCACCAAGTCAAAGGCCCCTTCCCAGCCCCTGGCCCCCAGGTCCACCTCTTCCCAGGTGGAGCAGACAGTTTCAATGTTTTGCAGTCCAGCGGCTTCGGCCCGCTCCTGGAGAATGGCCAGCATGCCCGGAGCGGGGTCCAAGGCCACCACCTTTTTTGCCCGCCGGGCCAGGACCAGGGTCTCATTGCCGGGGCCGCAGCCGATGTCCAGGATTCTCGTCTCGGCTCCCAGGTCCTGGTGGTGCCCCAGCCAATGCAGCAACTGTGCCGCCCGCCTTTCTCCTTCCTGACCGCCGGTATTCCTGGCATAAAGCCCAGCCCGCCGGTCCCACCAGCGGATATCGGCCCGCTCCTTGACCTGGCGGCCGTAGAGGGAAGCGGCCCGTTCCTCAGACCAGGCCTTTTCCCAGAAGCCGACGTCGTTTAACAGCAATTTTATTGCTCCTCTCGAGAATACTATTGGCGCCTCCGAACCATGGTGCCACCAAGGTGAGCCAGACCGACAAACCGATAAGGCGAGGGAGCGTTCTCCCCCACCTCACCGCGCGAGCCGCCGCTCCTCTCGGATCCCCTCCAGGACAATCTGTCTCAAGACGGCAATCCAAACCGGGGCACGCTGAGGTTACGCCGGCAGGGCCAGGATTATCACGGTCATCTCCTCCGGCCGGGTGCCGGCAGATACCTCCAGGAACTCCTGGTTCGTCACCCGCGGGAACTGGCGGCTGAATTCGTCCACCCCCTGGATGGGGAATTGCTGCGCCGGCAACGCCGGCGTTTTATAGTGCATGGGCAGCACTATCCGGGGCTTGATGGCTTCCACGACCTGGCGGGCCTGGACGGCATCTATGGTAAAAAAGCCGCCTACCGGCACCATCAGTACATCCTGGGGGCCGATCTCGGCCACCTGGGCCGGGGTCAAGGCGTGGCCCAGGTCTCCCAGGTGACAGACCCGCACCCCGTCCATAACCCAGCGGAAGACGGTGTTGTTGCCCCGCTGGCGCCCGCCCTGGTCATCGTGAAAAGTAGCCAACCCGTAAATATCCAGCCCCTGTGCTTCATGCTTCCCGGCACCCTGGATGACCTCCGGCTGCCCCTGGATCTGGTCAATGGCATTATGGTCAAAATGGTCGTGGCTGACGGTTACGACATCCGCCGCCACCTTAGGCGCCGGGTAACCAATCTGCGGGTCAAAGGGATCAGTCACCAGCCGCCGCCCTTCGGCATCAGCCAGCAAGAAACAAGCGTGTCCTAACCAGCGAATCTGCACCTTTACCGCTCCTTTCATAACATGCCTGATGCTCCTATTATATACCCCAGTGGAAAATAATACAAGCAAACGGCAAGAGCAAAAAGGGCCCGGTAGGCGCGGCGGCGGTGTACCCTGCCGGCTACAGGAAAGACTACGGTTACGGGCATGAACCGGATGGCATCCATAAGCTATCCTTATGTGGCACTGACCACCAATAAAATGTGCTAATGCAACAGGGGATAGAACAATTGCGGCGAAGGGGAACAATAGTCCCGGCGAAATTCGCATGAACTTAGAGTAGCTCCACGCGGCATGACAGAACCGTGATCTTATGGCCAATCGCAAACGATGGAAGCGAGGTGGCGCCTTTTGCCGTCCATAAAGCTGACGCAGTTATCCTGCAGTGCCGGGTGAGCGGCGAAAGTCGGCCCAGGGGACCTGGGCCATATTCTACAAAACCTGCCGACGGCGAAGCCCGCCGACCTGCTGGTGGGACTAGAGACAGGGGACGACGCCGCTGTCTACCGGCTGCGAGGGGACCTGGCCCTGGTACAGACCGTGGACTTCTTCACCCCTATTGTTGACGACCCATACGCCTTTGGGCAGATTGCCGCGGCCAATGCTCTGAGCGACATCTACGCCATGGGCGGAACACCTTTCCTGGCCCTGAACGTGGTCTGCTTCCCTGTGAAAAAGCTGGGGACGGAAATCCTGGCTGAAATTCTGCGGGGCGGGGCCGACAAGGTGGCCGAGGCCGGCGTCGCCCTGGCCGGGGGCCACACCGTGGAAGACGACGTACCCAAGTACGGCCTGGCCGTGAGCGGCACCGTGCACCCGGATGCGATCCTCACCAATGCCACCTCCCGCCCGGGAAACCGCCTGGTGCTTACCAAGCCCCTGGGCACCGGCGTCATCACCACAGCCATCAAGGCGGATATGTGTCCGGAAGAGGTAGCCGCGGCGGCGATCGCTTCCATGCAAGCCTTGAACGCGGCCGCGGCCCGGGTGATGCGGGAAGTCGGCGCGGAGGCCGGCACCGATGTCACCGGCTTTGGCCTCCTGGGGCACGCCCTAGAAATGGCCGTGGCGTCCAAAGTCGGCCTGCGGATAGAGGCCGCTTCGGTCCCCCTTCTCCCCGGGGCGCTGGAACTGGCCCGCATGGGATTGCTGCCGGGCGGGGCCCATGCCAATGCCCGCCACGTGCAGGAGTCTGTACGTTTCGCGCCGGGAGTGCCGCCGGAACTGCGCGACCTGCTCGCCGACCCGCAGACCTCCGGCGGGCTGCTGATGGCCGTGGCTCCGGAAAAAACGAGCGAGCTACTCGAGCGCCTGCACACCGCCGGGGTGACGGCTGCGGCCATTGGCGAAGTGACAGACGAAAGCGGGATAATCGCGGTGACGTGACTTGTCGCCTTCCCCCCACCTGGGAACCCTCGGCCTGCGGGTAAACCCCCGGGCCGGGCGGCTGGAGCCGGCGCGCGGGTATGCCCTGCGCCTGTGACCGTTACTGGCTACCCTTTTTATTTCCCATTCGCCACCTGTCTCCCTCGCCTCCCAACGCCCTGGCGGCAGCCGACATCACTACTCCCTCAACGCAGCATGACGGAATAAAGTGAGACGGCCATGTCTCCCCGGGAGGAGGAGACAACGTCTTTTTCCTATTGACAGCGTATCAATGATCAAGTATCATTAAAAACGAGAAAAACATCCGCGAAACGTCTGGGTATGCCCAATAGCCCGGAAGCACATCGTACCGGTGCACCTGGATACTAACTGCTGTTAAGGAGGAACCTTCTCAATGAAAGCTGTTACCAGCCAGAAGCAGAGTAATACATGCTGCGCAGGAGCGACCGCTCCAGCCCAAAAGCTAACGGTAGCCCAGTGTTGTTCCAAGGTGTCCCAGGTCGTGGCCGGCTGCCACAACTGAGCTATTTTTAAAAGGCAAGGAGACGATTATGTACCCCAGCCGCTATAACCTGCTCGTTCCCTTTCCCGATTCGGAGCAGCCTTACTTGCTCCTCAACCCCCTGTCCGGGTCCGCTGACCTGGTGGCGGCGGCCGAAGCCGGGGAGATAATGGCCATGACGGAGAATGGCCGGGTACCTGCCAATCCCGAACTCGCGGCTTACCTGACCGGGCGAGGCTACCTGCTACCGGACGGAGAGGCCGAGGAGGGCCGGTTGCGCGCCCGGGAGGCTGACTTCGGTCAGGCCCTGGCCGCTTCGCCGGTACAATTGCTGGTGATCCCGACCTACGAGTGCAACCTGGCCTGTTCGTATTGCTTCCAGCGGGACCTGCCGCCCCGGGGTGGTATCATGTCCCTGGAGGTGGCGCGGGCCTTTTTTGCCTATGTGGAGGCAAACTTCCTCCCGGCCCCGGCTCCACCCCTGGTGACCCTCTTCGGCGGCGAACCTCTCCTGGCGTCGCCCCGCCAGGAGGAAATCGTCTCCTTCTTGGCCACGGAAACGGCGAGGCGCAGCCTGGAACTGGCGGTGGTGACCAATGGCTATTACCTGGAACAGTACGAAGATATCTTGAGCCAGGTCAAGCTCCGGGAAATCCAGGTAACCCTGGATGGCCCGGCGGAGGTACATGATAGCCGCCGGCCCACCGGCAACGGCCAGGGTACCTATGCCGCTGTCGTGGCCGGCCTCGAGACAGCGGTAAGGCGCGGCTGGCCGGTGAATCTGCGGGTGGTCGTGGACCGGGCGAACCTCCCGGCCCTGCCGGAGTTGGCCCGCGAGCTGGAGGTGCGGGGATGGCTCGACCTGCCCCCGGAGCGGTTTAAGACGCAGATCGGCCGCCGTTACCAGCCCTTCGACTGCCCGGCCGCCCGGACCGAAGCCGGCGAAATCTTTTCCCGTCACCAGTTATGGGAAGAATTCTTGCGGCTGAGCGAGAAGGAGCCGGTGCTTTCGCGTTTCCACCCGCCAGACTTTCTGGGCTTGCGCCAGCTCGCCCTGACCGGCGAAATGCCCCTGCCTCTTTTTGACGCCTGCCCGGGGGGCAAGGGAGAATGGGCCTTTGACCTGTATGGCGACATCTACCCCTGCACCGCCACCTGCGGCCGGCCGGAATACCGCCTAGGCACCTTTTATCCGCAGCCGCATCTGGATATGGCCGCCGTGGCGCCGTGGCAGCAACGCAGCGTCCGCACCATTCCCGCGTGCCAGGACTGCCCCCAGGCGTTATTCTGCGGTGGCGGCTGCGGCGCCATGGCCGCGAGCAACCGGGGCTCGCTCCTGGCCCCTGACTGCCGGCCAGTGACCGAACTCCTGGCCCTGGGGGCGAAATACTACCGGAAACAACTGCTGGCCCAGACGACCGTGGTCACAGCCACAGCTACAGGATAGGAGGCGAAGCCTTTGTCTGACTTGATAATCTACAGCCATAGCGAGAACTTCCGGCGCGACGTGCTGGAAAACCCTCTGCCGGTGGTGCTCGACTTCTACTCCGACGAATGCCCCCCCTGCACCGCTTTGGCCCCCCTGTACGAGCGGCTGGCTGAGCGCTACTGGGGGCGGGTAAGTTTCGTGAAGATTTTCCGCCAGGAGAACCGCACCCTGGCTGAGAGCCTGGGGGTCACCGCCAGCCCGACCCTTATCTTTTACCGGCAGGGGCAGGAAGTGGGGCCGCGCCTCAACGGTTTCATCAGCAAACGGGACCTGCGCCTGGCCCTCGAGGACCTGCTGGGCGAGGCGGCCGGGGAACAGGAAAAGAAGGTGGCGACGGCCGACCTCATCATCCTGGGCGGCGGCCCCGCCGGCCTCACTGCGGCCATCTACGCCGGCCGGGCCCGGCTCAACACCGTGGTCATTGACGAGAGCCTGCCGGGCGGGCAGGCCGCCAGCACTTACCACCTCAGCAACTACCCCGGCACCGGCGGCAGCGTCAGCGGCCGGGAACTAATGGATAAGATGCTGGCCCAGGCCCTATCCCTGGATGTCCGAGTCGACGACTTCAAGGAAGTGACCGCGGTTGACCTCACCGGCCCGGAGAAGGTGGTGGTTACCGAGGACACTGAGTACCGTGGCCGGGCCATTATCCTGGCCACCGGAGCCAGACCGCGCAAGCTGCCCGTGCCCGGAGCCGACGAGAGGCAGGGCCACGGCGTGCATTACTGCGCCACCTGCGACGGCATCATGTACGAGGGGCAGAGCGTAATCGTGGTCGGCGGCGGCAACTCGGCGGTGGAGGAGGCCGTATATCTCACCCGGTACGCGGAGAAGGTAACGCTGGTGCACGAATTCGACCACCTGCAGGCGTCCAAGATCGCCCAGGAGCAGGCCTTGGCCAACCCCCGGATCGAATTCGTCTGGGAATGCCACGTGCGGGAGATCGCCGGTGATGACGGCGTCACCGGGGTCACGGTGAAGCACTTGCCTACGGGCGAAAAGCGTTTTGTCCCCGGAAATGGCATCTTCGTATATATCGGCACCGAACCCCAGACCGCCCTTTTCCAAGGGCAGGTAGAGATGACGGCCCAGGGCTATCTTGTTACCGACGCCGAAACGCGCACCAGCCAGCCGGGCGTCTTTGCCGCCGGCGACGTGCGGGCCAAGGAGGTCCGCCAGGTGGTGGCCGCGGCCGGGGATGGCGCCGTGGCTGCTGTCCAGGCAGAGAAATACCTGGCGAAATTGGAGGTTAGAGGTTAGAGGTTGGTGGTTGGATACCCACCCGGCGCCGGCTGGCAGCGTTCCGACCGGGGGAGGCACCGGTTGCCTCCCGTCGGCTGGTTCGCTCCTATGCAGGTGCCCAGAGCAATCAAAGCAGCTTGAAGGAGGCACGGGCCGAACCGGTGCCGGAGAAATATGGACCTACAAGGATCTATTCGTGAGCGCTACGACCGCCTGGCCAGCGAGGCCGAAGACGATCTCTCCTGCGGGAATACCCTGGCCCTGGCCGGCCTGAAGCCGGGGCTGGCGGTGGCCGACCTGGGGTGTGGCCGTGGCAGCGAGACCCTGGCCGCCGCCCGCCTGGTGGCACCCCACGGCCAGGCCATCGGCATTGACCTTTCCCCGGCCATGGTCGGCCAGGCCTGCCGCCGGAGGGAAGAAGCTGGCCTCGGCAACGCCTTTTTCCTGGTGGCCGATCTCACCACCCTGCCCCTGGCCGCCGGCTCGATAGATGTGGTTCTCTCCAACTGTGTCCTCAACCACGTCCTCGACAAGGCTGCCGCCTACCGGGAGATACACCGCGTCCTCAAGCCCGGCGGCTGCTTTGTCATCGCCGACGTGGTTTCCCTCGCCCCTTTGCCGCCGGAAGTGCGCCAGGACCCGCAAGCCTGGGCGGAATGCTATGGCGGCGCCATCGCCGAGGCCGACTACCTGGCTGCCATCAGCCAGGCCGGCTTTATGCCGGTAGCGATACGGCAACGCCGGGAGTATATGAAGAACGGTTTCCCCCTGGCCAGCCTTACCCTGCGGGGAACCAAGCCGGCGTAGTACTGGTCAGGTGACAACTCGCCGCCGGCCGACTCGCCTGACGCCGGAGCGCGACAAAAAGCCAGCCTGGGGCTAACCCGCCCTCCTCCCAACCATCCTCCTTTTCCACAGCCCCTCCCGCCCGCGCTTGCGGTCGCCTTCCTCCCGTGCTATACTGGTGCCGAGGGGGTGGGCCATTCAGCGTGAGCTTGCGCTGCCTGCATACAGCCGACCTGCATCTAGACTGGGCCTTCGACAAAATGCCGCCCCAGCAACGGGCCATCCGCAGCCGGGAGGTGGCGGCCCGCCTCAAGACCATCGCCGACCTGGCGGTGGAGCAGCGGGTCCAGGTCCTGCTTGTTGCCGGCGACCTTTTCGATACGCCGGACGTGGCCGCGGCCACCGCCGCTTACGCTGCCGGTATCTTTGCCGAACTGGAGGGCCGGGGCATCCGCGTGGCCCTCATTCCCGGCAACCACGACCCCGTGGTACCCGGCTCGGTATGGGAAAGCCAGGCCTTCCCGCCCAACGTGTGTATGTTCCGGGCGTCCGAATGGCGCCACGTGGAGATCATAGACGGCTTGCACATGTACGGCATACCCTTTATTCCTGCTCTGGCCGGCGAGCCGGTGCTGCGCCGCCTGGAGCTCGTGCCGTCCTCTGGGTATCACGTAGCCCTGCTGCACGGCCAGTTCCTGGAGATAGAAGGCGGGTCCCACCATTACTACCCCTTTGTCGGCGCCGACATGGCGGCCAGCGGCCTGGACTACCTGGCCCTGGGGCACGTCCACCGCCCCCTGGCCCTGCCCCCTGCCGGCCGCACCCAAAGCTGGTACCCCGGCTCGCCCACCCGCTTCACCTTCCGCAACCTGCAGGAAAGGCAGGTGGTCCTGGTAGAGCTGGCCGGGGGACAGGTGCAGTGTCAACCCCTTTTCCTGCCCGACCGACCGTACCTGCAGTTACCGGTGGCGGTGGATACCACCCCGGCCGAAGGAATCGGCCAAACCCTGGCCGCGGTCGCCGATCCGGAGGCCTGTGTTCAGGTAGTCCTGAAAGGGGGGGCCGAAGCCGGCCGCCAATCCCTGGCCGAGGCCATCCTGCAAGATTGGGGCCACCAGTTCTTCTTTTTAGAGGTAGTGGACCATACCCGGCCCCTGGATGAAGGTGAGGACACCGCCCCGGCTGAGTGACCACCCTCCTCGGCCGCAGGCGGCCGGCAACGGCCTCCGGCCTGCGCGCTAAACCCGCCGGTAGGCGTTGCCGGCGAGCAGGTCGAACT
The DNA here is from genome assembly GCA_004347685.1 of Clostridia bacterium. Lineage (GTDB taxonomy): Bacteria > Bacillota > DSM-521 > Neomoorellales > SLTJ01 > SLTJ01. The sequence continues at coordinate 14,123 of SLTJ01000051.1, forward strand.
GGCAGACCGGGTGGTAGGCGCAGTAGCGGCAGGCCGTTTCCTGGCCCCGGCGGTATGGGGCAATGGCCACCTCCCCGGCCAGGATCTCAGCGGCCAGGGCCGCGGCCCGGTCAACGGCCCTCTGTAACAAATCCTGCATCTCCTCGGGCGTAAGGGCGCGGGAGCTTTTCGCCAGGTTGCCGTCCTGCTTCAGCCGCACCGGCACCAGCGGCGCGCCGGCCGCCTGCTCGTCCATCAAGCGGACTATCTCGGGGTCAGCCAGGACCAGGCCCTGCATCCGCCCCACTTCGGCCAGGCGCTCCGCCTCGGCCACCTGCGGGTCAGGGGGCACCTCGGCGCGCAGCAAGGGATTATGTACCGCCGAGTAGAGAAGCCCGGCCGGCTCTGCCTCCTCTCCCACCAGCCCCCGGCTGCGGCGGCAGGCCAGGGCCAGATAGAGCGGCAGTTGCAGGGAGAGGCCGGATTCCACGTCCCGCACCTTCAGGTCCCGCGGCCGGCTCTTGTAGTCCACCACCCGCAGGTAATGCCGGCCGTCCCGGCCCCGGGCCGCGTCAATGCGGTCAATCTGGCCCCGCAGGACCACCCGGCGCCCGCCGTCCAGCTCCAGTTCCAGGCCGGAGAGTTTCTCCCCCGGCCCGAACCTGGCCTCCACCGCCACTGGCCGGAACTTCCCCCGCCGGGCGTGTTCCCGCAGCACGGCCATTGCCTGGCCGACTATCCCTTTCAGGATCAGGGCCAGGTACTCGTAGCGGGCGGAACTGAGCAGAATCTCATCCTGCAATTGCGGCGCCAGTTCGTCCACCACCCCGGCCGCCAAGGAAAAGGCCGCCTCCGCCTCCATCTCCCCTGGGTCTAGGCCGGCTTCCTGCAGGCGGGTGACGACAAGTTTCATGGCCGCGTGCAGAAAAATCCCCAGGCCCGGCGCATCCACCTTATACACGGGCCGCTCGTTTAGCTTAAGGCCGTAGGCGGCGAAATGGGCAAAGGGACAGGCGGCAAAAAGCTCCAGCCGGGAAGTGCTGGACCCGAACCTGGTCCCGTAGAGACCAGCCACCACCTCGGCGGGCAAATCTTTTTCGGCATTAACCCGCGCCAGACCGACTATAACCCTCCCGGCCGCCTGCCGCCGCCCAGCATCGGCCACCAACCAGTGGTAGACATTGCGCCACCACGGATCCAGTTCACGGCTCCGCCGGGCCAGACGCAACTGCTGCGCCAACAAGCCGGCGACGCGGGGCACCCCGGGCAACAGTCCCACCTCGCCCAGCTCCCCCCCGTCTCCGGCTCCACCTTTCCCTGCCAGGCCGGGAAAGAGCCGCCGCAGTTGGCTCACCACCGGCGCGGGGGACAAAGCCCGGCCCTCGCTGTCAGCCAGGGGCCAGCTCACCCACAGGTATTCGCGGGCGCGGGTCAAGGCCTGGTAGATTGAAAACTGCTGGGCAAAAAGCCAGCGGCGCGAGCCGGGCGCCAGCACCAGGCCCTGGGCTTCCAGGGCCTCCCGGTCGGCGTCGGAAAAAAGGGCGTTCTCCGCCGGCCGGGCCGGAAAGGCTCCTTCATTGGCCCCGAGGATAAAGGCGGCCCTCACCTCCGGGAGGCGGGAGCGTTCCGGAGACCCGACTATCACCTGGTCCAGGCCCGGGGGGATACGGCCAAACTGCAAATCCTCCAGGCCGCTGTACAGCACCTCAGCATACTCCTTAAGGGTATATTCTTCCGCGCCGAGGCCGGCGACAAGCTGGTCCATGACCTCCATAACGCCGTTCCAGACCGGCACGTGTTCCCGGGCCGCCAGCATGTCCCCCGTGGCCATGGCCTCCTCCTGCCAGCGCTGCAGGGTGTCGGCCACGTGTAGATCCTCTAGCAGCCGGTAGAGGACTTGGGTGAAAAAGTAGCCGGAGGCCCGCTCCACCCCGGCCAGGGCCTCGCCAAAGCCCCGCAGGGATATCACCACCTTCTGCCGCGCTGCTTCCACCTGCTCCAGGCAATCAACTGCCGCCTCTCCCGCCGGTTCCTCTTCTTCTCCTAGGGTAAATTGCCGCCGGAAAGACCAGGGCTCCTGGCCCAACCACCCGGCTCCCCGGATGCCGTGCGCCAGAACGTAATTTTCCAGCAGGTCTACTTCCTCGCGGTCTACGGGAAGCAGGTCTGTTTTTAGAACGCGAAAGACAGGCTCGTAGGCCCAGTTGCCGCTAACGATTTCCAGGCAGCCCTGGAGCAGGTCCACCAAGGGGTGGTGCAGTACCGGCGTCTTTTCATCTATAAAAAAGGGGATGGCTGCATCGGCCAGGACAGTGGCTAAGAGGCTACGATAAGCCTCCAAGTCCGGGAGGATAAGGGCCATATCCCGCCAGCGGTAGCCTTCCTCCCTGGCCAGCCGTCGCATCTCGCCGGCCGCGGCCTCCACCTCAGCCCTGGGGTTGGCGGCGGCCAACAGCCTGAGCCCCTCAGCCTGACCGGCATAGGCCTTAACCGGGCGGGAGAAAAGTTCCCGCTCCAAATGGGCCAGGGCCGGGTTAACATAACGCGGCAAAACCGCGGCCATTGCCCCCCTCCCCACCCCGACCTCTGGCTTAAGGCCGGCGCCCGCACCTCCTACCCCCGCCTCCGTGTTTTCCATCCCGCTAACCCGCCAGACACCCTCGGGGCCGCAGCCGCTCCCGGCGCCCCCCTGCCGGCCCGGATGACCGCTGGTACCTATGGCCTCCCGGACCATGGTTCTTCCGGGAGCCGGGAAAACCAAGGGCGGTTCCACCGCGACCCCTGCGGCTGCCGCCAGTTCCCGTAGGCTACGGTATGTATCCCAGACCGGGTAGAAAACCTCGGTCTCGCCGATTTCCCCGGCCAGGCAGCCCGGGTCCAGACACAAGGTCACCGTCACCCGGCCGGCCGTGCGCAGGCAGGCCGTCAAAACCGCCATTTCCTGTGGGGTAAAGCCGGTGAACCCGTCCACCCACAGGCTCGCCCTCTGAAGAAATCCAGCCGCGGCCAGACGCTGGCCGACCAGGGTGAGATAGTCGTCGGGGTCAGTATAACGGCCGGCCAGGTACTCCTCCATATCCCGGTACAGGAGGGCCACGTCGTGGAGCTTGCGCGTCAGCGGCGAATCGCCTTCTCCCTGGGCTGCCAGGGCGCCATGGGCCGCAGCTACCGCCTCCGGTCCCAGACAATAGGTTTTGAGCTCACCTATGCCCCTGGCCAGGCTGGAGGCCAGCCCCACCCGGCCGGCCAGCTGGGAAAAAGCCTGCAATTCTCCGGCGTGCCGTTCAAGCAAGGTACGGATCAGCATCGCCCGGGCCAGTTCCCCCAGGGGCGGGCGCGTGGCCCCGCCGGCTTCCTTGAGCACCCGGAAGGCCAGACGGCGAAAGCTGAGAACCTGGGCGCGGGCGCTGCCGGTAATCCCGGGCTGCCGCAGCAGGGCCAGCTCGGTCTGGAAAGTGGCCTGCTCCGGCACGAGCAGGATCAGAGCCGGGCCATCCTCGCCGGAGCGCAGTTGGGTAGTTATTTCCTCCAGGCAGGCCCGGGTCTTACCGCTCCCGGCCCGCCCCACGATAAAGCGCAGGCTCATTGTGCAGCCCCTCTTCCTTTCTCGCTATCAGGCACGGTAAAAACTTCGCTCCCCAGGCAGGAATTTCCCCCTGGCAGCAGAATATAATTTCTCAAGGTAGCAAAAGTCAATATACCTTTTCAGAACGGGTGCCTGCTGGGTCGACATTCAGAATGCCCGGAGACTGTTCAACAGCCTCCCCCGCAGGCTAAAAGGGAAGCCGGTGTAATTCCGGCGCGGTCCCGCCACTGTAAGGGTGAGCGGCTTTGCAATCAGCCACTGTCCGGCGCTCAATGTACCTTATGTGCTAACAATAAAATGTCGCGGATAAACCTATTTAGCACTAAGTTACATTGAGTACCGGATGGGAAGGCGCAAGGCTGCCATGAACCCGAGCCAGGAGACCTGCCTGTTCCGCTTCACCACACGTACCTACGCCGGATAGGGAGGTGAAATGCAACAAATCCCCTGCCCCAGGCGCAGGGGATTTTTCATTCCCCGGCCGGAAATCGCAGGGAACATGGTCCTGCAGACAGACTACTAAATGCTGGAAAGTAAGTTAGCGGAGGCGAAAACAGTTGCGACGTCATCCACACCTGCGATCAGGGCCCCGGGCGGCCCGGCCCGTCAGGCCCCGGGTTCTGGCGGTCGCCGGCCTGGTGGCCTGGCTATGGCTCGCGCCCCGGCCGGCCCTGGCCATGCACATTGCGGAAGGCTTCCTTCCCTGGCAGTGGTGCCTGTTCTGGGCCGCCGTCACCATCCCCTTCTTCCTGCATGGCCTGCGGGCCATCGAGCGGGCCACTCGGGAAAGCCCGGACCTGAAAATGCTCCTGGGCCTGGCCGGAGCCTTTACCTTCGTCCTCTCGGCCCTGAAGCTGCCCTCGGTCACTGGCAGTTCCTCCCACCCGACGGGAGTCGGTCTCGGGACCCTCCTCTTCGGCCCCACAGCCATGACCGTCCTGGGCAGTATCGTCCTGCTCTTTCAGGCCCTGCTCCTGGCTCACGGCGGCCTTACCACCCTGGGGGCCAACACCTTCTCCATGGCCGTAGCCGGTCCCCTGGTGGCGTACGGCACGTACCGGGGCCTGCGCCTGGTCCGGGCCCCGTCCTGGCTGGCCGTTTTCCTGGCTAGCGCCCTGGCCGACCTGGCCACCTACGTGGTTACGGCCCTGCAACTGGCCCTGGCCTTCCCGGCGGCCACGGGTGGCGTGGCCGCGTCGGCGGTCAAGTTCATGGGCATTTTTGCCGTCACCCAGGTACCACTGGCCGCCATAGAAGGGCTGGTCACCGTCCTGGTATTCAACCTGGTGGCCGGATCCAACCAGGAGGAGCTGGGAGACCGCCCGTAGAACTCCGGCCGCTGCCCCTTGCGAGGTGGCCCGGGCGCGCCCGGAGATAGATATCCTTCTCGAGGAGTGATAACACAGGTGCTACGAACCATGCGGAACGTGAGCATCGGGCTGTTGGCAGTGTTCCTGCTGGCCCTTCCCCTGGTGCTGAACCGGGGGGCAGAATTTGCCGGCAGCGACGGTCAGGCCCAGGAGGCAATTACGGCGGTAGCGCCGGGGTACCAGCCATGGTTTTCTTCCTTATGGCAGCCACCTTCACCTGAAGTGGAGACATTGCTTTTTTCCCTCCAGGCCGCGGCCGGCGCCGGTTTTGTCGGGTATTACCTGGGGTATGTCCAGGGGTGGAAGAAAGCAGGAGAGCGGGGTAAATATGGTAGCAGTTGACAGCCACGCCTATGCTAGCCGCCTGCGGTCCTGGCACCCGGCGGAAAAGGCCGGCCTGGCCCTGGCCACCATGTTCATAGCTCTGGCCGCCGGCTCCTCCCTCACCGAGGTGACCATTGCCGTCCTCATGCTGGTCATGACCGTGGGCCTGGCGGGCATCCCCCCGGGCTTTTACCTGCGCCTGCTAGCCCTGCCGGCTGTCTTCGTGCTGGTGGGGGCGGCAAGTGCCGGCCTTTCTGTGACCGGACCGGGCCCGGGGGCTGGTGCAGATTTCCTCGTGGCCGTCTCCCTGGGAAACATCACCACCGGCTTTACCGCCGCCGGCCTGTCCCTGGCCACGGGTCTGCTTCTGCGCTCCCTGGCCGCGGTCACCTGCCTTTACTTCCTGGCCCTGACCACCCCGATGGTAGATGTGATCTGGCTACTGCGGCGCCTGCGGGTGCCGGCTCTGCTAACCGAACTGCTGGAACTCACCTACCGCTACATTTTCGTCCTGGCCGACCTGGCCTCCCAGGTGCGTACGGCCCAGTCCTGCCGCCAGGGGTATGCTTCCTGGAGCAATTCCTGCCGCTCCCTGGGAGGGCTTATCAACGCCGTCTTCCGCAAGGCGGGCTGGTATTCCCGGCAGTTGGCCGTGGCCCTGGCCGCGCGCGGCTACCAGGGGCAACTGGCGGTCATGGAGGCCGAGCACGGCCGCTGCCCGACGCGGGCCGCCTGGCTGGCCGGCCTGGAGGCCGGCCTCCTGGTCTTGGCCTGGCTGGACAGAGGTCACTACCTTGGCTGAAACCGTGCTCCTTGAAGCCAGGGAAATTGAGTTCAGCTACCCCGACGGCACCCCGGCCCTAGGTGGGGTCTCAGCCGGCATCATCCAAGGCAGCCGGGTGGCTGTCCTGGGTCCCAACGGCGCCGGCAAGACCACCTTTTTCCTCCACCTCAACGGCACCCTGCGGCCACGGCGGGGGGAGGTGCGGCTGGCCGGCGAGAGGATAAGGTACGACCGGGCCTATCTCCGCGAGCTGCGCCGCACCGTGGGCATCGTCTTCCAGGACCCGGATACGCAGTTATTTTCCGCCAATGTGGCCCAGGACGTTTCCTTCGGGCCGGTCAACATGGGCCTGCCGCCGGCCGAAGTCCGGGAGCAGGTGCGGCAGGCCATGGCGGCCACTGGCGTTGCCCACCTGCAGGACAGGCCTACCCATTCCCTGAGTTACGGCGAGAAAAAGCGCGTGGCCCTGGCCGGGGTCCTGGCCATGCGTCCCCGGGTGCTGATCTGCGACGAGCCCCTGGCCTTCCTGGACCCGCAGGGCCAAGAGGAGCTGATAGAGTTGCTGGAGGCCGAAAGCCGGCGGGGGACAACGGTAGTAATCGCCACCCACGACGTGAACCTGGCCTACGCCTGGGCCGACCAGGTGCTGGTGATGGCCGCCGGGAAAGTCATCGGCACCGGCCGCCCGCAGGAGGTATTCCAGACGGCCGGGATCATGCAGCAGGCCGGCCTGCCAACCCCCTGGATCCTGGAGGTCTACCGGGAACTGGAACGGCAGGGGTGGGCGGCCGGCGGCAGCCCGCCGCGCCGCAAAGAAGAACTGCTCGCCCTGATCCGGCAGGCAGGCTGCTAACCACGGCCGGATTACCGCACAGGGTACTCCTTCAGGTTGAAGGTATCGGTGTGCCGGGCGTAGCTGGAGGCGATGAACTTCAGCCAACGCTCGTCGTCGCGGTGTGGGTAATCTATCCGCTCGTGATAGGCCGGCCACCTGGTTTCCCGGCGGTAGCGAAGGTGTTCCACCAGGGCTGAGGCCACCAACACCAGGTCCTGCAACTGGTGCGCCAGCATGAGCTCATGCAGGTCAGCGGCCGACAGGTCCTGCGCCCGGTGGCGCAGCGCGGCCAGCTTCTCCCGCGCCACCAGCAGCCGCCCTTCAGAGAGGCGATATCCTTGAGAGGCCCCGCCGGCGTAATCCTCCATGACCGCCTGCAGGGCTTCCTGGAACTCGAGTACCGCCAGCCCTTTCCCACCAGCCTGACGCAGGGGCCGGATAGCCGTAGTCAGGGCCGCCTGCACCTCGGCTTCCCCGCTGTCTCCCTCGACCCCGGGACTGCCCCCCGGCCGGGCGCCGGAACGCGACCCGAGATCAGGACCCGGCGACCGGCCGGTCGTGCCCGGACCGGGACCAAGGGACTCCCTGGGGGTAGGCGCGGACCACTGGGGCGGGGAACCGGCCCCTGGAAAGCTTATCCCTCCCCCTACCCCTACCTGGTAGACCCGACGGTAGTCGAGGTAGATCCGCAGCCAGGAGAGTTCCGGCGGCAGGGTCACGGGATCCAGTTCCCGGCCGGTAATATCGGCCACCGCGCTCGCCGCCGCTATTTCCCCTTCGGCCATGCACCCGCTCACATACTTCTTGGGCGCCCCGCCAGCCACGTCCCCGGCCGCGTACAGGCCCGGCCGGGTGGTCCGCCGACCCGTATCCACCCAGTACCCGGCCAGGCCGTGGCCCCCCACCACGGTGGGTTCGGCCCCGGTTATCTCCAGGGCCACGTCGGCTGGACCCACGCCCTTTTCCGCCCACCAGAGGACCATGGCTGGACACATGGAAAGATAGCTTTCCCTCAGCCTGGCCGCCGCGGACGTCTCCAGTTGTCGCGTGTCCAGGTAACACGGCCCCCGGCCGTTTTCCTCCTCGGCCAGGGTGGCCCGCAGGCGGGCGGCCGTGGTACGCTCGCCGGCCTGAAGGTACCTTTCTCCGCGGGCGTTCACCTGGGGAGCCCGCACCCCCAGGGCCACTGTCCCGGTCGGGGCCATGGTACCTTTAACCCGCAAGGGGATAAACCTGGCCTCCAGGCTGGTAAGCTCGGCTCCGGCCCGTAGCCCCATGGCCAGGCCGGCCCCGGCGTTAAAGGGCGGGTACCACCTCCGGCCCCGGGCCGCCCCGGAATTGGGAGGGCGGTAGAGGCCGGTGGCCCCGCCGGTGGTGCAGATTACGGCCCGGGCCCGGATGGCGTAGAAAATCGGGCGGCGGACGCCGACGGCATAAACCCCGGTGACCCGGCCGCCCTGGATAAGGTAGTCGCGGGCAGCCACCCGGTTCAGGATTTGCACCCCGACAGCACGGGCCCGCCGCACCATCAGGGACTTTATCCTTTCTCCCCGCACTTCCACCGCATGCCGGCCCCGGCGCACATACCGCCCGCCGCCCCCGCGTGGGAAAGGTACTCCCCAGGCTTCCAGCTTATCCGCGGCCTGGTTGAAGCCGGCCGCCATGGTCAACACCAGATCGGAACGGACCACCCCGCTGGCCTCGGCCCGGACAAACTCCAGGAAGCTCTCCGGCGTCTCCCCCGGGTGCAGGTAAGCGTTAATGGCGTTCACTCCGGCAGCCAGGCAGCCGCTGGTGTCAGCCTGGGCCTTTTCTACCACCAGCACCGAAAGCCCTGGGGCCAGCTCCCGGGCAGCGATGGCTGCGGCCAGCCCGGCCACGCCCCCACCCACGACGACTATCTCGGCGGCTAGTTCCTTTATTTCCCAGTCCAGGCTCACGGCGCGCTCACATACCCGAGATTATAGAGTTTATCCATGATCTTGGCCAAGCTCTCTGTAGGTGTCTCCCGATGGGTGGCTACCACGACCTCCGGGGCCAGGGGCTCCTCGTACGGGTCGGAAACCCCGGTAAACTGGCCGATCTCCCCGGCCATGGCCTTTTGGTACAGCCCCTTTACGTCCCGCGCGGCGCACACCTCCAGTGGGCAGTGGACGTAAACTTCGACAAAGTCGGGTATCTGCGCCCGCACGTGTTCCCGGGTATCCCGGTAAGGGGAAATGGCGGCGGTGATGGCCACCACGCCGTTGCGGCTAAGGAGTTTGGCCACGTAACCGATGCGCTGGATATTGGCGTCCCGGTCAGCGCGGCTGAAGCCCAGCCCCTGGCTCAGGTTCTGCCGCACCTCGTCCCCGTCGAGCACCTCCACCCGCCTGCCCTGCTGCCGCAAATTTTCCGCCACCATCCCGGCCAGGGTAGACTTCCCCGCCCCAGAAAGACCCGTAAACCAAAGGGTAAATCCCTTCACTTCGGCCAAGGCCATCCCTTCCTTCCCAGAATGTTTCAGGTTAACCCCCATGCCGGCCGGGCATAACCCACCTCTAACCTCCGTTTCTTCACGGGAGCAGCGGGAGAATCTCCCGCACGTTGAGGATAAGCACTAACGCGCCCACCAGCAGCATCAGAATTCGCGGTTGCAGCCGGCGGCAGGCCACAGCCGCCACGGGCGCGGCGATCACCCCGCCGGCCATCAGGCCGAGAACGAGTTCCCAATGCACGGTCCTCAATAGCAACAAGAAAGTTATTGACTGCACCAGGGTGACAAAAAACTCGGCCAGGTTTACTGAACCAATGGCCAGGCGCGGCGCGCAGCCCCGGCCCAGAAGGGTGGAGGTGACTACCGGGCCCCAGCCGCCGCCGCCGACGGCATCTAGGAATCCACCGGTAATCCCCAGGGGGGCGGCCAAGTGGCCCAGGCCGTCACGAGCTTCCTCGGCCCTGGCTGGCCGGCGGGCCCGATTAAGGATGATCAGCCCCATGATGACCAGATATACGGCGATGAAGGGGCGGATGGCCTGGCCCGGCACCGAGGCCAGAACATAGGCCCCCACGATTCCGCCGACCACGCCAGGCAGGGCCAGCCGCACCAAGAGCTTTTTGTCAACATTGCCCAGCCGCAGGTGGGACAGGCCGGAGGTCAGGGTAGTAAATACCTCGGCCACATGCACGCTGGCGCTGCTGTATGCAGGACTGATACCCAAGCTCAAAAGAAAGGTGTTGGAGATTATGCCGTAGGCCATACCCAGGGCGCCGTCAACAAGCTGCGCCGCCAGCCCCACCAGCATGGCGGAAACAAATAGACCCAGTCCCATCTTTGTCCCTCCGTAAGCGCTTTGTTATCCGGCCATCTCTCCAGATTCCGCCAGGCCGCGGGCCAACACCCGGGCCACCTCCGGGCGGGTGAATTCCGGCGGTGGCAGCTCTCCCCGCCGCAGCATCTCCCGGAGGCGGGTGCCGCTCAGGACGACGTGATCGGCGTCGCCGTGCGGGCAGGTCTTGGGCGAGGCCATGCCGCCGCAGCGCCGGCAGTAAAAAGTGTTCTCGAAGAAAAGTGGGGTAATGCCCAGTTCCTCCGGGTCAAACTGGCGGAAGATCTCCTGAGCCGCGTACGGCCCGTAGTAGTTCCCCACCCCGGCGTGGTCCCGGCCCACGATGAAATGGGTGCAGCCGTAATTCTTCCGCACCAGGGCATGAAATATAGCCTCCCGCGGCCCGGCGTAGCGCATGGCTGCCGGCAGGACGGCGAGAAGCACGCGGCGGCGTGGGTAATAGGCCTCCAGGAGCACCTGGTAGCTGTCCATGCGTACCGCCGCCGGGATGTCGTCGTCCTTGGTGGCGCCCACCAGGGGGTGAAGGAGCAGCCCATCCACGATCTCCAGGGCGCACTTCTGGATGTATTCGTGGGCCCGGTGCACCGGATTGCGGGTCTGGAAACCGGCCACAGTGCGCCAGCCGCGGGCAGCCACCTCAGCTCGCGTCTCAAGTGGCGTAAGGTGAAATTCGGGAAAGTCGGCCGGGGGGCCAGCGATCATGCGGACCGGGCCGCCCAGGAGCATTTCCCCCTGGGCCAGGAGACGGGCCACGCCCGGGTGGGCCGCCTCTGTGGCCCGGTAGACTTCCCGTGCCTCCTTGAGCCGGTCGTAGCCATAGATATCTTCCACCCGCATCAGGCCGTACATCTTCCCGTCTTCCCCGGCCAAAGCCACCTCCTCACCCTCCCGCAACTCCCCGGCCAAAGCCCGGTCAACAGGCAGGGTGATGGGCAGGCTCCAGACAGTACCGTCCGCCAGCCTCATATTCTCTACCACCGATATGTAGTCGTCCCGGCGCATAAAGCCTTCCAGTGGGCTGTAGGCGCCGGTGGCCAGCAATTCCAACTCACTGAGGGCCACCCCACCCAGCACCACCTGCCGCAAGTAAGGCACCTTACCGGCAGCCTCTTTGAGTTCCTCGCCAGCCAGCACCTGCTGCACCAGCTTCCCCCCGTGGGCTTCCAAAGGCATTTGGCTATCACACTCCTTCTTAGAGAAAACGAAAACTGGAGGCCAACTTCTCGGCAGCCTCCAGTTGTCTGGTCAGCGCAGGCGGATCTTCTCAGTCTTGTCAATCTGTACCACCCGGGAATCCTGGATCACTATGGTCACCGTGCCGTGCCGGATCTCGGAGATGGCGCGGATGATGGCCTCCAGGACTTCGTCGGAAACGGTGGGCGGTCGGGCCAGGACCTCGTTGGTGGCCAGCATGCCCCTACCTCCTTAGTTTTCCGATAAGATTAGTTATATATGATGTCCATAATTATACGGGCTCTCCGCCATAGTTGTCAAGGGGTGCCGCAAAAAAACTGCATGGCCTTATGGGCCACAGGCGGCCCATGAAACTACCACCTATGGCCGGCACTTTCGTGAAAACCACCCATGCCGGCCAGGCGCAACCGATCATGGAAATAGGCTGGAGCTGTTTTCTCGTTAGAGGTCCTGCTCTCCCGGGCCGGGCCCCGAGGCCGGCCGGAAAAAACCGGCCATGATAAGGTTATGCCCGCAGCGCAATCAAGGTTTATGTAAACATACACCAGAGATGTATTGGCATACCAGTGATAGGACGCGGCCCCATCAGGTGATAAGGCGTGAGGGGGCGGCCCGGGTATCTCACCTGCGTTCACGGGTATGGGTGACAAAAGTTTCCTGCCGCCCGTCAGGCCATTCCAGACTCCACTCAGTAACATCGGCGCGGGATCTGGCCATGAGCCGCACGCCGGCCCCGCCGCCAAGGGTGAGCGGCAGCACCAGGGCCGCCGCCCCGTGGGGGCAGGCCTTGAGGCAAGCGGCGCAATCCCAGCACTCCCCCGGACTCCGACACCCTACCTTGCCCTCTACCCGCTGTAGCACATCGCCCGGACAAGCCCGCACGCAGGGAGGATCCTGAGCCCGTGGGCAACCGGTGCACCTCTCCCCGTCAATAACCACTCCCATAGTCTCCCTCCATCACCAAAACGTTTCGTTTCATAGGACGTGGCCAGCCAATTACCATCACCTTACCTCAAAGGACCCGCTTACACCCGCTTACCTCTAATATAACTTATCCGATTTGATTAGTCAAGAAGCTTCTTTGTGACCCGCTCATATCGCAATTACAGCCCCCACCCTGGCCATGCCCCGGCACACCAAAGCATACGGGTGATTGCGGGCCGGACACCCGCCCCGAGCCGGGCACCAACCCTGCCGCCAGGCAGTAGCCATTCCCCAACACCTTCCTGGCACCAGCAGATATTTGCCCCGGCACGAAGGACTCAGGCCGTCGGCGTAGAATTAAGGTAATAACGCTGCTCCCGGTTGTTTACTTTTCCGGGCAACGCTGAAGACGCAAGCCGGTATCTGGCTTCTCGTCTGCATCCCCGCGGTCCAGTGCGAGTGGAGGCGCATCCCCAACGCAGGCAACACGTCCTTGGCTGGTGCTGGTAGCTACTGCCACCGGCGCCTTTGTCAGTTCCTTAAACAACAATATCGTCAACGTGGCTCTGCCGCAGATGGCCACTGACTACGGCGTCAACCCGGCGCAGATCCAATGGGTGGTGACGACCTACTTCCTCACCACCGCCGTCACCATGGTGATCGTGGGCCGCCTCTCCGATATCGTCGGCCGCAAACGGATATACACCCGCGGCTGCCTGATTTTTGCCGCTGGCGCGGCCCTCGCCGGCCTGGGCCCTTCATTATGGATATGCGTGATGGCACGGGTGGTGCAAGCCATAGGGGGTTCCATGCTGGTGGCCAATGCTCTGGCCATCGTGGCGGCGGTCTATCCGCCGGAAAAACGGGGGCAGGCGGTAGGAGTCAACGGGACGCTGGTGGGGGTGGGCAGCTTTTTGGGGCCTAGTCTGGGCGGGTTGCTCACCGATACCCTGGGGTGGCACTACATATTCCTGGTAAACGTACCCTTCAGCTTTCTTCTTTTTGCCTTCAGCCTCCTTTTCATCCCGACGGACAAACCGGACGACAAGGGTACCGAACCCTTTGACCTGGCCGGTACCGTGTTTTACGCCCTGGCCATGCTGGCCATCATGGTCGGCACCACCAACTTGGCCGAAAACTACCGCTCGGCGCCTTTCTGGCTGGGACCCCTAGTCATTGGCGCCGGCCTCTTGGCCCTTTTTATCCGCCAGGAAACAGGCCATCCCCAGCCGGTACTGGACCTGCGCCTTTTCCGCAACCTCAGGTTCTCCACCGGCCTTACCAGCGGGCTATGCGCCTTTATGGTAGCGGCCTTTTCCAACTTTTCCCTACCCTTTTACCTTGAACATACCCTGGGGCTACCCCCGGCCTCAGCCGGACTGGTCATGACCCCGTTCCCGCTGGCCATGATGGCCTTTTCCTGGGTGAGCGGTTACCTGGCCGACCGCACCGGCACAGGAAGTGGCATTACCACCCTAGGCATGGCCCTGATCACCGCCGCCATGTTCTGGCTGAGCTTCCTTACTCCCGAGACCACCCCGGAGTCAGTGATGTGGCGGCTGCTGTTGCTGGGGCTGGGCATGGGTTTCTTCAATTCCCCGAACAACAGCGAGGTCATGAACGCCACTCCCCCGGGCCAGCTTGGCCTCGGCAGCAGCCTGCTGGCCACCAGCCGCCACGTGGGGCAAATGCTCGGTACCAGCCTGGCCGCTCTCTTCCTCGGCCTGGCCCTGGACGCGAGCGCCACCCTCTCCGCCCCGGCGGGGGCAGCAATAGCCCAGGGAGTCCGCCTCAGTTACCTGGCGGGAGGCATGATCGGCGCTGCAGGTGCCCTTCTCTGCTTCTGGCGCCTGGTCACCCACCGGCGGGAAAGGGACTCCCATGCCCCCCGGGAAGAATGGCAGGGGCTGACAGCCCGCCAGCTAGCCCGACAGCGTAACTACGCAGGTCACCGCCTATCACAGCCTTTGAGCGCGGCCGCACCGTCACTTTCGCGGAGCCTGAAACCCGGCTTGCGTCTTCCGCGCCGCCCGGCCTCCGACCGGCCCAAAGGCTGAGTAGTTGCGTTCGGACTTAACGGCCTATCCCAGTCAATCACCTGCGCTCACGCCGGGTCAGGACTTTCCTTCGGCGGGCTCGTTTGCTTCGGCTGCTCCGGTGCCGGCCTTTTCAGCTTCCTCCTCATCTTCCTCCTCATCTTCTTCTTCCAGCTCAAGGTCGTCAAGCCCCAGATCCTCAAGGTCTAGGTCCATTTCGTCCAGATCGAGGAAGTCTTCCTCGTCCTCGTCGAAGAAATCCTCGTCCTCTTCGTCTTCATCATCATCATCTTCTTCGTCCCAGTCTTCCGCCCCTGGGACAATCTCCAGTTCACGCCCCTTCTCGTTCCATTCCAGCTCGATCTCCAACCACCCATGGCCCTTACGGCGACCTGCTTCTAATTCCAGGACCACCATGTCCCCGGGCCGCACCCCCACCCTGTGCCCCGAAGCTTCCAGTGTACCCCGGCCCTCCCGCAACACCTGAGCCAACTTTTCCAGATATTCAGCCGCATTCTTCACGTCCAGGGCCGCCTCAAACTCCAGTTCTCGCTTGCCCATAACCAAACCCCCTTTGGTCTAGCCGGCTTTTCTGCCCTCTATTATAACAAAAAAGCGGAAGAAATACCCATACTTTTTAACAAAAATAGGTTGTGCCTTCTACCCATTTTCATGATGGTTGTGCTCGAGGGGCATGAGGGATTCTGTCGAGACGCAGTCCGGAAAATTGCCGCCGCCCACCCGGAGCGGCCGGAACCAAACGCTGCCACGTGATTTTCGTCCCACATCGCGAAGATACCTGGACTTAAGGGCCTAGGGAGGAAGTAGACGCCACAGTGAACAGCCGCTGTAAAGGGGCTCAGAGAGGGAAGCACCTCACCGCCGGGTATTGATAATGGGAGGCCAGGGGCGAAGGGCGGCAGCATAAGCCTGCTGCGCCTGTCGGGAGTTGGCCAGGTTCTGCTGCTCGGCGCGCATGCCCGCCAACCCCGCTTCCAGAATGGCCGCTACCTGGCCGTTAAGCTCCAAAGCCTCCCGGAGAAGCGCGGCCGCCTGGGCCGGGATGGCACCCCCCGCCGCTACTGGCCCGGACAGGTGGTGGCCAGGATCATTCTCGCCGGCGGCCTTGGCCACGGCTGCTTCCCAGCGCCGGAACAAACGCGATAAATCTTCCCCCACAGCCGCCACGCAGGCATAATCACCGGCCTGCGCCCCGGCGTACTGTTTGCCCACCAGGGCCCGGATCTCCCGGGCCAGGGACAGCAGTTCCCCTGCTCCCCTGGATGATCCGCCTTCAGCCGGCAACGGGCTTTACCTCCCTTGCCCCCTAAATAACGAAGAGGATAACGAAATAAATGATCAGCGTTATAAACCCGATGGGCGCGCCGAGGCGGGCCCACTCACTGCTCTTGATCTTCAGCTTGCTGGCGGAAATAATGTTGGGGATGTTGCCGGGAATGAGGATGCCGCCGCTGATCAAGAGCCCCATGAGCACGGCCTTGATCTGGTCGGGGTGCATCTTATTGCTTATTTCCGCCGCCGTCAGGGTAGCGTTATCCAGGACGGCCGAAATCATGTTTATCCAATAAAGCAACCGGGCATCCAGGCCGATCACGTACATGTCAATCACCGGCTTGAAGCCTTCGCCCAAGAAGGTCAGGGCCATGACAAAGAGGTAAACCTTGGCCGCCCGAATGACGATGCCGGCATAAGTTTCCTTCTCCCGGTCCTCGTCCAGCGTATCCTCCGAACGCTTCGGCTTGAGGTAAAAGGCTGCAAAAAGGCCCATGGCCACCACCCCCGGGACGACATAGGGGGCCAGGGTACGGAAAAGGTACCAGAAATCCACCCCCAGCTTACTGGTGGCGATGGTGGCCAAGGGCTCGCCCACCGGGGTCAGGACCGCCCCCAGGCCGATGGCGTAGCAGGCGATGACGTCCAGGGCGATCTCCGACTTGCGGTCAAAGCGCACGGCGCTGATGATCTCCACCAGGACGATGGAAGCCACAATGGCGGTGATGAAACTCGAGGCCAGGCCCAGCACTACCACCACTACTATAAAAAATATCGAAACCGGCATTACCTTTAAGGCGCCGTCCACCGCGCCGCGGATGTATTTCTCCAGCAGTTTGAAGGCTATGCCGGCGGCCAGCACCGCCGCCGTGATCATAATCGGCTCCTCCAGTGCCCTTAACAGCAGATTGGTAGTCATCACCCCAGAGACCAGGGCCGCGGCAACGCCCATGACAAAAAGGAAAGGCTCCAGGTTTTCTTCGATGGGCTTAATGAGAAAGGGCAGGGCTAAGACCAGCAGGAGGATAATTGCCAGGCCAATGATCATACGGAATCCCCTTTCGAAACAGGTTTTCCTCGCGAGCAGGTGTCAAGAGACAAAACATACTCAGCTTATATTCTCCTTCAGCGCTGGAAATCCTGCCTCAATGTGGAACTATACAACGATACTATCTCAAATGACCCAGGCCTCTAAGAACTTCGGCCCCCCGCTGGCGCCTGGCCCGGTCTACCAGGGGGAGCAGGCAGTACAGCTCCGGGGGCGCGGCGGCCTTGAACCCTTCGTACCCCTCCCCGCCCAAAAGGAAAATGTGCGCGGTCTTGGCCGGGGCGAAGCGAATGGCGGCCACGAAGGCCGGGTGCCACTGTTTGTTGGACAAGTTTCGACACTCCCCTAGTGCTTATATTATACCACGCTTATGGCCAGGCCGGCCTTCCGCCTATTTTCATGATTGGTTGTGCCCTGCGGGCATGAAAGGTTTGTCTCGAAATGAAAATAGCGAGGAGCCATCCTTTTTTACTCATAGTGGGTCCACATTCTTAATATTTTTACTACCCGTTCGTCCCTGAAAACTTCATAGACAATTCTATACTGGACATTTATCCGGCGCGCATAAGCTCCTTTTAAATCCCCTTTGAGCCCCTCGTATGGCGGCGGGCTTTGAAAGGGGTTCTCCTTGATAACCTTTAGAAGCTCTCTTGCTTTCCTGTCCAGGCCTGCCTTTTCCAATTTTTTGGCGTCTTTGGCCGCCTGCCTGGTATAGACTAATTTATATCCCATCCTATATCCTCTACACATTCGCTAACAGGTGTATTCATGCCCTCGATAATTGATTCCCTCATGCCCGGAATGGATAATAAATACAGTGTTTCCTGTATGGCTCGCCAATCAGCTTCTGATACCAGGACCACACTTCCCTTTTTAGCTGTAATTTGTACCGGTTCGCTGGAGATAATCGTCTCATCAATCAAGC
Organism: Clostridia bacterium; assembly: GCA_004347685.1. Taxonomy (GTDB): domain Bacteria; phylum Bacillota; class DSM-521; order Neomoorellales; family SLTJ01; genus SLTJ01. The sequence goes on from SLTJ01000051.1 coordinate 31,750, forward strand.
GATATATATTTTGCCTGGCCTGAGTGGCATTTACTACCTTCATGTTCACCACCTCCTGGCATCAATTATATCGTACGTTTCAACGTACGTCAATAAAGATGTTTGGTTGGTGCTAAGATTCCCGGCGACCTGCGTAGTCACCCAAAAAGGCCCCTCCGGCCGCAGCCCCTAGCCGTAACCCCTGGGCGGCAGATGCTATCTTGGGCAGATGTTCCCCGTGGCGTCTTCCGGGCTGAGTACACGAAGCATTTCTAACTGGTAGCAGGTGCTGTCCTTGGCTAATGCTCCCCGGCCCCGCCGGTGGACCGGCCGATTACCTCCAGGGCCTCTTGTAAGGTGCCGGCCTTGAAGACCTCCCGGCGCAGCTTCTTTAGGCGCTCCAGGTCTTGGATGGTGTTCAGGGCCGCATCCATGCCGGTGGGCCGCTGGTCAAAACGGCTCTCCAGAAAGTCCAGAATGGCCGTCCTGGTGGCCTTCACTTATCCTTGCTGCAGGCCTTGCTCCATAAAGCGCTTCCTCAGCTCCTGGCCGAAGGGGTGCCGGTCAAAGAGTTCGGCCAGTTTCTCCCTGTTCGTCACTGGCATCTGCTGGGCCATGTTCCACACCTCCTCAATAGCCCGGGTTTCCACCAACTCGTTTTTCACCATGAAGTCCACTAGCTGCTCCAGGTCCTTGTCGGCCGGGTCTTCCAGGTGCTTCTTCAAAAGCAGAAAATCGGCCCTGGACTTCTTTGCCGGCCGCGTGAGAAAGACGGCAAACATGTAAGAGGTTTGCGGGTCTTCCAGCTCGCCCAGGACTACTACCTGCATGCGGAGCTCGCTCCCTGCTACGGTGTAGATCCCTGGCCCCGGTTGCCCCGCCCTGACCTCCAGGCCCCGCCGCTTCATCCTGCCCAGCATGGCCCGGGGGTGGGTGCTGCTGACAAAGCTTAAGGTGAATTCGTCCATAAGGGGGGATAGGGGCTGCAACGGGGCCAGGGGCACTATGCACCGACGGCGAGGCCTGAAGAAGAGGCAGCAAGCGGAGGGGAGGGGATAGAAGGTGAAAAGGGCTGGTGCGTGGACCGACCCTTCTCCTCTCCCGGTCTCCAGATTTCCCCCGGGCCTGGCACCGGGTCCCCCTGAGATGGCCATTCAAGAACTGTCCCCGATGCTTCCCTGATGTTCCTATGGCTGCAAGAGCCGTTCAAATCCAGCCTGCTCAAAGTGGTGGTCCGAGGTAAAGGCTCTCCGGCACCGCCTGCGCCGCATAACCACAAAGCTAATACAATCAGTGAGACTCCAGTCCTTATCAGGGCGCTGGACAAACAGCCTCCAGCCCTCCTCTGTCAATTCTCTGGTGACGTGTACAATCCGCAGTACCCGTAGGCTCTCTGCTTCTGCTGCCTGGGACATCAGCGCCCCGGCCAGGGGGCGCAAGGGCACCCTGCTTAGGGCATTACAGGTTTCCACAAGGACTGCCTCAGTGGTAAGTCTGGGGACCTTGCCAAGAGTGCGGTACACGGCCACGGCCTGGTCATGAAGTTGGTCAGAGCGGTTAACCAGGGCCAGCCAGCCTGCAGTGTCCACAAAAATGGGCATGGTCAGCGCTTCTCCGCACCATAAAGATAATAATCATGGTGGTGAGCCAGATCCTCCGGCACATCACCTGGAGCTTCAGGGAGCCACTTATCCGGGTAAAGAAAAGGGTCTTGTGAGAAATCGGGCTTTCTTGAGCGGCCCTTTTCTAACTCAACTACGACGGGCGCCCCCTCTGGCAGCCTTGCCCCTTCCTCCAGGATTACTGTGTTACCTCTGACAACACCTCTATACGGCATCTCATCCACCCACTTCTTCCGAACTATTTCCCCGGCGCAGGTCGGTGACGGTGTCCAGGGCCGCGGCCACGCCAGCAGGCCGCTGGTTAAAACGGCTCTCCAGAAAGTCCAGGATGGCCGTCCTGGTGGCCTTCACTTCGCCCCGCTGCAGACCTTGCTGCAGGCCTTGCTCTAGGCCCCGCTGCAGGCCAATGGCTTCGCCTTCCATGCGTCCCTTCTCATGCCAACTGGTGGTAAGCTGCATGATGGCCTCTACCTCCTTCTGGTCCAGGTTTCCTACTTCCCGGTTGAATTCCTCTTCCTCCTCCGGGGTGAGCTTGAGGTAGGTTTCGAAAAACCCGGCTATCAACTCCATCCGCGCCGGGTCTAGCTCCATCCGGGTAAGCATCCGCAGGAATTCTATCCTTACCTTTACCCTTTCCTCAGGCCTGAACCCCATCTTGCTTAAAAGAGCCGCGGCCACGGGGTTGTCGCTATCAATGAAGTCCCGCCAGTCGAGCTTCTTTAGCTCCAGCTTGTAGAACTTAAACCGCAGCACGTCCAGGAAACTGAAGCCTACCTCGAAGGTGTCCGGCTCATCCCGAACCTGGTCGTAGGCAAATACCGCCACCGGCAGTATCCTGCAGCGGTGCTTCTCATAGAGCCGGCTAAAGTAGACGAACATCCTCGCGTTGAAGTCTTTCTGCACGTAGGCCTGGTGCTCCACGTGCACCAGGATGAGGCCCGGTTCGTCTTTGAGTCTGGTCTCCACCAGGATGTCCACTTCGTGCCTTTCCCCGGCGGTGAGGTCGGTGAAAATCTCCTGTTGCCGAAAGCGCACCTGGCTCAGGTCTATGGCCCTGGCCGCTTCGGGGAAGAAAAGCTCCATAAACTCCGCGAAGAAGGTCTCCAACAATTCCTTGAACAGGCGGTCGTGGACGATGCGCTCGGTGGTCATGTAACGGCTCCCGTTCTTATTTGGCGGTTGGAGTTATATAACCCCTCTGGCTATAGTTTACAGCAGGCTTGAGGGGGTTGGCAAGGAATTTTTCGCCCTCCCTGCTACCCTCCACCATGCCCATTTTACCGCCGGCCGGGCAAGGGCCGTAACGGGATTTTGGGGCCAAGATTGGGTGAGAAGCGGCCGGAGGAGGTGGTCTACCCAAACTGGCGTTGGCCGGGGGCTGGCCTGGCTGGGGGCCAGGGGAAGCAGGCGGGCGTGGGGACGGGTCTGGGGGCGAGGCGCGGGAGGGTGCTGGGGGAGGCACAGGGTGGGCGGAGGGGCGGGCAAAAGGGAAAGAGAAAGGGCCTGGCCCGGAGGCCAAGCCCTTCTCCCCGATTCCTGTCGAACTATGCGATGTCTGACACCATTTACTGCGAGGTCACGGTAGCTCTACTTATTGACTGACTATAACCATCTGGCTTTGCTGGTCCCACTTGACCTTGGCCCCCAGTCCCTCGCCAAGGAACCGGAGGGGTACCAGTATCCGGCCGCCGCCGGTGATGGTAGCAGGTACATCCAGGTTGACGGGAGTGCCGTTAATTGTGGCGACAGTACTATCAGCGGTGAGGCGCATGGTGATGTCTGCCTTAACCACTATCACCTGGCGGGTCGCCCCGTCCCAGGAAACCTGGGCGCCGAGACTTTCCGCCAGCGCCCGGAAGGGAATCAGGGTGCGCCCATCGGCGATCTGGGGCTGAACGTCGCCGAATTGCGGTTTGCTACCGTTGACAAAGACCTTGACTCCTTCAATCTCCAGTTTTTGATAAGTCTTGCTCAACTTGACGAAAATGTCCGGATCGTTGGGGTTAAGAGCGGCGGCCTGTTCGTATTGCTCCAGCGCCTCATCCAGTTCCCCCTGGAGTTCCAGGAGTTCCCCCAGCAGCTCGTAAACGTCGTCGTCATCGGACTTTTGGGAGGCCATGGCCTGGAGATGTTGCATCGCTCCCTCTTGATCCCCCTGGCGGTAGAGGCTGACCGCGAGTAAGATACTGGCCTCTTCATTGTCCGGGTCTATAGCCAGGAGCTGTGTTGCCGCTTCTTTGGCCTGATCCCACTGGTCCAGGGCGGCATAGGCTCTGGCCAGGTCTTCATAAGCGTTTTTATCGCCTGGGTCTTCGGCCAGTTTCGCCAGGGCTTTGGCCAGGTCTTCCTGGGCCTCCTGAATTTTTTCAGCTTTCTTCTCGGCGTCTTCCTCCTCGTCCAGGTCAAGGTCTTCATCCGCATCTTTGGCGGCTTCTTGATCTTCGTCTATGCCTTCGTCCTGGTTCTCATCTTTGTTCTCGACTTTGCCGCCATCCTGCCCGGTATACCGGCCTTCATCCTGAACTTCGCCGTCATTATTATCCTCGTCCTGGTCTGCGTCTTCCTCCGCGCCCGCTTCGTCATCATTGGCGACACCCGCTCCCGCTTGCCCCGTCTGGCTCGCAGAGATTGACATTTGTGACGTGCCTCCTGGAGCGGCTGTAGCTACTCCTCCCACTGAGTATACCGCCATCAGAAAGACAGCCATAACCAACAGCACCAGCAATCTTTTCCTACGCATCTTCAAACCTAAACCTCTCCTTTCTGTTGTTTTTTGGCTTTTACTAGTTAGTGCGTGGGCGGAAAGAAATTTGGGGAACCAGCTCAAAAAGAATTTGATCCTCCTTGCCAACGTCATCCTGATGGTCTTCTTTGCTGTTAACTTCATCGCTTAAAATCTTGATCGTTGCCAAAATTGCCGTCTTCAGTGGCACCATTATCCTCCCCGGTACCATTCCTGGTCTATTGCTCCGTTCCTGCAACCGGTTCTTCTTTCATCGAATTACTGGGCGTACCGTCATTAGGGTCGAGGCTCTGGTCCAGTTCGTCGTTTGATTTTTCACCGGCCGTGTCATTGGAGGGTGGCAAGCTTTCTTTTTCATTGCCCAAATCTGGCCAGGGCACCCGGATATGGGGCCCATCCACGTTCACCTCAACTTCGGCCTCATCTTCCTCTCCAGTCTTTTGGCTTTCACCCTGGGGCGCGTCCTCCTCATTGTCCACATCAGCATCGAGCTTTACCTCCGCGTTGACTTCCACATCATCGTCTTTTCGTTCTTGCTTGCTTTCACTGCCGGCTTCTTCCTCGTCCTCTAGTAGGCGGTCGTCGTCCCCGCCTGGCTCCTCGTCCTCATCAACCACTGGGTCCACTTCTTCTCGTTTATCATCTCGCTGCTCAGGGTTACTGATGGCGCTCTGAGTACGGACTGGCGAAATTTTTTGGGGTTTAACCAATGGTTCTTTGAGTGGCGGCTGATCGCTAGCTGCTACGTCTGTAGTGCCAAATTCAACTACTAGCTGTTTCAATTGAATACCCCTGGCGGATAAACGATTCAGGATCTCCTGGATGCCGGCCTTGTCCTTTACGCTGGGGCCTGGCAAAACTCCTTTTTCGGCTGCCCTGGTAATGAGCAGGTAGTGGTTTACCGAAAGACCCGCCTCCCTGGCTCTGATGCGTTCCTCCGGAGAGGCGTTTTGAATGCCGACTTTGCCTTGAACGTTCCGAGCAGCAAGGCCTTTCAGGACAACTTCTTTTACCCTGGAAGCGTTCACCGGGACGAGTGCTCCGTCCCTGGCTGGGATGATGCTCACCAGCACCAGGTTATCCTGTCCGGGTTTGAGGTAACCGGAGTATTCGGCCTTTTGGATTATCCGGTCAAGGAAGGTATAGACGTCCTTCTTCCGGGGAGAAAGGCCCTTTACCAGCAATTTGGCGTCCTGGTTCAGGGGTTCCACTTCCAGCACACTGCCCGCACCGTCCAAGGCGATTTCCAGGCTCGGGTTGATGTCCACAGCCAGGTAGGCGACAGGGGTACCGCCGGGGACCAATTGCCAGAGGAAGGTCCCCAGGAATATCATTACTACCAGGCCCACCACCAGGGCTCCCCGGGAGGCAAAATACGGAACGGCGGGTACGGGCTGTTCAACCCACACTTCCTGGCCGACGGCAGCTCCTGTGGCAGGAAGGGGGTACCGCCTGAACTGCCGGTCTTCAGTGGCGACCCACATGTGGCGGCCTTCCGTCTTCACCACTAACCCTTTTATCTTGGTCATCGAGGTTCACCTCCCCTTGAAGATCTGGCCGGCGTTATTGACGTGTCCGTTGGGCCGGCGCTACAGGCAGCCGGCGGTGGCAGCGAGAGCAAGGAGCGCAGGTGTGTGAATTCAGGAAGGGTGAGAATCAGGGTCAACGCCAGGATGTAAGCCCGCCCCCTTTTTAACACCTTCCGGCTGAGGCGTGTGGCCCGGGACAGATCCTGGAGAGGGAGCTGCTTGTAACGCTTCACGTAGGCCAGCATGTCCTGTTCCCGGGCCAGCACGCAGGCGGCTTGCACCAGCATCTCCCGGGTATCCCGGTGCTTGGGACAGGCCCGTTCCAAAAGATGAAGTGAAAGGCTAAAGTTACGTAAAACCTGGTCGAAACTTAGCATTTCTTCCGCCCGCTCGCGGGCCAGATCTTCCTCTTGGTACCGTCTCCACGCGGTGGCCGCTTCCCAGTGCGGAAGACCTTCCTCATCGCCGGGCAGCCCTTCCAGGGAGAGGTGGCGGTGTCGTGCTTCTTTACGATAGTAGTCGATCAGCCGGTTTTTGATCACCAGCCGGGCATAATGCAGGAAATCCTTGCCGGCAGATGGGTTGAAGGTATCGATGGCCTCGTTGAAGGCCAGCAGGCTGACGCTCAACTCATCGTCGTTTTGCCAGTAAAGCCTGCGGCCGCAGTAAGCAGCCGCGACCTCTGCTATGTAGGCCCGGTGAGATTGGAGCAGATCATCCCGGGCCTTCTCATCTCCGGCCCTGGCCTTTTCCAGGAGGTTGTGTAATGCTGGATCCTGCACCAGGTAATCACCCGCCTGTAGTATATTCGTGAAGCGTTTAGTTTTTCGGGGCCATGGAGTTGAATAATGATGATGACTATAAACCGGACTTTGACACCGTCCCTTATGAATCAAGGGCTCCATAGGGACGGTTGTCACTACAGAGCCCTTTGGGAGGCCTTTTGGGTAAGTTAGTTTGTACCAGATTTAGGGACTCATGTGCTGGTTGGTCAGCAATTTTGGCGGAACTGGAATCTGGAAGATCTGCAGCAGTTCCTTTTGTTCTTTTCCAGGCCGGGTAATACTGTAGAAGCGTGTATCGCCAAACCGCTGGGAACGGCTTTGATCTCGCCGAGGAGCAAGGTATCTGAATATGGGTGTATATGAGAAAATGGAGGGCACTAAAACGCAGGTATCAATTACGACTGGAATCGTCAGCATTGGCTACTTTAACGGCCGCTTTCTTTAGCTCTTCATAAGTCAGGCCAAACTCCAACGTCTGGCGCTGCAGTTCACTGCCTAGCTTTCGGGCCAGAGAAAGCCGGCCTCCTATCCGGCCAAGCCTTTTTAGACCGGCATTACCCTTTATATCCATATGAACACCTCCCGTGCCCCTACCCGACTCTCCTGGTCTTCCAAGTATGCTCTCGGCCGGCAGCAGAAGCCCGAATCCGCCTCCTTGCAGACATTTTACCACCAACAAAGATGGACGGGCACGAAGAATCTTTCACAGAGACAAGAACGGCCGTGACCAACGCTTCTCCGCACCATAGGGGATGACTTCCACCTGGCCCGGCGCAGCATCCTTTAACGCTTCCATCACGGCGGCCATAAAGGCCGGGTGCCATTGTTTGTTGGGCAATTTTCAGCACCCCTCGTGCTTATGTTATACCACAGGCAGGAGGTCGGGGTGGCCCAACAACAGGATAGGGATTAGTCACCGCCTCCTCTCATACCAGGCAAGGAACTCCTCCAGGGTTACACCCAGGTCCCTGGCCACCGCCTCCACCAACGGAGGCGGAAACTCCGTGCCCTTTCCATGCCTCACGTGCACGGTAAAAGGTTTTCCCTCTCTGTTAAGCCCGATCCATTTGTTATTGCGAAACTTCAGAGATCCCGGCCGGCTGAACGCCTGCAAGAACTTCTCAAACTCGGCCCGCCGAAGCTCCTTAAACCTGCTCATTGGCCAACCTCGATTACCCGCACCTCAATTTCTTCGCCAACGTCTTGGAATACAGCCCCTTCCCCATATTCGGCCACCATCTCATCTATGGCTTCGCGGAGGCACTTTATTGCCTCCTCAGGCGTATCAGCGGTAGCCGTCGCCCGGACTACATCGCACCGAGCCATATAGGCATCCTTGCCCAGGCGGGTAATGGTAACCGGCAACCTGTATTTCATCTTACTCACGTCCTTTACGAGCTGTCTTTGGCTAGCAAAAGCCCAACCGGAGAAGTTCAGCTGCCCTGGGCTCTTTATCCGTTAGGCTTACCCCGGTCCATTTTACCACGGGAAGGTCAGGGCGACAAGGGAAAATGTGGACGGTGTCGGCCGGGGGCCAAGGGGCAAGGAGCGTAAAAGAAGGCCCCCGAAGCTTCCGGGGGCCTTCTGGCCTCCAGCTAGAGGCTACAACGTAGCCTTGTAACCCTGCTACTGTATGGTCAGCGTCTGCTCCTTGTTGCGAGCTGGGGACGAGGGCAGGGCAGAAGCGAAGGAGATGTTCTGCCTCCCTGTGCCCGCCCCGCGCCACCAGGTCAGCGGTCATGCTGGCGCACGAAGAAAGGGCCTGGCCCGTGGGCCAGAGCCGGCATGGGGCAGCTGCCGTCGGCGGGGCCGGGAGGTCCGGCCGGGGACGCGGCGTGCAGCATGGCACCATTTACCTCTTCCTCAGGCTCGCCTCAGGTCCCACCTCACTGGCGGAGACCCTCGCCCCCGGCCAATAGGCCGGTGCCGACTCGCCCGCGCCTGCTTTTGACCACAGGTCAGCGCCCAGGTTGGGCGCAGAAAAAGAGGCGAGACCAGCCTCAGTGCTCCCCGGCCCCGCCGGTGGACCGGCCGATTACCTCCAGGGCCTCTTGTAAGGTGCCGGCCTTGAAGACCTCCCGGCGCAGCTTCTTTAGGCGCTCCAGGTCTTGGATGGTGTTCAGGGCCGCGTCCACCTCCGCAGGCCGCTGGTCAAAACGGCTCTCCAGAAAGTCCAGAATGGCCATGCGGGTCTCCTCAAGCTTGCCCTCAAGCTTGCCCTCAAGCTTGCCCTCAAGCTTGCCCTCAAGCTTGCCTTGCTGCAGGCCCTGCTCCATAAAGCGCTTCCTCAGCTCTTGGCCAAAAGGGTGCCGGTCAAAGAGTTCGGCCAGTTTCTCCCTGTTCGTCACTGGCATCTGCTGGGCCATGTTCCACACCTCCTCAATAGCCCGGGTTTCCACCAACTCGTTTTTCACCATGAAGTCCACTAGCTGCTCCAGGTCCTTGTCGGCCGGGTCTTCCAGGTGCTTCTTCAAAAGCAGAAAATCGGCCCTGGACTTCTTTGCCGGCCGCGTGAGAAAGACGGCAAACATGTAAGAGGTTTGCGGGTCTTCCAGCTCGCCCAGGACTACTACCTGCATGCGGAGCTCGCTCCCTGCTACGGTGTAGATCCCTGGCCCCGGTTGCCCCGCCCTGACCTCCAGGCCCCGCCGCTTCATCCTGCCCAGCATGGCCCGGGGGTGGGTGCTGCTGACAAAGCTTAAGGTGAATTCGTCCATAAGGGCCACGTCCGAGTGATGTAAGGCTTTGTAGAGGTAGGTAATGGCCAGGCCTTTATCGTAGTCGTTTCCCTCCAGGTAGTCCACCGGCGACTTGTACTCGAACCCACATTTCGCACCTTTGGATGGACCTTCCAAACATTTTTATGGGGTGAGTGACAATTTGACTAGCCGCCA
>SLTJ01000015.1 GCA_004347685.1 Clostridia bacterium
ATTGGTGAGCATTTCCAGCCCTAAAAATGGCTAAGTAGGAAAGTCACGCTAGCTGAGGGCAGAAGGTTTTTTCACCCTGCGTTCAATCCGGGTGAGAGGGGCAGTGCCGGTGAAGAAAGCTATCAAGGCCCTGGCCAGAGCCGCGGGGATGGCCGCTGCCATACCCTGCAGGCACCACCGCAAGAAGGCGGAGCGAGAGCCGATGCTTCTCCAGGGAGTCATTGACGGCGTGGCGGAGGCCATCATGGTCATCGCTCTGGATTACCGGGTCGTCTTGATAAACCAGGCGGCCCGCGAGTTTTACTCCTTGGCGCCCGGGGCTGCTGAGCCCCTGTTCTGCTACCGCCTCTCCCATCACCGATCCGCGCCGTGCCACGGGGTCGAGCACCCTTGCCCGCTTGAGGAGGTGCGCCGTTTGGAGCATCCCGTGGTAGTAGTTCACGAGCACAAAACTTCCAGCGGGGTGGCCAGGTTCGTGGAGATCCAGGCCACGCCCTTACTAAGCCCGGAAGGCAATATAGTGGGGATCATTGAATCCTCGCGCGACGTTACTAAGCGCCGGCGGGCGGAAGAATGGCTGCGAAGGAATCTCGCTTTGGAGCACGCCCTGCGTTTGGTGGATGCAACTCTGATCCAGGAGAAGGCAGTCGAAGATATGCTGGCTGCGGTCTGCGAAGGCGTAGCGCAAATGGGATACCGTATGTGCTGGGTGGGGCTGGCTCAACCCGACTACACGGTGCGCCCGGTGGCCAGTTGCGGCTTTGAGGCCGGTTACCTGGACACCATCCGGGTGCGGTGGGACGACACCCTAGAAGGGCGAGGCCCCGGGGGGCTGGCTATTCGCACGCGGGAAACCGTCCTCTGCCAGGATACGGCCCGGGATCCTGATTTCGCGCCCTGGCGAGATGAGGCCCTGGCGCGGGGTTACAGGTCTGTAGCCGCTATCCCGCTGAGGGCCAACGGCGAGGTGCTCGGGATAGTAGCTGCCTATAGTGAGCGCCCGCAAGCCTTCGACTCCGACAGCCTCCGCTCCCTAGAGATTTTGGCACAGCACGCCACCCTGGCTTTGCTCACCGCCAGGAGGCGGGAGGCCTTCGAAACCCAACTCGTACACCTGGCCACCCACGATCCACTCACTGACCTTTTTAACCGCCGCCGGCTGCTGGAAGAACTGGAGAAGGAGCTGGCCCACGCCCGCCGTTACGGAACCCACGGGGCACTGCTTTTCCTGGACGTAGACGATTTCAAGAGCGTCAACGATAGGTTTGGCCATCTGGTAGGGGACAAACTCCTTAAGGACCTGGCGGTTCTCCTTTGCCAGCGGCTGCGGGATACGGATACCGTAGCCCGCCTTGGCGGCGATGAGTTTGCCATCATCCTGCCTCATACAGATGCACATCAGGCCCGGATAGTTGCCGAACACCTCTTGGAAGCGATCCGCCAATGTACCGTGGAGGTGGAAGGGCAAACTGCCGCAATTACCGTGAGCATCGGCATTGCCCTGTTTCCCCAGCACGGGACCACAGCGGATGCCCTCCTAGCCCACGCTGACCAGGCCATGTACCGGGCAAAGGGAGCCGGCCGCAGCCGTGTTTACTTGTATGCTTCAATATATCCCACATAGCCTGTCTCTATTTCTTAGTTATGGCTTTATAAACATGTGGACGTGGCCGTGGCCGTGGCCGTGGCTTCACTACCTCTCTGTGGTGAGGCGAGAAATATCTGAGGGTAATAGCTAGCAGATTAGGCCTTACCTTTATCCCAGCCCATGTTCGCGGGCATAGCGTACCAGGTCGGAACGCCGCTTGAGGCCGGTTTTTTCCCGGATATGGGCCTTGTGGGTTTCTACGGTCTTAATGCTGATGAACAGGGTGGCGGCGATTTCTTGGTTGCTGAGGCCCCGGGCCACGAGCCTGAGCACTTCCTTTTCCCTCTCGCTTAGGGGTGCTTCTTCGCTTCCCTTTGGTCCCCGAATGGTTTGGGCTGGGGAATGGTGCAGGGCCTGTTTTACCAAGTAACGGGTCAGGGAAGGGTCAACATATGCCTTTCCCTGGCTCACCGCAGTTATGGCGGTGAGGAGTTCCGCATCGGCCGCCTTTTTCAGGACGTACCCGTCGCATCCCGCGGCCAGGGCCTGGCGCAGGTAGCCCTCGTCGTCGTACATGGTTAAGACCAGGATCTTGCTCCGGGGGCTGCTTTCTTTGATGGCGCAAATCAAGTCCAGGCTGCTCCCGTCTTCGAGATGAATGTCAAGAATAACTATGTCGGGTTGCAGGGCGCGGACTTGAGCTAAAGCTTCCTGCCTGGTGGCTGCCTCTCCGACTACCTGGATGTTTTCCGCCTTTTCTAGCAAAAGGCGCAGGCCACTGCGCAGCAGGGTATGGTCATCGGCCACTAGCACGCGCAAGGCAGCGGCAGGGGCTGTCCCGGCCGGTGCCGGCCCCGAGGGTCCCGTGGCCTGGCCATCTTGGGCGGGAGGTGGTTGTGCCGGCCTGTGGCTGTGCCCTTCTGCATCAATGCATTCCGGGGCCATGCTTATTCCTCCATTCTATCCTCGAGATTGATTTGCCGAGGGACTTCCAGTCCACGGGTCAGGTAATGCGACCCATCATAACGCCACCGTTTAGCAGCACTCATAGCCATCCGGTTAACTATTCTACCTCTACTCTCTAACCTCCGACCTCCAATTTTACGCTAGGGGCACGCGCAGGTAGACGGTGGTTCCTGCCCCGGGAGCTGATTCGATTTGCAGGGTCCCGCCCACCAGCTCGGCCCGTTCCTGCATGCCCGCCAGCCCCAGGGCCGCGTCCGGGCCCGCCTCCACGGTTCGTTCCACCTCAAACCCTATCCCGTCATCCTCAATAATGGCCAGCAACTGGTCCTCCCTTTTTTCCAGCACCACGCTGATGTTTTCGGCCCGGGCGTGGCGGGCTGCGTTATTTAAGGCTTCCTGGATAATACGGTAGGCGATTATCTCAATTTCACCCGGCAGGCGGCCGTCCAGCCCGGATATGTGCCACCCGATCTCTTTCCCCCATTGGCGGGAACAATCCTGGACGTAACGTTCCACTGCCGCTCCCAGGCCCAGGTCGTCCAGGGCACTGGGGCGGAGGCGATAGGAGAGGGCCTTTATTTCCTCCATGGCCCGGTAGGCGGTGGCCTTCAGCGCAGCTATCCGGCGCGCCGCTTCCTCTGACTCAGAGCCGGTAGCCAGAGAACTTAACCCCAGGTTTAGGGTGGTGAGGGCCTGGGCCGTCTGGTCGTGGAGTTCCCGGGCCACCCGCTTGCGTTCTTCCTCCTGGGCCGTAATTACCTTTTGCAGCAGGTGGGTGCGGACTTCGGCCAGGCGCTGTTTTTCCGCATCGGCCTGCTGGAGGCTGTCCAGCATGGAGTTAAAGGCCGCCCCCAGGCGGCCGAATTCGTCCCGCAGCCAGTCCAGGGGCACGCGCCAGTGGAGCTCACCGCCGGCGATCTTTTCTGTAGCCAGCACCAGTTCCTGCAGGGGCCGGGTGAGCATGTTGGCCAGGGCATAGGCCATACTCACTCCCAGGGCCGAGACAAGCAACGTTATCAGCCACAGGCGGCGCTTCAGGGAGGCCACAGCGTGATCCAACCTGGCCTCTGAGAGTCCCAGGTGCAGGACACCGCCGTCACCCTCCAGGATCGGATATGCGATGTCGTGGATTATCCCTTCCTCGCTGCGAAAGGTCCTTAAGCTGTAAGGCTGCCCTGGAGACCAGGGGTTAAATGAAAGGAGCCCTTTAGGCAGGCCATCAGCAAAGGTATCTACCAGGAGCCTTCCCCGGGCGTCGGTTACGAATACGTATCGCAGGTCCTCGTTATTTTTCTTCGCATCAGCTATCAGCTCATGCAGGGCATAAATGTTGGCGGTCAAGATCAGACCCTCGCTGCGCGCCGCCACGTAGGCGGCCAGGGAATAACCACCACTAATGAGGTTGGCCCGCATGGTCCCGGCATAGATAGCCTGCGCCTGCCAGATCAGGCAACTGGCCAGAAGGAACACCAGGGCCAGGGCTATGCCCATGATTTTCGCCTTCACGCCCGCCAGGTTAAACAGAAGCCTTAGCCATTGCCGCCGCTTCATTTTCCCACCAACATTCCTAAGGCCCGCACCGAAGCGTAATCATCGTCGGTAGCCGGCTGGTACCGGTCAATACCCATATTTTGCAGGATCGCCTTTCCCCGGCTGTTTTCGTGCAGGGTGAGGAAGAAATCGCGCAGCCGGGTTTCCAAGGCTTCATTCAGTCCAGGCCGCACAATTACCGGTGGGGCGGAAAAGTCGGGGGAATGCTGGATGACGCGTATGTGGCGTTGCAGCTCCGGGTCCCGAGCCATCATTTCGTCCAGAACCTGGCTTTCTACCGAGGCCCCGTCCACAATGCCGTCGCGCACGGCCCGGACCGAATTATCGTGGCTGTAGGTGAAGATGTGGGAGGCGAAGAAATCTTCCGGCCGGGTTTCTTGCAGTTTGAGCAGGGTCAGGGGGTAGAGGTAGCCGGTGGTAGACAGGGGGTCGGTAAAGGCAAAGCGCTTCCCCTTAAAGTCGCTGAAATCATTAACGCCGCTATCCTTCCGGGTGATGATGTAGGCCTGATACGTGGTAGCCCCGTCTATTTCAGGAACAGCTAGGAGCCTGGCCCCGAATTCGTCGTGGGCGCGCACATAGGCATAGGTGCACACAAAGGCCAGGTCCACGGCGCCGGTGCGCAGCAGTTCGTTGGTTTCAGCATAGGTGTTGCGTTGCACCATCTCCACCGGCTGCCCCAGGTATTCCGCAAGGAAATCCAGGAGTTCCTTGTAGTAGCGCAAGCTTTCCCTGGTTGAGGTCATGGAGGCCACCGATACCCGCAGCGGCTCGACCCCGGTGTGTCTACTGTCCGGCGAAACAGTTGCGGCCTCGCGCTCATGAAAGGAGATAAAGGGCAGTTGCTCACCATTAGCGCGGCACCCGGAAAGGAGCAAAGACCAGCCAAGGGCGCCCAGGCTAAGGAAGATCCAGCATAGATGTTTTCTCCCTTTTATCACCAATTCGTCCCCCTTCGGCCAGGTCTGTAAGCAGATTTCGCTTCTTGCGACCAGTTTCCTTCTTGCACCCTCAAAATGGGGTTCAATGCTCGTGGGAACTGGTTCGAGTCCCTAGGTTGAAATCCAGGCCCCCGCCCTCGCTGTTTTCATCTTTCTGTTGGTGTCGTCTCAGTGGCATGAAGGCTTTCTTCGGAATTCGGGGTACATGGCCGCGAAGCACAGAAGCTTGGGTAAAAGGCGGCGTTAAGCATAGCCTGTTTCTTGCTAGCTCAGGGTTTTTCCCTGATATCAGGGATTTACCAGTAAGGGCGAGTGTCCTAAAAATCCTGGCTTCTAACGGATGTTTTTGGCCCCAGAAATCCTCTAGGCTAGAAGGTGAAATACTCGCTGTAAATTTTGTTACACAAGGAACATACAGGAGGGAAGAACATGAGGGTATCCCGACGCACCTTCGTTAAGGGTTCGGCAGCGGCGGTCGGTGGCCTGGCCTTGAGCCAGTACCTCAACGGCTTTGAGCTCCTGAAGCCACGCGGAGCCCAGGCCGCGCCTGCGGTGGCCGAGGACTGGTTTCCCAGCGCCTGCTGGATCGGCAAGCAGGATTGTGGTCTTTTGGCCCGGCGCATCAACGGCCGGGTGGTGAAGCTCGAAGGCCACCCTGACGACCCGAGAAACCGCGGCCGGCTGTGCCCCAAGGGCCAAGCCCAGATTATGGCCCTTTACGACTACAACCGGGCAAAAACCCCCCTCATCCGGACCAACGAAAAAGGGATAGCGGGTAAATGGCGTCCCGCCTCCTGGGATGAAGCCCTAGCCCTGGCCGGCGAAAAGATCAAAGAAGCGCGGGCCAGAAATCCGGAGCTGGTGGCCTGGCAGAAGGGAAGGAGCAAGGCCGGAAGCTTTTACGACGAGGCCTTTGTCAAGGCCGCCGGCGCCCTCAAGCTCCACCACGGCGCCTTCTGTTCTGACGCCGGGTACCGGGCGGGGGAGTATACCGTGGGTCCCAGCGGCGTTCTCCACCCCGATTTCCGCCACACTAAGTACGTGCTGGCCTGGGGCTGGAACATCACCAATTCCGGGGGAAATAAGCTCTGCTGGATTACCTATCCCAGGGAGCTAATTATGGCCAAGGAGCGGGGCATGAAGGTGGTGGCCATTGACCCGCGGTTGCGGGGAGCCGGGCCCTTTGCCGACGAGTGGCTGCCCATCAGGCCGGGCACTGATCTCGCCCTGGCTCTCGCCCTGGCCAACGCCCTGGTGGGCGAAGATCGCATTGACCGGGAGTTCCTCAAGAAATACACTAACGCCCCCTTCCTGGTCAAAGACGACGGTTTCTTCCTCAGGATTGACGGTAAGGAGCAGGTTTGGGACGCCGCTTCGGGATCGGCCAAACCGTTTGACGCCGCCGGTATAGATCCGGCCCTGGAAGGCGAATTTACCGTTGGAGAGGCAAAGGTCAAGACGGCCTTCCAGGTGTTCCGCGAGCACCTCGCCCAGTATACTCCGGAGTGGGCCGCCGGGGTGTGCGGCGTGCCGGCGGAAAAGATACGGAAGGTGGCCAGGGAACTGGGCGAAAACGCGGCCATCGGCCAGACCATCGTTGTAGATGGGGTGGAGCTCCCCTACCGGCCGGTAGCCATCCACGCCTATCATGTGTCCCAGCAGGAACTCGGCTTCCAGGCGGTGCGAGCCATGATCCTGCTCATGATGCTCCTGGGCGCCGTGGAGGCCGTGGGCGGCCAGCGGGTAGACTTTACCTGGAAACCGCATGAAAACTTTGAGAAGCTGGACCAGGCCAAGGTCAAGGATCCACCCTACAACATTTACCTGAAGGACAGCAAGTTCTACCCCATTAACAGCAATAACTCCTCGGTGGCGGCCAGGGTGATGCTGGAGCCGGAAAAATACGGCGTAACTACCATCCCCGAAGTGCTGATCATCCATATGACCAACCCGCTATTGGCTTTTGGGGATCAGGAGGCCCTTATCAAGGCCTATAAGAAGTTTAAGTTCGTGGTGGCCATTGACACCTGGCTTAGCGAGACGGCAGACTACTTTGCCGATGTCGTGCTGCCGGCAGCCGCCATGGAGAAGTACGAGGGCCCGATCGGGTTAGCCACCGGGTATGAAGATGGGAAAGCCCTTCGGTTGCCGCTTATGGAGCCCTTGTTCCAGTCCAAGGGCGAAATAGACATTTATCTGGACCTCTGCGAGAAGGCCGGGATTCTGTACGGTAAAGATGGTTACCTTGACCAGCTCAACAAGGCCCTAAAGCTCAAGGATGAATACAAGCTGGACGCAAATACCCGACCAGCAGTGCGGGATATCTTCGACCGTTGGGCCAAGTCCGAGGGCTTTGCCGAGGGCATTCGCTATTTCGAGGAAAAAGGGGTAAAGGTGAGCCAGGTCCCGGCAAGCAAGCGCTACGGCCTGGCGGCAAGCCCGCCCTTCAGCGGCAAGCGCCTGCGCCTCTACGGGGAATCCCTGTTGCGACTGCAGGAGGAAATGAAGGGGAAAAAGGTGGAGCAGATATACTGGCAAGATTACACGCCGCTGCCGGTATGGCGGAAACCCACCATGGACCTGTCCGGGCCCGAGTATGACCTTTACCTGATCAGCTTTAAGAAAATCGAGTACAAGCAATCCAGGGCGCACGTTCCGCTCTTGATTGAGCTGGCTCCGGAGCAGTATGTGGAGATCAACCCCCAGGCGGCCGGGGCCAGGGGCATCAAGGATGGCGAGGAAGTCTACGTGGAATCCCACAATGCCGTCACTGGGGAGACCAGGAGGGTTAGGGTCAAGGCCAGGTACGTGGAAGGTATCAGGCCGGACACCGTTGGACTCTCTCACCATTACGGGCTGTGGACTAACCCCTGGGCCAAGGATCGCGGTCCGACTCCCAATACGCTCTTCTTCAGCACCGCAGGATATGTAACCAATACTGCCGATCAGTCCTTCCATGTGAAGGTACGGGTTTACAAGTAGGAGGTGAGGTTAAACCATGGCCAGGTACGGAATGGTTATTGACTTGGATCGCTGCATGGGGTGTCGGGCATGTATGGAGGCCTGCAAGATAGAGAATAACACGCCCCAAGGCATCTTCTGGATGCGGGTGTTCCGCTTTGAAGAGGGGGAGTATCCTGACGTCAGGTACAGGTTTTTGCCCCGCCCCTGCATGCACTGCGATAATCCCCCCTGCACCAAGGTATGCCCCACAGGGGCCCGCTACAAGCGGGAAGACGGCCTAGTGGCCACAGACTGGGAGAAATGTATCGGTACCAGGTATTGCCACGCGGCCTGCCCTTATGGGGCCAACTATTTCAATTGGAAGGAACCGCAAAAAAACTACTATCTGGACTGGTCAGCGGCGCCTGAGCTGGCGTCTGTAACCGGGGGCATGGTGCCTCCTTATAAGAATCCGGATCTGGAGGTGCCGTACGGGAAGGAAGGGCGGCGGATCGCCGGCGGCGGCCACCGGTTGCGGGTGATTGAAAAGTGCACCTTCTGCGTGCACCGGGTAGAGAAAGGAATCCTGCCTGCCTGCGCGGCCAACTGCCCGGTCGCGGCCATCCACTTTGGCGACCTGGACGATCCGGAGAGTGAGGTTGCTAAGCTCTTGCGCGAGAGGAATCCACTCCGGCTTCGCGAGGAGTTCGGCACCAGCCCGAAGGTCTATTACCTGAGCAAATCTGGCCCGCCGACGGCCAAATCCCGCGAGATCGAAAAGGTGGGAGCGCGATGAAGCAAGAAAAGAAAGCGTACCAGACGGTTGGCCGTGGCCGGCACGGCCGGCGGGAACCGGTGGCCAGCCAGCGCTGGCTGGGCTGGAGTGCCATGGTGCTGGCAGCCTTGTTAGTATTCAGTTTGCTGGCTGGTGCGGCCCTGGCTGCCACCAGCGAAGTAAGGTTTGCCGTCGGGAAGAAGGGATTTGCCGTTGGCGGGCAGAATATGAGTACGGAGGCTGCGGCCTTCGTCAAGGATGGCCGGGCCTACGTTCCCGTTCGTGGCCTGGCCCAGGCCCTGGGACTGGCGGTAGGCTGGGACGGGATCAAGAAAAAGGTAACCGTAACCAAAGGTGAGGTTAAAGTAGAACTCGTCATTGGCAACAAGGAGATTGTCATAAACGGTAGGAGCCAACGCCTTGGTGCAGCTCCGGTGATCCGGGCCGGGCGGGCGTACGTGCCAGCCAGGGAGATAGCCGAATCCTTAGGGTATCAAGCGAGATGGGACGCAGCCGGGCGGGCAGTGGTTGTCATGCCCGCGGCCGGACAAGGGCCGGCGGAGGCAGCCCAGAAGTACGGCTTGAGCCTGAACCAGGCTTACCATAACCTGCATGCCCAGCAATTGGGCGTGGCCTGCACTACGTGCCATGTACAGCAGGTAACGGGCGAAATACAGGTATTCTCGGGCCAGGATGTCTCGCCGGCGGCCCCCGGGCCGGTGGACCGGAAGGCCTGCCTGGCCTGCCATACCGCAGGGCCAGGCCGGAAGCTTTACGGCCGCTAGGAGGCTGTTGAAAAAGGCCTCTTGCCGTCTGCAGGGCTGGCGTCTATGCCGGCGGGTGGGTGGAGAGGACCGGATACGGCCCGGACCGCCAGCCCCTGCAGCCCGAACTGGTTCTTGCCTGGGGCCTTGCCTGGGTTATCTCCACTTTGCGGGGGCTACCTGGCCCCTGGCATAAAAATTGGGGATACCTAAGAGACCTTGCCTGTTGCGAAGTCGGGTGGTGTCGTAAACCGCGTGCAAGGAAGGCGTGAGAATATAGTGCATCTGGCAGATCTGGCCCAGTTTCGCCAGGCAGCCTACCGGTTGATAAGTTCAATGCTTATTTACCCGGAAGAGGAAAGGCTTAGGACGGTGGCGGCGGCCGCCGCCGGCCTGCTGCCCGAGAGCAGCGTTCTGGCCGAGTTTCTCTTTTATCCCCAGTGGCAGCGGCTGCTGGCCTGCCTGGCCGAGGTGGCCGGACGCCGCTCCCTGGGCGAGGACTACGTGCGCCTGTTCTGGCACGGTTCTGGTGCCGCGCCGTGTCTCCCCTACGAGTCCGTCTATGCTGATCCGAACCGCCAGGCTGCGCCCTGGATTATGGCCATGCTGGAGGACGAGTACGGCCAGGCCGGCTTGACCCTCTCGGCTTCTGTGGAGCCCCCTGACCATATTGCGGTAGAGATGGAGTTTATGGCCTATCTCTGCTGCCAGGAGGTAGAGGCTTGGAGGGAAGGGAATCTGGCGCAGGGGCTGGTGGCCATGGGGCGCCAGCTTGCCTTCCTGGACCGGCACCTCATCCGCTGGGTACCGGGGTGGGCGGTAAAGGTCATGGAGGCTGACACCAGCGGCGTTTACTTGGTGGTGGCTGAAGCGGCGCGCGTTTTCGTGCTTCATGATTGCGACCTGATTGATGTCCTCCTGCGCAGATTTAAGGGCCTTGCGAAAGCAGATCATGGCGAAACGGACTTTTCGACTGCCGTCAGGGTTAGCGGAACAAGTGACCAAGAACTCGGGGGTGGCCAGAATGCTCCATCGTGACGCAGTAGTTTCCTTTCCTGGTGACGAGGTAAGGGCCGCCATCCTTCTCTGCGACGACCTGGCGCGAGTCGGGAGGGGACTGGACCTTGCGGAGTTGCGCTCCTCCTTGGCAGGTACCCTGGCGAACATTGTGGTAGAGGTCGTGCCTGGCCTCTGCCGCGACCCGGAACAGGTGTCCTCCATCCTGGCGGACCTGGGCGCGGCCAGGTGCGTGCTCGGATTGTGTGCGGGCGAGTATCCCCAGTTCGCGTTACATGCTGGGGTGAGAAAGGTCGGCATGGACCCCTTTGGGCTAGAGATAGTGCCTCTTGGCACATGGTGCGCTGAGGTACACGCTCGGCCCCAGGCCACAACCAAAGCTTCGGTGTTGCTGGCCGCGGCTGTGGCCAGGGCCAGGGCCTTTGCCGGGTGCGGGCCGGAATACGCACAGATTTCCTTCCTTCCCCTGGCGTTGGAGGAGGCGCGACACTCCCTGTTGACCCTGCCCCCGGTCGTATACCGGCCGGTGCCGGCCGTGCGGCAGGACCGGTGTGCCGTAGGGAGCGGGTGCCACCTCTGCGCCAGGGCTTGCCCGCGAGGCGTCATAGAAGAGGGGGAAGGGCGCCTCTTTATTGATAAGGGCCGGTGTGAGGGCTGTGGCGTCTGCCTGGTCGCTTGCCCCCAGGAGGCCGTAGACTTTCCCGGCCAATCCCTCTCCCAGTTTGAGGCCCAGCTTGCAGTTCTGCTGGATTTTGCCTCCCGCAGTGCCGAGCCGGCCGGCCTCTTGCTCACCTGCGAGAAGGCAGCCCCCGCCCTCGGCGAGCTGGCCGCCGCGGGGATTTCCTATTCGTCTTCCTGGCTGCCGGTGGTCGTCCCCTGCCTGGGCATGGTCACGCCTGGCTGGGTATTCCAGGCCTTGGCCCGGGGTGCCGGAGCAGTAGGCATGGTTGTCTGTTGCAGCCAGTGCTCCCTCGGGCAGCAGCAGGTTATCAGCGGCAGGGTGGGGTTCTGTCGCCGGCTCTTGCAGCAGCTCGGCCTGCCCCCCGGGCGGGTGCAGCTCGTAAGTGCCACCGGCCGCGCCAAGCTTTTAGGCCTGTTGCAACGGCCTCCACTCGGGCAGCAAACTCGGCCTCCACAGATGGCAGGAGAGGTGCAACTCCTGGATCCGCAGGCAACTGCGCAGGCCCTTCATCATTTGGCATGCGGGTTGCCACGCCTGGCAGATGTGGAGCACGAATATTCTCCCTTTGGCGCGCTAAACTTCCGGGCCGATGGCTGTACCGGGTGCTTGGCGTGCGTTTTCTCTTGTCCGGCCGGGGCCCTGGTGGCCGAAGGTGACGGGGACAGGGTGACTATAAAATATACAGGTTCTGCCTGTACAGGTTGCGGGATGTGTGCGGAAGCCTGCCCGGGAGGCCGGGATCTCGGAGAAACTGGCTGCGATTTAGGATCCCGAATACTTGAGGTGCAGAAGATAACAAGATGGAGCCTCTTAAACGGCGGCGCAGTGGTCCTGCGTGACCACGGGCTTCTAAGGTGCGAAGGTTGCGGTGCCGAGATAGCTCCGCTGGCCATGTTGCGCCGCCTCGAAGCCGCACTTGATGGTGGAGGTGAGGCTATACGCCTGGCCCTTCGCCGCTATTGCCCAGCCTGCCGCCCGTCCTTTGTGTGGGGAGGCGAGGCCGCCGTTCCCTGGCCTGACGAGGTGGGGACTGGCGAAGCTTACAAGTAGGCGCAGCGCGGGTTTGGGGAACTGCACAAAGGATTGAACTGACAGGCGGCGAAGGATGGAGTACAGGGGCGGGATCTTGATGAGGAAGCAGGAATCCTTGCGTGAAGATATTTCTCCTTAACGGGAGGTACCGGTGTGGATATCTTGAAAATGGTGGAGAACTTTTCTTCCCGGCTGGCCAGGATTGGGGTACAGGCGGAACGCTGTTGCCGGGTGCGCTCCCTTCTCGCCCGGTGCACCCGCTGTCTTGAAGTTTGCCCTACGGGAGGCATCTCCTGGCCGGCCGGGGAACTGCATATCGGCCGCTGCCTGGACTGCGGCCTGTGTACGGCCGTCTGCCCCACCGGGGCCCTGTGCCTGCAGGAGCCGGGGGAAGAACAAATAATCAGGCGGGTAGAGGTTCTGGCTGCAGAATATGGCGCGGCCGTCATCCTTTGCGAGCGGCAAGAATCTGCCCGTAACCTGCCCCAGGGGATGGTGGTCCCCTGCCTGGGAGCCCTGTCGCCGGATTTCCTCCTCCTGGTCCTGGCCAGAAGCCTGGCGGTGCAGTTTTATCTGGCGCCGGAAGCCTGTTCAGCCTGCCAGGTGGCCGGAGGAGGCGAGATCTTCCGCCTGCGTTTGGAGGAAATAGGGGTCGCCAACAAGCTGGCCGGGCTGTCCGCTGTGGTGGTGAATGAGGTGCGGCCGGCCGCAGGCCGGGAAAGGGGCCACGGAGGAGCAGGGGAGCAGGTCACCAACCGCCGGAAGCTTCTTACCCAGGCCTGGCAGGGCCTGCGGCAACTCCCGCTGGTCATGTTGCGAGACGCTCTGGTGGAGGAAGATGGGGCGGACGGCAAGAGAACAAAGTTGGCAGAGTTACCGGGGCAGGTACCTCCCAGGAGAAGGCTTTATCTGGAAGCGGTAAAGCACGGGGGTAACATGCCTGATCTTTACCAGCAGCCAGGGGTTCGGGGCACGTGCTTTTTCTGTCGCGCTTGCACCATTCTCTGCCCGACGGGAAGCTTGCGGCAAGTGGAGGAAGGGGATTCTGTTTCCCTGTACCTGGATACGGCGACCTGCACCGGGTGCGGGCTCTGTGCTCAGGCCTGCTTCCACCAGACCCTCCTCCTGGAAGGAGGGTGTGAAGACCCGGGCCAGGACCGGCACCTGGTACTGGTTAAAGGCTGGCAGCAAAGATGTGCTGAATGTGGCCAGGAGTTCAGCGCCAGCACCGAGAGCAGCCGGTGCCCAGGTTGTGCCGGCAAAGAGGGCGCGCTGTTTGCGGGGTAGGCGCCTATGGGAGTCCCGGTTTATCGTACTCAGGTCGTGGGCAATGGCACCCGAACGTCGGCTCCCGCGGCGGTCGGCGCGTCATAGGCTGGCCCGTGTGGACCCGGCGAGCCGTCTCATGCGTAGCACGAGCAGTTAGAATTTCGACAAGGGGGGTGAAGCTGGTGCCGTTTCATATTGGTCTTCCAGAGCTGGTGATTATCCTGGTCATCGCTCTGATTGTTTTTGGGGCCGGCAAGCTCCCGGGCGTGGGCCGTGCCCTGGGGCGGAGCATCCGTGAATTCAAGGAAGCATCCGGCGGCAAAATTGACGCCATCGCCACCAGTGAAGGCAAGGATGAGGTCAACTTGGCGGAAGGGCAAAAACTCGCGGCGAGATAAGGTTGTGGTGACCTCTGGCAGGGCCTGGGGGCCA
The DNA here is from genome assembly GCA_004347685.1 of Clostridia bacterium. GTDB lineage: Bacteria > Bacillota > DSM-521 > Neomoorellales > SLTJ01 > SLTJ01. Next base: position 13,961 of record SLTJ01000015.1, read on the forward strand.
TGGGGCCCTTCGGCACCGCCTCCATTCCCAGTCCCTGGATGGTGGTTTATGCCGTAGGCTATCTGGTCCAGTCAGGGGGGCGGCCACCTGGCGAAGATGTTCGTTAGAAAGCATATATCAAAATCAGCTTGTGAGCACTGGCAAACGGAAATGACCCCTAAGGAAGTTAGCTCTTGATTTTGACTCGTCTGGGTTAGGTATTTTTAACCTTACCCGGCAGGATTTACAGCGCCCCCGCCGAAGTAATAATTACTAAGTGGCGGGGGTGATTTTCATGAATGGCTCCCGGCAGCGCGGTCTGCCCGTGGCCTACGGAAAAGATTACCTGGTCTTGCTGGTAGAGGATCCCTTCAATCTCTTTGCCTACTGGGAAATTACATCCGGCCGCCGGGACCTGGCGCGAAGCTATCTAGGGCCAAGCCAGAGCGAAGGCGGACTGGCGGTTCGCCTGCTGGCGCGCGACGCCGACGGTTACCGCCTGCTGGCCGCGCGCCCGGCCACGGCCATTGGCCAGGCATATTTTTCTGGACTGGAACCCGGGCAGACCTACGAAGCCGAACTCGGCCTGACCGGCGACCGGGGTGGTTTCCTCGTCTTGCTCCGTTCCAACCCGGCCACGACGCCCTCGCTGAGCTCCGCACCGCGCACCATGCCTGAAGTGACCGATACGTTGACCATGGCCATCCCCCTGGACCTGGGCCACCGATCCTAAGCTCACGCAAGGTGCAGGAAGCAACTATGTCATTTTCTGGCTAACCGTTCGGGCGGCTGATTTTCTTAATCTGGAGGGATCGCCGTGGCCGTACAGGGTTACCTGGCCCTGGTGCTGCATTCCCACCTGCCTTTTGTCCGCCACCAGCGCAGCCGGCGCCTGCAAGAGCGGTGGCTTTTTGAAGCTATCCACGAATGTTATTTGCCCCTCCTTGACGCCCTAGACCGGCTGGTGCAGGAAGGCGTCAACTTCAGACTCACGCTTTCCCTTTCGCCGCCGTTGATTACCATGCTGGATGACCACCTCCTTCAAGACAGGTTCAGCAGCTTCCTGGACGACCTCCTCGAGTTGAGCGCCAGGGAGATAGATTACCTGCACGCCAGCCCGGCGCTCCGTTCCGTGGCCGAGTTTTATCACCAGCGTTTCCTACACTGGCACGAACTCTATCACCACCGGTACGGTGGGGACCTGGTAGGGGCTTTCGCCCGGTTGGCCAGGAGCGGAAACTTGGAATTGATCACCTCCGCCGCTACCCATGCCTACCTGCCCCTGGTCCACACCCCTGAAGGCCGGCACGCCCAGGTGGAAATAGCCCTGGAACTTTACCGCCGCCGTTTCGGCCGGGACTGCCCCGGCTTTTGGCTGCCGGAATGCGCCTTTACCCCGGGGCTGGATTCGTTGCTCAGAGAGTACGGGATCAGGTATTTTATCGTGGACACCCACTGTCTGGCCTATGCCGCCGGCTCTGAAGCGCCGGATATTATTTACCAGCCCCTGGCCTGCCCCGCGGGCGTGGCCGCCCTGGCCCGGGACCCGGAATCTTCCCAGAGTGTCTGGAACCGCTGGTCGGGCTATCCCGGGGATCCTGTTTACCGGGAGTTCTACCGGGACATAGGTTATGAGCGGGCCTATGCTTACCTGCGCCCCTACCTGCCCCCAGGCGTTAGCAAGGCCGATACCGGGTTGAAATACTACCGTATAACCGGGGATACAGAGGCCAAGGAGCCCTACGATCCCGCGGCCGCAGCCCTGCGGGCCGGGGTCCACGCCCGCAACTTCATGTTCAACCGGGAAAAACAGGTCGAGTTCCTGGCCCGTAACATGCAGCAGCCGCCTCTGGTGGTTTCCCCGTATGACACGGAACTTTTCGGCCACTGGTGGTTTGAAGGCCCCATCTGGCTGGAGGAACTATGCCGGGCTGTAGCCGGGGAACAGGATACCCTGGCCATGACCACCATCTCGCGTTACCTTGACGGGCACCCTCCGGCCCGAGAGGGAAATCCAGGCCTGGCCAGTTGGGGAGAGGGCGGCTACAGTCATGTCTGGCTTAACCCCAGCAATGACTGGATCTACCGCCACCTCCACCAGGCCGAGAAGACCATGGTCTATCAGGCCGCCACCTGGACTAACCCGCCGGAAATGACCCGGCGGGCCCTCAACCAGATGGCGCGGGAACTGCTGTTGGCCCAGGGCAGCGACTGGCCGTTTATCCTCAACGCCGGCACGGATACAGGTTATGCCACCCGCCGGGTGGTCAGCCACCTGCTCAATTTTTCCCGCCTCGCCCGGCAGGTCGAGGCGCAGGCCATAGATACCAAGTTCCTCACAACCCTGGAAGGCCAGGACAACCTCTTTCCCTTCATGGACTACCGGGTTTACCGGCCGCGCCGGCCCATGCCGGCCTATGGCCCGCCGGCCTTTCCCCCGGCCGGCCCCAGACATGCGCGGGCCCTGATGCTCACCTGGGAGTACCCGCCCCGGGTAGTTGGCGGCATAGCGCCACATGTCCACGACCTTTCCGAGGCCCTGGCCCGACAAGGAACTGAGGTTGATATCATCACTATCGCCGAAGTCAATTCCGTCACCGTGGAGCATCGCCCACGGATACACATATACCGCCTGCCGGTATGGCCGGCCCACAGCAGTTCCTTTCGCGAGTGGGTCTTCCAGTTTAACCTCTCCATGCTGGACTTCCTGGAGAACAACGTCCCGGCCGGCCGAGCCCCTTGGCAGGTAATCCACGCCCATGACTGGCTGGTGGCTTACGCGGCCGTCAGCTCGGCCCAGGCTTACGGTCTCCCCCTGGTGGCCACCATCCACGCCACTGAATACGGCCGTAACCACGGAGTGTTCACCGAGGAACAGCAAGCCATCCACCAGGTAGAGTCCTGGCTGGTGGGCCAAGCCGCCCAAGTTATCTGCTGCAGCCAGTATATGGCCAGGGAGATAACCACGCTGTTCTCGCCTGCTGCCGGCAAGGTCCACATGGTGCCCAACGGAGTTGATTTGCCGGCGACGGGAGATGAGCTGCCGCCGGACGAAAGAAACTGGCCGGACAATACCAGGCTGGTACTCTTTGTGGGGCGGCTGGTACCGGAAAAGGGAGTCCAGACGCTCCTGGCAGCCGCGCCCAGCGTCCTGGCCGGGCACCCGGAAGCCCACTTTGTCATTGCCGGGAACGGCCCGTACGAGCCGGAACTGCGCCGGATGGCCTGGGACCTGGGCCTGGGCGACCGGGTAACCTTTGCTGGATTCGTCGGCGCCCGGACCCGCAACTGGCTCCTTTCCCGGGCTGAAATCTGCGTCTTTCCCAGCCTGTACGAGCCCTTCGGCATTGTCGCCCTGGAAGCCATGGCCGCCGGCCGGCCGGTGGTGGCCGCAGCCAGCGGCGGGCTGGCCGAAATCATTACCCATGGGCAGGACGGTCTCCTCTTTCCGCCGGGAAAAGCGCCGGCCCTGGCCGCCGCCCTCATCCAGTTGCTGGATGAGCCGGAACTGGCCCGGTACCTGGGCCGTCAGGGCCGGGAAAAGGTAAAACGGCTGTACAACTGGGACGATATCGCCCGGGCCACCCAGGAGGTCTACAGCCTAGCCGTGACGGCCGGAGCGGCGAAATAGACTCCCGCCGTATAGACGGTCACGTGCCGCACTGGAGCCGGTACCCCGGTGCCAAGAGCGGGATGAAAAGCTCTGGCCTCCTGCCTCCCACCTATATTTTATGGCAGGATTCTACGCCGGCGGAGCGAACAGAGACAGACATGAGCCAGCTCCGGCTTGGAGAAGGGGGAGGAAAAATGCCCAGAAAACTCGTCCTGGGTAACGGCCGTATGTTGCTGAATTTCGATGCCGGCCTGAATATCCGTGACTTCTTCTATCCTTACGTAGGCCAGTGGAATCACATCGGCGGCCACAAAAATTCCTTTGGTATCTGGCTGGAAAGCCAGTTTGCCTGGTGTGACGACCCGGAATGGGATTATACCGTCACCTACGAAAAGAACTGCCTGGTCACCCGGATAACCGGGTGGCACAAGAAGCTGGAAATCGGCGTGGAGATCAACGATGCCGTGCACTACAACGATTGCATCTACTTGAAGCGGGTAACCGTCCGCAACCCGTATAACTACCGGCGGGTGGCCATGCTTTTTTTTACCCATGACTTCAGCATCCAGGAGAGCGACATTGGCGATACGGCGGTATATGACCCCTTACTGGAGGCCGTATACCATTATAAGCGGAACTTCTATTTCCTGGCCAACGGCCGCGCCCAAAACCGCGGCCTGCTCCAGTTCAGCACCGGGGTAAAGCGGTTCGGAGGGGCCGAAGGGACCTGGCGCGACGCCGAGGACGGTATTTTGGAGGGGAACCCCATCGCCCAAGGCTCAGTAGATTCCACCATTGGCCTGCGGCTGGAGTTGCCGCCTAACGGCGAGGTTACCGCCTACTACTGGCTAGTCTGTGGTCGCAACTACCAGGAAGTGCGGCAACTGAACCAGTACGTGCTGGACGAAACGCCGTCAGGTCTCCTGCGCCGCACCCGCGCCTATTGGCGCAACTGGCTTCGCGCCTCCCGGCCACCCCAGAGCAATCTGCCGGCCGAGGTTCTCGACCTGTACCATACCAGCCTGCTGATAATCCGCACCCACATGGACCAGCGCGGCGCCATCATCGCGGCGGCTGACTCTGACATCATGCAGTTCAACCGCGATCATTACGCCTACGCCTGGCCCCGGGACGCGGCTTTCATAGCCATGGCCATGATCAAAGCCGGCTACCCGGAAAGCACGGTGCCTTTCCTCCAGTTCTACGCTGATGCCATCACCGAGAAAGGCTACCTGTTACATAAGTACAACCCGGACGGCACGGCCGGCTCAAGCTGGCACCCCTGGTACGCCGAGGGCCAGATCCAAATACCGATACAGGAAGACGAAACGGCCCTGGTGCTCATTGCCCTTTGGCAGCATTACCGCCGGGAACGCAACCTGGAATTCTTGCTCAGCCTGTACCGGTCCCTGGTGGAACCGGCCGCCGAGTTCATGGACGGATACATAGACGAAGAACTGGATCTCCCGCAAGAGAGCTACGACCTGTGGGAAGAAAAACGCGGGATTTGGACCTTTACCGCCAGCGCCGTCTACGCGGCCCTCATGGCCGCGGCCCAGATAGCCCACCTGGTCGCCGACGACGGGCAGGCGGCCCGTTACCGCAACACAGCGGCCAGGATCAAGCGGGGCATCCTGCGCTACCTGTACGACCCAGAAACCGGGCATTTCATCAAGGGCCTGCGCCGGAATCCCGACGACAGCCTAACGCGTGATATGAGTCCCGAGAGCAGCGTCATGGGGGTCTTTATCTTCAATCTCCTTTTGCCCGGTGATCCCAGACTCGTGGGCACCGTGAGGTACATAGAGAACAACCTGCTCAACCACCAGCCTAACGGCGGGGTGGCCCGCTACGCGGGCGACCGCTATTTCCTGACCCCCGGCAACGAAGGCCTCCCGGGTAACTCCTGGATAATCTGCACCCTATGGCTCGCCCAGTGGTATATCGCCGCCGCCCGGTCCCTGGCCGAGCTCGACCGGCCACTGGAACTCTTGCGGTGGGCGGCGACGATCGCCGGCCCGACAGGGATTCTCCCGGAGCAGATAAACCCATTGACTGGAGAGCACCTGTCCGTCTCGCCCCTGACCTGGTCCCACGCTACCTTGGTGGAGACGGTGGTCAACTATGCAAAAAAGTACCACCAGCTTAACGAGCGCCTGCAATGCGAAATACCAACCGCTGGCGGGCCCGGATTGATGGGGGTCGGCTAGGAGGCCGCCTGTAAACTCCGCCTGGCTTTGTCGGGCTAGCCGACAGGTCGCTACGTACCGCAAAGATACGCTCCGCTCGCGTACATGCGTCGCCCGTTGCGCAAAACGTTATGAGTCTTGTTCTCAATAACCGGGCACGAGCAGCTCAAAGAAGGCCTGGGGGTGGGCGCAGGCCGGGCACGTCCCCGGGGCCTCGGGGCCCTCATGGATGTAGCCGCAGTTGCGGCAGCGCCATTTCACCCCGGCGTCGCGCTTGAAAACACGGCCCTGTTCGATATTGGCCAGCAGCGCCAGGTAACGTTCCTCGTGTCCCTTCTCGGCCACGGCAATGGCCCGGAAAACAGCCGCGATATCGCCGAAGCCCTCGACCGCGGCCGTAGCCGCATACTCCGGATACATGCTGGTGTGCTCGAAGTTTTCGCCGGCGGCCGCCGCCTTCAGGTTGTCCCGAGTCTGGCCGATTACCCCGGCCGGGAAAGCGGCAGCAATCTCCACCTCGCCGCCCTGGAGAAACTTGAACAGGCGCTTAGCGTGCTCCTTTTCGTTATCGGCCGTTTCCAGGAAGAGGGCGGCAATCTGTTCGTAGCCCTCCTTTTTGGCCTGGCTGGCGAAATAGGTGTAGCGGTTCCGAGCCTGGGATTCACCGGCAAAGGCGGTCAGCAAGTTGCGCTCGGTACGGGTACCCTTTAGTTCCGGCATAATCTCAACCTCCCTGTTTAGATCTACCATTATGGCTTTCGCCAAACGGATATATTTTCCTTCCATGGCTTTGGATATTTTTACCCTGAAAAACCCACCTTATCCCGAGACTCAAAGCAGGAAATGGCGCAGGTATGTTGAATTACATCTTCAGGCTACCACTAAATAGTTATTGTTCCTATCTAGAAGTTGAAAAGCCTTACCTGGAAAGGAGAGATCTGGTGAAGGAAATCCGCATCCACGGCCGGGCTGGTCAGGGGGCTATCACCACAGCCACCTTGCTGGCCCAGGCAGCCTTTATGGAAGGCAAGTACGCTCTAGCCTTCCCCCATTTTGGGGCCGAGCGCATGGGCGCGCCTCTTAATGCCTACGTCCGCCTCAGCCAGACCCCCATCCGCCTCCGTACCCAGATAACCCGGCCGGATTACCTCCTGGTGCAGGACGCTACCCTACTGCGGGGCTTTGCCGTGACGGCCGGCCTGAAAGAAGGGGGCACGGCGGTGATAAATGACCCTCGCCTTCCGGCCGCACTCGGATTACACTCAGACGCGGCCTGCCACATCGTCACGGTACCGGCCGGCCGCATTGCCGAGGAATGCATCGGCCGGGCCGACCGGGCCAACACCGCCCTGCTGGGCGCCTTTGCCGCAGCTACCGGCGAGATCGGGCTGGAGGCCCTGGAAAAGGTCATCGCCGACCGGTTCGGGGCCCGGGCCGGGGAAAAGAACATTGCCGCCTTGCGCCGTGGTTATAACCACGTGCGGGAAACCCCGGACACCAGCCTATCGGCCACGGGCGCCACGGCCGCCGGCCAGGCACCTGCCGGCCAGGGCGGGCCTCCCGTACAGCTTACCGTAGGGGTAGTGGCCCGGCCAGGGACCAGCCGCAAAAACCTCACTGGGAGCTGGCGGGTGGCTGACCGGCCCCAGTTCCTGCACCGGAAATGTACCGCCTGCGACCTGTGCGCCCTGGCTTGCCCGGAAGGCTGCATTGCCAGTGAGGGGAAGAACAACTACTGCCCGGATTACGACTACTGCAAGGGCTGCGGGGTATGCGTCACCGTATGCGCGGCCGGGGACATCATCATGGTGCCTGAGGAAAACGGCCAGCCGTGTATTCCCGGCCAGCCCCCAGCCAGCCCCAGAGAGGGAGTGGAATAGGATGGCCAAGGAAATCCTAGAAGGATCGCGGGCCGTGGCCCGGGCGGTAGCCATGTGCCGGCCGCAGGTAATCGCCGCCTATCCCATCACCCCGCAAACACATATCGTGCAGGAACTGGCGCAATTAGTAGCCGATGGCGAGCTGGCCGCCGAGTACGTCAACGTGGAGAGCGAACATTCAGCGGCCTCGGTGATCCTGGGGGCCAGCGCCGCCGGGGTCCGGGTCTACACCTCTACCACCTCCCAGGGCATGCTCTTGATGAACGAAGTGCTCTATAACCTTGCTGGGCTACGCCTGCCGGCGGTAATGACCTGCGTCAACCGCGCCGTCAGCGCCCCGCTGAACATCTGGAACGACCACCAGGACTCCATTTCCGTGCGGGACAGCGGCTGGATGCAGTTCTACGCCGAAAACAACCAGGAGGCGGTAGACCTCCTGCTCCAGGCCTACCGGTTGGCCGAGGATCACCGCGTCCTCCTGCCGGCCATGGTCTGTATGGACGGGTATATCCTCTCCCACGCCTGGGAGGTGGTGGACATACCCACGCCGGCTGCGGTGGACACCTTCCTGCCGCCGTACCCCCCACTTTACCGCCTGGACACAGAAAACCCGCTTACCTTTGGGGCCTACGCCGAGCCGGACAAGTATACGGAAACCAGGTATATGATGCAGGAGGCCATGAACCGGGCCCTGGAGGTGCTCCCGGAAATCCAGGCTGACTTTGCCCGCATCTTTGGCCGGCGGTATCAGGGGCCCGTGGAAGGCTACCGGCTAGAGGATGCGGAAACCGTCTTTATCGGGATGGGATCTACTATGGGCACGGTCAAAGAAGCGGTAGATGCCCTACGGCAGCAGGGAGAAAAGGTGGGCGCCGTGCGGCTGATCGCCTACCGTCCCTTCCCGGCCCAGGCCCTGTACGCGGCCCTGCAGCGCGTCCGCCAGGCCATTATCTTTGACCGCGCCGTTTCCCTGGGCAGCGGCGGCCCCCTGGCCACCGAAGTCAGGGCCCTGTTCCAGTCCGCACCGGATTGCCCGGCCATCAGCAGCGGCTTTCTTGGCCTGGGAGGCCGGGATGTTACCGAGGAAACCGTGATTAACGCCTATGCGCAGACACGCGGCCGGACGGTTCAGGGGATCTTCTTTGACCTGCGCCATGACGTCGAGATGGAAGGGGTGGAAGGCTAACATGGCTATCATGGAGGACCATCTCTTTGCCCCCGGACACACAGCCTGCTCCGGCTGCGGTCAGGCCCTGGCCGTGCGCCTGGTGCTCCGGGCCGCCGGCAGCAACGTTATTATAGCCAATGCCACGGGGTGCCTGGAAATCTTCAGCTCCAACTACCCCTATTCTTCCTGGGAAGTGCCCTGGATTCACTCCCTGTTCGAGAATACGGCCGCCGTAGCCTCTGGCATCGAGGCGGCCCTGAGAATAACCGGCCGACTGGGAAATACCAAGGTCATTGCTCAAGGCGGGGACGGCGGCACGGCCGACATCGGCTTCGGCTCCCTCTCCGGCATGCTGGAGCGCGGCCATGACGTTCTCTATGTCTGCTACGATAATGAGGCCTATATGAACACCGGCATCCAGCGCAGCGGCCTCACCCCCTATGCGGCCAGCACCACCACCAGCCCAGCCGGGAAACAATCCTGGGGTAAGCCCCAGGGCAAAAAGGACATGGTAGGTCTGGCCCTGGCCCACGGCGCTCCCTATGTGGCCACGGCCTCAGTGGGGTATCCCCATGACCTGGACCGGAAGGTGAAGCGGGCGCTGGAAATAACCGGCCCCAAGTATCTCCAAATTCACTGCCCCTGCCCGCTGGGCTGGCGGCACGATACCTCCCTGACCATCGAGATCGCCAAGCTGGCCGTGCAGAGCGGCCTCTTCCCACTCCTGGAGTTCCGGGACGGTGAACTCGTGCAGGCGCATAAAATCAGCCGGCCCAGGCCCGTTGAGGAGTACCTGCGGCCCCAGGGCCGGTTCGCCCACCTCTTCGCCGGTGAGGCCGGCCAAGAGCAAATTGCCGCCATCCAGCAGATCGCCGAGCGGAATATAGCGCGCTACGGCCTGCGCCGGCAGGAGCGGACGGCGGCCAAGGTCCCGGCCACTGCCGGAGAAGTGACGACTGAGGAAAAGGCAGCCAGAGACCGAGAAAGGGTTTTTACGGCGGCCGAACTGGCCGGTTTTGACGGCCGCGAAGGCCGGCCGGCCTACCTGGCCTATCAAGGTCTAGTCTATGACGTGAGCGGCAGCAGCCTGTGGCCTGACGGCGACCACCAAGGGATGCACCAGGCCGGCGAGGACCTAACCGCAGCCATGGCCGATGCCGGCCACGGCGACGAGATCCTGGCCCAGTTCCCGGTGGTGGGCCGGCTGGCCCGGGACATCTAAAAGAGGAGGTATGTGCGAAATGAAGTGGCGGTGCCAAGTATGCGGTTATGTTCACGACGGCGAAGAAGCTCCGGAAAAATGTCCTAAGTGCGGTGCCGGCAAGGATAGGTTTGCGCAGGTGGCTGCTGACGAGGCTGGCCTCATTGACCGTTCCCGCCGCACCAACGACCTGCACCTGCAGCTCAGCGCCCTGCTGGACAAGGTGGCGACAGCGGCCCAGGAAGGAATTGATGACAACCTAGACCCGGGCTGCGTCAACGTATTTAAGAAAGCAGCCGTGGCGGCCACGGAAATCAAGCAGATGATCAAGGCGGAAATCCAGACGCATATCAGCAAGGGCAAGTGGGGTTAAGTCCCTCTTACTCCTGCCGGACGGCTGGGTCTGCCCGGCTTGCGCGGCCGGTAAGGACGAGTTCAGCGCGGGGGTACTAAATAGGAGCGAAGGGAGGATATTGCCCCATAGCTGGCGAAAAGCTTATTCTATTGCCTGAAGGAGTGAGGTTACACGCCGGTCGTCCTCGGCCTCGCCGGCAGCCCCCGGCGGCACGGCAACACAGAAACGCTCCTGGACGCCTGCCTGGCTGCCTGCCAGGAACAAGGGGTTCAGATTGAGAAGATCGTAGTGTCACAGCTCGACGTCCGCCCATGCCGGGGCTGCAACTGGTGCGCTAAACATGGGCAGTGCATCCAGCGCGACGACATGGACTCGCTGTACCCCCGCCTGGCCGCCAGCGATGGCCTGGTGGTGGCCGCGCCGGTTTTCTTTTACGGGCTGCCGGCGCAACTGAAGGCCGTAATTGACCGGGCGCAGATGTTCTGGAACCGCAAGTACAGACTGCGGCTGCCGGTGCGGCAACCGCCCCGGGCCCGGGGACGCGGGGTTCTCCTCTCCGTGGGCGCCACCACGGGCCGCCAGCTCTTTACTGGCACCGTCTTGACGGTAAAATACTTCTTCGACGCCCTGGATGTGGATTACGGCGGGGACCTGCTGCTACGGGGGATAGACGCCAGGGGGGAGGTGAAGGAGGACAGCCAGGCCATGGAGCAGGCAGCCGGGTTAGGAAAAAATCTGGTGGCAGGATTTTCAGGCGCGGGCCGCGAAAATAAGGTGGAAATGGAAAACGAGTGATCATTACAGCCGGTGCTCAAGACCAGACCAAACTATTTCAGGGGGTATGAAATGTGGGCCAGTGGAAATGCTCCAACTGCGGGTATACCCTGGAGGCTGAAGGGCCGCCGGATAAGTGTCCCGCCTGCCAGCAAAGCTGCAGCTTCGTGGACAATACCTGTTACATCCCGGACTGCGGGGGGCCGCCCCCGCAAGACAATTAGTAGGGGTGCCCGGACATGTTCCGCGCCAGTGAAGTTATCGAGATTGCCGTCGCTATGGAAAGAAACGGCCGGGCCCTGTACCAGGCCATGGCGGCCGCCGCCGCCAGCCCGAAAGTGAAGGATCTGCTGGATAAGCTGGCGGCAGCAGAAACCCAGCATATCACCGACTTCAGCACCCTCGGCCGGCAGTTCGAAAACTACGCGCCACCTGAAAGCTATCCCGGCGAATATGAGGATTACGTTAAGGCCCTGGTGGATGCCGGCGTCTTTGCCCGCGACCTAGACCCCAAAGAACTGGTGGGACAGTGTACCACTGACGAAGCCATCCTGGACCTGGCCCTGAACTTTGAAAAGGAAACGATCATTTTCTTCCACACTTTCCCACGTTTGGTTTTCTCCCCTGAGGAACAAAAAGCCGTGAGCAGACTAATCCGGGAGGAAGAAGAACACATCGTGCAGCTTTCCGCGGCAAAAAGACAAAGGGATGCCAAGGCCTAAACACCTCCTCAGGCGGCCTTGCAAGGGGGAGTATCTCTCTTGCGGCGCTGCACTACCGGAAAAGAAGGGAATCAATAAAGGTGACACGCCAAGTTTATATGGACCACATGGCCACCACTCCCCTGCTCCCGGAAGTCCTGGAGGCCATGCTCCCTTACTTCACCCAGCATTTCGGCAACCCGGCCTCCCTGCATTCCTGGGGTGACGCCGCCCGGGAAGCCGTGGAAGCCAGCCGCGCCCAGGTAGCTGCCTTCATCGGGGCGCGGCCCGAGGAAATAGTCTTCACCGGCAGCGGCACCGAAGCCAACAACATGGCCATCAAAGGCCTGGCCCAAGCCCAAGAGAAAAAAGGCCGGCACATTGTCGTTTCAGCCATCGAGCACTTCTCCGTGCTCCAGGCGGCCCGGACCATGGAGAAGCGGGGGTTTGAAGTTACACTGGTGCCGGTGGACGCCGACGGGCTGGTATCCCCGGCCGCCGTGGCCGCCAGCCTGCGGCCGGACACGGTGCTGGTATCGGTGATGCTGGCCAACCCGGAAGTGGGTACAATCGAGCCGGTAAGGGAAATAGCCACGGTGGTCAAGGAGCACGGGGCCATCATGCATACCGACGCGGTGGCCGCGGCCGGACAGATCCCGATCAACGTCGAGGAATTGGGGGTTGACGCGCTGAGCCTGGCCGCCTGCCAGTTCTATGGCCCCAAGGGGGTCGGAGCCCTGTACCTGCGGCGCGGGGTGCGGCTCATTCCCCTCATGGACGGCGGCGTCCAGGAAGGGGGGCGCAGGCCGGGGACCGACAACGTCCCGGGGATCGTCGGCATGGGCCGGGCCGCCGCGCTGGCCCCGGCCAGGCTCCCCCAGTACGCCGAACACCTGCAGTCCCTGCGGGAGCGCCTGTTCACCGGGATAACGGCCTCGGTAGAGCATATTCTGATAACTGGCCACCGCCAGCAACGCCTGCCGGGACATGCCAGCTTCTGCGTCCGGTTCATTGAGGGTGAGGCCATGCTGATGCTCCTGGATGCTCGGGGGGTGGCCTGCTCTAGCGGCTCAGCCTGCACTTCCCGGGCACTGAAAACTTCCCACGTCCTGACCGCCATGAATGTTCCGGCTGAGACCGCTCAGGGCTCCCTTGTCTTCAGCCTGGGACTTGACAATACGGCCGAAGATGTGGATCATGTAGTAGAGGTTCTGCCTCCCGTGGTACAGCGGCTGCGGCAGATGTCGCCCCTCTGGGACAAATTTCTTAAAGGTAAGAAGGAAGGTTCGTAGCCATGCCAGCTTATAGCGAAAAGGTCATGGAGTACTTCATGAATCCCCGGAATGTCGGGGAGATTCCGGATGCAGACGGGATCGGCGAGGTGGGAAACCCGGTCTGCGGCGACATGATGACTTTTTACGTCAAAGTAGATGGGGACCGTCTAGCGGACGTGAAGTTCAAAACCTTTGGCTGCGGCGCGGCCATAGCAGTTTCCAGCATGGTCAGCGAGATGGCCAAGGGCAAAACCCTCGAGGAAGCCATGCAAATTACCAACAAAGACGTGGCCCAAGAACTCGGCGGGCTCCCGCCCAATAAGTATCATTGTTCCAATCTGGGAGCGGATGCCCTGCACAAGGCCATCGAGGATTACCTCCAGAAAGCCGGAAAAGAATCACCCCAAGTCTAAGCAGGAGGTGAATTAGCTATCATGGTAGACAGCGAAAAGATATGCTTCTGCCCTTATTGCGAAACCGAAATAGACGACGATCACCCGGCATACTGCCTGGCCTGCGGGGTAACCATCAACTACTGCAACTCCTGCCAGGCCCCTCTGCCCCGGGACGCCACCACCTGCCCCGAATGTGGCGCCCCGGTTAAGTAAGAGTGGTGTTATATGGGTAACAAAATGACTGTCATTGTTTTCAGCGGGGACATGGATAAAGCTATGGCAGCCTTTAACCTGGCCATCGGCGGCGCTTCCATGGGCCTGGAGGTAACCATGTTTTTTACCTTCTGGGGGCTCAACATCATCCGCAAAAACAGCGCGCCGGTGGCCGGCAAAGGCTGGCTCCAGAAAATGCTCAACCGCCTCAACCGGGGAGGCAGCCAGCGCCTCCCCCTTTCCCGTTTCCATATGTTGGGCCTAGGTAAATGGGCCTTAGGCCAACTCATGCGGCAGGCCAAGTTCCCGCCAGTGGAGGAATTGCTGTCCATGGCCAAAGGCCTTGGGGTAAAATTCGTGGCCTGTACCACCTCCATGGGCATCATGGGCTTGACCAAGGAAGATTTTCTTCCGGACGTTGACAACTTCGCTGGCGTCGCTACCTACCTAGGCGACGCGACGCAAGGCCAGGTCAATCTCTTTATTTAAGGCGGTGGAGAACAAGTGCAAGCTGATGTGACCCTTGATTGCGTCGGCCTCTACTGCCCGATGCCGATTGCCCATACCCTCCAGAAGATCAAGGAAATGCAACCCGGCCAGGTGCTGGAAGTGCTGGCCGATGATGAAGGCATCAAATCTGACATGCCGGCCTGGTGCCAAGCCACCGGTAACGAGTTCCTCGGCCTGGAGGAAGAAGGCGGGGAGTACCGGGTATACGTGCGCAAGGGGCAGGGTTCCAAGTAGAGGTTGCCCTAAGAACCGAACCTCAGCCTTTCCTAACGGGCCACCAGATTAACGATCGCCCACGGCCGATACCGCTGCTAAACGGTCGTTTAGGTGAACTACAAGGGGTTAGAACGAGTTGGACTTAAGCGATTTAGAACAACTCATCAAAGGACGCCGCTCAATCCGACGCTGGCAGGCCAAAGAAGTCAGCGAGGACCTGCTACTCAAAGCTATAGAACTGGCCACCTGGGCTCCCAACGGCGGCAACCGGCAGAATTGGCACTTCTACGTGATCTTGAACCGGGAAACGATCGGCAGAATAGCCGACGCGGTCCAGACCAGCGCTGACCTCATGGCGTCCTGGCCGGAAGCGGTGGAGATGGGTGATACTCTTAGGCGCTGGCAGGCCACTTCTTCCTTTTTCCGCGCCGCGCCTGCAGCCATAGCGGTAGCTGCCGCCCAGTACCAATCCCTGGCCGACCAGATCCTGATCCGGCGGGAGGCGGTTGACCCCCGAGCGGCGCAAATGCGGCAGTGGCGGCAGACAGCCAATTCCCGCATCCAGTCGGTGGCAGCAGCCATCAGCTACCTCCTGCTGGTGTTGCACCAGATGGGACTGGGAGCCGTATGGATGACCGGCCCCATGCAGGCCAAGGGCGAAATCGAAAAGATCCTCAACGTCCCCCCGGGCATGGATCTGATCGCCTTTATCCCCGTAGGTTATCCCGACGAGGAAATCCGGCCCGCGAACCGGCGGCCGGTAACCGAGGTAGGCACGCTAATCATGTAGGGCCCGTGGCGCCGTCGCCGCCCGGCACCGCGCGAAAACAGCGGGGAGGCGCAAGGCTCAATCTCAAGGGCGGGGCAGCGGTAGGAGTTGAGGCAGGTGACGAGTATGACCGAAATGCGCATCAAAGCCGATGGCAAGTGGTACTGGGGAGATAACGAGATATTCCGCCCGGAAATATTGCGGCTTTTCGCCTCCCATCTCGTCCGAAGGGAATCTGGATATTTCATTGAGATGAACGGCCAGACCTATCCAGTTACCGTAGACGATGCCCCCTTCGTGGCTGATGCCGTATGGCCAGAAGGTGCCGAGCTGCAAATGCGCCTGGTGGATACGCGCGTGCTGCCCTTCCCGCCCGGTGAGATCATGCTCAGGGACGGCAAACCCTATACCAGCTTGGACCAGCCGGGAGACATCAGACTTTCCCGGGCCGCCTTCTGGCAATTGGCCCCATATCTGCAGGAAAATGACGGCAGCTACGAATTCACCTATGGGGACAAACACTGGTCTGTCCAGGAAGCTAGGTGAAGCAGACACCTCAGGAGCAACCCTGTGGTAGGACACGATCTCCATAGTCTAAAGATGTAGCCTTCTGAGGCCAGCACCAGACCCTTACAATCCCTTGCCGAAAAATCTCATCCTACCCCTTGCAAAAAGTAAAGCTATATGCTAGAATATCCGTCGGCAAGAGAAGCGGGGATATAGCTCAGTTGGGAGAGCGCTTGAATGGCATTCAAGAGGTCGGGGGTTCGACTCCCCCTATCTCCACCAGATTTGACAAGGGTTTCAGGGTTCGGCAGGTGACATCAAAAAGGGGGTTGACATCAACCGTACATCAACCCAACCCTGGTGACAACAAAAATAGCCGGCCAGGGGTGCTATCCCTGCCGGCTAGGGTATCTAGCATCTTTAGCTCCTTTCCACCTTGGAAGGGGCTTTTTCTTTCTTCAGCACCTCGTTCAGCCGGGCCGCCGCCTTCCTCTCCAGGTCCAGCGATACATGGCTATAAGTGTCCGGCATACCTTCGCGACCATCATGCTGGAGTTGGGGGAATCGCCCAAGGTAGTGCAGCAAATACTTGGCCACAGCAGGATTGCTATGACCCTGGACTAAACTACGAGGTGACAAACATAGTCTTGGAATGCAGGAAAAATTTTTTCCCTGTCGAAACTATCACCATCAGCTTACAATTACCGACTTTAAACACGGTGTGATGCAGCGTGCAGCAAGCTTATTCCGAAGACCAGATTCTTGGTGGACTTTGGGGCGTGGTTGTCGGTGACGCCCTGGGAGTACCTGTGGAATTTGTAGACCGGGAGGTCCTGAAAAGAAACCCGGTCACCGGTATGCGAGGATACGGATCGCATCACCAGCCTCCGGGCACGTGGTCAGACGACAGTTCCCTCACCCTCTGCACAGTGGAGAGCTTGATCGAGGGCTATAACCTGAAGGATATGGCGGCCAGGTTTGTACGCTGGTTCAAGGAGGGCTACTGGACACCGTGGGGCCAGGCTTTCGACATCGGCTTTACTACCCGGGAAGCCATTACCAGGTTGGCGGCGAAAGTTCCCCCAGAGCAGGCCGGGACCAACGCCGAGAGCGCCAACGGCAACGGCTCGCTGATGCGCATCCTTCCCGCGGGTCTTTATTTTGCCAGAGCCAGTGCTACCGAAATTCTAGCTACGGCCCACCAGGTTTCGAGCCTCACCCACCGGCATCCCCGTTCGCAGATGGCCTGCGGGTTCTATTGCGTCTTGGCGACCAACCTGCTCTACGGCCTGGACTTCGCCCGTGCCTGCCAAGAGGCTACCGGGCAGGTTCTCCCGCATTACCAGCAACCGCCGTACAGCAATGAACTACCCCATTTCGAGCGGGTGCTTTCCGGAAGGGTGGCCGGACTGGACGAAACCGAGATATCTTCTGACGGGTATGTCATCCATACCTTGGAGGCCGCCCTCTGGTGCATGTATCACAGCACTTCCTTTGCCGAAGCGGTACTCAAAGCTGTCAACCTGGGCGACGACAGCGACACCACCGGGGCGGTGACCGGAGGACTGGCGGGGACCATGTACGGGTTCAGGGCGATACCCGGTGAGTGGCTGGGTGCGGTTGGGCGGCACGGTGATCTAGAGAACCTGTTCAAACGTTTTGTCGCGAGGTTGATTTCGCAGTAGCGGGCATCCTGGGGGATGTTTCTTCTCCCACAGAAGGGGCTTTGCCAGGGCATGAGTAGTCTTATTGCCGTCTTGTTTCCTGCCGGAAACGCCTTGACAATCTATTGGATTGCCGCCACCATGGCCATATTTGCCGTGTTTCTGGGATTCTATTTCAGGGATTTCTGGTCGTGCAGGCGGGTAATCAAGCAGGCCAAATTGGTTGTATCGGAAGGCTCAGCCCGAGATACCGAGATCCATTATAGTGACCTCAATAGAAGGCTAGCCGGGATCCTTGGCCAGTCGTGGCAGGAGTTCGAGAAAACCCTGGTCCAGGAGGATTGCGGCGGGCAGCCAGGATATGTGGCGACGGTTGAGGCCGCATATTTCTTTAACGAGAACAGCATAGTTGCCCCAATGATCAACCAGCGGCTATATAACATCGTGCCGGGAAGTCTAACCGGCCTGGGTATCCTGGGAACCTTCGTCGGACTAACATGGGGATTAAGCCAGATCAATCTTGACACGGATAATGTAAATAGCCTGCGGCAAGGCATACAAAGTCTTCTTTCCGGCATGGGCGTAGCCTTCAGCAGCTCCTTATGGGGTATATCGCTTTCACTTGTATTCTCGTTTGTAGAGAAGGTCCTCAGTAACCAACTCCGTTATGACATTCGCCAACTGCAAACAGCTATTGATGCGCTGTTCCCCCATAAGAACCCCGAGACGTGGCTTTCAGAAAGCCTGTGGGAATCCCGCCAGCAGACGGCAGAACTGAAGAGGTTCAATACCGACCTGGCCGTCAGTATTGCTGCCGCCCTGGAAGAAAAGCTGGCCACCAGCCTAACTCCTGCCCTTGAGCAGCTGCTCATAGCCATCGAAAAGCTCTCCAGTACGGGAACCGCAGAAGTGGCCAAGACCATTAGTGAACAGGCGGGCGGCGAACTGGCAAGGTTAGGTGAAACACTGAATCTGGCACAAGGGACTCTAAAGGAGATGGTTGATTACTCCCGGAATTCGCAGCTAGAGCTCGCAGGCACGATGCAGAGTAATCTGCAACAGTTTACTTCGAGTGTTGGGGAAGCCCTGAGCACCATAGGTGAAAAGCAGCAGTCGTTCGGTATGCAACTAGAAACGGTTTTGAGTACTATTACCTCTCGGGTAGAGGAAGGCCTGGGCAAACAACAGGAGTTGTTGCGCAGTGTTACCTCCCAGACGGCTGAACAGTTATCATTTCAAGTTACCAAAGTAACCGAAGAAATGTCCGGGCTGCGGTGGAAGATCTGGGTGACGCGGTCGCAAAACGGTAAGCCGTACCCGGCTACCAACGGTGAACTGCTGACCCGGCAGGGAGATTGTTATGAAGCGACGTTATGACCGGCCTGCTCCGGACGCCGGGGAGGCAGGCGAAAGCTATTCCATCTCCATCAGCGACTTGATGGCCGCCTTGTTAACCATTTTCATTCTGGCCCTCACGTACTATATGCTCAGCTTTAGCCAGGCCACAGCCCAACTTATGGATAACGAAGATAAGCGCAGGGAAATTTTGGAGAAACTCGAAGGAGACCTTTTAAGCCGCGGCATCAAGGTGGAAGTAGATATTGAGCACGGAGTCCTTCGTCTCCCCGAGGGGATCTTGTTCGATAAAGGGCAGGCCGACCTCAAACCGAGCGGCATACACGTTATGGATGTGCTCGCTCCGGCGTTAAAAACTATATTGCAAGACCCCGAATATCAGGGGAGCATAGAAACTATTTTTATTGAAGGTCATACGGACAGCGACCCTGTTAGGAGCGGGCGGTTCCCTTCCAACTGGGAACTTTCGACCCAGCGTGCTATTAATACTTGGAACAAGATGCTGGAAATGGAGCCTGGACTGGAGAGCATCAGGAACAGCATAGGCCAGCCCATCTTCTCAGTTAGCGGGTACGCGGACCGAAGGCCCGTGCCCGGGGCCGTGGCCGATACAGAGAACGACAAACAAAAAAACAGGCGGATTGATCTACGGTTCTCCATGACGCCGCCCAGGCGGGAGGAAGCCGCAGTTATCGAGGATTTACGTAGGGGTCTGGAGGGGGCAAGTCAGTGACTGCAGTGACTGCATTGCTGGAGAGCTTTCGCCAGCGGATTAAATATGCCTTGCAGCCGGTGTCCTTCCCTGAGCCAGTGCATGTGGTGCGGCAGCATAGCAAGATCATGGAAAGATATGATGTGGCTCCGCAGATCCCCACGAAGATCGAGCTGGGGGCATTGGCGAATAAGGCAAAGACGTTATGGGATTCACAAGGAAGCAAGGGACTGTTGGCCTTGAGCAAAAGTGAAGTCGGTAATCTTCCCTGGGTGTTGTATTATGGTGAGCCCCCGCAAATCGCCTCTCAAGCAGAGCTGGTGCAGCATATCCTGCGTCTCCTGGAACCCCGTGCTCGAACTAACATCCTCAAACTTATTCATGCTTACCTGCTATTCTTCGACCCGACACTCCCCGGTACTGAGGTGATTAGAAAGTTCCTTGTTAGGAGCCTGGCCCAGTACCAGGGAAGGAATCCCAGAGTGCGGCGCTGGAGAGAGAGGGCTTCTTTGGTCTTTGCACCGGATGGACCCCGACATGCGGCGGGATGGATACTCACCAGCGAGAAGGAAACCGCTGCCTTGCTATCAGAGGACTTAGGGCTTGAGGGCGACCTGGCGACAGGCGCATTCGTCAAAGCATTGACACGTACCTGCCTCACTATGGTAGAGAAAACTTTCCCCAACGGGCTTGGCAAGGCACTTAATTTGCTTGAGACGCCCGGGATACCGCCAAGGGCCCGGTTTAAGGAAATGTTGCCGGAAGCGGCCACGAAGCTGATATCCAGGGCCGGACCTGAAGCCAACCAGGAAATTCAGGACAGGCTACGCTCGTTCTTTCTCAAACATATGGATGACCCTAGACTCCCCGGGGGAAGGGTGTGGTGGAAGGATGTAAGTCCAGAGGCCCAACGCATTTTCGCCCAGTGGATCTCAAAAAGGGACTTAGAGTTCTTTTTCAGCATTGTAGACCGCACGGCTGTAGACCGCCAGTGGGCTTACCGCAGACGGTTTTGGGAGGCCTACCTGCCATACATCGAGAATACCTGGGTGGCCCTCGGTCCCAGGGCGCGCGCTCTGGTTGATAGTCCACAAATGCGAGCCCATATGGAGGAGCGCCACTTTGCCATCTTGTCCGGCGTAGAGGGTAACCAAAGCGTCTTTTTTGTTCAAATGGGCGGGTACATATTTCTGGAGTGGAGTCATAGCGGCGCCTGCCGGGTGTGGGACCAGCAAACTTGCGGGTTCGAGTTAGGTCAACCAAAGTACTCTGGTTCGGAACTGCGGGCCGATAATTATGTCCACTACCAAAGACATATTGGTCCGTGGCAGGAGAAGCTTGCCCAATGGATCCTGTTGCGTACCGGCATAAGACCGGCAAAGCCATATTTGTAAGGGTGGTGTGGAATGGCCTGCCGAGCGGAACGATGGTGGTCTGTTGAAAGCCAGGGCTTTCTTTTTCCGGTGGACTTGGAGGCCGCAAATATGAAGGATGTCAGCGCCCAGGTCTTGCAGCAGCTGGTTGACGAGGATCGAGCCCAAATTGACGGCAGCCTGGTAATTATTCCTCACCACGAGGCCGCCAATCTTGGTGAGGACGAAAGAAGGTCCCTGGGGCTCCCGGAGGCCTTTCCATTTATCATTGAGATTAGATCTAATGGTAACCTGGGAAGCCCTGACTTTTATTACATTTACCGTTTCCTGGACGGGAATGGGCAGCCCTTCTCCAGCCCCAAGAAGACTGGAGCATTTCTGGAAATAGGTTCTGAACTGGCTTACCTCCTGGTGGGCGACCAGTACAGCCTACTTGAGGCCATAGGTGCCTTCAACAGCCGCGAGCAGGCCCCTGCGGGTGAGGCCATCAAGAACAACCTCCTGACCTTCGCCCAGGTGAAGGGCCTGGCCCAGGCCACCGGTGCCATGCTGGATATGTATCTTAGCGGCGAACAGGTTGTCGCACCTTCCAAAATCCGGGTACAATTACGCCAGGTAGATCAGGATACCATAGAGATTGAGCCCGTGCTCTGCGAAGAAAAGGAAAGCACCACTGGGGAAGCCGAAACAAGCCCGCTGCTGGACGCCAAACAGCAGGAAAGTTTTCTCCGGGTCTTCGACCGATTTTCAACGATTCGCGAAATCTATGTGGTTCCAGAAGGCCCAGGGGTCGTTCTCGATGCACCGGTAAAAAGGTCATTAGAACAACATGGACCTCGTTCCCGTGGCGGACGCCTCCTCTGAAGAAGCCCTGGAGCGCTACCGGCAAGGGACCGGTACCAGGAAAGTCTTGATAATAAGAGATAACTTCCTGGAGGATACCTATAGTGTCTCGGATCACGTTCGTCCGGGAACACCCGGCCAGCCACGAAGTCTAAAACGTGAAGCCAGACTCCTACCACACCAGCAAGAGGGACTGGAATGGCTAGAGAGACTCTGGATCCGGGGTGCCAAAGGAGCACTGCTGGCGGACGACATGGGCCTGGGTAAGACCCTACAGTGCCTGGCTTTTATGGCCTGGCTAACAGAGCTAATGGACGGTGACGATAGGGTACCCCGCAGGCCTATGCTGATCGTCGCGCCCGTGGTCCTACTGGAGACATGGAAGCAGGAATATCGCCGCTTTCTGGAACCCGTTTTTGGCAACACATATTCGCGACCATCGCTACCTTGCGAGACGTATCCTTGCTCCCGTATCTCGTCTTTACCGACCAAAGTCTGGCCGAACTACCTGACGAGGAGATTATTAATACTTCGGCCAGGCTGTCAAAAACCGTGATTATAGGTTTGGAGGGAGTGGGCTCCTTCCCGGAGGCCACCAAGGGCCGCGCCCTCTGCCGGATAAATTTCTGGAGCCTGGTTCTGATAGCCGAAACTACCTCCTCTAACCAGCGATTGGGCGCTAGCCTTACGTGCCGGTAACGGCCAGAGCCGATTACGTTTCCCAGCGGTCTACCGGCCATGCCCGCCGCATATGCATAGATGCAGGTATACCCGGGCAGGTTCCCTGGCTTACGCCTGAAGGGAAATAAGGGGAGGAGCGCCGTGGTCAGTATCATCTGGGCTGTCCTGATCATCTCGGGAATCTTTTGGGCCGGCCTCAGCGGCAACGTTGACCTGGTGACCACCACGATCTTTAGCCAGGCTACCCGCGGCCTGACCGCCGGCCTCGAACTGATAGCCATAACCGCCGTCTGGTTCGGCGTAAGCCGGGTGGCGGAAAAAGCTGGCCTGTTGACCGGCTTGGCCCGGCTCGTGACCCCCCTCCTCCGCGCCCTTTTCCCCAGCATTCCTCCGGGCCACCCCTCCCTGGGCTCCATGGCCATGAACTTAACCGCCAATCTCCTGGGGCTGGCCGACGCGGCCACTCCCTTTGGCCTGAAAGCCATGAACCAGCTCCAGGAGCTCAACCGTCAGCCCGACACCACCACGCCGGCCATGATCACCTTTCTGGTCATGAACAGCGCCTGCGTCACCCTGGTGCCGGCTACGGCCATTGCCCTCCGGGCCAGTGCCGGAGCTGCCGAACCCAGCGTGATAATACTCCCGGCGGCCCTGGCCTCGGTCATCGCTACGGCCACTGTCCTGGTGGCCGATCGCCTACTACGGCGGCGGTTGTTTGGGCTCAGGTAGGCCATGCTGGTCACGGCTAGCGCCTGGATCCTGCCCGGATTAATCGCACTTACCCTCTTGGCCGCCATGGCCCGTGGGATTAACGTCTATGACGAATTCATCGCCGGCGCCTCTGACGGGGTACGCCTGGCCGTGCGCCTCCTCCCGCACATCATTGGCATTTATGTTGCCATCGGGCTGTTTCGCGAAAGTGGCTTTCTCGCCTGGGTAACGCGCCTGTCCGCTCCGCTCCTGGTGCCCCTCGGGTTACCAGCGGAAATCCTCCCGCTGGTCTTTATCCGTCCCTTTTCACTAGCGGCAGCCATGGGGATGGTTACCAACATTCTGGGAACTTACGGCCCGGACTCCTTTGTCGGCCGCCTGGCCTCGGTGATGCAGGGTAATTCGGAGACTACCTTTTACGTTCTTACCGTCTACCTGGGGTCGGTGGGCATCCGCCGCAGCCAGTATGCCGTCCCCCTCTGCCTGCTGGGAGATGTCGTGGGATATCTGGCTTCCCTCTGGATGACCCTGCTCGTCTGGGGAAGGTAAGGATGGTTTTCGGCTACCATTTTGGCTAGATCAGGCAGGGTTAAGGGCCGGGCTATGGTACAAACTACTTTTAATCCCCGCTTTTCAGTGTCACGTAGTGGTATAGCGGCTTAAGGGAGGAAAGGCTGTTTGTTGCGTTTTGCCAGATGGATCGCTTTCACGGCCCTGGCTTTGGTAATTTCCTGGGGGCTCATAGGGGTAGCGGGGCTTTCACCGGGAGCCACCGGGCAAGTAGTCGAGCACCGCGGTGACTTGCTCAGCCGCCTCTGGCCGGAGCACTGGTGGAAGTCTGATATCCCTGACCCGGACAAGAAGCAAAACGGATCAGCCCCGGTCGCCCCCCCAAAAGACCCGGACGCAGCCCAAGCCCCAGTCAGTCCGCTGCCCTGGGCCAATGATCCGCGCTTCCAAAGGGCTCTGCAGGAGAATGGCACGCCGGTACTGATGGCCGCCTACAAAGCCACCCTGCCTGACCCGATCCAAAACGAAAGATATAATATCGCCCTAGCCGCGGACATGCTGGCCGGCACCGTGGTACAGCCGGGCGAGGTCTTTTCCCAGAACCGGTGCGTGGGGCCGTACACCCAAGCCCGGGGGTTCCGCGCCGGCCCCACTTACTCCGGCGGCCGGATAACCACTACCACTGGCGGGGGCGTCTGCAAGATCGCCTCCCTGCTGTATAACGTAGCCGTCCTCAGCAACGTGGAAATAGTGGAGCGCCATCCCCACTCCTTAACTGTTCCCTACGTGCCGCCCGGGCAGGATGCCACGGTATCCTATGGTACCTATGACTTTCGCTTCAGGAACAATACCGGGGGACCCATACTTATTTGGGCGAAAAACACTGGCGACACTCTATACATGGCCTTTTACGGCCAAAAGAAGCCGCCCCGGGTCAGATGGCATCATGAGACCTTAAGGGACATCCAGACTTGGACCGAGTACCACTACAACCCCACTCTGCCGACCGGCAGCCAGCGAGTGGTAATGCCGGGTCAGGCCGGTATTGTAGTTCGCTCCTGGATAACCATCGAAACTGCTAAGGGCGAGATCATCCGCAAGGACCTGGGGGTGGATTCCTATGACCCCAGCCCGCGCATTGTGGAAAAGGGCCCGCGCGCCTAATTACCGCATTACCCTGATGGAATTCAGGGTGGGGTCAGCCGGGCCCTGCAGGCGCACCCCCAGTTCCCGGGCCAGGACGAGGTAGGTAACCACCTCACTGGTAATCACTTCTCCCGGACAGAGGGCCGGGATTCCCGGCGGGTAGCAACTGATAATTTCCACGCTTGTTCGGCCTACGGCCTCCTCCAGGGGTAGGGCTACGGCCGGGGCCAGGAAAGCCTCCCGCGGCGTGACTGATAACACGGGATCGGGGGGCAAGAGATGGTGAGGGCAAGGCCCGAATTCAGACCCATATCGCCCGGCTGCACGGGCCTGCATTTCCCGTAAGCCGTGCAGCAACAGCTCGATGTCCTCCCCGGTATTGCCAAAGGTGACGATGGCCAGCAGGTTGTACGGGTCGGACATTTCCATCTGAATATGATAGTGCTTCCGCAGCCATTCTTCGGCCCACAGGCCGCTGATTCCAGCCTCCTTGCCGGTAATGGTTACCTTAAGCCGGTCCAGGCCAGCCGCTCCCCTCTCTCGCGCCCACTCCTCGTCAAAGGAAAAGAGCCCTTCGATCTCATTTACGGACCGGCGCAGGCCTTGCGCCAGCTCCAGGGCCTGTTGCAGCAACTGGCGGCCGGAAACGGCCACCTGCCGCCGCGCCGCGTCCAGGGAGCCCAGGAGCAAGTATGAAGTGCTCGTGCTCTGCAGGATCCGGAGGACGGCTTCCAGGCGGGCTCGATCTATCCTTTCTCCTCGGACATGGAGCATGGCAGCCTGGGTGAAGGCGGCCAAAATCTTATGGGTACCCTGCACCGAGGCATCGGCTCCCTGGTCCAAGGCACAGGGAGGCAGTACCTCGTGGAAGCGCAGGTGCGCCCCGTGGGCCTCATCCACGAGCAACGGGAGGCCATAAGCATGTACTGTGTCGGCGATCAGCGCCAGGTCAGAGGTGATACCGTGATAGGTGGGATTGACCACGAAGACGGCCCGGGCGGCGGGGTGCTGGGCCAGGGCTTCGGCGATGCTTGGCGGCGATACGGCCAAGGGAATCCCCAGGTCGGGATCGTAGGCAGGCTTGAAAAATACCGGGAGAGCGCCGCTCAAGATCAGGCCGCTGAGGAGAGAGCGGTGCAGATTGCGCGGCACCAGGATTTCGTCCCCCGGATTGCAGATGGCCATCACTAGCGCCTGCAAGCCGCAGGAAGCGCCGTTAATTAAGAAATAGGTGGCCTCGGCACCAAAGGCGGTGGCGGCCAGATCCTGGGCCTGGCGGATAACGTCCGTTGCTTGGTGCAGGTCGTCCATACCCGGGACATTGGTCACATCATGAACAAAGGCACATCTTCCCAGCAGGTTGAGGATCAGCGGATCGGCACCGTATCCCCCCTTGTGGCCCGGCATATGGAAGCGGACAGTGTGCTGCCGGGTGTATTCTGCTAGGGCCTCGAGGATGGGCGCGGTAGCGTCGGTGTCATCTGCGGCGGCACGGGGCACCGATGCGGATGGGTGGGCTTGGAAATACGCGGGCAAGGCGGCTTACCTCCTCTGACAGCAAAAATCACTGTCTTTGTTATATGCCGCTGCCCGGCCAGGAGTTACAGGGTGACCTCACAATTTAGCCTGGATCCCGACGAGAAAAAGCCCTGTAACCACCAGGAAAGCGCCCAGGAGTTGAGGAAGGGTAAGCCTTTCACCCAGAAAAAAATAGGCGGCGATAATGGTGACCAGCGGTGAAGCTGCCAGCACCAGGGTAACCTGATTGATATTGCCATGCTTGAGGGCGGCAAAGTAGG
Source organism: Clostridia bacterium (assembly GCA_004347685.1). GTDB lineage: Bacteria > Bacillota > DSM-521 > Neomoorellales > SLTJ01 > SLTJ01. The sequence goes on from SLTJ01000015.1 coordinate 40,500, forward strand.
CCAGATCCCCGACCAGGGTAGCCAGCAGGGCTTCAACCGCAATAAATACCAAGTTGCGGGAGGCGGCAACGCGACGTAGTTGGCCGATGTCGCCAAAGCCCAGGGTCCAGGCTACCACCAGGCTGGCGGCGATCATGGTCCGCACGCTGAGCGCGGTCATAGGGCTGGCCCCGCGCAGGCCATACTTCCCGAACAAGGGTGCCAGCCCCCAGCAAAGCATGCCTACAAAAGCCAGGAAAAGAGCCATCGCGTCACCCTCGTCGCGGCAATTGGAAGCTATCAGTAATCGGGGCTCCAGTCTGAGAGGGGATTCCTTATTTTCACTCTCCTGCTAGTGCCAGGGCACGAGTCCCTGCATGGGATCTTAGACATAATGGAGGGGCCGGCCCCCACTAGCGCTACGTAGGTTATGATGGTACAATCAGTGCCATCACAGAGCTAC
>SLTJ01000034.1 GCA_004347685.1 Clostridia bacterium
CGTTGACCGCTTCTACCCATACCGCCAAGGTCTCACCTACCTGCTTCGTAGTGGGGTCTATCGGCGTGGCAGTCGCGGCCAGCCCGCTGTATGCCTTGACCGTGACCTTCTCCACCGCCGCCGCGTCTGCGGCTACGGCCGGCACGGGGATGAAAGCGGCCAGCAGGGCAATGACCATCACTAATGATAAGAAACGCGACTTCCTAAGCTCCATAAATAACGCTCACCTCTCCCTGATTTGTCTCGGCTTTCCGCCAGAATAACCTTGTGCTGATCCGATTAACTCTATTGAGAAATTAGCATGAGCCACCCCCTCCGCTCAGTGTGCAACCCTTCGCCCTAGGAGCAGGACAAGGCAGGGAACACATTGCGGTTCCCCTGCCTGTCCCGCGCTTTTGCTATCCATACTAGCTAGAATCCTACCGCCAAGACTACTTACCGGTAACCATGTCAGCCCGGCAACACCTGCTCATGTGGGGAAACAGGTTGCTAATCCCCCTCCTTCCGGTAGTTGGTGGCCAGGAGGGTAAGATCCTGGAGGTTAACCTTGCCGTCGGCGTTCAGGTCGGCCCTGGGGTCGAACCCCTCCTGGCCGGTTTCGGTACGGTAGGCCGAAGCCAGCAGGGTCAGGTCCTGCAGGTTAACCCAGTTGTCACCGTTGATGTCGCCCACCAGCAAGGTGACGGGCTCGATCGTGTTATCGCCGGCGGCTACTTGTACAACAACCCTCCTGATCAGGTACTTTTCCTTAAAGAACTTCAGTTCCCGCGTCCCCTCGGGCACGTCGCTCAGGACGAAATTCCCGTTCGCGTCCGTGAGGGTGGCCAGGCGTCCGGACGGCGTATCCACGCTGACCTCTACGCCGCCATACTTCCCTGGATCGCGGCCCTGGAGGATTACCTGGCCGGTAACGGTGCCCCGGCCTGCCGCCTCACCCGTACCCACTGTCAGATTGAACCCCTTGGTGACCATCTCGTACACAGCATCGGTCACGCTCACCTCAAAGTTAAAGTTTCCTACCGTTGCCGGCGTGCCGTAGATGCAGCCGGCCACCGTGTCCAGCTCCAGGCCGTCGGGCAAGGACCCGCTCACCAGGGACCAGGTGTAGGGAGGCTCCCCGCCGGTGGCATCCAGAAGCTGGCTGTAAGACGAACCGACGGCGGCCTCCGGCAGCGAATCGGTGGCAATGGCCAGCGGCTGCTCCTCGGGCGGCTGGCCGACGTAGAACCACCAGGAGATGGAGCCGGAATCCCAGGAGATGTCGAACCTGTACTCGCCCGGAGCCAGCTCCGGCAGGGTGAGTTCGAGGTACTGCTCGACCGTATCTGTGACGACCGGGGCTACGTTGTCCCAGGCCTGGACAGGCGTGGCCGGGTCAGCTTCATTTACCAGGTTAACGTTGAAGCTCTTTCCTTCCAGGTTGATCCCGTAGAACTGCACCACCTGGCCCGACATACCGGGCAACAGATCCCATGGCTGCATGGTGTAAAACGCTGGCTGGTCGGTGAATTGTACCCAGAGCCCGGGCATGTACGGATCCGGATAGTGAATTTCCTGCACCGGCGATTCTACCACCAGGTTATACTCACCCGGCGGAATGGGCGCCTCTGCGTGCATGCTTGCCCGCAGGATGTTCTGCGCCGGCCATGAACTGCCGCTCTGCACCCGGTAGGTGCTGCCTTGAGCCTCACCGGTCCCCTGGGCGGCGTAAGAAGCAGCCCTGCCGGAAATCTTCTCCAGCCGGTACGGCGGCTCGTAAGAAGTGCTACCCGCGGCCTGCGCGGCCATGGGATTCACTATCTCTACGCTGGTGCTCCGGGCCACCACCTGGCCCGGGTTTTGGCTCCAGGGCGGCGTGACCAACTTCACGGTGTAGTCGGCGTCGGAACTCAGGTTGTACCCGGGGAGCTCTACTACGAAGTCGGTGACCCCGGCCTCATACCAGTACTGGTCCGGGTAGTCGAGGATGGCTCCGGAAGTGGCCTGCACCGGCCAGGGCAGGCTGAGAACTCCGTTTACTTCCAGCACCACCTCGTACGGCCGGCCGCCAGCCAGGCCGGGGCCAGCGTTAAGGACGGCTTGCACCCAGCCATCGCTGGAACTACCGTCTTCCCACGTGCCTACCCAGACTTCGGTAGACTCGGCTACCACGGCTCCAAGGCCGTCAGGAGTAGCCTCCCGCACCAGCACCCGCACCTGGGCCGGGTCGAGGGAGATATTGGCCGCGTCCATCCACACGGCAAGCTCAGAAGTGCCGGCTGGGAACATATGGGGCCCGAGCCAGTAGATGTGGGGATCGCCTATCACCAGCAAGGCTAGCTTGAAACTCCGGGTTTCTTCATTCTGGGTGACGTCCAGCACGATCTCATACTTACCGCTGGCCAGGCCTGCCGGGAGGCCGTAGCTAACTTCACCAAAGGTCGGGCCATGGCTGGTATAGGCGAGCAGGCTGGGATCCAGTGTGACTTCCTGCCCCGGCCCTACCGGCACCAGCCGCACCGCCAGGTCTGGCTGGGAGACCTCCAGGTTGCCTATGTACGCCCACCCGCTTATGCCGGCAGGGTCATATTCTGCCGGCAGCACCAGGGGATTCCACGGACCGGGATAACCCGGCTCCACGTAGGTGCCCACGTGGGTGACTTCAAAGAACACGGTCGCCAGAAGCTGCCCGGCTACCGACACCTCGATTGTGTAGTACCCAGCCTTCAGACCGCCGGGGATGACGGCGCTGATCTGGTCGTCCTGCACCGCAATCACTTGCGCTTCCTTCACCAGGAGCGCGTCCGGCGGCAGGTAGTATTGGTTTTCCCGCACCTTCACCGTCACCTGGCCGACGTCAGTGCCGAAGCCCTGGCCGTGGATGGTGATGGGGATGTCCTGGTCGGTTTCGGGCACTGTACCCGGCTCTACCCAGAACCCTGGGGGCGGCGGCGTAGAATAAACCACCAATTCCAGGTCCCGCGTGGCCGTGGACCCGGCATTATCGGTTACCTGTACCGTGAAACCGAAGGTTCCTGCGGCTACCGGCGTGCCGTGGATGCGGCCTACCGTGTCCATCTCCAGGCCGTCGGGCAAGAACCCGCTCACCAGGGACCAGGTGTAGGGTGGCTCCCCGCCGGTGGCATACAGAAGCTGGCTGTAAGGCGAACTGACGGCGGCCTCCGGCAACCAGTCGGTGGCAATGGCTACCGGCGGAGGCGTTTCAACCACCTGCACCAGGGCGTCCCGGCCCAGGTAAGCCACGAAAGCCTCTACCATGACTGTTTCTGGATTGTTATCATCGTCAACCAAAGTGGCCAGCTTTACCAAGGCCGTGGCTCCGTCCAGCGTCAGGTCACCCGGACCGCCGCTACTGGTGAACCGGATGGGCAACTGCGGCCCCTGGGAAAGGTCAACATTATCCTTCACTCGAAAAGTAACTTCTACCAGGCTCTCGCCATCAGGGGCCGCCGGTATGCCGGAAGTTTCCTGGCCCAGTAGCGTGACGGCATAGCTTAACAGGCCCTGGGTGTTAATATCCGGGTCGAGACTGCCGTCCCCCAGCCAGGGGCTGACCGGAATAGCGTATCCGGCCGGGTCCAGGCCGCTGAAGAGAGAGCCCTGGTTCACGTAAACGACTTCCACCACGGCGGGGTCAAACTTGAAGTCCAGGGAAGCGCCGTAGAGGGCCGGGACACTTCCGACCATGAAGTCCAGGTTGAAGGTTTCGCCCGGCGTCACGCTCCAGGCATCCGGCCCGGTCTGGGTCGCGTCGCTCTGCACCCAGACCTCCGGCGGGGGTAGAGGGGTGGGAAAATCCAACGCCACGTTATAGATTTGCAGTTCGTCGTAGGCGCCGGTCATGGTGTGGGGGCCGTAGGGCCAGTAGCTCTCCCCCCAAAATTCCCAAGGCGCCTGGCCGAGGAAAAAGGGCTCACTGCTGTTCAAAGAGGCGTTATAACTGCTTTCGGCCACCTTTTGCCCGTCAACGGCAACAGCGATCTTACCCGTGGTTCCGCTCCAGGTGACGGCGATGTCGTACCAGTGATCAGAAAGCCACCGGCACCCTTCTGGGGTAGACCAGGTGGCGTTAGACCAGCCGGAGTCGCTCCAGGTGCCAAAACTCAGGGAAGTGGCCAAGACGCCAGGCTCAGGGCTAAATCCAAGCCACAAGCCAGAGGCGCCGGAGAAGGCCCCAGCCCAGCCTACCGTATCCAGGAGAAAACCACCAAGCGGCGTTGGGAAACTCCCATAACCGGTCCAGCCTTCGTGGGGCGTCTGATAGCTCTCGTAAAGATTGGCATCGGGTTTCCACCAGAAACGGATAGTACCTTCGGTGGGGTTCAACAGGCTGCCGTTATACCCTATGTAACTGGTATCCCCGTCCAGGTGGGCGGCGCTGCCTTCCTTCCCGTCCACCCAGCTTACTCCATAAACTGCACTGCTCAAGGTCTGCCCGAAGTGGGGGCTGGTGACGGCCCCCGTATTTGCCGCCCCGTCTAGCGAGTCAACAAAGGTCGGTGCCGGCGGCGGGGACCCTTCTCCACCCTCCCCGGCCAGGGCCGGGGGAGCGGCCGGTACCAGTATGCTCAGCAGCATAATGAGTGCGGAAATAACCGCCAGACTGCCATGCCTCATTTTGGTCATTCTCATTGCCAATCGAATTTCACCTCTCCACTAACCAAAATGTTAGGGCCGCGGCCCCGCCCCGGCGTATGGCCATAGCCCCTCATCCCAGGTCAAGCTGACTAATGTCGCCTACAGCCACCCCCCAGGTAATCATCAGCGACAGCGCTACGCATACCATTTGCGGAAGCCACCCACACCACAACTTCGAGCAACAATGACAAGAATCTGCCGCTACACCCTGCTGCGATTATAAGCCCCAATTCCGCCTCATAGTGTGATGGCCATCACCCTAGCCAAATTTTAATCGGCGGTTGAAAATACTGCCTTAACCCCTCATTGGCTGAGGGCGCGGCTAAAGCGGAAGGCCACCCGGGACAAGTGTTGAAAAATCCTCCACGGCAAGGGCCCGGAAAAAGCTCCGTCTGGCTCAAGAATTCTCTCATGGCGTAATCAGTTCCCCTGACCCTTCTTTAAAAGTCTCCGGGTAAACGCCCAGGGCGCCCCGGCTACCACCGACAGACGGGTGACAAGGGGCTACCTGGTGCCATACCACTCGGCTACCAGACGCAGGTCACCCAGGGTGATCTCGCCGTCGCCGTCCAGATCCAGGGATGACTCGTATCCCGGTTCCCCAGGACGCCGGCCGTAAATCCCGGCCACCCGCACCAGGTCGTAGAGATCCACCAGACCGTCGCCATTGACATCTTCCCGCCCGGCCATTTCACCATGGTAACTGAGAACCTTCCAGGCGTCTACCTCCCCATGGCCGCTGATCTCGTCCCACCCGGCGGCCCCCACGTCCGTCGTGCCCGTCTGCAGTCGCTGGCGCACCTGCTCCGGCGCCAGCCAGGTCTCCCTGGACCGCAGCAAGGCGGTTATTCCCGAAACGTACCCCGCAGCGTAAGAGGTGCCGCTGCCCAGAGCCGTTCCCCCGCCCAACCTCAGGCCGTGGACGCCGATCCCGGGAGCCACCACGTCAAGCCCGGCACCCCGGTTGGATTTCACCCATACACTGCCGTCCTGCTGAATGGCGCCTACGGCCACCACTTCCGGGATGGCTGCCGGATAAATCACCGGGCCGCCGTCATTACCGGCTGCCGCTACTACCACGACACCCTTCCCTTCTGCGTAGGCCACCGCTTCGGCCAGGGTTTGGGAATACTCGGCCCCCCCCAGGCTGAGGTTGATCACCCTGGCCCCCTGATCGGCGGCAAAGATTATCCCGGCGGCGATATCGCTGTCATAGCCGTAACCGTTACTATCCAGCACCTGCACCGGCAACAGCGTAACCTCCCAAGCCACCCCGGCCATGCCGATCCCGTTGTCGGTAAGGGCACCGATAATCCCGGCCACAAAGGTCCCGTGGCCAACCCCATCTTCAGGGAAGGCGTCATCGTTAACGAAGTCGTACCCGGGAAGGAGCCGGCCAGCCAGGTCTTCATGCCCTGCGTCCACCCCGCTATCCACCACCGCCACCACCATCTCGCGGCTGCCCAAGGTAGCTTCCCAGGCTTGGGGCAGTTTCAGGCGGGCCAGCGCCCACTGCTGGCCGAACAAGGAGTCGTTGGGATATACTGCCAGGGCGCGGCGGGCATAATCCGGCTCCACATATTCTACCCGCTCGTCGCGCTGGAAGCGGGACAGCAGGCTGTCAACGCTTTCGGAGGGCCCCTTCGGCACTGGTACTACTCCCAGCCTAGCCAGTTGCCGCCCCGGGGCCCCGGCTGAAGGCAGGGCCGAGAGCGGCACCCGGCCGGGTTTATATTTGACAATGACCCCCCGCGCTTCTGCCGCCAGGGCAGAAAGAGGCGAAAGAAGCACCGCGGCCAGCAGGAGAATAATCACTAGGCACACCCGTGGCCCTGTTTTGTTGTTGGGCATAATCAGTCGCACCCCTGTCTCCTGTTGTTGGCCGGATGCGGCCGGCGGAGAGGCGCATCTGGCAAGTGTAACGCCCATGTAATCACACTGAAAGCCGGCCCCCAAGCTGAGCCCCGTACCCCGGGAGTTATTCTGCAGGTAAAGTTTTCTACACCTCACTTTGTTTTCCTGCAATGCTTATGAAAAAACATCCTGCCGGTAATATCAAATACTTCTCAAATTTTCTATGACAACCGTTAGCGACTGCAAACTTTTTCAGGTTTGCTCCTCACCGGCGAGCAGAATGTCACCCATGGCAGCGCGGTTAACCACCAGGCTGCCCCGCCGCGATTGAACCACCCCTCTCTTTTCCAGTTCGGCCATCACACGCGTCACCGTCTCGCGGGAAGTGCCGGCCATCCCTGCCAGTTCCTGATGGCTGAGGGGCAGGACTATGCGGTCCCGGCCCGGCTCCAGCAGGCTCAGCTCGGTAACCATGGCTACCATGGCGCGGATAATCCTGGCCCTGGTGTCACGAAAGGCCAAGTCCTGTATTTGCTCGTTCGCCTGGCGCAGGCGCTGGCTGAGAACCCGGCTTAAATTGAGGGCCACTTGGGGATATTTATCTAGCAGCCGGCGGAAATCGGCCTTCTCCATGACTAATAATTCAACCCGTCTCAGGCTCACGGCCCCGGCTGAGCGGGGGCTGTCATCCAAAAGCCCCATCTCTCCAAAGAAATCGCCCTCACCACAAACGTCGAGGATTTTTTCGCGCCCTTCCTCGGTAAGGCGGTAGATCTTCACCAGTCCGGACTTGATCATATAGAAGGCATCAGCCGGAGCGTCTTCCAGGAAAATAGTTTCCTGGCGGCCGTAAGTTTTCTGCCGGCAGGCGCCAGCCCACTCCTCCAGGCCAGCCGGCTCAACACCCCGCAACAGATTTACCCGCGCCAGGAAGGCAACCGTCACCTCTCCCCACCCTCCGACTCCTGCCGCCATGGCCTTTCCAGCCGCTAGCTACAAATATGTACCTGGACTTTATTATCCGGCCTCCCTTTCCCCTTGTCTATCATCCCCGGGCCGCTTCCAGGATGATCTTGCCGGCTTGGGGATGATATGAAAGTGATATGGGGGATGATGTGGGGATACTTTGCGAAAATTTAACCCCAACGAGGATGATGTTTCCTTTGGAAATTGTGCCGTGATATGGTATACTCAGTTCAGGATGATACCTTTTGAGCACTTAAGGCCGTTAGCCACACTATCGTCTTGTGACGGCAAGGGAAGATCAAGCAACGTGAATGTGGACGAAAAAGGGCTTATGCCCCGGATAGCCTTGCTGGTATTCTTGGCCGCCCTGTTCGGCTGGCTGCTTTCTTTCCCCCTGTTCGGCCCCGGCCTGGACTGGTTTACCGCCCAAGGGGCCAAGACCCTGGACGGCGTGTACCTGTTTCTCGTGTTCCACGCCCTGGGCCTGGTGGCCGGGTCCGGGTCCGGGGCGTGGCGCGCCTGGTCCCCGTGGACCATGGCCGCGATCGGCCTGGCCGTCTGTCTGGCAGCCAGCGGCCTGAGCCTCCGCTGGCCGCAAGGGTGGCCGGCTTTCGCCGCCGTCATGGGCATAGCCTCGGCCCCGGCGGTGCTGGCCTGGTGCACGGTCTTTACCGACACCGTCCCGGATCACCTCCGGGGCCGTACCCTGGCCATGAGCATGGCCCTGGCCAACGGGCTCCTATACGCCGACACGTGGGTAAGTATACCTGGAGACCGGCCCCTGGCCGGGCTGCTCCTGGCCGTTGTCTCCCTGGCGGCCAGCCTGGGGATAGCCACCCTGCTGGGCGTGAGAGCGCATCTGATCGGGGGTGCCGCCGGGCCGCCTCCCACCTTGGCCCCTGGCGTAAGGACAAACGACGGCCCTCCGCCGGATCCGGGGCCGGACAGAACGGGCCGATCGGGCACCTCGTCCAGGGTTTCGCGGCTGTCCTTCCAGCCCCGGCTGCTTCGCCTGCCGACCGGGCTGGCCCTGTTCATCCTGTGCATCTACTTTACGACCGGCCTGGTATCCGAAATGGTCTACCGGCCTCTACAGAATTTACCGGCCGGGGGGACATACTACGGTGTTCTCCCATACATAGGCTGTGCCGTCTTAGCCGGGTTTCCCACTGACAGCCACGGGCGCCGGTGGCTGGCCCACTGGGCTCTGGCCGTGATCGGTATTTCCCTGACCCTTTCGGTCTCCCGCTCCTGGTTTCTAGTCGCCTTTCTCGCGCCGGCTTTGACCCAAGCGGGCTATGCTTTAGCTGATCTGTATTTGTGGACAACCCTAGCCGATCTCTCGCGCCCGGGAGAGGCCCCGCGATACTTCGGCCTGGGCCTGGGTTTAAACGTTTTCACCGTCGGCCTGGGGGCCTACCTGTCGCCCCTGGCGGCCGAGACGATCATGGAACCCCGGCTACTCGCCCTCCTTGCCCTCTTCGCGGCCGTCCTGGCTTCGACCAGGCTGGAGGAGACCCTACACCGGCAGGCGGTAGCCCTGGCTATTGAGATCACCCCGGGACTGGAGATATCTCTTCCCACCCCAGCAGCAACTACCGTTGCCGCCAGCCAAGCTGTGGCGTCTTCTTTTCTTGCCTTCCCCGGCCCGGGCCCCGATGACTGCGGTCCAACCCCGGACGAATGGCGCGGGGAAAAAACAGAGGTATCTGCCTGCCCGGACGCGGGTTCGGCCCCGACGGCTCATGCTGGAGACCCAGCCCAGGTGGTTGCCGGCAGTTCCAAGCCGGTATTGGAGGAATCCACACCGGTAGGGGCCGGAATCGCCCTTAGTCCGGCCGCCGAGTCATTGCCGGCCGCAGAACAGCCGGACCCTCCTCAGACGGCCGGGCCATGGCTCGACAGTCATGGTGGCGTCCAGCCGCACCCGGGAGAGGAGCTATTAAGGCCCTTTGCCGGGCGCCTAACCCCCCGGGAACAGGATGTGGTGCTGCTTCTGGTACAGGGCTTAAGCTACGCCGATATCCGGGAGCAGCTTTACATTTCCGAGGGCACCCTGAAAACCCACCTCCGGAACATTTACCGCAAATTCGAGGTAAGACGCCGGCGGGAGTTGCTGGAAGCTCTAACCGGCAAAGTCCACGGGGAGATGGCCTACAGCGAAGAAGAAAAAATACGGAAGAAATAATGGGTTATTGCTACCATGGGCCTACCTATGGTAAGATAGCTGTGTGCTTGTACGTAGCATAGCCTGGTGGGTGGGGGGAGGAGTGTTTTTTGCGCCGGAGTCGGCGGTACGTGGCCGTAGTCGTGCTCCTGGCGGTGATGCTTGCTACGGCGGGCCTAGGCCTCTGGGAGCGCTGGGAACTGATGCTTTATGATACCTGGTTCGGCCTGCGGGGCCGCGAGACCCCGGACCCACGGATAGTGCTGGTGGAGATAGACGATGCCTCCATCCGGGAGATCGGGCCCTTTGTCTGGCCGCGCAGCGTCCACGCCGACCTGATAACCAAACTGGCCAGCGCCCGGGTGGTGGGGTGGGATCTCCTCCTGGACGCTCCCGGTGATCCGGCCGGGGACGAAGCCCTGGCGCGGGCTCTGAAGGCGAGCGGGCCGGCCACGGTGCTGGCTTCGACCTTTACCTTCTCCCAGGAAAACGGCGAGTGGATGCAGCAGCTTCAGCAGCCGTGGTCGCCTCTGGCGGCCGCCAGCCACAGCACTGGTTTCATCAACACGCCCACTGATGTGGATAATGTCGTCCGGGGGGTTATTCCGGCTGACCTGAACACCTTTGCCCGCCCCTATCCCTCTTTTAGCCTGGCCGTAACCCTGGCCTACCTGGGCCTGGACGTAGACGACCTGACCCTGGGCCCGGCGGGCCTGGTGGCCGGCCACCTGCGGGTGCCGTGGAACGGCGCCAGCAGGGTACTGGTGGACTTCGCCGGGCCGGGGCGGACTTTTCCTATTTACCGCTATGCCGACGTGCTGGCCGGCCGCATTGATCCGCAAACCTTTCGCGATAAGATAGTCCTTATCGGCCCGACTTCGCCCCTTTTCCACGACGAATACAACAACCCCTTTACCCGAAGCAACCTGGTACTGGGAGCGGCCTTGCCCAGCCCGGGTTTGGAGCTCCACGCCAATGCCATTGCCAGCTTTTTGCGTGGCCGGTACTTCCACCGGGCCGGAACGCCCTTGAACCTGCTCGTCTTGCTGCTGGCGGGAGCCGGAACCGTACTGGCCACCCGCCGCCTGCGGCCGTGGCTGGGAACGGCGGCGATGCTGGGAATGGCCGGCGGCCTGGCCGCCATCACGTACTGGCTCTGGCTCTCCATGGGCCTATGGCTCAACTTCTTAGCCCCCTTGATCACCATTGCCCTCACCTTCACCCTGGTGACCCTGAGTAACCTCATCGAAGCCGAACTTAACCGCCGCCGCGTCCAAGAGCTTTTCGGCCGTTATGTCCCCCCCGAAGTGGTAAGCGAACTGGTGCAGCACCCGGAGATGGTCCCCCTTGGCGGACAGCGTCAGGAAGTAACGGTGATCTTCTCGGATATCCGCGGTTTTACCAGTTACAGTGAGGGGCAGGCCCCGGAAACAGTGGTGGCCAGGCTCAACGAGTACTTTACCGCCATGACCGAGGTGATCTTCCGCCACGGCGGCACCCTGGACAAGTACCTGGGAGACGGCCTGATGGCCCTTTTTGGCGCGCCGGTGCCTTCGCCGCACCATGCCCGCCAGGCCCTGAAGGCGGCCGGGGAGATGCTGACCCGGGTGGAGGAACTAAACCAGACCTGGGCCGAAAGGGGAGAAAAGCTTTTCCGCATCGGTATCGGCATTAACAGCGGCCCGGTGCTGGTGGGCAACATCGGCAGCCCCCGGCGCCTGGAGTATACAGCCATCGGCGAGGAGGTCAACCTGGCCTCGCGGCTGGAAAGCCTGAACAAGGAGTTCAAGACCTCGATGATTATCAGCGAGAGGACACTGGCCTGCCTAGAGCAACAGGGCTTCGCAACCGCCGGCCTGCGGGAACTGGGAACAGTGGCGGTGCGGGGCCTGGAGCAACCGGTGAAAATATTCACTGCTCATTTCTCAAGTCAGGAAGGTGGAGAGGATGGAGACCGGGCCGAGCAAGGTAGAGAAACTGTCCACCCTGCTGGAAATCAGCCGGGAGCTTAACTCTTACCTCCAGCCAGAAGACCTGGTGCAACTGGTGTTGGAGAAGGCCATGGAAGTGGCGGCGGCCGAGGCCGGTACCCTGTGGCTGGTGGAGGAGGACGGGTATCTCGCCCCCCTGATGGCCCGCGGGCCCAGGGCCGACAGCCTCAAAGGCCTGCGCCTGGCGCCGGGCGAGGGCCTGGCCGGGCAGGTGGTGGAGAGAAACGAACCGCGCCTGGTAGAGGACGTTACTAAGGATCCGGCCTGGGCCGGACGCTTTGACCAGACTACCAGCTTTGTCACCCGCTCCATCCTCTGCGTGCCGCTGCGGGCCAGGGCAAAGGTTATCGGCTGCCTGCAGTTGATCAACAAGTTATCCGATAACAGTCTCTTCGGCCAGGACGACCTGGAACTGGCCCTGGCCTTTGCCGGCCACGCGGCCATCGCCCTGGAAAACGGCCGCTTATACTCCCAACTCCACACCCTGCTGCACAGCTTGATCGGCGCCCTCACCTCCTCCCTGGACGCCCGTGACCCGTACACCCATGGTCACTCCGAGCGGGTGGCCCGTTACTCCCTGATGATCGGCAGGGAACTCGGCTTTACCGCGGAAGAAATGGCGAACCTGGAGCGGGCCGCCCTGTTGCACGATATTGGCAAGATCGGCATCCGGGACCACGTCTTGTTACAGGAGGGGCCGCTGGATAAGGAGAAATACGAGATAATGAAGACCCACCCCCAGATCGGAGCGCGAATTCTGGAGGATGTGACCCCGCGCTCCCTGGTGCGGGGCATCTACGAAGGGGCCCTCTACCACCAGGAAAAATGTGACGGCACCGGCTATCCCCAAGGCCTGAAAGACGGCGAGATCCCCCTGGTAGGCCGGATAATATCCGTGGCCGACACCTTTGACGCCATCACCACCGACCGGCCCTACCGTAAAGGAGCGCCGGTACCCGAAGCCCTGGCCGAAATCCGCCGCTGCGCCGGCACCCAGTTTGACCCGCAGGTGGCTGCGGCCTTCTGCCGGGCCATGGAAAACTCCCTGCCCAGTGGGACTTAGGGTGCGGGGTCAGGCCGGCGACAGATAGAAAGCAAAACACTTCCCGCCTCGGGACGCAGGCAGGCCGATTCCCGGCCAGCCAGGGAACTGGACACATCTTGTTTCTCTAAATAACGGCGAGAGGAGAACAGAACCCTTGGGAGGCCAAACCGAACCCTTATCCTGGCTGCTGGTCGGCCATCTGGTCGGCGACTACCTGGTGCAAACCTCCTGGATGGCCAACAACAAAGCCAGCCAATGGCTGCCGCTCCTGGCCCACGTGGTGGTGTACACAGCCTGCGTTTACCTGTTCAGCCTTCCGGCCGGGGGGATCGGCTACTCCGGCCTGGCCCTGATACTCATCGCCCATGTAATCCTGGATCATCGGCGGGTAGTTATCTGGTGGGTGCGGACCGTATGCCAGGCCGATGACATCCCCTGGATGGCAGTAGTGGTGGACCAGAGCTGGCACGCCCTGGTGCTGGCCCTAGCCAGCCTCATGTAGCCGGGGTGGGGGAGCCTGACCCCGACCAGGCAGTGAATCGCCGGCTAAAAAGGACGCCGCCGGCTGAGTGTCACTATTTTGTTGACATAATGTCCTAATAAAATGGGACATTTGTCCCATAGACTTTTGCGAAATCCATGTTAAAATACCATTAAGGCAATGGCCATGGCCCGACACGGGAGATCCCAGAGGCCAATTGAGCCCAGAGGACCCATGGATCATTGCCGGCCAGGTTGAGCCTGAACCCAACGGGTAAAGCCCTGACCCTGAGCCTGGGCAGGCCAAGGGGAGCGTAAGCCCTGGAGGTAAGGCCAAACCGGAGCTACGACAGCAGGAAGACGGGATAAAGGTCAGGATTGGGTCCGGTTCCGGCGGCACCGCCCCACTACGGGAGCGAAGGGCAATCTGGCCATGAACTCCCGGTTTTACCCAGGGCCGGCGCCCTGGCCCCTGCTCCGGGCCAGGCACCTGGTTATCTCCCAGTACATCCTCACTCTAGCCCGGGAACCGCGCCAGAAGCCCATCTTTTCTTCCTTCATGACATGGGAAAGGTTATAAAGCGGGACGGCGACCGGGCGGCAGCCACGCTCTCCCAGGAGGCGGCTGAGGGACACCTCCAGGCCGAAGCGGCTGTCCTTCAGGGATTCCGCCGCCAGAAGCATTTCCTTCCGCACGGCACGCTGGCCGGAAAGAAACGGGGTGAGGCGGTGGGCTACGTCGGTGAGCCAGCGCCCGCCGGCAAAGATGCCCACCGTCATCTCGGCTGTGCCGTGCAGGACGGGAGCGAGCAAGGCGTCAATATGCGCGGGCTCGAGGCCCACCAGGTCGGCGTCCAAAAGCAGCAGGATTTCCCCGCCGGCCACCCGGGCGCCGGCCATGATGGCCGCGCCCTTGCCCAGGTTCTGCGGCAGATCAACGACGTGCGCCCCCGCCCGCCGGGCGGCCCCGGAAGTCCCGTCCTCCGAGCCGTCGTTAACCACGATTACTTCGGTAACCTGCGGGTGCGGCTGGAGCGTTCGGACCACGGCGGCGACGGTCTTTTCTTCGTTGTAGGCGGGAATGACGGCCGAAATACCCAATGTTCAGGTTCACCGCTCCTCATGTGAAACTGCGGCCCCTCCCCGCCTGATTCTCCCAAGCATACGGCTAGTCTCGCCGGACTCCCTACCGCCACTGTCCACCTGAAAGGCGGCCGTTTTGGCCCTGGTGTTTTGACAAGACTTCGCCGCTTCCCCGAAACTCCCATACCTGATATATCTCCCAAAGCTGAAGTTTTATACCCGCAGCGCCCCAGCAGGTAAAAGGTCCGGCTCGCGGCCCCAGCGCACATCCCTACGAACCTCCTACCGGCCCTGGTCCAGGGCCTCGGCCAGGTAACCGGATACCCGGTCCACGGGAACCGCTTCTTCCTGCCCGGTAGCCCGCTCTTTCACATCCACCGTACCCTGCTCCAGGGTACGCCGGCCCACGGTTACCCGGTAGGGGAAGCCGATCAAATCCGCGTCGGCAAACTTCACCCCCGGCCGTTCGTCCCGGTCGTCCAGGACCGCCTCTATCCCCTGGTCCCGGAGAAGGCCATAAACCCGCCGGGCAAGTTCCATCTGGCGGCTCTCCTTTTCGCTTACCGGCACCACAACCACGGCAAAAGGAGCCGCGCTCACCGGCCAGATAATGCCCTTTTCGTCATGGCGCTGTTCGATAATGGCCGCCACCGTACGGCTCACGCCAATGCCGTAGCAACCCATGATCACCGGTTTTTCGCCGCCGTCAGCGTCGGTGTAGGTGGCGCCCAGGGTCTGGCTGTACTTGGTGCCCAACTGGAAGATCTGCCCCACTTCGATGCCCCGCGCCTTTTCCAGGGGGTGGCCGCAGTTTGGGCACGGCTCCCCGGCCTCCACCGTGCGCAGGTCGGCCACCACGTCCGCGGCAAAGTCGCGACCCGGCTCCAGGTTTACATAATGACAACCCTCCCGGTTGGCCCCAGCCGCGGATCGGCGGATAATAGGAACTTCGGTGTCGGCGTAGACCGGGATACCGGCCGGCAGGCCCACCGGGCCCACGTAGCCCGGGGGACAGCCCAGGGCCGCGGTCACGGATTCGTCCGGCGCCAGCTCCAGGTCCAGACAACCAAGCTGCCTTTGCAGTTTCACTTCGTTTACCTGCCGGTCCCCACGGACCAGGACGGCCACCAGGCGACCGTCAGCTTGGTAAATAAGGGTTTTGATGAGCTGCGCCGCCGGCAGCGAAAGATACGCCGCTACCTCGGCCATGGTCCTGGCCCCGGGAGTTGGCACTATCTCCGCCGCCTCCAAACCCGTACCGGCGGCGGCCGTCACCCCGGCCGGCCGCGGGTGGCATGCCGCCTTCTCCACGTTGGCCGCGTAGTCGCACTCCGGGCAGTAGACTATTTCGGCCTCGCCGCTGGCAGCCAGGGCCATGAATTCGTGGCTCACAGCCCCGCCAATGGCCCCGGTATCAGCCTCGACCATGCGGAAATGCAGCCCGCACCGGCTGAAGACGCGGTGATAGGCTTCACCCAGGATCCGGTAACTTTCCTCCATGCCGGCCGCATCGCGGTCAAAGGAATACATATCCTTCATGACAAACTCCCGGCCGCGCATCACCCCAAAGCGGGGCCGGCGCTCGTCGCGGTATTTATTCTGGATCTGATACAGGCGCAGGGGCAACTGGCGGTAGGAATTCACTTCCTGGCGTACCAGCACGGTGATCAATTCCTCGTGGGTGGGTCCCAGACAGAAGTGGCGACCGTGGCGGTCCTGCAGGCGGAACATTTCCGGCCCGTACACGTCCCAGCGGCCGCTTTCCTGCCATATTTCCGCCGGCTGGACAATGGGCAGGAGGAGCTCCTGCCCGCCGGCCCGGTCCATTTCCTCACGAATTATGTTGCCCACCTTCTGCAGGGCGCGGAAGCCCAGAGGCAGGTGGGTGTACATGCCGCTGGCTACCTGGCGGATCAGGCCGGCGCGCAGCATTAACTGGTGGCTGACGGTTTCGGCCTCAGCCGGCATCCCCCGTAGGGTGGGGGCCAGTAACTGGCTGGCTAGCAAATCGGGTTATTCTCCTTTCTTCCTGGAGGGTATTAAAAAAGCCTTCGGCCGGCCGCAGGGCTGTACCTGGAGTAGCGACGAGCGTCCGGACCGGATTATGCTCCGGCCCTTGATTCCATCTCCTGCGCCATCCTCTCCGCCTCGGCCACGAGCACGTCGGCCATTTCGGCCAGGGAAACCTTGCGGATAACCTCGCCCCGGCGGAAAAGGAGCCCGCCGCCCCGGCCGCCGGCCACCCCCACATCGGCCATCCGCGCTTCCCCCGGCCCGTTCACCTCGCAGCCCATAACGGCCACCTTCAAGGGGGTCGTGAGGTGGCGCAACCGCCTTTCGACCTCTTCAGCCACCGGTACCAAGGCGATCTGGCAGCGGCCGCAGGTGGGGCAAGAGATGAGTTCCACTCCCCGCTGCCGCAGGCCCAGGGCCCTGAGGATTTCAAACCCTACAATTACCTCCTGCACCGGGTCTCCGGTGAGGGAGACCCGCAGGGTATCGCCTATCCCTTCGGCCAGGAGGATACCCAGACCCACGCTGGACTTGACTGTGCCGCCGATCGCGGTCCCGGCCTCGGTAACACCCAGGTGCAAAGGGTAGTCAGAGGTGGCGGCCATCAGACGGTAGGCCGCCAGCATCAACGGGACATCGGTCGCCTTGAGGGAAACCTTGATCTGGTCAAAGCCCATGTCTGCCAGCAGCCGGACCTGGCTCATGGCGCTCTCCACCATGGCCGCGGGGGTGGGCCGGCCGTAACGGGCCAGCAGTTCCTTCTCCAGGGAGCCGGCATTGACGCCGATGCGGATGGCTACCTGCCTCTCCCGCGCGGCCCGCACCACCGCCCGGACGCGGTCGGGGCCGCCGATATTGCCCGGGTTCAGGCGCAGGCCGTCCACGCCCTGTTCGATGGCTTCCAGGGCCAAGCGGTAGTCAAAATGAATATCCGCCACCAAGGGGATGTTAATTCCGGCCTTGATGGCGGAAAGCTTTCTCGCCGCCTCCATGTCCGGCACTGCGACCCGTACCAGCTCGCACCCGGCCCGCTCGAGCTCCAGGATTTGGGCCACGGTCGCCCTTACGTCCCAGGTATCGGTATTGGTCATGGACTGAACGCTGACGGGATTATCACCGCCAATCGCCAGACGGCCGACATGAATAACCCGACTCTTGCGTCGCTGAAGCAAAGGATTCACCTCGAAAACCGGAGACTGGAGGTGACGGAAAGTGGGCGAGAGGCATCCCGCCACCACTGCCCTCATACCCCGGGCCCACCAGACGGACGGCCCGGGGAGAGCGGTGGGGAGGACCTTCTACCGGGCAGCGGGGTCTGGCGTCCGGGGAGCTGGCAACGCTCGGCTACCCGCCGAAAATATTGGTTACATCCCGGTAGGTGACGGCAATCATAAACAGGATGAGGAGCATGAAACCGATCAGGTGCACCAGGTTCTCCTTCTCCGGGTCCAGGGGCCGGTGCCGGATTCCCTCTACGGCCAGAAAAACCAGACGGCTCCCATCCAGGGCCGGGATGGGCAGCAGGTTGATAACCCCCAGGTTCAGGCTGATGAAGGCAGCAAAGCTGAGGACGCTGGCCAGGCCAAACCTGGCTGCCTGGCCCACCAGTTGCACTATGCCTACTGGCCCTACCAGGTCCGCCGGCACCTGCCCGGTGAGCATCTGCCACAACCCCACCACTAGCAAAACCAGGAACTGCCCCGTTTGCTTGAAGCCCATCACCAGGGATTGCCCGGGCGAATACCGGATCAGGCTCTGCTCAATGCCCACCATGCCTAGGGAACTCCGCGGATCCTCTCTGGGGGTCATGGTAAAGGTAAGCTGTTCTCCGTCCCGTTCCGCCACCACCCGTAATGGGTCCCCAGGCCGCTGGTGGATGATTTCCACCACCCGGTTCCAGGTAGTGACCTTTTCTTCCTGGATCTGCACAATACGGTCTCCAGGACGGAGGCCGGCCTGATCCGCCGGCCAGCCCGGCGTCACCCGGCCCACCACCGGCTCGTTTACAGGCACCCCGGCCGTGAGGAAGACCAGGAAGTAAAGGAAAACCGGCAGGGCAAAATTCATCAAGGAGCCAGCGCTGATTACCCCCAGGCGCCAGCCCAGGCTCTGGCGGTTAAACCCCTTGGGGTCGTTGAAATCATCCCCTGGCTCCATACCGGCCATCCTGTTATAGCCACCGATGGGCAAGAGGCGGAGGGAATAAAGGGTCTCGCCGCGCCGGTGCTTGACCAGGGCCGGGCCCATACCCAGGCTAAACTCCTCTACCCTGATCCCGGCCGCCTTGGCCACCAGGAAGTGGCCCAGTTCGTGCACCACGATGAGCAGACCAAAGATCAACAGGGCGATAATGATAGTAGCCACAGTCAACGGCAGGGCCGCCGGTCCCCCGGCATCAACCGGGCCGGGGCCGGCAGGCTTCTCTCCTTTCAGACACTGATTATGACTTCTTGAGAGCATTATACCTTAAACCTTGCCGGGATTGCAAGGCGCGCGCAGAAGTTTGGGGCCAGGGATGAATAAAACACTCATCCGGGCAAGCAGTCAGCCAAAAACTCCTTGCTGGCTAGCAGCTTGCATGATATAATAGGGACAGAAAAACCTAGAAGGAGTACAGGTTTATGCCTCAGGAAGCCACCAAAGAAATAGCGGTCAGCGGCGAACAGGAAACCATTACCGGCAGCTTCGATGCCTTTGGTTATTTGCTTACGCGTACTGATGCGATGGAGGCCGGCTTGCGCAAGGAAATTCAGGCTACCCGCACCGAATTGAAAGAGGAGATTAGCGGCGTCCGCCAAGAGATCGGCGGCGTCCGCCAGGAATTGAAGCAGGAGATTAGCGACGTCCGCCAGGAGATCGGCGGCGTGCGCCAGGAACTTCGCGCTGTCACCCGGTGGGCCATCGGCATTTTTATCACTCTTATTGCCGGCTTCATCGCTGTCATCATCCCCCTACTGCGCCTTCTGTAAGCTATTTTCCCGCCAGCGAGGCGGCCCGCTCCCGCGCCCAGGCGTCCGCTTCCTTGATGGCGGCCAGGTTCGCCTCGGCGACCGGGACGTGCTCCTCCAGAACCTTCTCAATCAGTCTGGGAATCTCCGTAAACCCGATTTCGCCTGCCAGGAACATCTCCACCGCTACCTCGTCGGCCGCGTTCAGCACCGCCGGATAGGTGCTCCCCTGTCGCGCTGCGGCCAGGGCCAGGTCAAAGCAGGGGAATTTTTCCCGTTGCAGAGGCGCGAAATGCAGCAGCCCCACCTGCGCCAAATCCAGGTACTCTACCGCTCCAGGCCACCTCTCGGGGTAGGTCAGGGCGTACTGGATGGGCAGGCGCATGTCCGGCCGGGCCATTTGCGCCAAGACGCTGCCGTCGGCAAAGGCTACCAGGGAATGGACGATGCTTTCTGGGTGCACCACCACTTCCACCTGCTCCGGGCGGAGACCAAAAAGCCATGTAGCTTCAATCACCTCCAGCCCCTTGTTCATCATGGTGGCCGAATCTACCGTCACCTTGGGGCCCATTTGCCAGGTGGGGTGGGCCAGGGCCATTTCTGGCGTGACACCGCCCATTTCCGCAACCGGGAAGGAACGAAAAGGCCCCCCGGAAGCCGTAAGGATAATCCGGCTCACGGCCCCTCGCGCCTGGCCCTGCAGGCACTGAAATATGGCCGAATGCTCGCTGTCCACTGGGATGAGCGGGACCCCGTGGCGGGTAGCCTCCTCCAGCACCAGGCGGCCGCCGACCACCAGGCTTTCCTTGTTGGCCAGGGCCAGGGTCCGGCCCAGCTCCAGGGCCGCCAGGCTTGGCCCCAGCCCGGCCACGCCGCTGAAGGCATTCAGCACCAGGTCTACCGGCACTGCCGCCAGGGCCTGCCGTATCTGTCCCGGTTCCCAGGAATCTTCCCTGGTAAATATTACCTGCGTTCCGGCAGGAACCCGCAGGCGGGAACGCATCTCCCTCTCTGCGCTCCGGCTGGTAAGCAGGACGAGTTGGGGATAAAAAGCGTCTATCTGCCGCTGCAGCACCTCCGGCCGGCTTCCCCGGGCCACCAGCAGGCTGACCGCAAAGGATCCCGGGTAGCGCGCTACAACCTCCAATGCCTGGCAGCCGATGGAGCCGGTGGAACCGATGATAGCCAGATGCTTGATCTTGTCCTCCTCCTTCCCACTATCCTCACCCGCTTTTCCCGCCACCCAACTCCCCGCACCCGGCAGATGCCGGCAGTGCCCTTGGCCTCACCACCAGAAAAAGCGAGATAGCGCCACGGTAGCAGACAACGTTATTTTTCCCGGCGAAAAAATCCGGCCTGGGCCGCGGCCTTGAAGGTAATCACTACCAGCGGCCCGATGATTACCCCCCACGGACCCAAAGCCTTAAGACCGACGTAAATGGCCGCCAGGACGGTCAGGGGGTGCAGCCCCAGGCTGCGTCCCAGTACCCGCGGCTCCATGACATTCCTCACGATGACGGTGATGGCGTACAGCACGGCCAGGGCCAGGCCCAGGGAGTAATTGCCGAGGGCCAGGTGCAGGGCGGCCCAGGGGACAAAGATGGTACCCGGGCCCAGCACCGGCAGGATATCAAAGATGGCCGAGACAATACTGATGGTAACCGCGTATTTAACGTCCAGGATGAGCAACCCAGCCAGCACCTGCAGCCCAGTAAAGGAAATGAGAACGGCCTCGGCCCGCAAGTAACCCAGGATGGAAACACCCACCTCCCGTCCGGCGGCCTCTACTCGGGCGGCCCAGGCCGGGGGCAGGGTCGCCCGGACCGTACCCCAGACGGCTTCCCGGTCCCGGCTGAAATAGAAGGTGGCAATGATGGTTATCAGCAGCATCAGAAAAAAACCCGGCAGGGTGCTAAGCCATCCCACCAGCCAGCCCACGGCCCGGCCGCTGAAGTCGGTCAACAGGCCCACCACGGTATCAATGGAACCCCGCAGGGCGTTTTGAGCCCCGGATGGCAGTTCAAAGCGCAAGTAAAGGGCCTGGACCTGGGAGAGGAAATCTTCAAGCTGGGAAGCATACCCGGGCAGGGCGGCTGACAGGGCCCCAAGCTCCGCCACCAACTGGGAGATAATAACCACCAGCAGCCATACTGCCAGCCCCAATACCAGGGTAATACTGATCACTGCGGCCAGACCACGGGGAAGGTGCAGGCGGGCCTCCAGGAAGTCTACCAGCGAGTTTACCGCCGTGGCCAGAAACAGGGCCAGTAGAAACGGAAGAACCAGGGGGACGACAAAGTTGATGAGGCTCCAGACGGCGGGCAGGAACTGGTAATAAAAGAGGTAAAAAACCAAAAGAAATACCAGGAGGTAGAGCAGAACCCGCCCGGATCGCCGCCAAAATTCCGACAACCAGATCACCGTCGTTTCAACCCAGCCAGGGGTAGTAGTAAAAAGCCAAGGGGACGTTGAAAATAAAGGAGTCAAACCGGTCCAGAAAGCCGCCGTGGCCAGCCAGAATGGTCCCGGCGTCCTTGACGCCGGCGGCCCGCTTCCAGGCCGATTCCACCAGGTCCCCCACCTGGCCCCCGGCGGCCAGGAGAACGGCCAGCGGCAACAGGTGACCTGGGCTCCAGGGCCAAACCCAGGCGGCGACCAGAGCTACCAGGAGGCAACCGCCCACCCCTCCCGCCGCTCCCTCCCAGGTTTTGCCGGGGCTGAGGGACAGGGTCAACGGATGCCGCCCCCAGCGCCGGCCGACAAAAAAAGCTGTGGTATCGTTAGCCCAGGTCAGGAGGAGGACAAAAAGCAGGTAGTGCCAGTTGCCGCCCAGGGCCCGCAATGGTACGGCCAGGCCCAAAAAACCTCCGGTATATAAGATGCCCCAGAAGATGCCGGCCCAGACCCAGGGTGAGGACCGAAAAAGAAAAACCGGAGCCGCAGCGCAGATCAGGCCAGCCAGCACCAACGCCCGCAAAAGGCCGGCCTCTCCCCCCAGGTGGGCGGCCAGTATCAGCAGGCCGTTCATCACCACCCCGAACCAGAGCCCCGTACTGGAGGTTGGAGGTTGGAGGTGGGAGGTTGGCCCTGGATGGCATTGGCCTGAGCCAGTTTCACTGGCCGGACCCAACTCCGGCTGTGCCTCGGGTTCCGGGCTGCCGGCACCGGAGGCAAGCCCCCCGCCAGCCAGACGGTAAAACTCGTAATAACCCGCCAGGCTCAGGACCCCAACCGCCAGGGTCCAGAAGGGGCCCCCCAGGTAGGCCAAAAGCAGCATCCCCGGTATGCCCAAGGCCGCAGTAAGCAAGCGCCGGCGCAAATCAGAGGCCCCCAAACCGGCGTTCCCGCCGCTGGTAGGCCAGCAATGCCTGGTAGTAATCGCTGCGAGTGAAGTCAGGCCAAAAGGTATTTGTTACCCAGATTTCACTATAGGCTGCCTGGTAGGTCAGGAAGTTGCTCAGGCGCATCTCCCCCGCCGGGCGGATTACCAGGTCCGGGTCCGGCAGACCGGCGGTATAGAG
Source organism: Clostridia bacterium (assembly GCA_004347685.1). Taxonomy (GTDB): domain Bacteria; phylum Bacillota; class DSM-521; order Neomoorellales; family SLTJ01; genus SLTJ01. The sequence continues at coordinate 22,707 of SLTJ01000034.1, forward strand.
GGAATTGCTGAAGACCTCAGGCGAAATCTCCTCCGGCCTGATCCGGCCCTCCTGGACCAACCCGGCCAGGGTGCGGCAGGCCCGGATGATTTCCGCCCGGCCACCGTAGTTTAAAGCCAGGTTAAAAACCAAGCCCCGGTTCGCAGAGGTCAGCCGGGCGACAGCGGCCAGCTTTTCCTGCGCCTCAAGGGGCAGATCCTCCACCTGGCCGATGGCCCTGACCTGCACGTTGTTCCGGCGCAGGTTTTCGGCCTCCAGGTCGAGATATTCGACCAGGAGCTGCATGAGGGCCAGCACTTCATCCTGCGGCCGTCTCCAGTTTTCGGTGGAGAAGGCGTAGACGGTCAACACCTCTATTGGCAGCTCGACGCTGGCTTTAACTATCTCCCGGAGGGTGCTTACCCCGGCGCGGTGTCCAATCGCCCGGGGCATACCCCGCCTGGTGGCCCAACGGCCGTTGCCGTCCATGATAATGGCCACGTGCCGGGGCATGCGCTCAGGGTTCAGCTTCTGTTTCAGGGTTTCGTGGTTCTGTGCTGATTTTCTCATTATCCAACCCGGCCTATGTAAAACCCCCTCTAGCGAGGGGGTTTGGCTACTACTCCTCCACGATGGCCCCTTCATTGGGGCACACATCAGTACACGTGCCGCAGTCATCACAAACATCCGGGTTGATGACGTAGATGTCGTCACCCTCCGAAATCGCCCCATTGGGGCACTCGTCCATACAAATCCCACATGCCAGGCATTCCTCAGTAATGCGATGAGGCATATCTCAACACCCCCTTTCAAATGTCGGCCCCACTTCCACCGACAGGCACAACAGGCTCACTTCGCCCTCGCCGCTTTCCCGCTGGCGCACGATCAGCAACTCCCCCGCGCCTGCCGGAGCCGATTCCTTTTCCAGCACCACCTTGTACCCCGCCCGGGCTAAGATTTCCCGGCCGGCCGGCAGTGAATACCCCACCACGTCAGGGACCAGGACGATTACACCTCCATGATCTCCTGTTCCTTGAGGGCCAGGGTCTCATCTATCTTCTTAATAAATTTGTCCGTCATTTTTTGCACTTCGTCCAAGGTCCGCCTGGTTTCGTCCTCCGAGCCGCCTTTTTCTTTTTCCCGCGTCTTAGCCTCGTCATTGGCCTCCCGCCGGACATTGCGGACGGCTACCCGCGCCTCCTCAGCCTTTTTCCGCGCCACCTTGATTATCTCCTTGCGCCGCTCCTCGGTCAGCGGTGGAATGGCGATCCGCACCACGGCGCCGTCGCTTGACGGTACCAGCCCCAGGTCAGATTTTAAAATCGCCTTTTCTATCTGCGGCAGCATCGCCCTGTCCCAGGGCTGCACCAGCAGCAGGCGGGCTTCCGGCGCGCTGATGTTTGCCACCTGGTTTAGCGGGGTAGAGACACCATAGTAGTCCACCTGCACCTTGGCCAGAAGGCCCGGATTGGCCCGGCCGGCCCGCAGGGCGGCAAGTTCGTTTTGCAGGTTTTCCACCGACTTGCCCATATTTTGCTCGGCTTTCTTCACCACTTCATCGTACATGCGGATTCCCTCACTCTGCCCACTTCACCTCGGGGCTGTGCTCAAGGTTTCCTTTTCAGTCCCGGCAGCCGGCTGCGGCCCCACATAGGTACCTACGCTTTCGCCCCTCACTGCCCGCAGGATATTGCCCCTTTCGTTCAGGTTAAAGACTATAATGGGGATCTTGTTATCCATGCAGAGCGAGGCAGCCGTCGCGTCCATAACCCCCAGGCCTTTATTAATAAGTTCCATATAGGCCAAGTCCTGGTACCGTCTGGCCTCGGGGTTTCCCACCGGGTCCATGTCGTAGACGCCGTCTACCTTTTTGGCCATGAGGATTACTTCTGCCTCTATCTCCGCGGCTCGCAACGCCGCCGCCGTATCGGTGGAGAAATAAGGGTTCCCCGTGCCGGCAGCGAAGATGACCACCCGCCCCTTCTCCAGGTGCCGGATGGCCCGGCGGCGGATATAAGGCTCGGCGATTTCCCGCATCTCGATAGCTGACTGCACCCGGGTATCCACGCCCTGCTTTTCCAGGGCATCCTGCAAGGCTAAGGCATTGATCACTGTGGCCAGCATGCCCATGTAGTCGGCAGTGGCCCGGTCCATGCCCCTGGCACTCCCGGCCACCCCCCGCCACAGGTTGCCGCCGCCTACCACCAGAACCACCTCTACCCCCTGCGCCCGAACTTCCTTTACCTGCTCGGCAATGGACTGCAAAACTTCCTGGTCTATACCTGTGCCGGCCTCGCCTGCCAGGGCCTCGCCGCTGAGTTTAAGCACTACCCTCTTATACCTGGGCTGTGGCACCTGAGGTTTTTCCCTCCATGACTTATGGCTCTTGCATTGGTTCTACATCCAGGGCCAGAATCCTGCTCATGTTTCGCCGAGCTGGTACCGCGTGAACCGCCTGACCACGATATTTTCTCCCAGGCGGGTGATAGCCTCGGTGATAATATCTTTGACCGAGCGGTCCAAGTCTTTAACGAAGGGCTGGTCGAGCAGGCATACCTCCTGGTAGAATTTATCCAACCGGCCGGCCACTATCTTGTCCACCATCTTCTCGGGCCGGCCCTCGTTCAGGGCCTGGATTCTGAGAATTTCCTTTTCCTTTTCTATCCTTTCCGCCGGAATCTCTTCGCGAGAAACGTATTCCGGCCGCGAGGCCGCCACCTGCATGGCCAGGTCCCGGCAAAGCGTCTTGAAATCGCCGGTCTTGGCCACGAAATCGGTCTCACAGTTTACTTCAATAAGCACGCCTATTCGGCCCCCGCCGTGGATATAGGCCTCGACAATCCCCTCGGCCGTAGTCCGCCCGGCTTTTTTCGCTGCTTTGGTTATCCCCTTTTCCCGCAGCACCTCGATGGCTTTTTCTATGTCCCCGCCGGCTTCGGTGAGGGCCTGTTTGCAGTCCATCATGGGAGCCCCGGTGCGCTCCCGCAACTCTTTCACCAGGCTAGCTTTGATTTCCAATACCTGTCCTCCCATCTCCTAGGCCATGCCCGCTACCTCTTGCTCTGCCGGCGCCGGGATATCCGCGGTTGGCTGGTCAAGCCCCTGCCGGCCCTCCAACACCGCGTCCGCCATCTTGGCGGTCAACAGCTTCACGGCTCGGATGGCGTCGTCATTTCCCGGAATAACATAATCAATCTCGTCAGGGTCACAGTTGGTATCAACAATGGCCAATGTCGGAATGCCTAGCTTCCTGGCCTCGGCCACAGCAATCCGCTCCTTGCGGGGATCCACGATGAACAGCGCCCCCGGGAGGGACTCGATATTCTTGATCCCGCCAAGGAAGCGCTCCAGCTTTTCTTTTTGCGCCCGTAGGGCTGCGGCCTCTTTCTTGGACAGCCGTTCCAGATCGCCGCGGGCCTCCATTTCCTCCAGCTTCCGCAGCCGCTGCACCCGCTGGCGGATGGTGGCAAAATTAGTCAAGGTCCCGCCCAACCAGCGCACGTTAACATAATACATGCCACACCGCTCAGCCTCAACCCGGATTGACTCCTGGGCCTGTTTCTTGGTGCCCACGAAAAGCAGCTTGCCACCAGAAGCCGAAAGCTCACGGACAAAATGATAAGCCTCTTCGATTTTCCTAACCGTCTTCTGCAGGTCAATGATGTAAATGCCGTTGCGCTCGGTGAAAATGTAGGAGGCCATTTTCGGGTTCCACCGCCGCGTCTGGTGGCCAAAATGAACCCCGGCCTCAAGTAATTGTTTCATGGAAATAATTGCCACACAAGCACCTCCTGGGTTTGCCTCCGCCCGCTAACACCATTTGCACCCAGCAGTTTACGGGCGTGTGGGGTTAACAACCACGCGTAGTATAGCATAACTTCCGGCTTCAGGCAAGGATTTTGCCGCGCCAGGACGGTAAAATTTGACCACCGGAAAAAAGCGGGGAGGAGCTTAGGCCCCTCCCTTCGCCACCCGACCTCCGACCGGCCTGTAGTTGCAACTCCAACCTCCAGTTAGTGCCGGTACTTCTCCAGTTCTTCCAGCAGGTTGGGGTTGAGCACCCGGATATAGGTGCCCTTCATGCCCAGAGACTTGGACTCGATCACGCCGGCGCTTTCAAATTTACGCAGCGCATTGACGATGACCGAACGGGTGATGCCGGCGCGGTCGGCGATCTTGCTGGCCACCAGCACCCCTTCGCTGCCGCCAAGCTCGGCGAAGATATGCTGTACCGCCTCCAGTTCGGAGTAAGACAGGGTGCCCAGAGCCACGTGGACCGCCGCCCGCTTACGCGCCTCTTCCTCTATCCTTTCGGCCTTGGACCGGAGTATTTCCATCCCGACCACCGTGGCTCCATACTCGGCCAGGATCAGGTCTTCATTGGAGAACTCCACGTTGAACTTGGCCAAAACCAGGGTACCAAGGCGTTGCCCGCCGCCGGCGACAGGCACCACTGTAACCAGCTTGCCGGTGAAGAAGCACTCCCGGCCGGGCTGGAACACGCAGCCATTACCCACCTGGGCGAAATTAGCATTGGTGCGGTCCATCCGCAGGAGTTCCTCGTTATAGTCCTCGGGAAAATGCTCCGACCGGTAGACGATATCCTCCATGATCTCGCAGGCAAACCCTTCCATGAAGGAATAACCGAGGATGGCTCCCGAGCGGCTGAGGATATAACAATTGCAGGTAATGGTATCCGATAATACTTTAGCCATTTCGCTAAAGTCCACCGGGTTCCCAGCCGACCTTTGCAGCAACTTGTTGATATCACGGGTCTTTTCTAGTAGCGCCTTCAATCAACATTCCTCCTTGAACATCTAGAGAATATAACGGCTCAAGTCTACGTCTTGCATGATACCACCCAACTTGGCACTTACATAGTCTTCGTCTATCTCAACCTCCCGGGCCTCAACCTCAGGAGCGGCATAAAGGAGATCGTGCAGCAGTTTCTCCATGATGGTGTAAAGGCGCCGCGCGCCGATATCCTCCCCCTGGGCATTAACAGTATAAGCTATTTCTGCTATCCGGGCAATAGCTTTTTCTGTAAAATTTAATTTTACGTCTTCACTGCCCAGCAGGGCCGTATACTGCCTGATCAAGGAGTTTTCCGGTTCGGTCAATATCCGCTGTAGGTCGGCGCAACTGAGGCTGGTCAGTTCCACGCGGATGGGGAAACGCCCCTGCAGCTCGGGAATCAGGTCAGCCGGCTTACTGACGTGAAAAGCTCCGGCGGCAATGAACAGGATGTGGTCGGTCTGTACCGGACCGTACCTGGTCATAACGGTCGTGCCCTCCACCAGCGGCAGGATGTCCCGTTGCACCCCCTCCCGGGAAACGTCCGGTCCCGCCCCCTGCTCCCGGCCGGCAATCTTATCAATCTCGTCAATGAAGATAACCCCCTCCTCCTGCGCCCTTCTGAGAGCTTCCTCAGCCACTTCCTCAGCGTCAATAAGCCTGTCGGCTTCTTCGGCGGCCAGGATCTTACGCGCCTGAGCCACCGTTACCCGCCGCCGCTTCTTCCGTGGCGGCAGGAGATTTCCCAGCACGTCCTGCATGTTGATCCCCAACTGCTCCATACCCGAGCCGGTGAAGAGCTCCACCATGGGCGGCATACGGTCGTCTACTTCAATTTCCACATACTCGTTCTCCAGCTCCTGGCGCCGCAGCTTTTCCCGGTAGATGTCCCGGTGCTGGCGGATTTCCTCGTCGCTGGCGGTGGCTGCCGGGCCAGACTCCACTGTCCCCCGCCCGAGCAGCATGTCCAGGGGGTTGCGGCCGGAGGCCGGGCGGCGCAGGGGGGCGAAGATGTCCAGCAGCCTGTCTTCCGCCAGGGCCTGGGCGTGGTCAGCCACCTGGGCCCGTTTTTCCCGCTGCACCATGTGCACCGCAGCCTCTGCCAGGTCCCTGACCATGGATTCCACATCCCGGCCGACATACCCGATCTCCGTAAACTTGGTGGCCTCTACCTTAACGAAGGGCGCTCCCACCAGCCTGGCCAGGCGCCTGGCAACCTCTGTCTTGCCCACCCCGGTGGGCCCGATCATGAGGATATTCTTCGGGGCGATTTCGTCCCGCAGGTCCGCCGGCAGCTTTTGCCGCCGGTAACGGTTGCGCAAAGCCACGGCTACGCACCTTTTCGCTTCTTCCTGCCCGATGATGTAGCGGTCCAGCTCGGCGACAATCTCCCTCGGTACCAGGAACGCCATTAAAGGTCCTCCACGGTTATATGATCATTGGTGTAGATACAGATAGAAGCGGCTATCACCAGGGACTCCCGGACAATTTCCCCGGCCGAAAGCCCGGTGTGGGCTACCAGGGCCCGGGCCGCCGCCAGGGCATAAGGCCCACCTGAACCTACGGCCACAATACCGTCATCAGGCTCCAGCACCTCGCCGGTACCGGAAAGGAGGAAAATGCGCTCGGCGTCAGCTACCACCAGCAGGGCCTCCAGGCGGCGGAGGAAGCGGTCGGTGCGCCACTCCTTGGCTAGCTCCACCGTGGCCCGGGCCAGGTTGCCGTGGAACTCATTCAGCTTCCCCTCGAACTTTTCGAACAGGGCCAGGGCGTCGGCCACGGCCCCGGCAAACCCGGCCAGCACCTGCCCTTGGTACAGGCGGCGTACCTTCCTGGCTTGGTGCTTGGCCACCGTGGCATTCTGCATGGTGACCTGTCCGTCGCCGCCGATGGCCGTGTGGCCGTCACGGTGGACGGCTACAATAGTGGTGCCGTGAAACATCGCCATCATCCGTCCCGTCCTTACCTGGCCCGCGGGTGGGCCCGCTCATACACTTCCTTCAGGCGCCAGCCGGTCACATGGGTATAGATCTGGGTCGTGGACAGGCGGGCATGCCCCAGCAACTCCTGCACCGACCGCAGGTCAGCGCCGCCCTCCAACAGGTGAGAAGCAAAGCAGTGGCGCAGCGTATGCGGCCCGACACCAGGGGCCAGGCCGGCCTCCCGCGCGTACCTGGATACCAGAGCGTATACCGCCCGGCGGGAAAGCCTGCGGCCGCGCGCACTCAGGAAAACGTACCCGGCTTCTTCGGGCCGGTGGGGCCGCGGCCTGTTTTGCAGGTAGCGCTCCAGCCAGCCGGAAGCCACCGACCCCAGGGGCGCCAGCCGCTCGCGTTGCCCTTTGCCCAAAACCCTGAGGCACCTCCCGGAAAGGTCCACGTCGCCCAGGCCCAGGCCGGTCAGCTCGCTGACCCGCAGCCCCGAACCATACAGGAGTTCCAGGATGGCCCGGTCGCGCAGGCCCACCGGAGTATCCACCCGGGGGGCCGCCAGGAGAGCCTCCACCTGCTCGTAACGCAACATCACCGGCAGGTGCCGGGGAAGCCTGGGGCTGTGCAGGACCCCCACCGGATTCTCCCGCAGCCAGCCCGCACGCACCAGAAACTTAAAATACGTGCGCAGGGCACTTACCTTGCGAGCAATGGTGGTGCGGGCCAGACGTTTCTGCCCCAGCCAGGCCAGGTAGCGGCGTAAGGCCCAGGTTTCGAGCTCGGCCGGGCCGTGGTAGCCCTGGGCCTCGGCCCAGTCCCAGAACTGCTCCAGATCCCGCTGGTAGGCGGCCAGGGTGTTGCCGGCCAGTTGCTTCTCCCCTACCAGGTGATTGCGAAAGAATTCTCTTTTCCAAGCTTCTTCGCCAGCAGTAGTCATTTTTCCTGCTTCCGCTCACCGCTCCCGGCAATGTTCCTCATCTGTACGTAAGTGTAACACAGTCATAATGTTCCGACAAGCCCCTAGGCCAAAAAATTTTTTAACGTCTCCAGACTCCTGGCGACGATGGCCTGCCTGCGCTCCTGCCTGTTGCTATTTTTTCCAAGATATGGTGGAAATAAACTAAAATTGATGTTCATTGGGGCGAAGCCCCCGGGGTTAGCCGCGCAAATATAATGAGCCAGGGCACCGATGGCCGTTTCCTGGGGGAAGGCGACCGGTTCCTTGCCGCAGGCCACGCGGGCAGCGTTGATTCCGGCCACGAGGCCCATAGCGGCGGATTCCACGTACCCCTCCACGCCGGTTATCTGCCCGGCGAGGAAAAGCCCTGGATGACCGCGCAGCTCAAGGGTGCGGAGCAACAGCCGGGGAGCGTTGATGTAGGTGTTGCGGTGCATCACGCCAAAACGAACGAACTCCGCCTGCTCCAGACCCGGGATCAAGCGGAAGACCCGTTCCTGCTCCCCCCACCGTAGGGACGTCTGGAAACCCACCAGGCTGTACAGCCGGCCCTCCCGGTCGTCCTGGCGCAACTGGACCACGGCGTAGGGTTCCCGGCCCGTGCGGGGGTCCACCAGGCCGACCGGTTTCAGCGGGCCGTAGCACAAGGTCTCGGGGCCGCGGGCCGCGATTTCCTCCACCGGCAGGCAGCCCTCGAAGAAGATGGCCTTTTCGAACTCATGGCGGGGGTGAACCTCGGCCGCGACCAGGGCCCGGTGAAACCGCTCGTACTCATCCCGGTCCATGGGACAGTTCAGGTAGGCCGCCTCGCCCTTGCCGTAACGGGAGGCGCGGAAGATCTTCTCGTAATCCAGGGATTCCGCCGTCACGATGGGGGAGGCCGCGTCGTAGAAGTAAAAGAAGTCTTGCCTGGTCAACTCCTGCAGGGCTTGGGACAGGGCCGGGCTAGTCAAGGGACCGGTGGCGATAATCGCCGGACGCTCGCTCGGAACAGCCGTCGCCTCCTGCCGGACGACAGAAACCAGGGGATGTTCTTCCAGCCGCTGGGTCACCGCGGAGGCAAATTCCCAGCGGGCCACGGCCAGGGCGCCCCCACCCGGGACCCGGCTTCTTTCCGCGCAGGCCATGACCAGCGAATCCAGCCGCCGCATCTCTTCCTTCAGGAGGCCGACGGCATTTTCCAAGCCCTCGGCCCGCAGGGAGTTGCTGCATACCAGCTCCGCCAGGTAGGCGGAATGGTGGGCCGGTGTATTCTTGCCGGGCCGCATTTCCAGCAGCCGCACCCGGACACCCAGCCGGACCGCCTGCCACGCCGCTTCCGCTCCGGCCAACCCGCCGCCGACGATTGTTACCTCGGATGTCACGAGCTGCCTTCCTCCCTTCCGCCCTATTCTACCGCCCGGAGCAGCGCGCCAGCAGGCTTGCCGCGGACGGCAGGGCTACACCCCTAACTTCCCGCCTCCACCTTTTCGCCTCCCGACCGACCGCCCTCCTTCTCCGTATACCCGCACCCCTTCCGGGGGCAGGCCAGGGCTCCCCCGCCCCGCCGGGACTGTTTTTTTACCAAGCGCTCGCCGCACCGGGGACAGACCTTCTCCGTGGGCTGCTGCCACGAAACGTAGTCGCAATTGGGGTATTTGCTGCAGCCGTAAAAGACGTGACCCTTCTTGCTCCGCCGCAGCACTACTTCGCCGCCACATTTCGGACAGGAGACGCCGATACTCTCCAAATAGGGCTTGGTAAACTGGCATTCCGGAAAGCCGGGACAGGCCAGGAACTTGCCGTACCGGCCCCGCTTGACCACGAGCTTCCGGCCGCAGTGAGGGCAGGTTTCGTCCACCACTTCCTCTGCCAACTGCACCCGCCCCATTTCGTTTCTGGCCCGGGAAAGATCAGCGGCAAAGGGGTCGTAGAAATCCCGGATCACCCTCTGCCAGGGCAGGTCCCCTTCTTCTATCTCGTCCAGGCGGGCTTCCATCTGGGCCGTAAACTCCACGTCAATGACATTTGGGAAGTAAGCCTTTAAGAGGTCGGTAACCACAAAGCCCAGGTCTGTAGGCACCAGATTCTTCCCTTCCCGCCCCACATAACCCCGTTCCAAGATGGTGTCAATAATAGGAGCATAGGTGCTCGGCCGGCCAATGCCGTTTTCCTCCAGGGCCTTGACCAGACTGGCGTCGTTATACCTGGGGGGCGGCTGGGTGAAATGCTGCTCGGGTTTCAACTCCAGGAGTTGGAGCTCCTCCCCCGCGGCCAGGGGCGGCAGGGTACCCTGCTCCTCATCGTCTCCGGCATAAATAACGCGGAAACCGGGGAAGACCACCGCCGAACCGCTGGCCCGGAAATTATACCCGTCAGCGGCCACGGTGACCGTGGTCTGCTCAAAGACGGCCGCCGCCATCTGGCTGGCCAGAAATCTCTCCCAGATCAACTTGTACAGCTTGTGCTGGTCGGCTGTCAGAGCCTGCCTGAGCTCCAGTGGCCGGCGGCTGGCCAGGGTGGGCCGGATGGCTTCGTGGGCGTCCTGGGCCTTATCGCCGGCCTTGAAGGCCGGAGCCTTCTCGGGAAGGTAGTCCGTGCCGAAGTCCCGGGCAATAAACTGCCGGGCTTCCTCCTGGGCCAGGGACGAAATGCGGGTAGAGTCGGTTCTGAGGTAGGTGATCACTCCTACCCGTCCCTCGCCCGGTACCTCTACTCCCTCGTAGAGCTCCTGGGCCACCCGCATGGTGCGCTTGGCCGTGAAGTTGAGGCGGCGGTTGGCTTCCTGCTGCAAGGTGCTGGTGGTGAAGGGGGCCGGTGGCCGGCGGCTGACCCGGCGCTTGTGTACCTTGCTCACCACGTACCTGGCCCCGGCTAGGTCGGCCAGCACTTGCTCCACCTGCTCCTGGCGGCCCAACTCCACTTCCACCAGTTTGGCCGCGAAACTCTCACCACCGGCCGTCCTAAGGGCCGCCGTGAGACTCCAGTATTCCTCGGGAACGAAGTTCCTTATTTCCTTCTCCCGCTCGCAAAGCAGCCTCACGGCCACCGACTGCACCCGGCCAGCACTGAGGCCGCTGCGCACCTTTTGCCACAAGAGCGGGCTGATCATGTAGCCGACCAGCCGATCCAGGATACGCCGCGCCTGCTGGGCATTTACCTGGTCCAGGCCGATGGGCCGTGGCTTCTTGATGGCCTCCTGCACGGCCGGCCGGGTGATTTCGTTGAACACGACGCGACAGGGAGTTTCCTGGGCTATGTTCAGGATTTCCTGCAGGTGCCAGGCAATGGCCTCCCCTTCCCGGTCCGGGTCAGCCGCCAGCAGCACCCGTGAACTATCCTTGGCCGCCTCCCGCAATTCCTTGATGATATTACCCTTGCCGCGGATGTTGATGTATTTGGGCGCAAAGTCGTGGTCTACGTCCACACCTAACTGGCTCTTGGGCAAATCGCGCACATGTCCCATGGAGGAACGGACCACATAGTTGCTGCCTAGAAACTTGCTGATGGTTTTGGCCTTGGCCGGTGATTCCACAATCACCAGGGTTTTAGCCATTTGGCATGTTCCTTTCTCAAAACGGGGCCTCTACGCCGCAGGGCGCCGCGATTACCCTGCCCTACCCTGGCAAGCGCCTTCACGGTCCATCCCCCGAGGCGGAGATAAAAAAGCCTCCCGGTAACCGCCGCACCAACCCCCGGACTTCCAGCAGGGTCAAGAGGGGCAGAAGCTCGGATACCGGCCGGCCTGCCTCCGCGGCCAAGACCTCCAACTGCACCGGCCCGCCGGCAAGAGCGGACAGAACTTCCCGTTCCGCCGGTTCCAAGGCTATTTCCGCTCCGGCCGCCGGCTCCACCTCTGCCTCCCACAACCGGGGCAGGGCAAGTTCTTCCAAGATGTCAGCAGCAGACTCTACCAGCCGCGCCCCCTGCTTGATCAGCCGGTTAGGCCCGACGCTCACCGGGCTGGTGGCGGGCCCGGGCACGGCGAATACCTCCCGCCCTTGTTCCAAGGCCAGATCAGCGGTTATCAAAGCCCCGCTTTTCTCACCGGCCTCAACTACTACTATGCCCAGGGCCAGCCCACTAATAATCCGGTTGCGCCGGGGGAAATTCTGACTCAGGGGTGGGGTTCCCGGCGGGAACTCGCTCAAGAGCACCCCCCCGGCGGCAATCTCGGCGGCCAGGTCCTTGTTTTCCGGCGGGTAAATGACGTCGAGCCCTGAGCCCAAAACCGCGGCCGTCTTCCCACCGGCAGCCAGGGCCCCGCGGTGGGCGGCGCTGTCAATGCCACGGGCCAGACCGCTTACTACCACCATGCCGGCGCGGGCCAGGTCAAAGGCCAGGGTTTTGGCCATCTGGCGGCCATACGCCGTAGCCTTCCTCGTCCCGACAATGCCTATCCCCGAAATTCCCTGGCAGGCGGTCAGATCTCCCCGGGCATACAGGACCGGCGGCGGTGCGTTAATGCGCTTGAGGCTCAGCGGGTACCCCGCATCGGCCAGGGTATACATATGAAAGCCATGGGCTGCAATCTGCTTCAGCAGCCGGTGCGGATCGTCCTTTTGCCGGGCCGCCACCAGGGCTTCCCGCATCCGCGGGGATACCCCCGGGACCTGTCCCAAGAGCCTGGGGTCGGCCTCCCAGACGGCCCGGGCCGTGCCGAAATGCCGGACCAGGCCCAAGATACTCACCGGGCCCAATTCCGGCACTTGGTTCAATGCCACCCAATAGGCCAGGTCCGCCTCCACCCGGCCGGGCCGGTTCTCCCGGACCGCTCCGGCGTGTCCACGCTGACTCTCCTCACTCGCTGACAACCCTATCGGCCCCCGCCCGCCAGCCGCACCCGCAGCCCTTCAGCGTTAACTCTGCCCATATTATAACGATTAGCCAGGTATTGTCAATGGCCGGAAGGCGAGCATAACCAGGCCCGGGCGCCCTCACGCCATGCCCGCCCGCGCTTTTGAGCCGCCGTCTAGTAAACGTAAAATACCGTGCTGGCCACCGGCCCGGTGGTCTTGCCGCCCTTGAAGTAGGCCTTTACCTGGTAGGTGCCAGCCGCCAGGCGCGGCAGGTGGCTACGGTAGACCATGGAGCCCCCGGCCCCATTTCTGGCCGGGCGCGAAGCTAATCCTTGATCGTAGGACCGTTTGATGGTATTATTGGCTGAGGAAGTACCAGGGAGGGGAGGCATGAGGAACGGTGAGAGATATGCTGTCTGAGCAGCCACATACCTTCTCTAGCAAGGCCGGTGTAACTCCGGAAGGGCTGGTACTCGTTGATAATCCATGCACCGGGAGCTATTCCCTCCCGGAGGTATTGAACCGGGTGATCCTAGGCAATGCCCTGGAGGTACTGGGGAAACTGCCTCCGGCCTCGGTGGATATGGTTTTTATGGACCCGCCCTATTTCCTCCAGTTGCCCAAGAAAGAACTGAGGAGATGGACAGTTAAGACGGCGGTGGAAGGCGTAGAGGATGACTGGGACAAATTCGCATCCTTTGCCGAGTACGACGCCTTCATTGCCCGGCTGCTGGAAGAGGTCAAGCGGGTGATGAAGCCCCAGGCCACCCTCTGGGCCATCGCCACCTACCACAGTATTTTCCGCATCGGCAAGATTATCCAGGACGTGGGCTATTGGATTCTCAACGACGTCCTCTGGGTAAAGACGAACCCTATGCCCAACTGGCTGGGAGTGCGGTTCACCAATGCCACAGAGACCCTCATCTGGGCAGTTAAGGATAAGAAGGCAAAAGGCTACGCCTTCGATAGAGAACTGGCCCGGGCCTTCGGGATGGGGAAGGTGGGCGCGAACGTGTGGGTCCTGCCCATCTGCACCGGCGCGGAGCGGCTCAAAGACGAGCACGGGAAAAAGCTGCACTCCACACAGAAACCCGCAGAGTTATTGCGGAGGGTCATCCTCACCTCCACGCGGGAGGGCGACGTGGTCCTGGACCCGGTGGCCGGGGTGGGCACCAGCGGCCATGTGGCCCGGGCCCTGGGCCGGGACTTTATCATGATCGAGATCAATCCCAGGTATGTGGAAGGCATAAGAAAAAGGTTCCAGACAGTGCCGAAACCCTTTAGCGAACCACCGTCACCATGATCCCTCGGGTTATGCTAAACTCCCTTCCCCCACGAGGCTCCTGGCGAAGGCTAGCTGCGGCCCGTAGTCTTCGTACTTATCTACGGGGGTTTCCAGGAGCAGAGGCAACCGGCCCAGGAAGGGGTGGACGATGATGGCGGATATCCCGGTTTCTCCCAATTCCCCCCGGCCTAGGACCGCATGGCGATCCTTACGGCTGCCCATGGGCACCAGGGAGTCGTTCAGGTGCATGCACTTTACCCGCTCCAAGCCCACTTCGGCCTCCAACCTGTCCACCAGCCGGTCACAACCCGCGCGCGTGCGCAGATCCCAGCCGGCGGCGAAGAGATGGGCGGAATCCAGGCATACCCCCAGGGCTGCCGGAAACCCCAATGCTCGTAGGATGTAGCCCAGGTCCTCCAGGGAACCGATTTCCCGGCTTTGCAGGGCCATGGTTTCCAGGCATAAAACCGGCCGGTTGGGCACGTCCAGCTCCAGGGACTTTTCCAGCAAAGAGGTTATCTGCCGCAAGGCCGTCTCGCGGTCCGCCTCGTAGTGCCCGGGATGGCTGACCAGGATTTCGCCCTCTAGTTCCCCGACCCGCTGCAAGTCTTCCTCCACCACCATGGCCGCGAAATCACCCGGGCGGCCGCCCGTGGCCGCTAGGTTTACCGTATAGGGCAAGTGGCCCACCACCGGGTAAATATCATGCTCCTCCCGCGACCGTCGCCAGCGGCCGATTTCCTCCGGCCCGATCCGGCGGGCCGCCCCGCCCCGGGGATTGCGGGTAAAGTACTGGAAGGTATTGGCGCCGATGCCGGCGGCAAAGGCTGCTGCCTTATCCAGGCCTTTGGTAATGGTGAGGTGGCAGCCGATCCGCACGGGCCTCCCCCTTTCTCAAAGCCGAAGCTTGCGGTCAAAACCGCGCTTCAGATGGCTGGGTTCCGTACCCGCTTGCGAATTTGCCAGTTCAGGGCCCAGAGCCCCGGCCCGTAGCGGTGAAACAGCCCCAGGCGGCTGGCAATAGAGCTGAGGGAATAAAACTCCTTCCAGGCCCAGTTACGGCCTTCCTGCAGCGTCTTGGCCGACATGCCCCGGGGTTCAAAGACTACATGGCTCACATCATAATGCGCCCAGTTGTCGTCTATTATGCGCCCCTGTTGTTCCATTTCGGTGTAGAGAGGCGTCCCTGGATACGGGGTCAGAATAGCAAACTGAGCCGCTTCCATCTTGTTGCGCCGGGCGAAGTCTACGGTGCGCTCAAAAACAGCCTCGTCATCCTCGTCGAAGCCGAAAACAAAAGCCCCCTCTACACTTAAACCGTGCCGGTGGATGGTGGTGATGGCCTCCTCGTACTCCTCCACCTGGTTTTGCTTCTTGTGCATCTCCTTCAGGGTGGTCGGCGACAGGGACTCAAAGCCGATAAACAGGCCGATGCAGCCGCTCTCCCGGGCTAGATCCAGCAGGTCGGGGTGTTTGGCTATGTTAATGGAACCCTGGCTGAACCAGGTTATCTTTTGCTGGACGAGGGCCTGGAACAGATTCCGGGCGTAGCGCAGATTACCTATGATATTGTCGTCCACAAAAGCTACCAGTTTGTTTGGCAGCGTCCCGATCTCCTTCACTACCTCCATTACCGGCCGAAAGCGGTAAGTATGGCCGAAAAAGGTGGTCACGGAGCAAAAGCTGCAGGCAAAGGGGCAGCCCCGGGTGGTGTAAACAGTGCTGGGAAGCAGATAGCGTTCGTGGTTCAGCAACTGGCGGCGGGCCGGGGACAGGCTGTCCAGGGAAGGATACTGGGCCGCGCGATAAAAAGGCTGCAGGCCGCCAGCCAGGAAATCTTTGACAACCTGCGGCCAGGTGGCTTCGGCCTCGCCGATAACCACGGCGTCGGCATGTTGGATCGCTTCCTCCGGCAAGGCCGTGGAATGAATCCCTCCCAGGACCACCTTCACCCCCCGGGCCCGGAAGGCGTCGGCGATCTGATAGGCCCGGGGAGCCAGGGAAGTCATGGCCGTTATCCCTACCAGATCCGCATCCAGGCTGGTGTCCACATCTTCCAGGTTCTCGTCAACAATGCGGATTTCCCAGTCTTCTGGAGTTAGACCAGCGACGATGGCCAAATTCAGGGGCGGAAAAATACCCTTGGTTTTTTCCTTTTTCCACAGAGGGTCGGCCCAGGAAGGGGCGATAAGGACCAGCTTCACCTTCAGACCCCCCTTCCGGCACTGCGCGCCGGAGGCACGCAATTCCTTGCGCGTGACCTCGAATAAATAGGGGCCCTAGTTACGGCATGACCTTTTACTTGCACCTGATAGTACCTCCATCTTTTTGCTGGCGGGCTGGCTCTACTCTAGCACATTCCGAGCTTGATAGCAAGATCTGGCGAAAAACGGCCCC
>SLTJ01000009.1 GCA_004347685.1 Clostridia bacterium
TTCGCTCTGCTGCGCGATAACCGAGCCTATTCTGAGCCAAAGAAAGAGGTGATGGTCTAAAACAGGGCTACAACCGCCAGTAATTCCTGTTCCTGAAAGACGATTGGCTTCCAGGGAGTGGTACTATACTCTTTTTTCGAGAAGAGCGTCCCTTTACCTAAAAAATTCCTCTTGACACCTTCACCCCATTCTACTTTACCGATCCCGCTATAGAACAGCGGGGCCGGGGGGCCAACGCAATACCAGAATAGGACTACGTCCCGGTCAGGCGGCAGTGTGGCGCTGCCCCAGCAGGTGCATGGATGCCCGCCAGCCCGCCAGGTGCTCCTGGGCGTTGGGGGTGTGCCGCCGCAGGCCGTGCCAGATGATACCCCAAAGGATCACCCGGGACAGCACCAGGATGCCTAGAACGACGGCAGTAAGCGCCTGCCTGGGCCGGGAGTAATGCTTGCGGGCTAAGTACTGCAGGTTGGCGGTAAACAGGCGGATTTTCCACCCCGCATTCTTTACCTCTCCGCCGCCCCCCAGCAAGTGCACCGCTTTCACTTCGGGCAGGAAGTAAACGCCGTAACCCCCCGCGCGCACCCGGTAGAGCAGTTCCACCTCGTCCACGTACATGAAGATGTTTTTATCAAAGCCGCCGATTTGCTCGAACACCTCCCGCGGCATCACACAGGGTACTTTAGCCATACTGCAGATCAGGCGAAACCAAGTGTTTAAGGATATGCGCCAGCACTGGGTTTTGCTGATCCCATGTGGCCAAGGGCTGTCTCCTTGTCATGGTCATCCTGTCGTCTCTGAAAGTGACTATAACAAGCCAGTCCAACCATGAGTATGTAGTTAAGAGTAGGATTAATTGTAGAATCCTCCGTCAAGGCTAGAATGAGATAAGCCAGGAAAATACCTAGGACGGGTAGTAGTCTGCCAGAGTACGAATACACCTTCCGCTGTATGATAAATACCTTACACGCAGCAGTCAAAACCAGATACGCAAGAAGAACGGCGGGAACTAAACCACTTGCCCCAGCCAGAAATATGAATCCATTGTGCGAGGCCCCGCTTCCAACTGCACCGCTAATTTGATATTTGAAACCCTCGCTTCCATAACCAAGGAAAGGCTTGGCCTCTATCAGCGCGATTCCTTTCTTATATGTCTCCACCCTCACGAGTACCGACGTGTCTTCATAAAAGGTGGGTAAGGTTGAGGCACGGGCCGCGGCCATCTCTAACACGTTTGGCATCCACTTTGCCGCTGTCAGATATGCCAAAGCGACGGCACCAACAAGTACGCTCATGGCTATCAGCGTTTTGGAGAGCCTACCGGCCTTTCCCAACATAACAAGGGTAAGTGCCCCTGACACAACGATAGCCGTACGCGTGCCTGTACCTAATATCGCTGCTATGATCAAAAGCAGACATACTATCACGATGCTAAACATAATTTTGCTTTTCTTGTTACCGGAGATAATATATGCCAAGACAAACATGAACGCAAAAACAAGGTTTTGGGCCAGAGCATTGGGGTGACCAATATTGCCGGTAGCTCTATAAACGCCGCCAGTGGAAATTACTTTCATACTGGAATCAGCCAAGAACATACGGCCTAAGGTTTGGTTAATATTTTCTACCAGGTCAAATCCGCCCAAATAAAATCCTAGCTGTTGTACCAGTGAAATAATGGCAACGACAGCCATCCCCGCAACAAAGCCGATCGTAACAGAATTTAATAGTAGGTGTTGGGGCTTATAGAAGGCTAGGCTAGTCCTCACATAAAAATATACTATGACCGCCTCTAACCACCTGAGTACGTAAGAGATACTTCGTGGTGCATCAATAAACGAGGAAGTGTTTAGGAGAGAAAGGGCAAGGAATGCAGCAAATCCCAAGACCAAGTAGTCATTAATCACCGACAATGGGCGCGGAATAATACTCTTTGTTCGAAGCAAAGAAGGGAGCATACAGACTACAAATAGATCGCTCATCCTAATAGAATAACTCTGGATGGGAAAGAAAAGGTCGGCGGCGACAAAATAGAAGAATAGCCCTACAAACAGCCCGTTATTAGCAGATCTACATCTTTCCAAAGCCCAGCAAACCAAAAGGGCCAATGTGGCAATGAATAGGTACATACTTATGCCCGCCGACAAAGACCCTAGTGCTACAGCCAGGAGGACCACAGCGGGAATACGCGTAGCGGAACGGTGCAGCAGCCCAGGTTCTAAATGGTTAGTTCGAGGATTCAAAATACCTGTCCCCCACAAGAAAGGCTTATTCAAATTCGTGTCCACCGATCATGTCGGACTACCGAATTATAAAGGTCTAAGTACTGCTCAAGGATCTTTCCGGGCTCAAAATCACGGGCCTTTGCTAAGCAAGTCGGTTTCATCTGTTCTGTCAGGCGGGGATTTTCGAGAAAAAGCTCAATTACCCTGGATAAATATTCCGGTCGGTCAGGGTCAAAGATAAAGCCCGTCTTTCCCTCCTCAACAATCTCTGGTATGCCACCCCTACGGGCCGCTATAACAGGGACTCCATACGCGTAGGCCTCAAATACAGTTCTACCTAAAGGCTCATGCCACAGCGAAGGAACTACCAAAACGTCTACTTGCCGCAGCAAGTCTTCCGGCTTCACGAAGCCCAGGTACCTTATGCTAGAGGATGAAAACCGACTCCGGAGGTGATTTTCATACTCAATATTCCCTGTACCACCCAGCCATACCTCCACATGCCCATCTTTGAACTCATTCACCGCACTGAGGAGCAATTCCACACCCTTGGCAGGATGGAGCCGTCCAAGATAACCGAGCCTTAGCGGTCGGGCGCCTTTAACCAAGGCCCGCTCCCCAGCCGTTTTCGGCGCCTCGTAAGCGTTGACGATGACCCGGCGCACCAAGGCATTGGGAAAATACCCCGCCTCAAGGTGCCGGCCTAAAAGAAAACTACTGATCCCCACAACTGCCTCAACCTGGCTAGAAAGGTAGCGCCTGGGCATGGCATAGACCCTGCATGCAGCACATCTTCTTTCACAGTTATTTCCATGATTGAACATACTTGAGCGCGGGCAAAGCAGGTAGTAGTCTCGGATGGTGTGAACAAGCGGCAAGTGGTAGCGCCTTACGAGTGGCCAGACCGCGACCGAGAATCCCGCCAGGTTGTTCGTATGAACGACATCAGGCCTTTCGTCTTCAAGAATATTTATAAGGGGATGCGCCATAAAAAGGTTAAAAGTGTCTATAGCGTGCCAAAGGGGTTTGAGCCCGCCCGGATTCGCTCTCCCTTGAAACGGCCAGTAGACATTGCGCAACCCAAGGTAATATACCTTGACTCCGTTGACCCAATCCATATGTATTCCTGGTTCTGGCCGGGTACTTACCACTACTGAATCGTTCCCGGCACCCGCCAGGGCCTCTGCCAAAAACTGCACCGAGCGCTCAGCGCCGCCCAGGATACTAGGATAATAGAGGGTGTTAATCAGAAGTACCTTCACGCTGTACCGAACACCTCGCCGTCGAGCCCCGAAGGCTAGGGCCATTTATCATGCTATTGAACAAGAGGGCGTGGTTATACAATAGCCTCTACCTTGCCAAGCCGTCCGCGCCATCCGGCTGCGGTTGCCCTCAGAACAACGGTGGCCGAAACGCAGGAAAGGTGCTTCCCTCGGAACCGGAGCGTAAGGACTTGGACATAGAGCAATAGGAGGTAGATGAACGCGTTGATTATGTATATATGGCTCCTCCTCCATCCCCATATATTCACCTCAAGAAAGACACGGTTGCGCACCGAGTAAAATAACCGGGCCAGGTTGCCTTCTTCGCCGTCCAAAAGGAGCCTCTTGGCACGCCAGCGGCTATCAGTGGGATGAGAAATGTGCCAAGACTTTTCCAGATCTTCTATATGACTTCCGGCAACAAGATAGATTGGATAGCCTAGCTTCACAAACCGTGCGGTGAATTCGTGGTCATCCCCGTACAGGTAGAAATCACTCTCTGGGAGGCCAACTTTAGATAAGATCTCCGTACTGAAAAACAGCCCGCCGAAAGGCGCATAAGGTACCTCAAGAGGGACATCCGCAACAAGCTGCCGGGCCGCTACATTACCACCGTTTTTGAAAGCCCGACCCCATATCTTCCGCGGCAGGTCCAGCACAGAGAAACCCAAGAAACTATACTTCCTGCAAAATGCCTTTTCCACCGGAACCGCCCTGGCACGAAGGAGGTATTCCTCCCGGTCGTCGCGCAGAGACAGTAAGGTAGCCTGGGGTTCTACCATGTCGAGTGCTCTAATTAATTTTTCTAGGGCGTCGGGGGCCGGGAGATTATCATCGTCCAGACACCACACATATTTACATCCAAAGGCCGCGGCGGCTCTAATAGCCTCCCTATAACCAATAGCGGAGCCCATATTCTCATTAAGAGTGACGATGTGCATCTTATGCTCCCTGTCAGCCAGGCCCACAAGAAGGCTTTTCGTCTCCTGGCTGGCCCCATTGTCGCAAACCACAACCCGCAATATCTGGTCACCAGCCGTTTGCGAGAAGACTCCCTGGAGGACCTGAACAAGAAGACCGGATCTATTACCGTACGTCACAATGGCAACTGCTACACTGATACCCGTATCCATTCCCTATCCACTCCAAAGCGAGTGCAAGACACTGGCCTCAGATTGCACCTGATTCCTTACTGGGCCACCGCCTGTGCAGGATTCGATAGCCCCATAATTTCCGCCATTCTTCCTACCGACCGTTCCCATGTATATAATTTTGCGTCCTTCGCAGCCTGAACCGAAAGGCTTTGCCTTAACCCTTCGTTTTTATAAAGAGTAACGATTGCTTCTGCCATGGCTTTGGGCTCTTTCGGCGGTACTACATAGGCGTTGTGGAGATGGCGTGCGTAATCCTCCGTACCGAACGGGGTTGTAACCACCGCAGTTCCAGAGGCCATCGCTTCAAGAGGAAACAAAGGAAAGCTTTCATACCAAGACGAGGCCAATAGGACATGAGCAGAAGAGTAGGCCCGCCTCAATAAGCTTCCGGTGATAAACCCCAGGGGTACGTATGAGGCAATTTCGTTATCAGGAGGCAAGAGGGCATCGCCAAACACTCGCCATTCTAGGTTAGGTATTACTTCCCGTGCCAACCGGATGGCTTCCGCAGCGTCTTCAAAACCTTTCCATTTTGCATTTCTACCCCCGTAACTGACCACAATAAACCGCTCATCTGTTGCGGGAGGATTTCCGTCTGGATAGAAATCCTCATGCCTTATCGCATTTGGACAGATTCTCGCCTCAATACCGAACTCCTCGTAGAGACGATCTGCCAACCAAGAAGAATTGGCGATTATTTGCAAGGGTAACCGGTAACTAAGCCAGGCATCAATAAATGCAAGATCTGGCTCATCGTAGTCAACCGAAAAATAAGGCTCGAAGTGTTGGGCAAAGTAAAACTTCTTGCCACTACCAAACATGTACGCCACTATAGCAGTCGAGTAGTGGGTTGCGAGGGTAATATCGGCCGGTGGTAAGTTATCGTACAAATTATCAATCTGCATGGCACGCTGGAAGCTATAGGGTAGGCCCTTTCTGAACCGGTGAAGGAAAAGCCGCATAAATGATTTTCCCACTTCTCTTTTGGATGTATTTTTATGAAGAAATTCTTGAAGAACCGAAATGGTTTTGGCAAAATCGTTCCAAAAGCTATTTCTGAGATGCATTATCTCAAACTTGGGCTTAAACCACTCAGGTTCGCTACTGGAAGTAATTGGAATAACCCTAACTTCATGACCCATCTCAGCAAGGCCATTAGCGTACTCGAAAACACACAAGAGCCCGCCAGAAAACTTGTTGCGTGGTATTCCGGAAACGATGATGTTTATCCGGGACATCTTCAACCTGCTACCTCCTCAAAGAGCTGCAGCGCCTGGGCCACTGCCTGATCCATGTTGTAATATTTATAGTCGGCGAGCCGCCCCGCGAAAAGCACGGTATTCCCCAGCTTTCTAGCTTCCTTAAGATACGACAGATAGCGGTCGTAATTCTCCTGCCGTGGAACAGGATAATACGGCTCATTTCTGTCCGGTACGTATTCCTCCGGATATTCATAGGCAAGAGCGGTCCAGGGCACCCTCTGCCCAGCCAGGTGTTTGTATTCAGTAATTCTGGTGAAATCGTACTCGTTGGGGTAGTTTACCGTGCCCACCTCCTGGTACCACTCTTCATTAAAGGACACGAAGTCAAACCACAGGCTGCGATAGGGTAACGGCCCGTAGGCATAGTCGAAAAAAGCATCTAGCGAGCCGGTATAAATCATGCGGTCAAACTTCACATCCTCAACGATCTCCTTATAGTCAGCGTTCAGGAGTACGTGTATGTTTGGGTGCTTGAGCATTCGCCGGAACATCGTCGTATAACCTTCCATCGGTATGCCCTGATAGGCATCCTGAAAGTAACGGTCATCACGACCAACGCGTACCGGCACCCGGCCGGTAACCAGCGGGTCCAATTCCTCGGGCTTCAGACCCCATTGTTTTAAGGTATAGCCGTAAAAAACCCTTTGGTAAATGTATTCTGCCAGCACCTGTAGATCCATATCACCAGCCTCTTTCAGCTCAAGGATAGGTACGCTCGCGGAAAAGCCATAATTGGAGATTAGCGTGTCCTCAAGTTTCCCGGCGTACCTGGCCGGGAAAAGGGCATAAAGGGAGTTTAAGTTAAAAGGCACGGGTACCTTTTTGCCGTCAACCACCGCCAGCACCCGGTGCTGGTAAGGGCGCCAGCGAGTGAATTGGGATAGGTAATCCCATACCGCTCTGTTGCTAGTGTGAAAGACATGAGGGCCATAGCGGTGCACCAGGACACCCGCAGCATCATATTCATCGTACGCATTGCCGCCTATATGGTCCCGGCGCTCCACGACAAGTACCTTTTGACCCAATTGCGAGGCAATGCGCTCCGCAAGCGTACAACCCGTTATACCTGCCCCTACGATAAGCCAGTTTACATGCACAAATATCTCTACCTACTTTCCGAATAAACTCTGTGTGCCCCTCTTTTTACTGAAAAAAGATTTTTGCCCCCCTGCCTACCGGCCCTTTCATGGCTTACCCGACAAATGGCGGCCTATTAGCGGGTTTAGATTATCTAACGACAAAGTGGTTAACATTGCAGACGTAACAAATACCTCACTAGTTAAAACCGATAGAGCCATCCCGGTAGCTTCTAACAAAGGCGCTAGTATAAGCGCCAGTACTATATTAATTAGCCCTGCGCTGAAAAGGATGGCTGTAAACTTTTTGTCCTTGCCAAAAGGTAACATTAGCTGGATACCTAAAATATTACTCACCCCTATGAGCAAGGGTAAAGCCGCCAGTACGCGGATTACCATTATCGAAGGCTCATATCCCGGTCCCAGAACTATTCTGACAATCATCGGGGCACCTGCAAATAGAGCAACAGATAAGATTAGGCCTATACCTCCCATGAAAAATAACATCCGTCTCCCCCACTGAAGGGCTAAGGCTTTTGATTCTGATGCCATTTTACTGAACCGTGGATATGCCGCTTGAGAAACCGGACTTAACATTCCGACTATCGCCTTCACGATCTTTTCGGCCGCGCTGTAATACCCAACAACGGTGTTGTTGGTCAATAGCCCTAGTATAAAGGCGTTTCCAACAGTATACAGGCTGACCGAAGCCTGGGATAAGAAGAGCGTCCATCCCCCAGCCATTTCCTCCCAAATGCCTCGCCAGGAGGGAAGCGCTGGCCGCAGCTTGAACATATGAAACGCCACCACTACCCCGGCTACACCAGCAGCAACAGCGCCGAGGCTGGTAAGGCCAGCGTAAAGCAGGTAATCGTCTGGCTGGTGAATAATGGTGAAAATACCAATAACAACCAGGAGACGCATAACCAGGTTTATCACCGAGATGGCAACCATTTTCTCCATCCCCTGGTAGAGCCATACTGGAAATAGTGTATTGCCTAAAACAGACCCATATAGAACAAACAACAGTGCTGCCATGTCGTGGAGCTTCGGAACTAGGCTAACTAAAACCAAAAGTACAACCATACCAGCAATGCAGAACAGCATTTTAGCTGCCCAGACGTTAAATACTGTACGACTAATCGCTACCTGATCGCCACGGTTAACAGAAATTTTCCGGGTGGCTGATAACGCAAAACCATAGTCTACGAAAAGGGTAAAGTACGCCGTGAGACTTTGCCCAAAGGCTACCGTTCCATAGCCTGCCGGTCCTAAAACGCGAACCAAATACGGCACCGTAATAAGAGGCACTACATAATTAGCAATTTGAATGACGTATAAGGAGCCAGCATTCTTCGCCACTGAACTACGCAGTGCCGCTTTAAGTATTAGGTTCATATCTTGTCGTAACGTATGGATTGCCAAATTCATGCTTGTTCTACCCTATTCTACTTTACTTTGTACTGGTTATCTCTATGTATGCTTTACCAAATCCTGCCAGGTTCTACCTCCACTTCGTCGGTTTACTGCTTGGCTGCATTTTCGCTCCACCCGTTTAACCACTGCACTTCCTTGGCCACGCCGTCCTTTAAAGGGACACGGGGCTGGTATTCCAAAACCGATCGGGCCTTATCTAGACAAGCCCAGGTGTGCCTTACGTCGCCCTTTTGAGTTTCCGCCTGTCGTATACGCACACCGTCGCTGAGGATTTCCTTTAATGCCTCCAACACTTGGGTTAGCGTTACGCGCGACCCCCCGCCGATGTTAAATACTTCACCGGGCGGGGCGTTAAGCGCCAGCAGGTTGGCCTCGATGATGTCGGAGACGTAGGTGAAGTCTCGGGTCTGCTGACCATCGCCGTAGGTCTCGATCTCTTTGCCCTCGAGGGCGGCCCGAATGAACTTGTAGAAGGCCATGTCCGGCCGCTGGCGAGGGCCGTAAACGGTGAAGTAGCGCAGGGAAACCGTTGGCACTTGAAAGTTCTTCCAATAAAGATAGCACAGGTGCTCGGCGGCCAGCTTGGTCACCCCATAAGGGGATACCGGGCGGCATACAGCGTCCTCCCGCATGGGCAACTGATCAGTATCGCCGTAAACCGAGGAACTGGAGGCGTAGATGAATCTCTTGATGTTTTCTTTACCTTTGCAGACCTCGAGCAAAAGCTGCGTGGCTAGGACGTTGTTTCTAACATAGACCTCAAAAGATTTTCCCCAACTGGCCCGCACTCCGGCCTGGGCCGCCTGGTGAAATACATAGTCCACCTCTGATAGAAGTTGCTCCAGAGAGGGACGTAAATCGGTCGTATCTCCCAGGCCCTTATCTAAGTCCAGGATATTAGCCTCAAGCAAACGAAAACGTGGGTTATCCCTGAACCCAGCTATGTTTCTCTCCTTATAAGCGCGGGGATAGTAGTCCTCAAAGGAATCTAGTCCAACGACCTCCCATCCGTCTTCCAGGAGCCTTTCACACAGGTGGGAGCCGATAAACCCGGCCGCCCCGGTAACTAGTGCCTTCATGTCACTATTTCCTCCACCAACAGCTCCGCTATCTTAAAAGTGTACTGCTACTATTCTTTGGCCAATTCTATGTATTACATAACCAAATCTTTCCAGAGCCGACAGTCATAGTGTTTCTCACCAAAATGACAAAAGGAGGCGTCCCGCGAAGATTAACGTCATCAAACTTATGCATGATCCTTATAACGGATCAAACGTTCGTACTCGGCATCGTCTTGAAGTTTGCCAGCCAGAAAATCTACCCATTCTTGGGTATAAACGAAGTCATTATGAACTTCATCAAACTGGCAAAACTCGGTTTCACACCCTTCTGCCGTCTTTTGGCGGGGCCGGACATTATACATTTTCCAGGCATTAACGTGTTCAGGAATGATCCTAAAAACCTTGCCAATCCTGGCCTGAACTTGCTCAGCTACTTTCTTTGGGGAGTATTTGCCGACGTTAACCGCCTGAACGACCCTGCTTTTGATTAGCACAATGTCCTGTTCATACTGTTCCATCTCAGAGGGGTTATCGGGATCATACTTAATGAACTGAACACAGTAGTCTGCCGACTTAGCATGGTTTCCGAGCATCGGAACAAGAAATACACGGAAACTAAACTCAGGCCTGGCAACAATATCATCTGGAAGGAGATCCTTATAACGTTTAATAAAAGATCGGACTTCTTCGTATTCTTTACTTTGCAATCGCCTTTTCGCACTTACCTTCTGTTTTAACGACGTGGTACTGAACTGCAGCGAGAAAGCTAAAGTCTGATTGAGAGCGTAATATTCACCAAAGTTCTCAACCAGAAACTTCTCGTAGTTCAGCAGCGCCGCCTGACATTCCCCAGCGACTTCCCAATCAATAGCGGGAAGGTACCTGTGTTCGATCTTGTCTCGCAACCCAACGAGGAATTCAATGTTCGCCCTCTCAGCGCAGTTACGGTCGCCGTAAAATGCGTTTAGGCATTTCCGAATATCCCAAGCTCGACGTTCCCCGTCTTCGGCTAAGAGGTATCTACCCTCTTCATCTTTATAGAAATACTCCTGACCATTCTTTTCAAAATATGCATGAAGGATAGACGTCCAAGCGATGGTCATAAAAACAGTATAGCCATGCGATCGAAACATGGACAACGGGTTATTATAGACCTGGACTGCTAGTAATGCCGCTTCCCTAGACTTATTAACCAAATCCTCAACACGTCTTGGCAGGACTGGTCGCAATGGATCAATAAATAGCTCGACCTTCTGCGAATGCAACCGTATAAATGCCTCCAGGGGGAGATCGGTTATACCTTCAACCCGGTACTTCCCGTCTGCCTCTTTAACGATAAACTGAGACCATTTCTTGCTCAGGTAAATTTCTATTGTCGATCGCTTCCAGCCACTCCTGGCTTCTAATTCTTCTAAAGTAAACGTCTCCCCTAATCTCTCTTTCTCGGTGAAGAATTCATAGGCTTTCATACAGTAGCTTGTCGTCCCCACTTAGAAATCACCCCCGCACCACGCGCTAGACCAAGGGCCCGGCCCGGAGGAGCTTACAGCTGTGGCCGTTGGGCGTAGAGAGAAAATCCAGTGCCCGGATATCCTTGGGGAAGCAGGAGCCGCCATAGCCGATGCCCGCCGCGAGAAAGCTGAAGCCAACGCGCGGGTCCAGGCCGACGGCCCGGCTCACATTGGTGATGTCTGCGCCCAGCTTTTAAAGATACCCGAGTAGGCTTCGATAAGCGGTAAGCAAGGCTGCCGGGTGGATTACGTCTATCTTCGCCTTAATATCGCAGAGGAAAAACGACTAAAGCTGCCTCTTTGACGGTTTTTCCGGGCCTACGGTCTCCCAGTCGCTAACCAGAACGTCGTCACCTTTAGCCGGTTTGCTGGAAATTGGGAGAACAATGTACCTACCTTGGTCATTAAGATGCTCGCGGCTCACTACTACCGCCGGGCGTACCTTGCTTAGCGGCCTGCCAGTGCCTCGCTCAAGCCAGGGAATGTTCACCAACACCACGTCGCCGAAGCAATAGTAGTTCTTGCTCATATAGCCGGTCTACTTTCTCATCCTCAATGTCATCGTAAAGCAGGCTAGCGCTCCGGCGTACCAGCTCGGCCGCCTCCAGGTCGATATACCTACCCTCTGCCATGATGCGCTTTTCTTCCCGCCTCATAGAGATCACCTCTGTCCCGATTATACCACCTGCCCTACCGGGCTACAAGCGGCAGGTATTTTGCCATTCTAACCTCCCAGGCCTCTTTCCTACCGGTATCCAGTACTATTACTTCGAAACCGCAGAAACATATGAGTCGCGATCCAATGAATTGCTACACAGCTATATGTACTATCATCACCCTAACCCGGACTAGCCGGAACCAAAAGGCACCCGACTTTCTTTCCATTTTGCGAAGATGTTTGCGGCATAGGCCCTATCGCACGTAAAACCGTGTCTGCCACTGTGATCACGCCATAGAAGGTACCTCTGATGTTAATACTCCCTCACCTGTACCCGCCGGCCGATGCCTACGTATACCAGGCCGCAGGCGAGGAGTTTTTCGATGGGCAGGCAGTTCCGGCCGTCCAACACTACCCGAGGCGGCTGCATGTGGTGGCTGGCTGCCTCCCAGTCCAGGGTGATAAATTCGGGCCATTCGGTGGCCACCACAGTGGCGTGGGCGTCGTCGAGGGCCTGAAGGGCAGTGCTGGTATAGGTGACATCCGGGGGCAACACCCTCCTGGCGTACTCCATGGCGGCCGGGTCGTAGGCCCGCACCCGGGCGCCTTCGTCCAGGAGCAGCCGGATGATGTCAATGGCCGGGGCCTCGCGTACGTCGCCGGTGCCGGGTTTGAAGGCCAGGCCCAGGACGGCGATTTCTTTATCAGCCAGCCCCCCCAGGGCGGCGGCGAGCTTGCGCGCGGCTTCCAGCCGCTGGCGTTGGTTGACCTCGATTACGGCCTTAAGCAAATTGAACTGGTGGCCGTTCATGCTGGCGATAAAGTCCAGGCCGCTGGTGTCCTTGGGAAAGCAGGAGCCGCCGTAGCCCAAGCCGGCCTGCAGGAAGTGGGGGCCGATGCGCGGGTCCAGGCCCACGGCGTTGGCCACAAAAAGCACGTCCGCGCCCACAAGCTCGCAGAGGTGGGCGATTTCGTTAATGAAAGAGATCTTCGTAGCCAAGAAGGCGTTGGCCGCGTACTTGGTCATCTCCGCGCTGGCCACGTCCATGTGGATAACCGGAGCTTCAATGTCCGCGTAGAGGGCCTTTACCTGCTCTACGACCGTCGGGTCGTCGGCCCCGATGACGATGCGGTCGGGGTGGTACCAGTCGTAGACGGCCCGGCCTTCCCGCAGGAATTCGGGGTTGGAAACGTAACGGATTGGCACGCGCGCCTTGCTCAAGAAGCGCTCCTGAAGCTTGGCCCCGGTGCCGGGCGGGACTGTGCTTTTCATGACCAAGAGAACCGGCTCGGTGACCATCGCGGCCACTCCAGCCACTACCTCCTGCACCTGGGAGAGGTCCACCTTGCCGCTAGGCAGGGAGGGGGTACCCACAGCCACCATGGTGATGTCGGCGGGCGGGGCACCGGTTAGCTCCGCGGCAAAAGAAAGGCGGCCCATGCCGACAGCCTTATGTAATAGCTCGTCCAGGCCCTCCTCGCGGAAGGGCACCTTCCCCTCTCTAAGACAGCTCAGCCGGGCCGGGTCCTTTTCCACGCGGGTAACTTGATGCCCGCTGTTGGCCAGCCCGCAGGCCGCTACCAGGCCCACGTAACCAGCGCCTACCACGGTTACGCGCAAATTGAATCATCTCCAGAACTCGAATATCTTGAGGCGGCTTTGCCGTGAGCGCGCGATGTGGCAACCAGACTCAGCCAACAACACCGCCATACCATCTCCGGGCATACTCCAAGTACTCACCACTGATAATGCGCTCCCACCAGTCCCGGTGCGCCATATACCACTCAATTGTGCCTGCAAGGCCCGAATCAAAGCTGACCTGCGGCTGCCAGCCAAGCTCCGCCATAAGCTTGGCCGGGTTGATGGCGTAGCGCCGGTCGTGGCCGGGGCGGTCCTGGACGAATTTGATCAGGGTTTCGGGTTTCCCCAAAAGGCGAAGGATGGTTTTGACGGTGTCCAGGTTGGTGCGT
Source organism: Clostridia bacterium (assembly GCA_004347685.1). Classification (GTDB taxonomy): domain Bacteria; phylum Bacillota; class DSM-521; order Neomoorellales; family SLTJ01; genus SLTJ01. The sequence goes on from SLTJ01000009.1 coordinate 13,618, forward strand.
TCGTTATTGGCGCCAATGTTGTAAACCTCGCCTGGTTGCCCCTTTTGCAAGGCCAAATCCAGGGCCCGGCAGTGGTCCTCCACGTGGACCCAGTCCCGGACGTTTAGGCCATCGCCGTAGACGGGGACGGGTTTGTCCTCCAGGGCGTTCAGGATCACCGTGGGGATGAACTTCTCCGGATGCTGGTAAGGGCCGTAGTTGTTGCCGCAGCGGATAGTCACCACCGGTACGCCGAAGGTAACGAAGTAGGCGCGGCCCAGGAGGTCGGCCGCGGCCTTGCTGGCGGAGTAGGGGCTGTTAGGGGCCAGAGGGCTCTCCTCGGTAAAGGGCGGGTCCGCCAGCCCCAGGGAGCCGTAGACCTCGTCCGTGGACACCTGGAGGAACTTGACCACCCCGTACTGCCTGGCGGCTTCCAGGAGGACCTGCGTCCCCTTGACGTTGGTCTCAAGGAAGGGCGCCGGGTCCAGGATGCTGCGGTCCACGTGGGACTCGGCGGCCAGGTGGGCCACCAGGTCGAAGTGATACCGGGCGAAGAGGGCGTCCACCAGCTCCCGGTCAGCCACGTCGCCGTGGACGAAGGTGTAGCGGGGGTCGTGCTGGACGGCGGCCAGGCTCTCCAGGTTGCCGGCGTAGGTGAGCTTGTCCAGGTTCACCAGGCGCCAGTCCGGGTGCTCGCGAAGCAAGTAGTGGATGAAGTTACTGCCGATAAAGCCGGCACCCCCTGTAACTAGGAGCGCTTCCTTGTCACTGTTGCTCAATGGCAATTCCCTCCAAACGAGAAACTGCTTCCGGTCGTAACCCGCTTATCTTCACGTACACGACTTTACCACCTTCCTGACAAATCTGTTCGGCCATTTCGAGGTTAAACCTGGCGAGCTCCGTATCGTATTCTGGGACGAAAACTAGGGTTACGCCCTCCGGAATGCTCCTGTCGAGCTCAGGATGGCTAAGAAGGTACCGGCTAAACTCGACAGCGAGCTCAGAGTTTCTTTGGAAAAATTCATCATATGTCATTTTCACCACTCCCGAGGAAGTTACTCTTGTAGAGTTTCCAGTTTGATTTTATGTCATAATCGGCGAATGTCAACGCTTCATTTAAATTCCTGGCGAAGATAGGTGTTTTCTTTTCTTCGCCACCTCGATCTAGCACGTCTCGGTGGGCAAAACCATGAGAGGTATCGTACCTTACTACAGCATACCAGTCCTTCCCAACTCTAGTTTCATATTGAAGCATAAACTCCACGACGGTATTCTTTAAGCGGCGGTGAAAATGTCTGTATCTATCAGTTGGTGTGAGCATAGCCACGTATTCAACTGTGCGCAAGGCAATCACCTATGTAGCGGCCAAGGGCGTCCTCCCAGGAGGGGAGGAGGTAGCCGATGGTTTCCGCCAGTGGCCAGGGGTCAAGGGCGGAGTTGGCCGGCCGCCGGGCCGGGCGGGGAAACTGGGCCGTCTTTACCGGCTCAAGACGTATCTTGATACCGGCCTGCTCCAGAATGGCCCGGGCCAAGCCGTACCAGGTCGTTATTCCCTGGTTGGTAATATGGTAGGTGCCGTAGGCGCCGGTACCTACTAGATCGGCCAGAGCGCAGGCCAGATCCTCCGCGTATGTAGGACAGCCATACTGGTCGTCAACTACGGCTAGCTCCTCTTTCTCCCGGGCCAGGCGGAGGATGGTATCAATAAAGTTTACTCCTCCCTGGCCGAAAAGCCAGGAAGTGCGTACCAGGTAGTAGTTTGGGGCGATGGTCTCCAGGAAACGCTCGCCCAGGTATTTGCTCCGGCCGTAGGCATTGATGGGGTGGCGGTGATCGTAAATATTCCAGGGACTTTCCTTATCGCCCGGGAAGACATAGTCGGTGCTGATGTGCACCAGGTCTATACCGCTCGCTTTGCAGGCCAAGGCTAGATTGCGTACACCCAACGCATTTACGGCCAGTGCTCCGGCTACTTCACTTTCGGCCTGGTCTACCCCAGTATAGGCCGCGCAGTTAACTGTCACTGCCGGCCTGTACTCCCGTACCGCCTTACGGACTGCCTGCAGATCGGTAATGTCAAGCTCACGATGCGCCAGGGGCACCACCTGCCAGCCCCGTCTCTGGAACTCACAGACTACGGCTCGGCCCAGCATACCTCCGGCACCGGTAACCAGCACCGTCTTCAGGCTTTCCCCGTCACCCATGCCTGATCTCCCAGGAATAGGGGATGGACGGGTCGTTGTACGCCAGCCTGTATTCATCCGGCTCCTGGTAGTTATATAGTTCTGTGGGGAAGTTTACTATGAGCGCCGTCTGGTTGCCTTCGGCGGTGAAGCCGTGATACACCAGAGGTGGGATCTTTAACAGCACCGGGTTGAGGTAGCCGATATGGAATTCATTTATCAGTCCCTTGGTATGGCTACCCTCACGGCTGTCATATAACACCACCTTGGCCATACCAGCGACGCAGACGAAGTGGTCCCACTGCCGTTTATGGTAGTGCCAGGCTTTGATAACGCCGGGGTAACAGGCAGTCACATAGGACTGGCTGAACTTGTCGAACTCCTCCCAGTCGGAACGGAGCATTTCCATGAGATAGCCACGCTCGTCGGGAATAACCCGGAGCTGGCGGATTTTTACTCCTTCGATAAGCTCCACGATAAGCCTCCTAGGACCGTTGTCACATGTTATACCACTACCTGGCAGTCGTCACCGACAAAGAGGCGCAAGGCCCGGCGGCCTTCGGGGGCCTTTTCTACGCGGGCGTTCCTGCCGATGAGGCTGTCCTCGATCTGGGGGATGTCGCTGAGGGCGCAGTTCTCAAGCACTACCGAGTGCTCTATGCCTACCCGCTCCAGGCGACTACCGTTGCCGATGGCGGTAAAGGGGCCGATAAAGCAGTCCTTTACGCGGACGTTCGCGCCGATTACCGCCGGGCCGCGGATGAGGCTGTTTTCTATGACGCTGCCCTCCCCTACCTCTACCCGGCCGCTAAGCTTGGTGGTTTCATCCACCCGGCCGCGCACGTCTTCTTTGGTATAGGCGTCCAGCACGGCCCGATTGGCTTCCAGGATATCGTCCTTTTTCCCGGTGTCCAGCCACCAGCCTTCCACCCGGCGGGCCACTACCCTGCCGCCGCCATCCAGGAGTTCCTGGATGGCATCGGTTATCTCCAGCTCCCCCCGCCAGGAGGGCCTGATACGGGCGATGGCCTGGTGGATGGTTGGACGGAAAAGGTAAATGCCGACTAGGGCCAGGTTGGACGGGGGATCTTTAGGTTTTTCAATCAAGCGGACCACCGAGTCCGCCCCGTCCAAAACCGCTACCCCAAACTGCCGGGGGTCGGGGACTTCCTTGAGCATGATGAGGGCATCGGCGCTGTCCGCGTGGAAGGCTTCTACCGCCGCATTGACCCCGCCCTGGATGAGGTTGTCCCCCAGGAACATCAAAAAGGGCTCGTTGCCCAGAAAGTCCCGGGCGGTCTTCACCGCGTGGGCCAGGCCTAAAGGCTCTGCCTGCAGTATGTAGGTCACCCGGGCCCCAAACCGGCTGCCGTCACCCACGGCCTCTTTTACGCTTTCCCCGGTTTCGGGAGAGATGGTTACGCCGATGTCGGTAATGCCGCACTCCGTTACCTGCTGGAGGACAAAAAATAAAATGGGCCGGTTGGCCACGGGGATCAATTGCTTGGTTGTGGTGTAGGTAAGGGGCCGCAAGCGAGTACCCCGGCCGCCTGCGAGGACGAGCGCTTTCACCAGGCGCTAACCTCCTGTCTTGAAAATAACTGCTGACATTTTCATCCGCTGCTGGCCCCACCTGGGTGGCACGGGTATCTCTCATGAAATACTCTACCATGCACGGCAACGGTAAGGGATCAAGCTGAAGCCGCCGGTGCTTACCGCACCGTCTGACCCGGCGGCCGTTTCTTTCCGGGCTGCCTCGGGCAGGCGCAGTCATTCATTATGATGTATCGTACCACTTTATGTAATTATGTAACCCCTATTTTTTCGTTATATATAGCCTACGTGGGGTACACGCATTTTCACGCTTGTTGGGCCGGTTGTCCCGGCAACGGCTTGTACGACACAGGTATATATTCACTGCTTTTCCTGGAAGTCCTGCTACTGCCAGGAAAAAATGGCAAGGAACATTATTCCTGACAGGGCGCGGCTGGATGCGCCGCGCGGCAGGGGCCGGCATGGACAACCTTTGGCAGTATATCATACGGTCGGGGACCGTTGTGTGATGGCCATCACAGTACGGCAAGTTGAACAAGTTACGCTTTATTCCAAGAGTCGCTCCTCCGTGCCGCTCTTCAACATTACCACATCCGGCCCTACCACGCCTCCAGAGAAAGGCCTTCTATCGGCTTGAAATGAGTATCTCGGGATACCAAGGTAAGACCATGTTGCAACGCGGCCGCAGCGATCCAAATATCGTTTTCCGGTATGGGGTGACCCTTGACCTTTAATTGCGCCTTGACCTGACCGTAGTAATACGCGGTCATCCGGTCGCAGGTAATTATTGTGACTCAGCACACCGTTCTCCGGACCGCCGATGTGGGCTTCCTCAATCAGCCTGGCCTCATAATCGTCGCGGCTGAGGGGGCACTCTAATAGCGCTACAAAATCCCTCATAGAAAGCCGGCATTCCTTTGCAATATGTCTTAGGTTATCATCCGATATGTCCTTGTGACTGGAACCGCGGCTGGTTTTCGTCCATACCGCTGTCTTGCGACCGGAGATGGTATAGTACCCTAAAACCCTTACGCTGCAATTGTTTTTCAACCTCTTCACGCTTCCGTGGCGCCAAGACTACCCGGCCTCCCTGAACATTTCCTGTAAATCGTGCCTCAGGCGCCGGGCGTCGCCAGATAACCGCTCCTCCGGAGCCTTAACGTATTCCAACCACAGCCACACGATATCCTCCTGGAAGGTCTCAATGGCCTCCTCCCGCGTAGCGCCCTCCGCAATGATACCAAACTTAGGCATCTCTATAACAACCTTCTGGCCCTCGAAATAAGGCCTTACCTCTACCGGCCTGGTGGCTTGCAGGGTAAGGTCCGGAGTAGAGAACGACAGAAGTCGTGCTGACGTTAGGTCAAGTTCTCCAATTTCACTCACATGACCGTCCGTCTTACAATCCTAGGCTCTTGCAGGACTCCTGCGATCCGGGAGCGGACCTCAGGAATCAGTCGGCGCGGCACCTCGCCCAGGTCACCTTGCACCGATAGCACCCAGCCATCCCCCTTGCGCGGGCAATAGCTTTCCACGGACCTCAAGATGCGTTTACGGTACTGGCGGTCCGGGAAAAGATCTAGCAGGTCTTCGTGCCTTTGTACCTGGGGGAGCCTGCCCAGCAGGCTAAGGTATTTGTGGCGTACTACCAGCCCAAGATCACCTAAACCGGGGAATGGTAGCTGGGCCTGAGGTGCTTCGCCCACCTCCGCTACCACTTCGTAGCTGCCCGGTCCAGGTCCACCCGCTCCCGGTCCACGTCCAGGCACACCACGCGGCAGCCGGCGGCCCGGCCACCACCTGCCCGGCGGTGCTGTAGCCCAGGGGCTGGGCCTGGCTGGTTTTTTCCCGCACCTTCCGCCAGGTGCGGCGCACGCCTTCTTCCCGCACCTTTTGCCAGACTTTTTCGACTAAATCTGGCCGGCGCAGGGCCTTGGCCAGCAAACCCTCGGTGCCGCTCTTTAAGGCCGCTCCCTCGGTGCCGCCGGAGATGAGGGAAAAGGCGTTGGCCACCAACACCTCTTTGTCACCCGGGGTGGGGGCGCGGACCTCTTCAACCACGATTTGGCCGTTCTTGAGGAAGACTTGTTTCATGACTACGACCTCAGCATTTCCTCGATTTTTAGGCATTTACCGCCCTCAGCTCGAATGTTTCCCCTGCCGGGTCAACCCCGCCGAAGGGCAAGAACTCGTCGGGCCACCCCGGAATTCACTGGAACGATTTCAAACACAGACAGCAGCAACTCGGTCTTTTCAACCGACTCTGCGTCTTTCATCGTTCTCCCCGCGAAAAGCTCTGCTTCGGTTATGGCGGAAATGATTAGCTGATCCTGAGCTTCTCGTTTTCCCACCAAAAGGTTTTTGGCCGGGGGAAAACCTCTGAGGTGGTCAACAAGGATATCAGTATCAAAAACGAACCGGACCGCACCCTTAACGGGCTTCTCGGTCCGTCCAATCTCGGCGTAAGGCTTCAACATACTCAATTCCGCTTCTTTCCCCAGCCCAAGCACCAAAACTAGCTTCTAACGGGTCAACGGCAAGTTTTTCCAGTACTATTCTCCCACCTTCGGCATAAACCCGTATCTTCTCTCTTTTATTAATTGATACAGCATCTCGTATTGCCTTGGGGATGGTAATACGGAAGTCATCCCCTATTATTTCAATGCTCACTTTTATCGCCCCCTTTTTACGCACTGTACCTCTTGCCAGCGGTGACGCTGGCCATGGCCACCACCTCCGTCTCCATTATACCACCCGATCTACCGGGCGCCAAGCGCCACGAGTCCTGCTTCGCCGGTCTTGTCTTTCCCGGCCCCCAGGACGTGCACCTGGAAGCCCCGCGGCGGGCCCGAGCCATAGCCCCGCCAGGGTTCAAGCTCAAGGTTACGCACGAAGGTTTCGGCCATGTGCCGGCCGTCGAAGCCGCGACAGGCTATCAAAGACTCGGCCGCTAGGCCCCTTTCTAGGCCTTCGTTGATCCAATCCTGGACAATACTGGCTTCCTGTAGCATCTTCGTCTCCTCCTTGAAGAACTTGAATAGAAAGTCCCGGCTAAAGTAGCGCGCCGCCACGGTAATGGCCACCGAAACGAACTCGGCTTTTCGTGCCTGCCAGTCGAGGTTTTTAATCTGATCCGCCAGTACTACTCCAGAAATCCCGGCGGTTGAAGGTAGCGAAACCTCAAAGGGATACCCCTTCCTCTTGGACGTGATCGGGCACATTAAGGCGAGCCCCACTTTGCCGTTATATGATTTTGGGGAAACGACCAAAGCCGGCCGTCTTCCGGCCTGTTCATGTCCAGCTTGGGGATTGAACTCAAGCCACACGATGTCCCCCCGGTCAGGTACGTAACCTTTTGGGCTCACCACTCTTCACGTCCCATGGGTAAGCCCATGTCCACTTCGCCGTGTAAGTTTTCAGGTGTAACCTTTGAAAGAAGCTCCTCCAGAGTGTACCGTTTGCGGCGGATAACGATCCTGTGGTTATCCGCTTCTACTTCCACCGGAGTCCCCTCAGTAAGCCCCAGTTGCTGGGCGAGCGGCTTTGGGATGCGTATACCGAGACTGTTCCCCCATTTCTGCACACGCGGCTCCACGTCCATCACCTCTTTTGTTTATACAAAAAGTATACCTTTCCGCTGAAAAAATCAAGGCCTTTCGCGACGCCAGAAGACCGTCAGGCAACCATGTTAATCAGGGCCGGGGTGACAAAGGCCTCCAGCATGGCCGCCACCGCCAGCAAAGGCAGGGGGACGCGCAGGAAGAAACGGAACCTCTCACCCGGGCCGATCCTGACCCGGGGGGCGTAGCCGCAGGCCGCCACCAGGGCACCCAATTCCACCACGCCGTGGGGCAGAATACCCGCCGCCAGGACCCGGGCGGGGAAAAGAAGACTTTCCGCATATTCTTCGGCCAGGCAAAGAGCAAAATCGGGCTGGTTCATGCTATAGTCAAAAAGAGCCAGCGGCTGTCGCCAAAGGATATCCGGCTGGCTGCTAAGCGGCTAAAAGAGTGGAAGGAGGTGCAGGGAGAATGACCACTCTTAGGGAGCATTTAAAGGAGCAGATGAAGGACCCGGCTTTCCGCGAAGCCTGGGATGAAAGTGAATTGAGCTACCAGGTCGCCCGCACCTTGATAAAGCTCAGGACGTGCACCTCGAACCCGGCGGCGCGCCAGAGGTTGTGGTCCAGGAAGGTCTTGGTGCCGAAAAGCAGGCGGCGGCGCATGAGTTTATTGCCTCCCCTGCGGGAGAACTCCCAGTTCGGCCAACGCCTCGATCCCGGCCAGGGGAGGATCAGCCCAGAGCCATTCGATTTTCAGCCGAAGGCCGGCGATCACGCGGCTGCGATAAATGCCTTCCCTCCCGGCCATGACCACACTATAGCGGCCGTGATCCGAAAGGCAGTAGAACTCGGCCTCCTCCTTATCCGGGTCTACCAGCCAGTACTCCGGCACCCCGGCCCTTTCGTATTCCTTGAATTTCTCCCCCCGGTCCCGGGCCAGGCTCTCGGGCGAAGTTATTTCTACCACCAGGTCCGGAGCGCCGGCAAAATTCTACCATCCCCAAGTCCAGCTCACAACACCGTAGCCCGGGATGTTCTTAGGCATACAGCGCTCTCAATTCATAGGACTCGGTGCGGGTTCGGTATGGCCAACAGTCAAAAACTCGTGCGGCGCCTTAATGGGTACAGGCGCGGTCGATATATCTGGATCATCCCGGCAGGCGTCCTCTAACGATTGGACAGCAAGCCTAAGTCTGGCAATCGCTTCATCTCGCGATTTTCCCTGACCTACCGGCTGGTCTGCGGCTGCCAGCCGTATTCTTCCTGCAGCCTTGCCGGGCTGATTGGCGTAGCGGCGGTCGTGGCCGGGGCGGTCCTGACCACCGTCAGGGCCCCTAGTTTTCCTGATACAGCCTTGGCGCATGGCCTATTCGGCGTCATCCCACTCTCTCTGTGAGATCCCTGCCTGCTTCAAAATCTCTTTAATCAGGCTGGCACTTATGTCACTCTGGTGAGGATTGGGCACTCTGATCTTCAACTGACCCTGGCGCATAAAAGAGTGGCGCCCACCTGAAAAAGGGCCCTCAAAGCCTAACCTACGCAGGCGACGAATAAGTTCTCGCCGGCTTAGCGGGTTCACGCCTCAACTACCAACCGGTTGAGATCTACGCCACCAACTTTAGGCAGGGGATCACGATCTCGCAGTTTAAGTACCAGCCATTCCTCCAAAACCTCCTGGAGCACTTCACGGCATTTCTCCAGGGTACCCTCATTGGCCCATACGCCCTGGCACGCAGAGATCTCACCAAAAAAAGTACCATCGTCCAGCTTCTTATACTTAGCCTCGGCCATAGCCGCCTGGACAAAAGCTGAAAGAAGAGCCATTTGCCGTTCCTCCACTTTTAGGTGTCAAACACGCTCTCAGTCTTTCTACCAACTTTTCTTCGGCCACACTTTCTCGCAGGCGCCAGACCTCTCTCTTGCGAATAAATCCAGCCTCCTCCAGCACTTCGTTGAGCGTTCCCATCTGGTCACACTCCTCAAGAAATCCCTCCACCGCTTCCAACAGGGCCTGGCGTACCTGGTCCAAGGTCTCAGCGAAACTTGATACGTTCAATTCCCGGCATACCCCAACATATACGTCGTCCTCTCTAAAAAACTCCCCGCGAAACTCCACCCTCGGTATCACGTAGCCATCCCCTTCCGTTCCCTGCAGTATGTGGCGCATATATATAGCACTTAATATTAGAAGATACATGCGCAAAGCCGCCGGCGATGACGGTTACCCGCAGGTAGTCCTGCAGGGCTTCGTCTTCTTCAACCACGATTTGGCCGTTTTTTAGGAAGACTTGCTGCATAGGACGGCGCTCCTTAGAGGTACCCGAGTAGGCATCGATAGGCGGCGAGCAAGGCTGCCGGGTGCATCACACCTATCTTCGCCTGAACATCGTAAAGAATAAACGGCTGAATTTGCATCTTGGAGGGCTTTGCCAGGCCAGCGGCTTCCCATTCCGGAACCGGGATCTCATCGCCCTTGGCCGGTCTGCTGGAGATCGGGAGGACAATGTACCTGCCTTGCTCGTTGAGATGATCACGGCTCACTACTACCGCGGGGCGAACCTTGCTTAGTGGCCTGCCGGTGCCCCGCTCAATCCACGGGATGTTCACCAGCACCACGTCGCCGAAGCGATAGTAGTTTCTGCTCATATACCCGGTCTACCTCCTCATCCTCAATGTCATCGTAGAGCAGGCTGGCGCTTTGGCGGACCAATTCGGCTGCTTGTGCAGCCTCCTTGAGCTCACCGGACTTGCTTTGCCTTTCTTCACTGCCCATACCCTTCACCCCCAACTCCATTATACCGCCCGCCCTACTGGGCGCCAAGCGCCACGAGTTTTACCTCGCTGGCATCGGCCGGCTCTGCCTCAGACCGCGCTACCAGGTTGCCGGAGTGAACGGCGGCCTTGAGCACTGTCGCCAGGCCAGGCTCGGCGATGGGCACGGCGGCCCGGTTCACGACGTCAACTACCGCGGGATTGACGTCCACGCCTACAACGGCAAAGCCATTGGTGGCCAGTAGCGCCGCCGTAGGCAGGCCTATATAACCCAGGCCCAGGACACAAATCTTATGTACGGAGCAGTTGTCTTCCATAGCCTTTCCCCTTTTCCGCCTCCCCAATCATTGCCCTTCGTGAAACCGGGCCAAGAATTCCAGGTCCTCCCGGGCCAGGTCGTCCACCCCGGCCAGCGATTCCAGGTGGTGGCGCAGCTCGTGCCGGACCGTCCGCCGGATCTCCCGCTCCCAAACCCCGCGAGGGCTGTCCCTGAGGAGCGCCGCGAAGGATCCATAGTAGAGCACCACGCGCCGGCCCAGGAGGCCGTCCCAGACGTACTCCCCCAGGACGAGCAGCTCCCCGTCCCGCTTCTCCTCGGGCAGCGCCACGAAGCCCCCGTTCAGCTCCCGGCAAAGCCGGGGAGGGATTTCGTCGACTATCCTGTCCGCCAGCCGGGTGAACTCCCCGAAGGAGAGTCCGCGCGGCTCCTCCCGCGGCGCTTTCAAGGCCCTTTCCATCTCCTCCCATGCCGACGGCCCGACCGGTCAGGCGGTGTCATATCTGTTTCGGTGAAGGGGTTCGAAGGGGCGCCCGTCGTTGGCGATGCGAACGACGTCGGGGCCGAGATCGATTAGAATCCGCCTGCTGCCCGCGTCGTCCGCGTTTTGAAGGAACTCCATAAGGAAGTGGCCCACCTGCGGGAACATCATCATAATACGGTCGAGCGCGCCGGACAAGGCATCCTTGAGGGCCTCGGGGCCTTCGAGCCTTTGCTGGGCGAGCCGTTCGACGTGCTGGCGCGCTTCTTCTTCCGAACGTACGTAGCATACACCCACGAGTATCCCCCCTTTTCTACTGAACAACAAATTGCTTCAGTGAAAGAATTTTCGGCTTCCCCTCAGCCTTTTGTGCTCGGCAGGCTTCGGGTTGCCGTAACCCGGAAGTTCGTCAGCCTTATCCCCGGACCGCCATACTCCCGACCGGGTTTCCAACTACTGGACCCCCTGGGGCCGAGCCTTCGATATTGGGCTTACTACCCGAGAAGCCATTACGAGGCTGGCCGCAGGGGTTTCCTCAGAGGAGGCCGGAAGTGACGCCGAGAGCGCCAACGGAAACGGCTCACTGATGCGCATCCTTCCCGTGGCCCTTTATTTTGCCGGAGCCGGTACGGCCGCAATCTTGGCGGCAGCCCACCGGGTTTCCAGCCTCACGCACCGCACCCTCGTTCGCTGATGGCCTGCGGCTATTACTGCGTTCTGGCAGCCAACCTGCTCCACGGCCGGGACTTCTCCCGCTGAAAGGAGGCACGTAGCAGGAAAACCATGGGAAAAATCTCGATAATCAACCCGCGGCGTATTATGCTGGCCGGCTTACTCTTTACATGTACCGGAATGCCGACAGCGCCTCTGCTCATCGTCTGCCACGGGTTCACCGGCAGCAAGGAGGGCCGGGGAAAAGCCTTGGAAATGGCGGAGTGGCTGCAAGGAAAAGGAATAGCCTGCCTGCTTTTCGACTTTGCCGGCTGTGGGGAGAGTGAGGGCGAATTCCAGGATATCACCCTGAGCCACCATGTAGAGGATATCGGCAGCGTGGTTAGCTTCTGCCGCTCCAACATGTGGGCGAACCTGGCCCTGTTAGGACGCAGCTTCGGAGGAGCCGCCGCCCTGGCCTACGCCAGTGCCAGCCACGAAATCCGCGGCGTATGTACCTGGTCGGCACCTGCCCACCTGGACCGCCTGTTCGGGTCCGGGCGGACGGCTTCACCGGCCCGAAAGGTACGGCAGTACGCCTGAAGGAAGAGTTTTTTACTGATCTTCAGCAACATGATCTGCTCAAGGCTGCCAGCCGCATATCTCCCCGGCCCCTGCTGGTAATTCACGGTACTGCTGACGACGTAGTGCCTATCCAAGACGCCATAGATCTCGGCGCCGCCGCTGGAGAACCCAAAGAACTCTTGCTACTACCCGGCGCCGACCACCAACTCAGCCGGCACTACCAGCAAGCCTGGGAAGCAGTCTACCGGTGGATAGGCCAGTGGGCCCTGGCGGGAAATAACTACGGGGAACGCTAATTTTATGGGCAACCCAAGACATCCGGCCTGCATAAAAGACAGGTCTGTGACCACGGCCATCCGTAGCTGCAACATTCCGGATGTACGGATGCGGTTCACGGTGACCTGGCTCAGGTGGATACCCTCGAAACGGGCCAGGTGGTCTCTTAGCTTCCTGGACCAAAGGCAAGGGATGGGCCTTTTTCACCTCTACCACCCGGGCCTGGACCTCGGGTGGTGTTTCCTGGGCCGGGTTCTTGGGGGCTGGGGAGATATCCTTAAGACCCTCCTCGCCCTTTTGCCGGTAACGGGCCAGCCAGCGGTAGTACACCGACTTGTGCAGGCCGTACTTCTGGCAGACTTGCTCTACGGTGAGGTGCTTCTCCCGACCTTCCTCCAGGACCCGCAGCTTAAAATCCTTGCTGTAGCGTTTTCTGGGTTTAGTCTGGGTTAGGTCTTCAAGTTGGGCTTCCATTGCAATTAACTCCTCCTTGGGCCCTAGCCCAAGGGAGAACAGGTGTCAACCGATCTCCTGCCGGCCCCCTATCCCCCCAAGGGGGCCAGGCTTCCTAGCCCAAAGTGTAAAGGGAATTACGTGAGGGGGCAAGTCTCATTTGTGGCTGTATACAACACCGCCGAAGGTCAAGAACTCGTGTAACTCCTTGATAGGTACCGGCGCCGTATAGATATCCGGGTCGTCGTATGACGCCTCGAGCAGTGAAGAAACGGCCACCTTAAGTTTCTCAACGGCTTCTTCCCGGCAACTCCCCTGCCCCACGCAGCCGTTTTCTAGACACAGGGCCACCCACTGGTCAGAGGTCTTTCTCAAGACGACGGTGTAGAAACCCATCCCTTTGTTCCCTCGCTTTGTTCATTGCTTCCTCTTCATTATACCACCCGCCCTACTGGGCGCCAAGCGCTACGAGTTTTACCTCGCTGGGTCTATCTTTCCCGGCCCCCAGGACGTACACCGCGAAACCGGCGGCGCGCCGGCGGATGACCTCCCAGGCGCTGATGTCCAGCTCGGCGCAGATGACGGCCAGCTCGTTGGCCAGGGCGATGTTCACGTCGCGGTAGGTGTTTTCCATGAGCTTGACCATCTCGGCGGTGGTGGCGTCGGTGAGGTGGATTTGGCCCTCGACGAAGCGGGCGTAGATGGCCTTGGCCGCTTCGGCGCTTTCCTTAGTGAGACCGCCGATAATGCGGTCGTTCCCGATCAGCTCTTTGAGGATGCGGCCCGGAAGCACCCGCTCCGGGCAGTGGGCCACCAGAAGGTTCTGGCCGGCTACCAGGCCTGAGCGGGCCAGGACGGGTGCCAGGAAATTGCGCGTGGTGCCCGGCGGCGAGGTAGATTCCAGGATGACCAGATTCCCGGGGACCAAAAGGGGCCGGATTGATTCGGCGGCCTGCGCAATGTAGCTCAGGTCGGCCTTCTTTTCCTCGCTGACGGGGGTGGGAACCGCGATAATAAAGGCATCGGCCGGCTCTGCCTCAGAGCGCGCTACCAGGTTGCCGGAGTTGACCGCCGCCTTGAGTAGCGTAGCCAAGCCAGGCTCGGCGATGGGGACGGTGGCCCGGTTTACCGCTTCAACCACCATGGGGTTAACGTCCACGCCCACAACGGCAAAGCCGTTCGTGGCAAGTAACGCTGCCGTAGGCAGGCCGATGTAACCCAACCCCAGGACACAGATCTTATGTACCGAGTGGTTGTCTTCCATAGCTTAGAGAGTTAATACCTCCATTTTTTCCCTCACGGCAACGGTACGGGATCAAGCTGAAGCCGCCGGTGCTTACCGCACCGTCTGACCCGGCGGCTATTTCTTTCCGGGCTGCCTCGGGCAGGCGCATTCATTCATTATGATGTATCGTACCACTTTATGTAATTATGTAACCCCTATTTTTTCGTTATATATAGCCTACGTGGGGTACACGCATTTTCACGCTTGTTGGGCCGGTTGTCCCGGCAACGGCTTGTACGACACAGGTATATATTCACTGCTTTTCCTGGAAGTCCTGCTACTGCCAGGAAAAAATGGCAAGGAACATTATTCCTGACAGGGCGCGGCTGGATGCGCTGCGCGGCAGGGGCCGGCATGCATAGCGTGTGATAGTATATCATGTAGCCAGGTACTGTTGTGTGATGGCCATCACAGTACGGCAGGTTGATAGCGGATGTGATCAGTCGCAAGGTGAAATTCACCCGGGCCGGCAATGCACCCGGAAGATACATGCGCAAAACCGCCGGCGATGACGGTTACCCGCAGGTAGTCCTGCAGGGCTTCGTCTTCTTCAACCACGATTTGGCCGTTTTTTAGGAAGACTTGCTGCATAGGACGGCGCTCCTTAGAGGTACCCGAGTAGGCATCGATAGGCGGCGAGCAAGGCTGCCGGGTGCATCACACCTATCTTCGCCTGAACATCGTAAAGAATAAACGGCTGAATTTGCATCTTGGAGGGCTTTGCCAGGCCAGCGGCTTCCCATTCCGGAACCGGGATCTCATCGCCCTTGGCCGGTCTGCTGGAGATCGGGAGGACAATGTACCTGCCTTGCTCGTTGAGATGATCACGGCTCACTACTACCGCGGGGCGAACCTTGCTTAGTGGCCTGCCGGTGCCCCGCTCAATCCACGGGATGTTCACCAGCACCACGTCGCCGAAGCGATAGTAGTTTCTGCTCATATACCCGGTCTACCTCCTCATCCTCAATGTCATCGTAGAGCAGGCTGGCGCTTTGGCGGACCAATTCGGCTGCTTGTGCAGCCTCCTTGAGCTCACCGGACTTGCTTTGCCTTTCTTCACTGTCCATACCCTTCACCCCCAACTCCATTATACCCCCCGCCCTACTGGGCGCCAAGGGCCACGAGTTTTACCTCGCTGGGTCTATCTTTCCCGGCCCTGGGCGGTTCCCTTTACTTCTGGGGCGGCGTGTTTTTCGCTGTGGCTATAACGCGCCATGTTTCCCTTAGTGATTTGGCTGTTGCCTGGTTTGGCGGAGAATTCTTGATCAACCAGGCCAAGTACTTGCTGAATGACTACCGGGATATAGCCAGCGATCGGCTCCATCCCCGCAAGAAAGAACGGGCTTCCGCCAGCGGGAGTATCCCCGGAAGGTGGTTACCCGCCCTGTTTGCCGGCCGAACGGCCGCCGGGTTGGCCCTGCTTTGCTGGTTTTTGCCGGCAGTGCTTCCTTTTGCCCTCCTCCTGCCTTTGATCCAGGTTTTATACGAAAGCGTAAAAAGAATCCCTCTTGCTAACGCCGGCGTAGCGGCCTCCGGTGCGCTGGTCCGGTTTGCCGCCGGCTTTTGCGCCAGCGCGGGGGGATGGCTGGCGCTCCTTCCCTGCCTGCTCGTTTACGCTCAGCGGATAGCCATTTATCTCGCGGCCTACGCTGCGGAGGGGCGTTATCTCTTGCGATGCCGGGCCGTCCCAGGGAAAGAATACACCCTGTTTTACGCCCGGCGCCCCTACCTGGAAAAGCTTGGCCTAGCCTGTTTTCTGGGTCTGCTCGGGTACGCGCTCGCTCAATCCGCCCCAGCTCCCCACGTGAGAAACATCGGCGGGCATCCTGGCCTGGGGGAATTGAGAGTCGACGGGGAAAAGAAGACGGGTAATCACCACCGGCGCGCCGAAGGTGACGAAGTAGGCGCGGCCCAGGAGGTCGGCGGCGGCCTTGCTGGCGGAGTAGGGGCTGTTGGGCCGCAGGGGGCTTTCTTCGCTAAAGGGAGGGTCTTCCGGCCCCAGGGAGCCGTAGACCTCGTCGGTGGAGACCTCGAGGAACTTCCGCACCCCGCACTTTTTGGCCGCTTCCAGCGGGACCTGGGTGCCCTTGACGTTGGTTTCGATGAAGGGTGAGGGGGCCAGGATGCTGCGGTCCACGTGGGACTCGGCGGCGAGATTGGCCACCAGGTCAAACCCATCCCGGGCGAAGAGTTGATCGACCAGTTCCCGGTCGGCCACGTCGCCGCGGACAAAGGTGTAGCGCTGGTCGTCCTGGACGTCCGCCAGGTTTTCCAGGTTCCCGGCGTAGGTGAGCTTATCCAGGTTCACCAGGCGCAGTCCGGGTGCTCCCGCAAAAGGTATTTGACGAAGTTTGAGCCGATGAAGCCGACGCCGCCGGTTACCAGGACGGCCGTTCTCTCCTTAGCGCTTAATGGCAACCCCTTCCAGACGAGAAGAGCTGTGTGGCCTTAGCTTCGCTATCCTAACAAAGGCTACCTTGCCACCCCCATGCTCGATCTCCCTGGCCATTTCAAGGTTAAATTCTCTGAGTTCGTTGTCATACTCAGGAAGAAAGATGAGGGTAGCCTCGGTAGGTAGATGCTTATCAAGCTCTGGGTGGTCAAGGAGGTATCTACTGAATTCGATAGCCAGCTCGGAGTTTCTTTCGAAGAGCTTATTGCCTCCCCTGCGGGAGAACTCCCAGTTCGGCCAGCGCCTCGATCCCGGCCAGGGGAGGATCAGCCCAGAGCCATTCGATTTTCAACCGAAGGCCGGCGATCACGCGGCTGCGATAAATGCCTTCCCTCCCGGCCATGACCACACTATAGCGGCCGTGATCCGAAAGGCAGTAGAACTCGGCCTCCTCCTTATCCGGGTCTACCAGCCAGTACTCCGGCACCCCGGCCCTTTCGTATTCCTTGAATTTCTCCCCCCGGTCCCGGGCCAGGCTCTCGGGCGAAGTTATCTCTACCACCAGGTCCGGAGCGCCGGCAAAATAGGTGGGGCGCAGGTGGGCGAGGTTTTCTTCCCGAATAAAAATGATGTCCGGTTCGCGGCCATGACCCACGGGCTCCGGCAGGCGGATAACGAAAGGCGCGGTGAGAACCTGCCCCAGCTTTTTCAGCAGCACGTAGTTTGAGAGGAAGCTGCTCAAAAATACGTTTATTCTTTGGTGCTTCGTAGCCGCCGGCGACAATAAGGTGACCTCCCCATCCACCCATTCGGCCCAGGTATCTTCGTCACCCCAGGCCAGGAACTCTTCAAAGCTCATTTTGCCGGGCGGCACGGGGCGGCCAGCTTCCGGCCGATACCTGGCGGCTGTTTCCTTGAGCTCATCTTCGTCAAACCCGGCCACTAAGCCCACTCCTTTTGGCGCAGAATACTGGGGCCAGGCAACAACTCCCCGCTCATGCTTCGCCAAGAGCAGCGCTTCCGCCCTTCGGCGCCAAGGATTGTGTTATTCATTGCTTCCCCCTCATTATACCACCCGCCCTACCGGGCGCCAAGGGCCACGAGTTGTGCCTCGGGATTAATGTCACCCGCGAAACGGAGCTCATTCCCTTTGCCCCCCAGGTGTGTTGTGCCTGAGTGAAAATTCCGCGGCGACGTGCCTAGCTTCCTTAATGAGTGCTCTGATGTCCAACATCTAGCTCCTCAAGTTTACGCTTACATGTCGCAATACCGTCCACCGCCTGTTCCCATTCCCGGGCATCAGACTCTACCTCCTCCCCCCGCTTTACCGATCCCGCTATAGAACAGCGGGGCCGGGGGGCCATCGCAATACCAGAATAGGACTACGTCCCGGTCAGGCGGCAGTGTGGCTGCCCCAGCAGGTGCATGGATGCCCGCCAGCCCGCCAGGTGCTCCCGGGCGTTGGGGGTGTGCCGCCGCAAGCCATACCAAGCTACAGCAACTCTACGAAGTCCCTCACGTTCAACCCTGCCTGGCGAATGATGGCTCGCAATGTGCCCCGGTCCAACTCTTTATGATCGGGCACAACAACCTGCGCGAAGGGATCGTCCCTTCGCATAACCATATGGCTTCCTTCTTGCCGCCTAAGGTAAAAGCCGGCTTTCCCCAACGCCCTGACACACTCCTTACCCGAAACCCCTGGCAATTTGTTCATAGGGCAACCACTATGGTCTCGAAGCGCTCCTCAGGAACCGGTAGGTGGTCCTCCTCCATGGCAGCAATATAACCTTGAATGGCCTCCCTAATATTGGCGATAGCTTCTTCTTTGGTTCTCCCCTGGCTGATGCAGCCTGGCAGGCTCGGGCACTCCGCTACCCAGTAACCGTCCTCGCCTGGATAAAGAACGACCTGCCTCATGATCTCACCATCCTTTGCGCCATAGCCGATAGCCTACATGTATTTTACCACGCCTCTTGCCCGCCCGCCAGGTGCTCCCGGGCGTTGGGGGTGTGCCGCCGCAAGCCGTGCCAGATTATCCCCCACATGGTTACCCTGGACAGAACCAGTATCCCCAGGGACAATGTGGTCAGCGCCTGGCGCGGCACCAAGACTTGCCCCCCGCGCTCCCGATAACTCCCTCGTCCAGGACCTCTTCTACGGCCACGCTACAAGCTTCCTGCTTCAAGTAGTTTTTCCCTGTAGACCTTGGTGAACCGCCGTATACCGACCGGTACGTACGGTGGTGTGAGAGGACGGGGGCTAGCCGCCCCCTCCTACT
>SLTJ01000036.1 GCA_004347685.1 Clostridia bacterium
GCTTCGGGAAAGAAATTTACCTTACCCCTGCCGGCACTGGCGGCTAGTCAAATTATCACTCACCCCATAAAAATGTTTGGAAGGTCCATCCAAGGGTGCGAAATGTGGGGTATAACTGTTCGAGGGTTTAGTTCCCTTCCACCTGGGAGGGAACTTTTTTTTGGCAAGAAGGCCATTCAGCTTCGCCGCTATCGCCTGTTTCAGTTGGTGGCGAAACGATCAAAATCAAACTTCACCGGGACCTTCGGCTCCTCCCCCTTGAGCCACGTTTTCAGGGCCAGCCCATCTATTCCCTGCTCACCAGGGCGGAAAGCGCTTTTCGCACTATGAAAAGCCACCCTGCTGAGCGGTTAGGCTTAAAACATATGCCGGCGGCGGAAAAGGATAGTTACCGCGATGGAGAATAAGGCCGAAACAAGCAAGGTACCGGTAAAAGCATATGGGGAGCTTTGCCCAGGCAGAAGTACATTCATGCCGTAAAAACTGGCTACTGTAGTAGGAATCATCAATATAATAGTTACCGCAGTGAGAAATTTCATTACAATGTTCAAGTTGTTCGAAATCACCGAAGCAAAGGCGTCCATAGTACTGTTCAAGATGCTTGTATAGATATCCCCCATTTCTATAGCCTGTTTGTTTTCGGTAATCACATCCTCCAGGAGTTCCCTGTCCTCTTCGTACATCTTGATAAACCTGCCCTCCTCACCCCCACCCGTTCTCCCGCTCAGATATAACTTAAGTATCTTTTCCATGACAATCTCGTTTGAGCGTAAAGAGGCGGTAAAGTAAACCAGGCTCTTTCCCAGGTCGAGCAAATCCATCAGTTCCTTGTTCCGTGTAGAGTGCTCCAACATTATCCGGATGCCTTCGCTCTTCCTATCAATCTGGCGAAGGTAGCGCAGATAAAGAACCGATGCGTTAAAGAGGATATGCAAGAGGAAGCGCGTTCGTTTAAAGGTATAAAACCCCTTCGCCCTACCCGAACCAAGTTCGCTAATTACGGGGTTGTCCTCTGGGCATACTGTGATCACTACATCTTCAGTAATAATAATACCCAGGGGAACAGTATCGTAAGTAGAGCCACGTGCCACCGGAACTCTGATAATTACCAGAACCCCGCTGTCGTCAAATTCAATACGTGGTATTTCCTCCTCGTCCAAGGGGTACTCTAAAAAGTCCAGCGGGATGCCGGATCCCCGGCTAACTTCCTGCATTTCTTCCTTAGTCGGGGCGATCAGGTAAATCCAACTCCCTTTTGCCAAAACAGGCGGCTGCTCCCTCAGACCGTCTTCCGTGGACATGTATACCTTGAGCGTTGCTAACACCTCGCTACCCGGCCACTGATGAATTGCACTTTCACTTCTTGGATAGGTTCATTATAACACGTTGAAGGCATCAGAACAACGCAGCGGTAAGCTTTTGCAGGGAGGCCCTGGAAGCAACAGCCAGGCCTCCTGGCCATAGCCAGCTCAAGGCGCCACTTCGGAATCTTTGCGCCTTCTCCTGTTCCGGGCTGACCAAAGCAACCGCCAGAGGATCGCCGCGGCCACGGCCCCGACCAGATCGGCCATAAGGTCCGCCACGTCCGGCCGGCGGGTAGGGACAAAGCTCTGGTGGTATTCGTCACTGATACCGTACAAAAAGCTCAAGGCTACGGCCCAAAAGCCCGCCCGGGGACTGTGGCTCCCGGCTAACGCATATCTGAAAAGGAGGGCCAGGACGAAATAAGCGGCCAGGTGCCCCCAGTTCAGATCCGGGAAAAAGGGAAAAAGGCTGTGGAGGTCTTCCTGAGTCTGGCTGGAGAGGTAAAAGATGACTCCCATCCAGGCAACGGCGGCTAGCCAAGCCAAGACTCTTACCACCCTTCTTATTCCCAGCGCAGGATTATCTCGTCCCCGGGGACAATGGTGGAAGTAAAGGCAGCCTTCTCTCCGTTGATCTCCATGACCAGGTTCTTCTTGCCAGCCGGAGGGCGGGAAGTAAAGTCCAGGGCCTTGAAGAGGTCGGTGAAGATGGCTGTTTCAGTTTCCACCGGCAGGAAAATCTCCTGCCCGTTTACGATCACGACAAAACCAGCCGGGGGGTCAGAGAGGGGTCTGGCGATCTCCAGGCTGTCGCCGTCATACACCGGGGTCTCGGGCTGGGCCACCGCCCCGTTTACCATGACCGTCTCGCCGTCACCCAGTTGCCGGTCCAGGTACCGCAGCACGTCCCGGACAGTCTCCAGGGGATTGTAGGTAATTCTGGCCTTATCGCTGACCTTATCTTCAAGGCTGGCCGCCTCGCCGTTGACAAAGGCCTTCGGCTCGAGATAGACGCTGCGACCGGCAAAGGTTATTCGCTTAGGGGTGAGGGCCGGGATGAGTTCCTTGAGGGTGCAGGCTGGTTCCTGGCCGGGAACAGCCGGGGTAACATCAATGTCGTCGCCGAAATCAATAGGGGTTTCCAGGGCCGCCGGTTCGCCATTGACGGTGATGCGGGCCGGCTGGCCGGGGGTCCCCTTGACGAATATCAGTTCTCCGTTTATCTCCACCGAAAGGCCGGGCCCGGGCCGGCCATAAAGGTCCTTCATGGATAAGCCGGCGGCCAGGAGGGCATCGGCTACCCGCCCCTGCCTGCTCTGCAGGAGCCGCACCGGACGCCCGTTGACCATCAGGGTGGCCAGTTCCAGGGCCTGCTGGCTGCGGGCGGTAACGGCTATGCCCACCGGCGTAACCGCCTTGGGCCCCTCCAGTTTTTTTAAATTTCCCTTCAGGTTTTGCATGACCTCCAGGCCGCGCACGGCCACCCGGCTTTCGGGCAGGTCCAGGTGCCGGGCCAGGGCGGTCGTGATCCCGGGGGTGAGGCTCCCGCCGCCCACGCAGATGATGGCCTGAGGCGGCCGGCCGTTGATCTCGATTATCTTCTCGGCCACTTCCCGGGCTAACGCGTCCACCACCCCGGCCACGGCCGCCACCATGGTTTCCGCCTCTACCTGCCGCCGTACCCCCACCACGTCCACAAACTCGACCTGGCCCCCGCCGACTAGGGCCCGCTTTACCTTCTCAGCCGTGGTAAAGTCCAAGAGGAATTCCTGGCTCAATCTCTCGCTGATTTCATCCCCGGCCACCGGCACCATGCCGTAGCCCACGATCGTGCCTCGATCGCTGACGGCAATGTCCGAGGTGCCGGCGCCAATATCAATCAAGGCCAGATTCAACTGACGCATTCCGGCGGGAATGACCACGGCACTGGCGGCGATAGGCTCCAAAGTCAAACTGGCCACCTTGAGACCGGCCGCTTCAACTACAGTATAAAGGGAATCAACCACCACCCGGGGAAGAAAGGTGGCCACCACTTCCACCCGGATGGTCTTACCCCGCTGGCCCACCAGATTCACCATCGGGCCGGCATCCAGCAGGTAACGTAGGACGCTGTAGCCGACACAGTGATAGTCGGCCCAGTTCTTTTCCCGGTTGGAAAGGGAGCGCAGCGCCTCCTGGACGGCCTCTACTTCCAGGGCCAGCACATCGTCCGGGCCGATGACGCTGGCCAGCCCGGTATCGCGACCGGCTTCGGCCCTGACCGTACGCAGGGCCCGGCCGGCGGCCGCCACCGCCGCTTCGGTCAGCCGGCATTTCAGGCGTTTCTCCAGGGACTGTTTTACCTCGGATACTACAGCCGCCACGGCGGGGATGTCGTGCACCTGGCCGTCAACCATGGCCCGGCCCCGGTGCTCAATTACCTCCGCGGCCCGAACCCGGTAAACCTCTCCAGCCTGCTCCACCACCAGGCCGGCCACCTTGCGCGTGCCGATATCCATGGCCAGGCAGTACTCTCCCCTGCTCACCACGTCTTCCCCCTGAGCCCCTGATTTGCGTACTGCTTCTGCAATTCCATACCGACCCATTGCCGACCACCGGATACCTGCCACCGGCCAAGCCCTCTAACCGCCAACCCCCACCTGTGGCAGCAGGCCCCGCTCCAGCATTTCCTGGGCCGCTCCCAGGTTGCCAAGTTCCGCATACATCGCCGAGAGGCCGCCCTGGAGGTAAACGGTATAGGGTGGCTGCCAGGGGGCGTCGGCGCTGAGTTCCAGGGATCCGCCCTGGATAAAGGTGCCGGCCGCCATGATGACCTCGGTTTCGTAGCCGGGAAGCATTTCCGGCTCCGGGACAAACCTGGAGTTAACCGGAGAGTGTTTCTGCAGGCCCCGGCAGAAGGCCAGCAGCCCCTCAGCCGTGCCCAGTTCTACGGCCTGGATAATATCCACCCGTCGGGCGTCACCGGCCGGGCTAACCCGAAATCCCAGCTTGTCCCAAAAGCCGGCGGCAAAGATGGCTCCCTTCAGGGCTTCGCCCACCACCCTGGGAGCCAGAAACAGCCCCTGGTAAAAGAGCCTGTACCCAGCCGGATTGGCCCCGATGTCCCGGCCCAACCCCGGAGCGGTATACCGCCAGCCGATTCTTTCTATCAATTCGTCCCGCCCCACTATGTACCCCCCGCCCGGCGCCAGGCCGCCGCCCGGGTTCTTGATCAAGGAGCCGGCAATGACATCTGCCCCCATTTCCAGGGGTTCCTTTACGTCCACAAACTCGCCGTAGCAATTATCAACAAGAAGAACAACCCGGCTGCCAACAGCCTTTACTTGCCGGATCAAGTCTCCGATCTCCTCCAGGGTCATCCCCCCGGCAGCCGCGTATCCCCGCGACCGCTGCACGGCTACCAGACGCGTATCTGGATTGATGGCCCGGCCCGGATCCTGCATGACTTCCGCCAGAGGCAGCCACCGCACCTTCACTCCCCGGCGGGCCAGAGACCCGGCCTGTCCATGCCGGCCGGCGATTTTTTCCAGGGTCGGGTATACCGGCCCGATCAGGAGCAGTTCCCCCCCTGGCTCGAGCAGGCCCTCAAGGCAGAGGGCGATGGCGTGGGTGCCTGAAACGATCTGCGGCCGCACCAGCGCGCTCTCACCGGCAAAAACCGTGGCAAAAAGGCGGTCCAGGGTTCCCCGGCCGAGATCGCCATACCCGTAGCCGGTGCTTTCGCCGAAATGAAAGTCGGTGACCCCCGCCGCCAAAAAGCCCTGCAACACCTTGATCTCGTTCTGGCGCACCGTAGCCTCCACCTGCCGGGTGACAGGCGCTATCTCATCTTCTACTTCCAGAGCCAGATCCACCAGCCGCGCATCAATACCAGCAGCTAAAAGGGCGTGGCCGTAGGCCTGATTGGACATGCGCGCAACTCATTCTCCTCTGTTATCTTAATGGCAGATTGAAAGTCGCTTCTCTCCAACAGCATCAGTTCGTGGCGGGTGGGGCGGGGATTTTGCATCAGCCGCACTGCCTGCCGGCGCATGGCCTCTTCAATCAAATTACGCACCAGCCGCGCGTTACCGTTCTGCGCGGCCCCGGTAATGAAAATACTGCGGCGAAGAATTCTTTCCAGTTCTTCCCCGGCCTCCGGGGAGAGAGCGTAATCCCGTTCAGCCAGCATCTTTTCGCCGATGGCCATGAGTTCGAAGAGGCTGTAATCGTCAAAATCAATCTGGATGGGGAAGCGGGAACGCAGGCCGGGATTGGTGCGGATGAACCATTCCATTTCGTCTTTGTAACCGGCCAGGATCAGCACCAGTTGCTCCCGATAATTCTCCATGGCCCGCACCAAGACGTCAATGGCTTCCCGGCCAAAATCTTTCTCCCCGCCCCGGGCCAGGGAGTAGGCCTCGTCAACGAAAAGCACGCCCCCCAGGGCCTTCTTCACCTGCTCACGAGTTTTCTGGGCGGTATGGCCGATATATTCCCCCACCAGATCGGCCCTTTCTACTTCCACCAGGTGCCCCTTGCTCAGGATTTGCACCTGGTGGAAAAGGCGACCGATTATCCTGGCCACGGTCGTCTTGCCCGTCCCCGGGTTACCCTTGAAGATCATGTGCAATACCAGGGGCGAGGTCACCAGTTGCTCGCGGGCGCGTTTCTGCTGGACCCGGGCGTAGGCCACCACCTCCCGTACCACTTCCTTAACCGGCTGCAGCCCCACCAGGTCGTCAAGTTCGGCCAGGGTGCTTTCCAGAGGGCTGGCGGCTACCTCGACCTCCGGCCGCGCCTGCGCCCGGGAGCGGGGCATCACCCGCTCTACCCCAGTAGCAGACCTCCCCTGAGTTCCGAAGGAAATCTTAACCTGCAAGACACCATCTCCCCGCTGTCCCCTTTACTATCCTTACATTTATACGCAGCGGGGGCCGGGCTTTAACGTAAACTTTTTATTCCGAACCGGCCTCGTTGTAATTCAGAGCAATATTGCGGCCAGGGCTAATGGTGGAAATGGCATGTTTGTACACCATCTGGTGACGACCGTCAACTTCCACCACCACCGTGAAATTGTCAAAACCGCGTACCTGCCCCTTTAACTGAAAACCGTTTACCAGGTAGATGGTTACCGGCACGTTTTCTTTGCGTACCAGGTTAAGAAAGGTGTCCTGCAGGTTGACCTGCTTGATCATTCTTTTCCCTCCATTTACCGACCAGGGCCGAAATCCAGCCCCGGCCCTGCGGCAAAATGCAGCCGGCTGTTCAGCCTACCTGCTCTTGATTTGCCTATTCATTCTACGTTCCCGGCCAATGTCCTGCTAACAATGGCGGTAATCTCGGCGGCCAGTTCTGCCTGGCTGTCGAACCGGCTGACATCAAGCCATTGAACGCGCCCGTCCCGCCGAAACCACGTCAACTGTCGCTTGGCGTACCGCCTGGTATCCCTCTTGATCAGGCGCACCATCTCCCTAAAGTCATACCGGCCCTGAAGGAAGCCGGTGACCTGCTTGTATCCTAGGGCCTGAAAAGCATTGGCCTCCACCGGGTACCCCTTGGCCAGCAGGCCCTGCACCTCTGCCACTAAGCCCCGGGCCAGCATGTCTTCCACCCGCGCTTCAATGGCGGCATAGAGCCGGGGCCGGGGCCAAGTCAGGCCGACCATGGCCACCCTTACTGGCAATTCTGTCTGACTACAGGTACTCTGCCTGGCCCCACTGCTCCCAGGTCCGGCGGGCTGCGCTTCCGGCCGGCCCCAGAAACTGCTGGGTGGCCGGCTGGTGAGGCGGTACACTTCCAGCCCCCGGATGATCCTCTTTTGGTCATGGGGATGGATTTTGGCCGCAGCCACCGGGTCCGCCTGGGCCAGTTCCCGGTATAGGTGGGCCAGACCGCGGGCCTCGGCCTCGGCCAGGAGCTCGCGCCGCACGCGGTCGTCCCTGGTCTGGGGCGGAAAACAATACCGGCCCAGCGCGGCGTTTACATACAGGCCGCTACCCCCTACCAGTAAGGGAAGCCGTCCCCGGGAGCGGATGTCCGCAAAGGCGGCGAGAGCCGCCTGCTGATAGGCGGCGACGCTGAAATCGGCGTCCGGCTCAATTATGTCCATCAGGTGATGACGGATATACCGGCCGCTGGCGGCCACCTTTTCCTCTTCCGCGACCTTGGCCGTCCCGATATCCAGGCCACGGTACACCTGGAAGGCGTCAGCCGATACGATTTCGGCGTCCAGGTGATCGGCCACTTCCACCGCCACCCGGGACTTGCCTGTAGCCGTCGGGCCGACAATGGCGGCCAGAGCATGCGCGACATCAACATTATGAACGCCCAAACTTCTTCGCCAGTTCCTCCACGCTTATTTTATAAACTGCCGGCCGGCCGTGGGGACACGTAGACAGGGCGGGGGTACGTTGCCAATCCCGGATCAAGGCCGCCATCTCCTCCCGGTTCAGACGGGCCCCGGCCTTCACTGCCCCCCGGCAGGCCACCAGCTTGTAGACTTCGTCCTGCACCGCCGGAGTCCGCCCCTGCTCCAGCAACTCCAGGAGGTCAAGCAGTAACTGCCATCCAGCCTCCGGAGCTACCTCCAGCGGCTGGCCGCGTAGCCAGTAGGTACGCGGCCCTACTTTCTCCAGGCGGAAACCCCACCCGCCCAGCAACTCGAGGTATTGCTCGACCAACAGGGCCTGCTCTGCCGCCAGGTCAAGGGGTCTAGCCACGGCCAGTTCCTGGCTCGGCCAGGGTCTGACTTCAGCCCGAGTCAGACGCTCGTACCTTATTCTCTCGTGAGCCGCATGCTGGTCCACTATCCACAGTCCGCGTTCACCGGCCAACACAATATACGTCCCGGCCACCTGTCCCAGGATCTCAAGTTCCAGCGGTAGTTGCGCTGAAATCTCCGGGACCATGCCGCCACCTTCCGGTTCCGGCCCAGGCGCGTAGAGCAGGTCCAGACTCCGTTGCCAGGCCGCCGGCGGCAAGGCCTGGCTGGCCGGACCGGACCAGCGTGCTCCCACACCACCCGGTTCCCGGCCCTGGCTCGCGGAGGCCACCCCCAGCTTGCCTGTCGCCGGCCCCACCGTACCCCGAGCCGCATCCGCCTGCTGGGACCACGGCCCCACCCCTGTCTCCTTGAGCAAATCCGGCCCTGGTCCCGGCCGCCTGAGGGCTTCATGGATGGCCTGGCGCACCAGGGCCAGGATTTCTTCCTCCTGCCGGAAGCGCACTTCCAGCTTGGCCGGGTGGATGTTGACATCCACCCCTGCCGGGTCCAGCACCAGGTGCAATACCAGCAGCGGGCGGCGGCCGGCGGGCAGGAGGGTGGCGCAGGCTTCCTCGGCCACCGCGGCCAGACGGTAGTGGCGGATCCAGCGGCCGTTGATAGAAAAATATTGCTGCTTGCGGGTGGGGCGGTGCACTCCGGGCGGGCTGACATAGCCCCGGATCCGCCCTATCCGGGTCTCCCCCTCCACCGGCAGCATCTGCCCGGCCACCGACCGGCCTAGGATCCCGGCCACCGCGGCCAGCAGGTCGCCTCCGCCCGGCGTTTGGGCGAAGATCTGGCCGTCCCGCAAGCCGGTAAAGGCGATTTCGGGACGAGCCAGAGCCAGACCACCGAAGATCTCCATGACGGCGCGGGTTTCAGCCGCCTGGCTTTTCAGGAATTCGCGCCGCGGCATGACGTTGTAAAACAAATCCTCTACCTGCACCCGAGTACCGGGCGGGCAACCGGTTCTCTCCCGGCGCAATACCTGGCCCCCGGCCACCACGACCCGCACCCCTTCCGCCGCCCCGGCCGCGCAGGTGGTAAGAGTTACCCGGGATACAGCGCCAATACTGGCCAGGGCCTCACCCCGGAAACCCAAGGTCGAAATACGCTCCAGGTCACCGGCCTGGCTGATCTTGCTGGTGGCGTGGCGGGTAAAGGCCAGCACCGCATCTTCGGGGGCCATGCCGCAACCATTATCCCGGACTGACAGGCTGGTAACGCCGCCGCCGGCAAACTCCAGCTCGATCCGGCTGCTGCCGGCGTCAATGGCATTCTCTATGAGCTCCTTGGCCACCGCTGCCGGCCGCTCGATGACCTCACCCGCGGCTATTTTTTCTACCGTCTCTGGATCGAGAACCCTGATTTTGGCTGGCAGCCCCCTCACCTCCCACCCAGAACCGGCCGGCCTTGAGCTGCGTCTGCAGGCGGTACAGTTCATTGATGGCCTCCAGCGGCGTCATGGAGACCAGTTCCAGCCCGGCCAGCCGGGCCAGTACCTCCCGGGCCACCTGCTTTCCAGAAAAGAGACTGCCCTGGCCGGATGGCTCCTTCCTCGCTTCATCTTCTTCCACTTCCACCAGGCGGGAGGCGGCCACCTGCTTCTCCCCTTCTTCCCTGGCCGCCACCACCGCCCGCCCGTCCCCGGCCGCCAAGGTAGCCGGCCTTTGCCCGTCCAGTTCAGCCATGATCTCCCTGGCCCGCTGGATGATGCTCTCCGGCATTTGCGCCAGGCTGGCCACCTGGATGCCGTAACTCCTGTCGCTGCGGCCGGGCACCACTCGCCGCAGGAATATTAGTTCTCCTTCCCCTTCCCGCACGGCCATATTGAAGTTCTTGCTCCCGGGTAAGGTATCCTCCAGTACGGTAAGTTCATGGTAATGGGTGGAGAAAATAGTGCGAGCCTGGACAAGGTCATGTAAGTATTCGAGCAAGGCCCAAGCCAGACTGATGCCGTCATAGGTGCTTGTCCCCCGCCCTACTTCGTCCATAATGACCAGGCTCTTGCGGGTGGCCTGGGTGGTGATTACCTGACATTCCTGCATCTCCACCATAAAGGTGCTGCGGCCGCGGGAAAGATCATCCACCGCGCCGATGCGGGTAAAAATGCGGTCCACTAGGCCGATACGGGCATAATCCGCCGAGACAAAGCTGCCCATCTGGGCCATGAGGACGATCAAGGCTACCTGGCGCATATAGGTGGACTTGCCGGCCATGTTGGGGCCGGTAAGGATTATCAACCGCTGGGAGCTGGTATTGAGATAAAGATCATTGGGTACGAACCCTTCGGGCAAGTGCCGCTCCACTATCGGGTGGCGGCTGTTCTTCAGTTCCAGTTCCTCGCTATCTTCCATTACCGGCCGGCAGTAATTGTACCGGCTGGCCACCTCGGCCAGGGAAGCCAGCACGTCCAGTGCGGCCAGGCGCCGGGCTATTTCCTGGAACCTCGGCGCCGCCTCAGCCACGCTTTGCCGTACCTCGATAAACAGCTCATATTCCAGATCCGCCAGTTTTTCCTCGGCCTCCAGGATCAGTTCTTCGTATTCCTTAAGCTGGGGGGTCACAAAGCGCTCAGCGCCAGCCAGCGTCTGGCGCCGGACATAATCTGGAGGCACCAGGTTGAGATTGGCCCGGGTGACCTCAAGGTAATAGCCGAAAACCTTGTTGAAGCCTATTTTCAAAGACTTGATGCCGGTGCGCTCCCGCTCCCGGCTCTCCAAGGCCGCTATCCACTCCTGACCGTGCTGTCGGGCTTCCCGCCAGTGGTCTACTTCCGGGTGGTATCCCGACCGGATTAACCCGGTCTCGTGCAGGGAAAGGGGCGCTTCTGGATCTATGGCCCGCTCCAGTAACTCCCGGATATCGGCGAGTACCTCCATGTCCGCCACCAGGCCGGCCAGCCTGCTCGCCCCGCTCTCCCGCAGGAGATTGACAATGACCGGAACAGCGGCTAGGGAAGTCCGGCAAGCCAAAAGGTCCCGGGCATTGGCCGTGCCGCAGCAGGCCCGGCCGATCAGCCTTTCAAGATCATAGATGTGCCGCAATTGCTCGCGGAGATTTTGCCGCAGGGCCAGGTCCTCCACCAGTTCGGCCACGCAGTCGTGGCGCTGCCTGATGGTCTCCAGGTCCAGCAGGGGCTCCTCCAGCCACCGCCGCAGCAGGCGCCCGCCCATGGCGGTCCGGGTAAGGTCCAGCAGTTCCAACAGGCTCCCCTGGGGTGAGCCGTCCCAGGCAGCCAGCACTTCCAGGTTGCGCCGCGTGGTCTGATCCAGCGTCATTTTCCGGCTGTCCTGCTGGGGCCGGGTCAGGTGCAGGTGCACCATACCGGCCTTTTGGGTTTCCTCCAGGTACCTGAGCAAGGAGGCGACGGCTCCCAGCAAGGCCCCGCCGGAATCCGGACCGGAGAATTCACCGGTAGCCAAGGCGGGAAAACGCCGGCACACCTCGTCCCCCAACTCTGGCCGGAAGTCGGTATCCGGCCGCGTCACCACCAGAGTCCCGGGCAGGCTATCCCGCAGCCTGGCCAACACATCCCCGCTCCGGCCGATGAACTCGCCTACCAGACATTCGGCCGGGGACAAGCAACCCAGGCGGTCGAGCAGGAGGTCAAGGCTGGCGGCTGGAAAGACCTCCGGCCAGAACTCGCCGGTGGAAACATCCACTACCGCCAGGCCGTAAACTTCCCGGCGCAAGTTCAGACTGACCAGGTAATTATTCTGCTTGGCCTGCAGGGCCGCCAGGTCCGTGGTGGTACCCGGGGAAACCACGCGCACGATTTCCCGCCTGACCAGCCCCTTGGCCTTCTTGGGGTCTTCTACCTGCTCACAGATGGCTATCCGGTACCCTTTGCGTAGCAGCCTAGCCAGATAGTTATCGGCTGCGTGATAGGGAATGCCGCACATGGGAACCCGTTTTCCGACCCCGGCTTCGCGGGATGTAAGCACGATTTCTAGCTCCCTGGCCCCAATCTCGGCATCGGCGAAGAACATCTCGTAGAAGTCGCCCAGACGAAAAAAAAGCAGGGCCTCCGGGTATTGCTTCTTCATCTCCTGGTACTGGTCCAGCATGGGGGTGAGGTCGCTCACCAAGAATACCTCCACCAGATCCCGGGTTGTAACTGCTCAGCCTGCCTCGCGAGTACGCGGCCCCGAACCTTCCTCGCCACCGGTTCCCCGAACAAGGTCCAGGCACCGGCCTCAGTAATTCGTACCCTCTGCAATTCCCCGGGCCTCGCCTGTCCAGAAAAGATAACTATCTTGTTGGTGCGGGTCCGGCCGGATAAAACCTCAGGATTAGTCTTGCTCGGCCCCTCCACCAGCACTTCCACTTCCTGTCCCAAGAGTTCCTGGTTTACCTCCTGGCTGATGCGGTTTTGCCTCTCTACCAGGCGGACAAGGCGGTTCTTTTTCACCTCTGCCTCCACCTGGTCGGGAAAACCGGCCGCCTTCGTGCCAGCCCGGGGCGAGTAGATGAAGGTGTAGGCGCTGTCAAAACGGACCCGCTCCACCAGGTCCAGGGTGGCGGCAAAATCATCTTCCGTCTCCCCCGGAAAGCCCACGATCAGGTCGGTGGTAATACTGGCCCCCGGCACCCGCGCCCGAATTTGGTCTACCAGGCGAAAATAGTCGTCGCGGGTATAACGCCGGTGCATGCGGGCCAGGACGGCATCGCTGCCGGCCTGCACCGGCAGGTGAAAGTGTTCGCACACTTTCGCGCAGGCAGCAACGGCATTAATGAGCCGGCGGGAGAAATCCTTCGGGTGGGAGGTGGTGTAGCGGACACGCTCTATCCCGGCAATACCATCAACCATGGCCAGCAAATCCGCAAAATCAACGCCGTTGTTCAGGTCTCGGCCGTAGGAATTGACGTTTTGCCCCAGGAGCATCACTTCCTTGTACCCCTCGGCTGCCAGGCCCCTGATTTCCTCCAGGATGACCTCCGGCGGCCGGCTCCGCTCGCGGCCCCGGACATAAGGAACGATGCAGTAGGTGCAGAAATTGTTGCACCCGTAAGTGATGGTCACATGGGCCTTGAGCCCGTCTTCCCGGCGCACCGGCAGGCCTTCTGGGATGTCCTCCAGGGGACGAGACCAGACCTCGAGCTGCGCCTGCCGCGTTTCCCGCGCCATCCTTACCAGTTCCGGGACCCGGTGCAGGTTGTGGGTGCCGAAAATCACATCTACATGCGGAGCCTGGCGCCGGATGGCTTCGGCCATTCCTTGCCTCTGGGCCATACACCCGCCCACCCCGATAACCAGGCCAGGCTTGCTGGCCTTGAGGGCCTTGAGCTTACCTAGATATCCAAATACCTTGTTCTCGGCCCGCTCACGCACACAGCAGGTGTTCAGAATAATGACGTCCGCGGTTTCCTCACTGGCCGCCCGCTCGTAACCGGCCTTCTCCAGCAGGCCGCGCAGCACCTCGGAATCATGGTCGTTCATCTGACAGCCGAAAGTAAAGGTGAAATACCTAAGCGGGTGTCCCTTTTCTGCAGTCACGTGTTCACACCTCGCCCTGATTATATCGTATTTTGGGCGGTTTGGCAAAAAGAAAACCTTACGGTACTTCCTCCGCAGCCATAGTTAGGGGGACCAGACGAATATATTTCTGGGGCTGGCAGGATTTCCCGCGTCTCCGGCGAAATCTCTTGGACCAGGAGCACCATAGCGGGAGGTAATCCACGGTGGCTGACAATGATGCCCTGATTAAGACGCTTCGCTCTGTCATCCAAGAAGAGTTGCAGCCGATCCGGCAAGAAATACAGGAGTTCCAACAGGAAATCCGGCAAGAAATGCAGGAGTTCCAACAGGAAATCCGGCAAGAAATGCAGGAAGTTCGCCAGGAACTGCAGGAGTTCCAACATGAAGTTCGCCAAGAACTGCAGCAAGTAAACGGTCGTCTGGACCGTCTGGAGCAGGGCCAAAAGAAACTGGAGCAAGGCCAGAAGAAACTCCAAAAAGATGTTACCGACATTAAGAAGCAGTTGAAGGGCGTCTGGGAGGACATCCAAAGGCTTGACAAGCGGTTGACCACTCAGGAAGAAAGGGCCGTCAGGACCGTCAGGTGATCCGCATCTCCCTCCTCGGGAGATTGTAACTACTCAGCCACGTGGTCCCAAGGTTAGCAAAACAGAGGTCCCATCCGTATCTGCCCGCTTGCGCTTTGCTCCGCAAGCGCGAAGGCCCTATCATGGATTATAGGCGCGCACCCCATAAGCACCAAGTGAGTAGTTGCGGGAGATTTTGGCCCGGGCTACTCCCCCTGCCCGTTCATGGCCCGGTAGACCCTTTCATAGGTCGCGTCCAGGGCTTCGGAAACCACCTTGGCCCCGGCGATGACCGGCATGAAATTGCTGTCTCCCTCCCAGCGAGGGACGATATGCATATGTAGGTGTCCTGGCACGCCGGCCCCGGCCACCCGGCCGAGGTTCATACCGATATTGAACCCGTGGGGGTTGAACGCCTGCCGCAGGGCCCGGAGGCATTTCCGCACCAGGTCCGCCATCTCCCACTGCTCGGCCGCTTCCAGCTCCTCGATCTCACCAATATGCCGGTATGGGGCCACCATCAGGTGGCCGGAGTTATAGGGATAAGTGTTAAGAATAGCGAAGGCACGCGGAGAGCGGCTGACGATATAGGTGGCTTTGTCGTCCTGCCGGGCCGGATTTTCGCACAAAAAACATCCATTTGTCTCCGGCTGCCCTACGTAGACGCTGCGCCAGGGCGCCCATAGTCTTTCCAATTGTAACCCCCCTGCTGTTTTCCCTGCGATTTACTTCCTGTGCTAGTGTACATTTCGGGCATGGTAATGTCAAGGGAAGGAAAAGCCGGCGGTGCTTCAAAAGGGAAAGACCGGCCATATTCTTCCTGCCGGTCTCCCTTGAGACGCCCACGACGTCTGCGGCGTCACCAACCTCTAACCTCTAACTTCTAGTTTCAGCGCCGGGGGTCGTCCCTCTTTCTCTGCGGCCGGGGCCATCCCAGTCCCCACTCGCGGGTGGTGAAGCGACGCAGCCGCTCCATGGCCCCCTGCCAGCTTCCGGTACTTATTACCAGAAAAGCTATCCCGCCGGCCACCAGGGCCACAATTACCCATAGCACCCCGCGCCAATCACCACGAGTGGACGGTGGCGCTCCCGGACCCACTGGCCCCGGTCCCTGAGGGCTGGCTGCCGTACCGATCCCGAGAACCGGCGGCAGGCCCTCGACAAACAAGGCTCCGCCCCTTTGCGCCTGGTCCCGCCCGTTGGTATAGGTTCCTACCTCCACCAGCACCGAGCGGGGTGAGATGTCCTGGTTGTAGTCCCCCCGGCCGATAAAGATCCCCCGCACCAGTCCAGGATACTTTTCGTCCAGGTAAGCCTTCAGGCGTTTGGCAAAATCCAGGTTGGCCCCCATGTTGGCGTTCTGCCGGCCCACCACCAGCCGCACCCTGGTGACATCTTCACCGGCGATCCGGGCGTCATAGAAGGAAGCCTGGGGCACGCCGTCCCGGTGGATGTCCAGAATAGCCGCCGGGGCGTCCTGTGCCATCTTGACTGCGGTGCGCCGCGAGCGGCGGTAGGCCTCGGCGTCGTGGGGCTCATGGGGTCGCTTGTCGTATTCCACCTGGACGCCCAGGCTGCGAAGTCTTTCCGCCATCACCTCACCTACCTTGTATATGCCGCCCCCAGCCGGAATGCTGTCGCTGCCGTCGGTAGGCGTATACGATTCATCGCTGTGGGTATTATAGATGGCCACGAGGTTGCGCGCCCCGCCCCCGGCAGTCACCGGCTGGGCGCTGTCCCCGGAGAGGGTCTCTACCCCCAGGAGTTCGGTCCAGGCCGTATCCCCTTCTATCCTATTGATACGGTAATGGCGGTTATCCTCGGCAATGAACTCGTCTCCGGGATAGACCACCCGGGCCGTCATATCCAGGATGCGGCCGTTGGTATCGCGGATGGTGAAATACCCATCCGTGCGCTCTTCACCATAAAGAAGGTCACCGGAGGCTACTTCCGCCGGCCGAACCTCGAGGTTTGCCTGCCAGAAGGTCAAGCCCACAACCAGGGCCAGACTGGCCAGGACCAGCCAGAAGGTCTTAGACTTCGTCACGGTCTTCACCTCCCGGCAGCTCTTTCTTTACCGGCAGCGGGCCCAGGTTTTTGAGCAGTTCTTCGGGACGGCCCCGGTGGGCCGGCCCCCCCTGCAACCGTTCCCTTACTTCCCCCACTACCTCGGCCAGAAGAACCGCCAACAGCCCAGAAACAACCACCGCGTCAAAAAGGCCGGCCCCGCCCACGGCGACTACTCCAGGGATGCCCGCCCGGGTAAGACGAAAGTAATCAACCCCATCCAGGGCCAGCACGCCCAGGGTGCCGGCGATAAAGGCGGCACGACGTGAGCGACCGGCGAGGTAGGCCACTGTCCCGCCGACCAGGGGGTAAACATAGAGGGGATCCAGGAAGTCGCGCCCTGTCTGCCAGGGGTCAGGAGAGAGGACAAAGAGGTTGAGTGAGGTCAGAACCGCGACGGTCACGGCCGTGGCCAGCAGGGCCCGCCCCCACTCCCGGGCGGTGCCGGCGCGGACAAGGATGTATACCGCCAGCCCCAGGGGGATAAGGGCCCCGCCCACATTGAGGCTCACCCGCACCGGACCGGCCACTACGGGCACGTCAATGAAGCTC
The DNA here is from genome assembly GCA_004347685.1 of Clostridia bacterium. Lineage (GTDB taxonomy): Bacteria > Bacillota > DSM-521 > Neomoorellales > SLTJ01 > SLTJ01. The sequence continues at coordinate 16,717 of SLTJ01000036.1, forward strand.
CCGATAACCATGGCCGCGATGACAGCTAGGGCCGCCCGGTCACTCAGGTAGAGGCGATCCAGCAACCTGTGGGCCAGGCCGAGGTAGATAAGCCCGGAAACCACTACCAGTGCAATTAAACCTACTGGAAACCCAGCCATAAAACCTTCTCCCTTCTTACAGATGAACCTGTTCATAGCATATCCGGGAGAAGGTTTTATATGCGGCCGGGTCTACCTCCGCGCAAAACCGGCTGTCGGGATCCCTCGTTGCTCCAACCATTCCCGCACCTGCCCGCGGATAATCACCGGGCAGCGGCGCATATCCTCCACTGTGGCCGCGCCTATCAAGAGCATCACCGCCTGCAATTCACGCCGCCACCTGGAGATTTCCTCCTGCAGCGCCGCGAAGGACTGTTGAAGGAGTATTCTTAAAAAATAGCCCGCCACCCCTCCCGCCCTGGCACCCAGCGCTAGGGTTTTCGCCAGGTCCAGGCTGCTACGGATGCCCCCCGAGGCCAGGACCGCCAGGGGCACCCCAGCGCTGAGTACTTCCACCAGGCTCACGGCTGTGGGTAAACCCCAATTCGCCAGGGCCGAAATTTCCCCTCCGGCCCGGGCCTCCTCAATGGCGATAAAATTGGTGCCTCCCTGCCCGGAAACGTCCACCCACCGTACCCCACAGTTATACAGGGTGAGGGCCGCCTCCCTGGAGAAGCCAAAGCCTACTTCCTTAACCACCACCGGCACTGGCGAGGCCTGTACCAGGCGGGCAATATTATCTGCTATGTCCCCGAAACCACGTTCTCCTTCGGCCATAGCCAGCTCCTGGGCCGCGTTGAGGTGGAGCTGCACCGCATCCGCAGCAATCATTTCTACCGCCCGCTGTAGGTCTTCCACCCCGCTGAGGGCGCTGATATTGGCCAGGAGCAATCCGGAGGGATTCTCTTCCCGGGCCACGGCAAAGGTCCATTCCAGCCGGGGGTTATCTATCGCCACCTTCTGGGAGCCGACAGCCATACCTACCCCCGTGGCCCGGGCCGCCCTCGCCAGGGCTGCGTTGATCTGGCCGCTGGCTTCCGGGCCGCCGGTCATGGCATTAATAATCAGGGGCAGGTCAAGACGCCTGCCCCACAATTCAGTGCTGCAATCTACCTCTGCAAATGAACACCGGGGTATCGCCTGGTGCACCAGGGTCAGGTCCGCCAGCCCGCTCCCTTGCGGGCCATCCTGGTGTTCCAGCAGAGCTTTGATGTGATCGAGCTTTCGTTGCTGGCGAAGCCCGCTGGAATCCTTATTCTCCATGATCCTCAAACAGATCGCCGAACAGTTCGCCGATCCTTACGCCAGCCACATCCTCATCGGGGGTGCGGTTCTGGACTTCCTGCCGTTTCTTCTCCCGCATGGCTTCCCGCAGGCTTAAGCTCATCCGTTGCGCCTCTTGATCTACCTTCAGCACCTTGACCGTGATCTTATCCCCGACGGAAACCACGTCCGCGGGTTTTTCCACATGGCGCTCCGCCAGTTGTGATATGTGCACCAGGCCCTCGATCCCTGGCTCGATCTCCACAAAGGCGCCAAAGGGTGCCAGACGCAAAACCTTGCCCTCAACCACGGTACCCACCGGATAGCGCTCGGCAGCCGTATCCCACGGATTGGCATGGAGGTGTTTCAGGCCCAGGGACACCCGGCCCCGTTCCCGGTCCACACCCAGGACCTTGACCTCGATCTCCTGCCCTTCGCTCAAGACATCCCGCGGGTGGTCAACTCGCCCCCAGGAAACCTCGGATACGTGGAGAAGGCCGTCAACACCGCCCAAATCCACAAAGGCCCCGAAGTTCGTCAATCGCCGGACTACTCCCCGCCGTATCTGCCCCTCCTCCAGGTCGTTCCAGGTTTCCTCCCGGCGGCGACGGGCTTCTTCTTCCAGGATAGCTTTTTGTGAAAGCACGACTTTGTTCTTGCTGCGGTCAAGCTCGATTACCCGCAGGCGCAATGTCCGGCCCAGGTAGTCCTGCAGGTTCTCCACGTATCCCATCTCAATCAGAGACGCCGGGACAAACCCGCGTATGCCCAAATCTACCAGCAACCCGCCCTTGACCACTTCAACAACCGGCGCCTGCAGCTCTTCCTTTTGCTGGTAAGCCTCCTCCAGAACCCCCCAGGCCTTTATCCGGTTCGCCCGGCGCTTGGACAGTACCGGATGCCCTTCTTCGTTTTCGGACCGCAGCACGTACACGTCAATTACATCGCCTACATTCACTACCTGGTGTGGGTCCTCTACTTTATTCTGGCCCAACTCCCCCAGAGGGATTATCCCTTCGGACTTACCACCTACGTCCACCATCACTTCATTGTCGCTAATCTGCACTACCGTACCCTTGATGACATCTCCCCGGTGCAGCTCCTGCACATCCCGCATCGCCTGCATTGAGGGCTCGCTTTGCTCCTCGGCTCCCTGAGGCTCCTCGGCTCCCATGGGTTCCCCAGGCTGCGAGGCAGTTTCCTGCCCTTCCCGGCCCTCGGCTTCATCCCTTGGTTCTTCCCCGGACGTGTCATCTTCTGGCATTGCCGCCCGGGCTTCTTCTCCCGATGCTAAAGACGTAAAAGAAGATACTTCTCTTGTCTCCTCAAATTCCTGCATTCTGGCCACTACCTCCTCAATGATCCACTCGGGAGTTGAAGCACCAGCGGTTACCCCCACGCGGGACGCGTTCTCAAACCATTCCAAACGCAGATCGGCAAGACCTTCAACGTGGTAGGTCGGCGTGCCGACATTCCTGGCGATTTCCACCAGGTGCCGGGTATTCGCACTGTCATACCCTCCTACCACTACCATCACATCAACTGCGGCCGCCAAGCCCATGGTTTCTTCCTGCCGCTGGCGAGTAGCCTGGCAGGTAGTGTTGTAGGCCTCCAGCACCTTGGCCTTAGTCCGCAAGACCTCTGCTACCTCTCGCCAAACTCCCTGTGGCTGCGTAGTCTGCGCTACAACCCCCATTTTTCCCCCGGGCGGTAACTGCTGCGCCTCGGCAGCATTTCTTACCACCCAGGCTTTACCGCCTGTCCACGCCACTATTCCTTTTACCTCTGGGTGTTCACTGTCCCCTACTACCACCACCTGGTATCCGGCCCGGGTGAGGTCCTGGGCCAGCCTCTGCACTCTCCTCACAAAGGGGCAGGTAGCATCAGCCACTGCCAAGCCCCGGGCCCGGGCCGCCTCAAGGACCTCAGGGCCTACTCCGTGCGTACGGATGCATACCGGCCCGCCCGCCACCTCGTCCAGGGATGAGATAGTCCTAACGCCCTGGCGGCTCAAATGCTCTATCACCTGGCGGTTATGCACCAGCGGGCCCAAACAGTATACTTCCCGGTTCGTCCGCAGGACCCCGCCGAGGTCGGCTAAAGCGCGCCTCACCCCGAAACAAAAACCAGCATGTTTGGCCAGTATGATCTCCAATGGCCTGTTTCGCTCCTGCCAGGGTTCACTTGCATCTTAGTTTACGATTTCCAGCCAAACAATATTTATGTTTCGCGAAAGCCACACGAATTCCTGCCACCAATCCAAAAAAGCTATTCACCCAACAACCGGCTAACCGCTTTTTCCGCCTCCCGGGTTACTTTGGCCAGGGAGGCGTCGCTACCGACAGGCCAGTACAGCGGGGTGCCGATGTTTACCTCGAAGCGAGGCCAGCGGGTAGCTTTATTCCTGATGGCCACCGGCACAATCGGGGCCCTGGCCCTAACCGCCATTAAAGCCGCCCCCTGGCGAAATTCCTTCAGGCCGCGGCCACCCTGGGGAAAGACCCCTATTACCTGGCCGGAGGCGAGCAAGTTGAGAGCCCGCCGCAGAGACGTGAGGTCCGCCCGACCCCGGTGCACAGGGAACGCCCCCAGCCCCTTGATTAACAGCCCCAGCACCGGGAGGCGAAACAGCTCCTCCTTGGCCATGAAATATACTCGCCGGTTCAGGGCCGTACCCACCACAATGGGATCCCACAGACTGATATGGTTGGAGATCACCACCACCGGCCCCCGGCGCGGCAGGTTTTCCCGGCCCCTGACCTTCCACCCGGTTAGGGTAAAAAGACAACAGAACAGGGTCCTGGCAAACCAGTAAAACATGGTCAGCCCTCCTGGATAATACGCAAAATCCGCTCCACCACCTCGGCCGGGGCCAGCGACGTGGTATCAATGCGCAGTGCATCCCGGGCCTGCACCAGGGGAGCGATTTCCCGGCCTGCATCCATGGCATCCCGGCGGGCCAACTCGGCCTCAACCGCCTCTAGATCGGGGTGCCGGTAACCCTGCCGGGCCAGTTCGGCCGCCCGCCGGCGGGCTCTTTCCTGGAGAGAAGCCGTAAGGAAAAACTTATACCGCGCCTCTGGGAGCACGTAGCTGCCGATGTCACGGCCGTCCATGACCACCCGGCCGCCGGCGGCCAGGGCCCGCTGCAATTGCACCATGTACTCCCGCACCCGGCGGGAGCGCGCCACCAGTGAGACCGCCTCCGACACCCGAGGCGCCCGGATGGATTCGGTAACGTCCTCCCCATCACAATACACCCGGCCGCCCCGCAGTTCTATGCGCGTATTTCCGGCCAGTTCGCCGACAGCCTCCTCGTCTTCCACCTCAATTCCAGCCCGTAACGCCTTCAGGGTTAGAGCCCGGTACATGGCCCCGGTATCCACGTAAAGAAAGTTAAGCCTGGCGGCCACCAGCCTGGCCACGGTGCTCTTCCCGGCGCCAGCCGGCCCGTCTATGGTGATGTTCCCCTCCACCTCAGCCAACGGCATCCCTCCGGGAACATTTTACCACAGTAGCCCGGTAAGTGCCAGGGCCACTGCCCACGCCTGCGACAGACAGCGATAGTGGCATGAAAACGGTGGCGGGGCGAAGCTGGGAGCTTAGTACGCTTTCTCAGGGCACCAGCCGCTGCAAGCATTCCTGAAAACCCGGGAACGAGATGTCAATGTACTCGCTGCCGCTGATGGTGGTCAAACCCTCGGCCACCAGCCCGGCCACAGCCAGGGCCATGGCTATCCGGTGGTCGCCGTAGCTTTCGCACCGGGCCCCCACCAGCCGGGCCGGGCCCCTGATAGCCAGGCCGTCGTCCAGCTCGCGCACCTCAGCCCCTAGGCGCTCTAGTTCCACCGCCACCGTATGCAGCCGGTTTGATTCCTTGACCTTCAGTTCGGCTGCATCCTGGATGACCGTCTCCCCGTCTGCCTGGGTGGCCGCCACCGCCAGCACCGGTATCTCATCTATCAACCTGGGGATCTGGGCCCCCCCCAGGCTGATGCCCTGCAGCCTGTGCCCGCCCCGTACCACCAGGTCAGCCACTGGCTCACCGCCGGCCATGGTCTCGTTCTCCAGGGTAATATCGGCCCCCATTCTCTGCAGGGCGTCAATAATACCCGTGCGGGTGGGGTTTACGCCCACGCCTTCAATACGAATTTTGGCTTCCGGGACAATGGCCCCGGCCACCAGAAAAAAAGCGGCGCTAGACACATCTCCAGGGATAGTGAGCTCCTGGGGCTCGAGTTCAGTCCCGCCCTCCACACCTACCTTTAGCCCGGAACGCCATACCGGCACGCCAAAGGCCGCCAGCATCCTCTCGGTGTGATCCCGGGAGAGGTAGGGTTCGGTTACCGTGGTCTGGCCCCGGGCGTAAAGGCCGGCCAGCAACAGAGCCGACTTCACCTGGGCGCTGGCCACGGGCAACTCGTGCTCGGTGCCAGCCAGGTCCCCGCCAAGAATGGTCAGGGGGGCTAGTTCGCCGCCCCCGCGGCCGAAAATGCGGCTGCCCATGGCTACCAGGGGCCGCACCACCCGGCCCATGGGCCGGCGCCGCAACGAAGCATCCCCGGTAATGGTGGCATAAAAGGGCTGGCCGGAAAAAAGGCCAGCCAGCAGCCTGATGGTGGTACCGGAATTCCCGGCCTCGAGGACGTCTTCCGGCTCCTGCAGGCCCTGGCGGCCACGGCCGGCAACAGTTACCTTCCCGCCCTCTCCGCCAGTAATACTTATCCCCAGGGCCCGGAGGCATTCCACCGTGCTGCGAACGTCTCCGGCCCGGCTCAGGCCGTAAATCCTGGTTTCGCCCCGGGCCAAGGCTCCTAAAATCACTGCCCGGTGGGAAATGGACTTGTCCCCGGGGACCCTAAGGCTGCCCCGGAGGCTCGCCGCCGGACTGACTGTCAACTCCACTTTCCTCACCGCCACTGCACGCGAATGTTGTTTGCCCGCAGGCTGGCATAGGCTGCTTCGGCCGCCTCAAGCGACTGGAGGCCCAGGCGGATGCTGCCGCCCTCGCCCTCCCTCACCCGCAGGATTTCAATGTCAATTATGTTTATGCCCCTGTCGGCCAGGATACTGCCCAGCCTGGCAATTACTCCCGGCCGGTCGGGGACGGTGACCACCAGTTCGTAAATACCCGGCAGCAGCCCTTTGGCTCGAGCGGGAATTTTCGCCCGCCAGGCCCTGGCTTCTTCCAGGGTTTGGCCCAACCCGGCGGCGTCGGCGGCCCGGATCTCCTGTTCCAGCCGGTCCAGGCGGCCACGGAACGCCTGCAGCACCTGCAGAAGCTTCTCCCGGTTGGCCAAGAAAATGTCCCGCCACAGGTCAGCGTCGCCGCCAGCCACCCGGGTCGTATCCCGGAAGCCTCCGGCAGTCAGTAACAAGGCTTCCGGGGTATCCACGGCTATCCGGGCCAATGTTTGCGTCAGGGTCACGGCCACCAGGTGCGGGAGGTGGCTTACCGCCGCCACCAGATAGTCGTGCACAGCCGGGTCCAGGACGAGGGGCAGGGCCCCGACCCCGCGGGCCAGGGCTTGCACCCGCTCCACCGCTTCAGGCGGAGTCTTGTCAGTGGGGGTCAACACGTAAGCCGCATTTTCAAACAAGTAAGGGTCAGCCGCCCGTACTCCCGAGCGCTCGGAGCCGCTCATAGGATGGCCACCGACATAAGCGGCCTCAGGCGCAAGACAGTTCTCCAGGCTGTGCACCACGGTTTCCTTGGTGCTGCCCACATCGGTAACTATTGCTCCCGGAGACAGATCCCCTTTCATGGCTGCGGCTAGCGCCGGCATCGCCCCTACCGGAACCGCGAGAACCACGAGTTCGGCGCCGGCGACTGCTTCCCCCAGGCTGGCAGTGGCCCGGTGGACCGCTTCCAGTTCCACAGCCAGGCTCCTGGTCTGGGCCCCCCGGGCAAAGCCAACCACCTCTGCGGCCACACCTCCGTGTATCAGGGCCATACCCAGGGAACCGCCGATCAACCCCAGACCGACAATGGTAACCCGCCCGAACTCCGGCACCCCATCACCCCCAGCGCGGATAAGAACCAAGTACCTCCAGCAGGGCCGTCTTCTCCTGCAAGCGAGCAATAACCCCGGCCAGGCGGCCATGGTCTACGTGACCTTCGCAGTCGATGAAGAAAACGTAGTCCCCCAGTTCCTGCTTGGCCGGCCGGGATTCAATCTTGGTCAGGTCAATGACGGCATCGGCAAAGTCCTTCAGCACCTGGTACAGGCCACCCGGCCGGTTCTCCCGCAGGGCCAACACCAGGGAGGTCTTATCCCGGCCGGTCGGTGCCGGGAGGCCATGCCCGAGCACGACAAACCTCGTCTTATTGCTGGCGAAATCCTGAATGCCGGCCGCGAGAACTTCCAGGCCGTATAGATCCACCGCCGCCCGGGAAACAATCGCCGCCGCCCTTTCCGTCCCGGCAGCTACCAGCGCGGCTGCCGCTCCCGTGCTGGCCGTGGGGACAATCCTGGCGACAGGATAATGTCGCTCCAGATACTGCCGGCACTGGGCCAGGGCCTGCGGATGGGAATAGATGACCTCGATTGGCCCGGCCGCATTGCTTTTCTCCGTGGCCAGATAATGCTCTATCTCCAGCACAATTTCGCCCTGGATCTTGATTTCTTTTATGGCAAACAGGAGGTCGAGGGTTAGATTTACGGTACCCTCGACGGAATTCTCAATGGGAACAATGCCGGCGTCCGCCTGCCCGTCCTGTACCGCCATGGCTACTTCAGTTATGGTATCCATGGGTACCAATTCCAGCCGAGCTGCCGGCCACGGCCGCTTGGCCACCCAGGTCTCTGCCGCCCGCTGACAAAAAGTACCCGGCGGCCCTAGATACGCTACCCGCATTTCCACGGCCGTTTACGCCAGATCGCGGTTCATTACCGGGGCCAAAGCCCGCAGTTCATTTACCATGGCGGCAAAGTTAGCCGGGGTAAGCGATTGTGGACCGTCGGAAAGGGCCTGGCCCGGATGGGGGTGGACCTCTACCAGCAGGCCGTCGGCTCCCGCAGCCAGCGCCGCCCGGGCCATGGCCGGGACCAGGGCCCACTTGCCGGTGCCGTGGCTGGGGTCAACGATCACTGGGAGGTGGCTCAATTTCTTTACTACTGGAATAGCACTGAGGTCCAGGGTGTTGCGGGTATAAGTTTCAAAGGTACGGATGCCGCGCTCGCATAGGATGACGTTCGGATTGCCGGCAGCAATTATGTATTCGGCCGCGAGCAACCATTCCTCAATGGTAGCCGCAGGCCCGCGCTTAAGCAGCACCGGTTTGGGGACACACCCCAACTCCCGCAGTAAGAAAAAGTTCTGCATGTTCCGGGCGCCCACCTGGATCACATCCGCGTATTCGCAGATGAGGGAGAGATAGCGGGGATCCATAACCTCGGTGACCACCGGGAGCGAGCTGGCCTCCCGGGCCTCGGCCAGGATCTTCAGCCCTTCCTCCTCCAGGCCCTGAAATGAATAAGGGGAAGTCCTGGGCTTGTACGCCCCCCCACGGAGCATGGTGGCCCCAGCCTCTTTGACGGCCAGGGCAGCTTCCAGTAACTGCTCCCTGCCTTCCACCGCGCACGGGCCGGCAATAATGTGGAAAGCACGGCTACCGATGGCTATCTTCTCGGTCACCGGCACAACGGAATTCTCCGGGTGAAATTCCCGCGACGCCAACTTGAAAGGGTGCAAGATCGGCACCACCTTATCCACGCCGGTCATAGCTTCCAGCGAAGCGGGATCAATACGGGTCTTGTCCCCAATGGCCCCGATCACGGTCCTGGCCACCCCCGGGGACAGGTGGATATCGAATCCTGCGGCCGTGAGCCTTTCCCTCACGGCCTCGATATCTGCTTCCGTAGCTTCTTTTTGCATTACGACGATCATTACCCTTCCCCCTGAGAAAAAGTTCGGTATATGTAACTACGGTACTTGCCGATAATATTATTGTAGATATTATCACACCCCGGCCGCGCTGACAATAGGCGATTTGGCCTCCTCAGACTCGTGATGGCCATGCGGGTAAGACCCACGGGAAAGGATCATGCCCGGTACCGGCGGCTACCGCCGGTGAAGGGACGCTTTCAGCCCGCTTACCCGCCTGGCCAGTTCTGCCGCCACGGCCTGACGGTCCGGCTGTAGGCGGGCCACCACGTCTACCAGAGCGCTGCCGACAATAATCCCGTCGGCCAGAGGGGCCAGCCGCGCTGCCTGGTCCGGGGTGGAGATACCAAAGCCGACGGCCAAGGGCTTATCAGTTGACTGGCGCACCCGCTCGAGGAAGGGGACGACCCCGGCCGCCAGTTCGGAGCGGGCGCCGGTAACCCCGGTGAGGGAAACGCAGTAGATGAAGCCGGTGGCGGCTTGCGCCAGCCGGTTCACCCGCTCTGGGGGGCTGGTAGGGGCCACCAGGGGGATGCAGGCCAGGGAGACTTCGCCGGCCAGGGCCGCCAATTGCTCGCTCTCTTCCAAGGGCAGGTCGGGGACGATCAGACCGTCAATTCCGGCGGCCGCCGCGTCACGGATAAAATTCTCCAGGCCGTACTGGAGGACAGGGTTGTAATAGGTCATGAAAACCAGGGGAACGGCGACCTCCAACCGCAGGTTCTCCACCGCGGCCATGATGCGGCTCACGGTTGCCCCACCGGCCAGGGCTCGCTGGCTGGCCGCCTGAATCACCGGGCCGTCCGCCAGGGGATCGGAAAACGGGATGCCCAGCTCGATGATGTCAGCTCCGGCTTTGGCTACTACTTTGGCCAGCTCCACGGTGGTGTCCAGGTCGGGATCCCCGGCGCATAGGTAAGTTATCAGAGCGGTCTCACCCCGGGCGGCAAAGGCTGCCGCCAGCCGATCGCTTCCCCGGCCGGCGGCTCCGGCAGGGGAAAGGTGGGCGTACCGCCCCTCCTTTCCTTCGCGGATGTCATCCTGGCCGGTCAGGGGCCGGGAACCGGTCCTCATGCCCGCCGGGGCCGCTGCCCGGCAGGCGGCCGGCACAGGGGATCCGGCTGCCCCGGGGCTGGCGGCAACCGCCCCCGCCTGCCCGACCCCGGTGGCAGGTATATGGAAGCCGCCTGTCCCCACGTGACCAGCCTCAGGTACGGGCTGCCTTTGCGGCGTGCTCAGGACGGAGGCCACTACCTCCACGTCCTTATCCCCCCGGCCCGAAAGGTTGATGATGACTATTTCCCGGCCGGTAAAGCCGGGCGCCATCTTCACCACCTGGGCCACGGCGTGGGCGCTCTCCAGGGCCGGCAGTATTCCTTCGGTCCGAGCCAGAAGCTCAAAAGCCTCCATGGCCTCGGCATCACTTACCGCCTCATAGGTCACCCGGCCGCTGGTCTTCAAAAAGCTGTGCTCAGGCCCCACGCCCGGGTAATCCAGGCCGGCGGACACGGAATGGGCGATCTGTACCTGGCCGTCAGCATCCTGAAGGAGGAAGCTGTAGGAGCCGTGCAGAACCCCGGGCAGGCCCAGGGCCAGGGACGCAGCGTGTTTCCCGGTGTCCAGGCCTTCGCCGGCGGCCTCTACCCCCACCAACCGCACCGCGTCGGCCAGGAACGGGTGAAAAATGCCGATGGAGTTGCTGCCACCGCCCACACAGGCCACGATGTAATCCGGCAGCCGGCCTTCTGCCGCTAGGATTTGTTCCCGGGCCTCCCGGCCGATAACCGCCTGGAAGTCCCGGACCATGATCGGGTAGGGGTGGGGCCCCACCACGGAGCCGATGATATAATGGGTATCGGCCACATTGGTCACCCAGTCGCGGATGGCCTCATTGGTGGCATCTTTCAAGGTGCGGCTGCCGGAAGTCACCGGGACAACTTCGGCGCCGAGAAGCTGCATCCGCACCACATTCAGGGCCTGGCGCCGCATATCTATCTCGCCCATATAGACGCGGCATTGCATGCCGAAGAGCGCGGCCGCCGTTGCCGTGGCCACCCCATGCTGCCCGGCCCCGGTTTCGGCCACGATCCTCCGCTTACCCATCCGCCTGGCCAGCAAGGCCTGGCCGATGGTGTTGTTTATCTTGTGGGCCCCGGTATGACAAAGGTCCTCTCGCTTCAGGTAAATCGTAGCCCCAAGCTCGCGGCTCAATACCTCGGCCCGGTACAGAGGGGTGGGGCGACCGACATAATCCCGCAAATAAAACTGTAACTCGGCGGTGAAGTCAGGATCCTGCTGGGCCTGCAGGTAGGCGGCCGCCAGCTCCTCCACCGCCGGCATGAGCGTCTCCGGCAGATACTGCCCGCCAAATGGGCCAAAATACCCTTCCCGCATAAAAGTTTCTCCTCCCGTCTGCCCTGAAAATAGAGGTGAGAGGTGGGAAGTGGGAGGTGGGACACTTGTAGGAACC
>SLTJ01000053.1 GCA_004347685.1 Clostridia bacterium
TGATGATATCTGATCTCTAACTTTTACGTTGGTGGGCTGAGTAGTTACAGCGTAAAGGATGGTGAGCATAGATGCATGACGTAATCGTTATAGGCGGGGGACCGGCGGGACTGACGGCCGGCCTGTATTCTGCCCGGAACGGGCTGGCCACCATGCTCCTGGAGGGCGGACCTCCCGGTGGGCAGGCGGCCTTGACCGAGACCATCGAGAACTACCCGGGTTTTCCGGGTGGCATTGGGGGGCCGGAACTCATGAGCCTTTTCGCCCGCCAGGCCTTGGACTTCGGCCTGAAAATGCGGGCGGAGATGGTGGCGGAGGTGGACCTGCAGGGCGAAGAAAAGACTGTAACCACTGCCGGCAATACCTACCAGTGCCGCGCCCTGATAATCGCCAGCGGGGCCAAATCCAGGCCCTTGGGGGTACCGGGGGAAAAGGAGTTTACGGGCCGTGGCGTCTCCTACTGCGCCACCTGTGACGGCGCCTTCTTCCGCAATAAGAAGGTGGCCGTGGTGGGAGGCGGTGACGCGGCCGTGGAGGAAGCGCTATTCCTCACCAAATTTGCCCGGCAGGTGGCCATTATCCACCGCCGGGACGAACTGCGGGCCACCAGGGTGCTGCAGGAGAGGGCCCGGGCCAACGATAAGATAAAATTCATCTGGAAGGCTGTCGTGGAGGCCATTGAAGGTGATCGCGCGGTGGAAAAGGTGGCCCTACGGCGGGTGGACACTGGCGAGCGCTTCACCGAGCCGGTGGATGGTATTTTCGTCTTTGTTGGTACCGAGCCAAACACGGGCTTTCTCCAGGGCAAGCTGCCTCTAACTCCGGAAGGCTATGTTGAAACTTCGGCTCAGATGGCCACTTCGATACCAGGCGTCTTTGCGGCCGGCGACGTACGGGCCAAGGAGCTGCGCCAGGTGGCCACAGCGGTGGGAGACGGGGCCCAGGCGGCCATGAGCGCCGAGAAGTACTTGGCTGCTCTGGGATAGGCCGCAGCCAGCCTGACTTGCGCCGGCCTGGAAAATGGCCAGGCCTTCGCTTTCTCAGCTTTCAGGTCCATTGACACCTGCCGGTAGTGGCGGTATAATAAGGGCAGTCGGGATGTGGCTCAGCTTGGTAGAGCGCTGCGTTCGGGACGCAGAGGTCGCTGGTTCAAATCCAGTCATCCCGACCATTCCCGCTATAGGTGAAGATGTCTGGCGGTCGCTAGGGCCGCCTTATTCATGTCCGATATTGTTCCGGGTCCGGGAGCGGCTGCCGGACGGCCTCAGGCGTTGAAATACCTCGTGAGCAGGCCTTCCAGGGCGCGGGCGTGGCGGCCTTCGTCCCGGGAAGAAACGTCCAGGAAGTCGTGGGCCGGGTCAAGGTTATTCTCCTTGGCCATTACTGCCGCTTCCCGCTTCCCCTTGTTGGCGGCCTGTTCGCCGTGGAGCATTTTCTCGATGTTTTCCCGGGTGCTCTCGGAGATCTTGCCGTTGAGTTCGGCGAAGTTGGCCGCATGCCAGGCCTCGTCCATGGCAATGCTCTCCAGTGCCTGGGCGATCTCCGGGTAGCCTTCCCGCTGGGCCTGCCTGGCCATAGCCAGGTAAAGCCCCACTTCCATGGTCTCGCCCTTAAAATTGGCCTCTACGGCCTCTTCGACCACCGTCCCTTTGGTTACCCCGATCTTGTTTTCGTTGACCAGATCAGCCATCAGCGAGCCTCCTCTTAATAATAATTATTAGCAGTTACTAGTATAAACCATTTTTCCCATGACGTCAATAGGTGATAATATATTTTCCCCGGTGGGAGAGAAAATATCTGGCGAAGCTGCGAAGCTGGCCAATGGAAGCGAAAACCATGGCATCGCCGCGCTACAAGCAGGGGCGGTCCGGCCAGGGGTGGGGGCGCCGGGAGGAATCTTCCCGCTCGTGTAGAAGACTTTTGCGGGTGAGTAAATTGTTTGTGCATCTACATAACCATAGCGAGTATAGCTTGCTGGACGGCGCCGGAAGGATAAAGGATCTGGTTTCCCTGGCCGCGGCCCAGGGCATGCCGGCTCTGGCCCTGACCGACCACGGGGTCATGTACGGCGTCCTCGATTTCTACAAGCAGGCGCAGAAGCAGGGGGTAAAGCCCATTATCGGCTGCGAGGTCTATGTGGCGAAACGTTCCCGTCACGACCGGCAGCCGCAGCAGGATGATACGCAGTACCACCTGGTGCTCTTGGCCGAGAACAATCAGGGATACCAGAATCTGCTGCAACTGGTTTCCCGGGCCAGCCTCGAAGGCTTCTACTACAAGCCCCGGGTGGACCGGGAGTTGCTGTCCCAGTACAGTGGGGGCCTGATCGCCCTCTCTGCCTGCCTGGCCGGCGAGATCCCGGAACTCCTCCTGGCAGGCCAGGATGAAAAAGCCATGCAGGCAGCCGGTTTTTTGCGCGACGTCTTCGGCTCGGATTCCTTCTTTATCGAGTTGCAGGATCACGGGTTGCCGGAGCAGCGCCTGGTCAATCCCAAACTGGTGGAACTAGCCGGGAAAATCAACACCCCCCTGGTGGCCACCAATGACGTGCACTACTGTACCCGGGAGCAGGCCCGGCTGCACGAGGTGCTGCTATGTATCCAGACCGGCAAGACCCTCCAGGACGAGAAACGCCTGCGGTTCGCCACCGATGAGTTTTACCTCAAGTCGGCCCGGGAGATGGCGCAGCTTTTCGCCGATGTCCCTCAGGCCCTGGACCATACCCTGACCATTGCCGAGCGGTGCAATGTCAGTTTTTCTTTCGGGGAACTGCATCTACCCCGGTATGAGGTACCACCGGGCGAGACCCTGGATTCTTACCTGGCGGGGCTTTGCTGGGAGGGGCTGGCGGCCAGGGGGCTGGCGGAGAAGCCAGCGTACCGGGAACGGCTGGAGTACGAGTTGCAGGTTATCAACCAGATGGGTTTTTCCGGCTATTTCCTGATCGTCTGGGACGTAGTGAATTTCGCCCACCGGCAGGGCATTCCCACCGGGCCTGGACGGGGCTCGGCCGCCGGCAGCCTGGTGGCTTATGTATTGGGGATCACCCAGATTGACCCCCTCGAGCATGACCTTCTCTTCGAGCGTTTTCTCAACCCCGAGCGGGTGACCATGCCGGATATTGATATTGACTTTTGCTTTGTCCGCCGGGAGGAGATCATCGAGTACCTGGCCCGGCGGTATGGCAGCGACCGGGTGGCCCAGATCATTACCTTTGGTACCATGGCGGCCCGGGCCGCGGTCCGGGACGTAGGCCGGGTGCTGAATATGCCCCTGTCCGAAGTAGACAGGATCGCGAAAATGGTACCCACAGAGCTGGGCATTACCCTGGCTCGGGCCCTGGAAGTAAACCCGGAATTGGCCCAGGCCTGCCGGGAGAACTCTGAAGTCGCCAAGTTGATTGAAATCGCCCAGGGGCTGGAGGGCATGCCCCGTCACGCTTCCACCCATGCGGCCGGGGTGGTCATCGGGCCCGAGCCCCTGGTGAATTTTCTCCCCCTCCAGCGCACCACCGACAGCCAGGTGAGCACCCAGTTCCCCATGCAGACGGTGGAAGAAATCGGCATGCTAAAAATGGATATCTTGGGCCTGCGCACTTTAACCGTCATTGGCGACGCCCTGGAGCTGATCGCCCGGCGCGGGGTGACCCTGGACATCTCGCAGCTCCCGCTGGACGACCCCAAGACTTACGATATGCTTTGTTCTGGCGAAAGCACGGGTGTGTTCCAGTTAGAGAGCCCTGGCATGCGCAATTTGCTGAAGAGCCTGCGGCCCGATCGTTTCCAGGACCTGGTGGCCCTGGTGGCCCTCTATCGCCCGGGTCCCCTGGGCAGCGGCATGGTGGAGGATTTTATCCAGCGCAAGGCCGGCACCGTGCCGGTAACTTACCTACATTCCGGGCTAGAACCCATTCTAGCGGACACCTACGGTGTTATCCTATACCAGGAGCAGGTAATGCGGATTGCCAGCGATCTGGCCGGCTTCACCCTGGGCCAGGCTGACCTGCTCCGCCGGGCCATGGGCAAGAAAAAGCCCGAAGTCTTGAGCGCCCAGCGGGCCAACTTTGTTAACGGGGCCATGGCCAACGGGGTGGACGCCGAGACGGCCGGCAAAATCTTCGACCTCATGGAATACTTCGCCGGCTACGGCTTTAACCGCTCTCATAGCGCTGCCTACGCCCTAGTGGCTTACCAGACGGCCTTCCTCAAGGCCAACTACCCGGTGGAGTTTATGGCGGCCCTTCTTTCCAGCGTCATGGACAACAGTGACAAGGTACCGGTATACATAGACGAATGTCGGCGGATGGGCATTGCCATCCTCCCCCCGGACGTGAACGAAAGTCAGGCTGACTTTACCGTGGTGCCCCAAGGCATCCGCTTTGGCCTCGGCGCCGTGAAAAATGTAGGCCGGGTGCATATTGACGCCATCATCGAAGTCAGGGACAAGGCCGGTCCTTTCACCTCCCTGGTGGATTTCTGCCGTCGCGTGGACTTGGGCCGCGTCAACAAGCGGGTGATTGAGAGCTTGATCAACTGCGGAGCCTTTGATTCCCTGGGGGCTGGCCGCAAGCCCCTGGTGAGCATCCTGGACCGGTGCCTGGAGCTGGGGCAGCAAGCGCAGAATGACCGGCGGCGTGGCCAGCGTTCCCTTTTTGCGGCCGTCGAGGAAAGCCAGGTGCCGGTCCCGGAGGTGGAAGACTACTCCCGCCGGGAAATGCTGGCCCTGGAAAAGGAACTGCTGGGTTTTTACGTCAGTGGCCACCCGGCCCAGGAATACCGCGGGCAACTGGAAGCAGCCACCACCCACCTGCTGGGTGAACTCGGGGAACTGGAGGATGAAACCAGCGTTACCGTAGGGGGTGTGGTCGCCGGGTGGCGCAAGAACTTTACTAAAAAGAACGAAACCATGGCCTATGTGACGTTGGAAGATACCACCGGCGCGGTGGAAGTCGTGCTGTTTCCTCGCACCTATGCCCAGGTCGGCGATCTTCTGGGTGATGATGTTCCCCTGGTGGTGGAAGGAAGGGTGGACCGCCAGGAGGAGCGGGTAAAAATTGTGGCTGAGCGCGTGCAGCCCCTGAGCGAGGTAAAGACCCGCCGGGTACTATTGCAACTGCTCCGAGTGCCGGGGCGCGACTTTTTGCAGGAAGTAAAGGAAGCGCTCCTGCGCCACCCGGGGCCTTGCCCGGTATACATCTATTTCCCCACCGAAGGCAAGGCAGTCGTAGCCGGGGACCGCTTCCGGGTGCGGCCGGGCCTCGAGTTGCAAAGGGAACTGGAGGAACTGGCCGGGAAGGGGTCTCTCCAGCTACAATAATCTGCCAGCGCATGTTTTTCTCTGGTCGAGAGAGAATACGGTCAGGAGGTGAAGAACGTGCGCCGGCTATGGATGCTAAGCCTGATGGTGGCCTTCGCCCTGTTGCTGGCCGTGGCTGCCTGTTCCCAGAAGGAGGCCCCCAGCACCCCCCAGGAACAGCGCGACATCCGGCAGGAACAGGCGAAACCCGGGGAGGAAAAACCTCCCGAGCCCAAGACTACCCAGTTGGTTGAGGATCAGGCACCGCAAGGGTGTCCCAGTTGTCACAAGAAAACAGACGACAAGGACTACCGGTTGAGCTCCGAGGTCAAGAAGATCACCAACCATCCTTCGGTACCGGAAGATGCGACCGTGAAGGACTGCATATCCTGCCACGGGGACCAGTCAGCCCGGCCCTTTAAAAAGGTTCTGCACCGGGTGCATCTCGTAGAGGGCCAGAACTATACCGACCGTTACGACAAGAACTGCATTAACTGCCACCGCGTCGGCAATGACGGGACGGTCACCGTCAAGGGGCTGAATACCCAGGGCACCTAACGTAGTGGCCACCATCTGAAATACCCGCTCAGTCTGCGACGGTAAAATGGCGGGCGGTTCCGGCTGGCCCGGATTAGGCATCTGAAAAGGTGCCTAAATTTTTGCCGGTGTACCAGCAGGATATTCTCGTCGCAGGTGGAATAGCTTAAGAAATTGGATTTTAGGGGGATACAGGTGGAGCGCGTAGCCGTTTACCCCGGTACCTTCGATCCTTTTACCAACGGCCACCTGGACATAGCCGTGCGGGCTACCAAGCTCTTTGACCGGGTAATTATCGGAGTGGCGGAGGAAAACTACAAGGACAACCTTTTTTCCCTGGAGGAGCGGGTGTCTCTGGTCAGGGAGGTAGTAAAAGGGTACGACCGCATCGCGGTAACCGGATTTTTTGGGTTGTTGGTGGATTTTGCCGTCGCCAACGGGGCGATCGCCGTGGTGCGTGGCCTGCGGGCTGTTTCCGACTTTGAATACGAGTTTCAAATGTCGCTGATGAACAAGAAGCTGAGGGAAGATATCGAGACTGTTTTTCTTATGACGAGCAGCGAATATGCTTTTTTAAGTTCGCGTATTATCAAGCAAATCGCTTCCCTGAACGGGTGCATTGACGGACTGGTGCCGCCCTTGGTGGAAGCGGCCCTGCGGCGAAAGTTTGCCAGCAAAGGGCCATAGGCCGCCAAACCCGGCGCGTTTCCCCGGGGTTTTTCCCCTGCCGGGGAAGAGTTGAATTATAGTTATTATCAGGTGTTTACGAGGTGGGTAGATATGGACACTGACGGCAGCCGTGATTACACCAACAACGATTACATTGTAGTTAAAGCCCTGGCCAACGGCGTGACCATAATCGGCATGACCCGGGGCCGGGAAACCAAGCTGCACCATTCAGAAAAGCTGGATAAGGGAGAGGTGATGCTGGCCCAGTTCACTGAGCACACTTCGGCCATCAAAATCCGGGGCCGGGCCCAGATCTACACCCGGCACGGCATAATTGAATCCGGCGATTGAACATCTAGGTTAAACCCACGCTTTAACGAGAAACTCATCATAAAAATCTTAGGAGGTACGTAGCAGCTATGCCGGAAAGTATTCTAGAGCAGTTTCGCCCCCTCTATTACCCCAACGCCGTGGTGGTAGTGGGAGCTTCGTCAAACCCGGAGAAAATTGGCGCCTTTGCCCTGCGGGCAGTGATAAGCTCTAACTTTCCCGGCCACATTTATCCCGTTCACGCTGGCGGTGCGGAGCAAATCATGGGGCTCAAGGCATATCCCTCCATTCAAGCCATTCCCGAGACATGCGTGGAAATGTTTATTTTTGCCATTCCGGCTGAACAGATTCTTCAAAGTATGGATACCGCCATTGCCAAGGGCTGCCGGGCCGCAGTGATCCTTACCGCCGGGTTCAAGGAGATTGGCGGTGAAGGCCTAGCTCTGGAAGCGGAGCTTAAAGCCAAGGCTCAAGCAGGCGGAGTAAAGGTAATCGGTCCCAACAGCCTGGGCCTTTTTGCTGCCTATGGAAATCTGAATGCTAGTTTTGTCCCAGGTCTTTCGGAATGTTTTAAAGGCCGGGGGAAAGCAGCCTTCGTCAGTCAGAGTGGCGGCGTGGGCAATACCCTTTTAAGCCGTTGTTTAGAAGATAACATGGAAATACATAGTTTTACTTGCCTGGGAAACCGTCTAAACGTGGAGTTCGCTGATCTGGTGGAGTACTTTACTGCCGACACGAGAGTAAGGGCGATCGGGCTGTTTATCGAAGGCACCGATGATGGCCGCCGCTTTTACACCACGGCCAGGCGCTGCTCACAGCAAAAGCCGGTTGTTGTTTTCGGCACCGGTTACAGCGATACGGCTCGCCAGGCAGCCCGCTCCCACACGGGCAGTATGGCCTCCTCGGAGGCATTGTACCGGGCGGCTTTCCACCAGGCTGGGCTGGTGCAGGCAGAGAGCGTGGACGAGATGGTGGATGCCACCAAGGTCCTATCTATGTGCCCGCCGCCCCCTGCCGACAAAGTGGCTATCATTACCCATTCCGCAGGCCCCTCTATCATCATGGTGGACATACTGGAGGGGTCCGGCGTGAGGCTGGCCGAGTTGAGCCCGGAAACAAAGGAGGAGTTATGCCGGACCAGTGTACCAGCCTTCGGTTCGGCGGCCAATCCGGTGGATTTGACCGGTATGGGTGGCTTTGACAAGCGCCTTTACGTGGAAGCCATGCGTACCCTGGTCAAGGACCCGGAGGTGGGGGTAATCATCACCCTTTACACTACTATGTTTGAATACAGCCTGTCATTTCCGATTCCGGAGTTCGCCCGTATTGCCCGGGAATCCGGGAAACCGACGATAGTAGCCTTTGTCACCCCCTTCAGCTTCAACAAGGAGTTATACGCCTGGGAAGCCGAGGGCATTCCCGTCTTTACCTCGCCGGAAAGGGCGGCCAGGGCGGCCGTAAACCTGGTCCGCTATTACCGTGGTCGGGCACGGTTGGCATCCTTGACTGACCAGTCCGGGGAACCCCCGGTCCGGGGACCGGAACCGCCCGGCCAGGCGAAGCTGGCGGATCTGGTGGCCGCGGCTGCGGCGCCCGCCAGGCGGGAAGGGAGGCAACTGTTGCTGGAACACGAGGTAAAGGATTTGTTGGCCGCCATGGGGGTGAAGGTGGCCCGGGGTCGGCTGGCGACCAGCGCGGCCGAGGCTGTAGCCGCGGCCAGGGAAACAGGCTGGCCGGTGGCCATGAAGATCGTCTCGCCGCAGGTAATACACAAGTCCGACGCCGGCGGTGTGCGGTTGAATATCTCTGACGAGGAGGCCGTACGGCAGGCGTATGATGATATTATGGCTGCGGTCGCCGAGAATTTCCCCCGGGCCGACCTGCGCGGGGTGCTGGTGCAACCCATGGCCAGACCCGGCTTGGAGGTCATTATCGGTACCTTGAACGACCCGCAGTTCGGCCCCGCCGCTATGTTTGGTCTGGGCGGGGTCTGGGTAGAAACAATGAGTGATGTATCTTTTCGGCTTTTGCCATTAACCCGCCAGGAGGCCAGGGAAATGGTGGCGGAGATAAAGGGCTATCCGCTGCTGGCCGGCCATAGGGGGCGGCCGGCAGTAGACTTGGAAGCCCTGGAAGAACTCATCCTCACCGTTTCGCGGCTGGTTACGGCCGGCGAGGGCATCGGCCAGCTCGACCTCAATCCGGTTATCCTCTACCCTGACGGTTACTCGGTTGTAGATGCCCGCTTAAGTTTGTCTTAATTGAATTTCCTGCTGGCTCGGGTTATAATAAACTAGTTCCGGGTTCCGAGTTTCGAGTTCCGAGTTGATCCACTCGGAACTCACAACTCGGAACTCACAACTGAATAGGTAACTTAGCAGGATGGGGGCGAAAAACAAGTGGACTTGGAGTTGGCCGGCAAGGTAGTTCTCGTGACCGGGTCGGGGAAAGGCCTGGGCAAAGAACTGGCCCGGCGTTTCGCGGGAGAAGGGGCCAGAGTAGTGATCAATGCCCGCACCAGGGAGAGGGTGGAAGCGGTAGCGGCGGAAATCCGGCAGTCCGGAGGAGAGGCCCTGGCCGTCCCCGGGGATGTTTCTGATGCGACCGTGGCGGCGGAAGTGGTGGCCAGGATCAAGGAGGCCTGGGGCCGGCTGGATGTTTTGGTTAACAATGCGGGGATCAACCGGGACGCTTTTCTCACCAAGATGACCGACGAACAGTGGCTGGAAGTGATCAACACCAACCTGAACGGGACGTTTTTTATCACCCGGGAAGTAGCCAAGCTGATGCAGGAGCACAATTACGGCCGCATCATCAGTATTTCTTCCATTGTGCTGACTGGGAACCGGGGCACCTGCAATTACTCCGCCACCAAGGCGGCCCTGGAGGGTTTTACTAGGTCTATCGCCCTGGAGCTGGCCCGGTACAACGTAACCGCTAACTGTGTGGCTCCGGGATACATCCGTACGGATATGTATGAAAACATCTCCGAGAAGGTGAAAGAGAAGATTCATGCCGCCATTCCTGTTGGCCGGGTAGCCGAGCCGGACGAGATCGCCGATGCCGTTTTATTCTTGGCCTCCGAGAGGGCCCGTTATATCACCGGTGTCACCCTCTTTGTTGACGGCGGCACCACAGTAGGTTACATGTAGGGGGGACCGGCATGCGCATCTGGTGGCAGGACATCTTTACCGAGGAAGTTCCCTTTACCGACCGCTCCCCGGTTCTGTGGGAGGGTATGCTCCGGGCCCTGCTCAAGGTCCGGCCGGAAGGGATGGAGCTCGACTGCGGCCGGCTGGATAAAAGCTCTCCCCTGAACTGGTATCCTTACCTGGAAATGCTTAATGATGTATACATAGTCAAAGGGGTCATGGAGGCGGCGGCCCGGGGTTACGAGGCGGCGGTAATCGGGTGCAGTTGTGACCCGGCTGTGGTGGAAGCCCGGGGGATGGTGGACATCCCGGTCATCGGCCTGCTGGAATCCAGCCTGGCCGTAGCCGGCATGCTGGGGCGGAAGGCAGCGGTGGTGACCGTCTGGGACGGGTACGTACCTATCATTGAGCGGCGGATAAAGCTCTATGGGTACGGGGACAAGGTGCTGGGCCAGCGGCCGGTACGCCACTTCCCATTGGACTGGGGCGAACTCATCGAGGCCTTTTCCGGCCGGCCGGAAGCCCTGATCCAGAGGTTCGAGGAAGTGGCCCGGGACTGCATTGCCGACGGGGCGGACGTAGTCATCGTCGGCTGCGCCTATGCCGGACCGGCCTTTACGCTGGCCGGATATAACCGGGTTACCGGGACCGAGGTTCCGGTGGTGGACTGTGCCGCCGCCGGTCTGCAGATGGCGGCGGCCCTGGTGACCCTGGAGAAAACCTGCGGCCTGAAGAAGAGCCGTCATCCCTTTAGCCTGTATGGCCGGGCGCCGCGGAAACGCGCTGAGGCCATTTTACAGGAGTTTGGCCTGGCGGGCTTCCCTCGCTGATGCCCTCCGCCCGGCGCCGTTAATGGAATATGGAGGTAAAGGGGAGTGATCATGCGGCTTATCGTGGGCCTGGGTAATCCAGGGCGGCGTTATGCCAGGACCCGCCATAACGCCGGTTTTATGGCCGTGGACCGCTTGGCCTGCTCGCTGGGGGTGCAAGTGCGCCGGCGCCGCGAGGGTGCCCTGGTGGGGGAGGGATCATTGGAAGGCGAGCCGGTGGTTCTGGGCAAGCCGCAGACCTTTATGAACCTGAGCGGCCAGGCGGTGGCCGCCCTGGTCGCCCGCTACCAGGTACCGCTCTCCCATCTGCTGGTCATACACGACGACCTCGACCTGCCTCTGGGCCGGCTGCGCTTGCGCGGCCGGGGTTCCAGCGGCGGGCACCTGGGTGTGGAATCCGTAATCACCGAACTCAGGACGGATTCTTTTTGTCGTTTAAAAATAGGGATAGGCCGGCCGGGGCCCGAGGAGGATGTGGTAAGCTATGTGCTGAGCCCCTTCCGGCGGGCGGAAAGACCCCTGGTGGAGGCCGTACTGGGTGAAGTCCCGGAGGCGGTAAGGGTATGGGCCACCCGGGACTTGGAGGCGGCTACGAATTATATCAACTCCCTTGACCGGCGCGGCGAGGCCAGGGGGAGATGATTCTCCTGGACGCCGGCTGGCTCCGGCCGGCGCATAGCCGGGAGGCGGGAGTGATGGCGCACCTCAGGAATTGGCGCCAGTGGGTGCTGGCGAGGCCCCAACCTCCAACTATCAGCCTTGGCTTGTAACTGCTCAGCCCGGTGCCTATCGCGTTGATGCCTATACGCTGGCGGGCCGCTCCGGCTGTACGGAGCGAGGTGCAAGGAGCACCCCAGGCGGGCTCTGGTTTTCGCTAACTGGCAACAGGGTGGCTGAGCGGTTACCCTGGCTTTTTTCCGGCGGGCTTTGATTTTTTTCCGGCCGGGTGGTAAAATAGCGGCTGAGGGAACCGGGCCGATCTGACCGGCCTGGGGAATTTCATTTACCTTTTCGCGGGAAGGGGAATGGGAGGACTTGCACAAGGGATTGCTGGCTCTGGTGGCAAGAAGC
Organism: Clostridia bacterium; assembly: GCA_004347685.1. Taxonomy (GTDB): domain Bacteria; phylum Bacillota; class DSM-521; order Neomoorellales; family SLTJ01; genus SLTJ01. The sequence goes on from SLTJ01000053.1 coordinate 11,885, forward strand.
AGTTCCGTGCAGACGGTATGCCAGGGTATCAGCGGCGGGGTGAAAGAACAGCAAGTTTATGAATTGGCAGAAAGTGCCTATCCTTTGTGGATGGCCGGATTGTATACCTCCCTGAATCGTTCGCTTCTGGTTGTTACTGCCGGCAGCGGGGAGGCCCGGCAGCTGGCCGGGGACCTCGGCACCCTGGTTTCAGGAGACGAGGTGTATTATTTTCCGCCCAAAGAAGTATTTCCGGGGGAAGTTTTGGCCTACAGCCGGGATCTGGAAGCGCAGCGCATGGAGGTGCTGGTGAAGCTTGCCAAGGCCCGGCGGCTTTTGATTGTGGCCCCGGTAGAGGCTCTGGCCCAGAGGCTGCCGGAACCCGGTAGCTTGCATGGAGCTGTTATTACCTTGCGGGTTGGGGAATCTTATCCCTGGAACGACCTCCTGGCCCGGGTACAACAGTTGGGGTATGCCCGGATGGAAGTGGTAGAAGGCCCGGGCCAGTTTGCGGTGCGCGGCGGCCTGCTGGATTTTTTTCCTTTGAACCTGGATAAGCCGCTGCGCCTTGAGTTTTTTGGCGACGAGTTGACATCCATCCGCTATTTCGACCCTGTCACCCAGCGCTCCCAGGGCGAACTGACGCAGGCGGAACTGGTGCCCGCCAGGGAACTCCTGGTCTACCCCGAGGCCCTGGCCCTGGCCCTGGATAGGATTAAAAAGGAATGGCACGAGCTTCAGCCCCGGCTGGGCAAGAAGGAAGCCAAGGCGCTGGAAGAACGCTGGGGAGAACGGGTGAGCCGCCTTGAAGCCGGCTTCCCCGGGGATGCCCTTGACGATCTCCTCGCCTACTTTTCGCAACAGGAATACTCTTTATTTGAATATTTTGATCATACTCCGCTCCTGGTCTGGATTGACCCGGCGCGCACCGAAAACTCTCTCCAGCAGCACCTGGTCCATTTCCACCAGATGTGCGCGGAGATGGTGGCCCAGGGGAGGATTCTCCCCTCCCAGGCCAGCCTTTACCTGGACCACGGAGAACTCCTGGCCCGGGGAAGCAGGGGCCAGGTGGTCTATCTCACCCAATTACCCCGCCGCGCGGCCGGAACCCAGCCGCGCCAGATGATCAGAGGGGGGACCTGTCCGGTACCCCCGGCTCACGGAAATCTGCAGTTGCTGGCGGAGAACATCAGGCACTGGCTGGGGCAGGGGTACAGAGTAGTTTACCTGGGCGCCGCCGGGCAGCGGGGCCGTTCCTTGAAGGAATTTTTCACCGAGGAAGGGATCCCCGCCAGCCTTTGCAACGACTTGGAGGCAGCGGTCCCAGCCGGAACCCTGATCTTGGCGCCGGGCAGCCTCAGCCAGGGGTGCGAGTTTACCACCGACAGGCTGGTAGTGCTTACCAATTACGAAACCATGGGTAGCCGGCGGCGTACCCGCCAGGCCGCCCGGACCTTCCGGACAGGGACGGCTCTGCGTTCTTACCAGGAGCTGGAGGCAGGCGATTATGTAGTCCATGCCCACCACGGCATCGGCCAGTATCTGGGGCTGGAAAAGCTGGAGGTAGACGGGGTGCAGAAGGATTATCTGTTCATCCAGTATGCCGGTCAGGATAAACTTTACCTCCCTAGCGAGCAGGTAGGCTTGATCCAGAAGTACGCGGGCGCGGAAGGCCATATACCCCGCCTCAGCCGCTTGGGCAGCCAGGATTGGGCACGGGTTAAGAGCAGGGTAAAGGAATCGGTGCGGGACCTGGCCCAGGAGTTGCTCCAACTGTTCGCCGTACGGGAAACGGTGGCTGGCACCAGTTTCGGGTCCGATACTCCCTGGCAGCGGGAGTTTGAAGATGCCTTCCCTTATGAGGAGACCCGCGATCAGTTGCGGGCCATTGCCGAGGTCAAGGCCGACATGGCCAGGCCGAAACCCATGGACCGGCTTCTGTGCGGGGATGTAGGCTACGGCAAGACCGAGGTGGCCATGCGGGCCGCGTTCAAGGCGGTGCAGGAAGGGCGCCAGGTAGCCGTGCTGGTGCCTACCACCGTCCTGGCCCAGCAGCACTACCACACCTTCCGGGAGCGTTTCTCGCCCTTTGCCGTGCGGGTGGAAGTACTGAGCCGGTTCAGAAGCGCCAGGGAGCAGGAAGAAGTCCTCCAGGGGGTAGCCAGGGGGCAGGTTGATATCATCATCGGTACCCACCGCCTCCTTTCTGACGACGTTGCCTTTCATAATCTGGGTCTGCTTGTCATTGACGAAGAGCAGAAATTCGGGGTAGTCCACAAGGAAAAGATTAAGAAGTGGCGGGCTAACGTGGACGTGCTGACCCTTAGCGCCACGCCCATTCCCCGGACCCTGCACATGGCCCTCATGGGGGTACGGGATATGAGCGTCATCGAGACGCCGCCCGAAAACAGATACCCGGTCCAGACCTATGTCATGGAATTCAACCCCCAGATGGTGCAGGAGGCCATCCGCCGGGAAATGGCCCGGCAAGGGCAGGTTTACTTTGTCCACAACCGGGTGATGGACATTGATCAGGTGGCCTACCAGTTGCAGCAACTGGTACCCGAGGCCCGCATCGGCATTGCCCATGGCCAGTTGCGGGAAGAAGTCCTGGAACAGGTGATGCTGGACTTCGTTGAGGGTCAGTACGATGTGCTGGTTTGCAGCAGTATTGTGGAAAACGGGCTGGATATTCCTAACGTTAATACCCTGATAGTCAATGAGGCCGACAACCTGGGCCTGGCCCAGCTCTACCAGTTGCGTGGCCGCGTAGGCCGGTCCAACCGCATGGCCTATGCTTATTTTACCTACCGTCGGGACAAGGTGATTTCCCCCCTGGCGGAGAAGCGTTTGAGCGCCATCAGGGAATTTACCACCCTGGGTTCAGGGGTAAAGATCGCCCTCCGGGACCTGGAACTGCGCGGAGCCGGCAACCTGCTGGGAGCCGAGCAGCACGGGCACATGCTGGCGGTTGGTTTTGACATGTACTGCCAGTTGCTGCAGGAGGCGATACAGGAGTTAAAAGGACAGCCGCCGCCAAAGGAAGAAACCGTCCCCATTGACATAAACGTAAATGCCTATATCAGCGATGCCTACATTCCTTCGCCGGGGCTGAAGATGGAGGTTTACCAGCGCCTGGCCCCGGCCAAAAGCTTGGAGGAAGTTGTGGATTTAGAGGTCGAATTGATAGACCGCTTTGGACCGCCGCCGGCGGAGGTGAAGAACCTCTTGAGCGTGGGCCGCATCAAGGCCCTGGCCCGGGAGGTAGAGGTGGCTGCGGTCCGCCACAAGAGCGGGGAGGTCAAGATGGACTTTCACTCCGGCGCCAGCCTGCGGGGTGAGAAGCTAATGCTCCTGGCCCGGGATTTTCCCCGGCGTCTCGCCTTCAGCGCGGCCGGGGGCCTTACCATCCGCCTGCGCACCACCGGCCTGAATTCAGAGGAGATACTGGCCATGATCGAAAAGGTCTTGGACCGGGTGAGGGAGCTGACCTCCGGTGCCGGGGGAGAGGGGCAAGAGATTACGCTACCCCTGGCCACCCAGTAAGGTTAAGGACAAGGCCGTCATCAGAAGGAGCATTGAAAAACTAGGACTAGCCCGGCCCTCACCGACGCTAATGGAAAAAAATGAATAACTGCGGTGGGCGCGATATATACTAACAGTGAAAAGAAGCCAGGGAAAAGGAGGGTTGAGGGTGAAAGCCACTGGTATTGTCAGGCGGATAGATGATTTGGGCCGGGTAGTAATCCCTAAGGAAATTCGCAGGACCTTGCGGATCCGTGAGGGTGACCCTCTCGAGATTTTTGTGGACCACGATGGAGAAGTCATCTTAAAAAAATATTCTCCTATCGGCGAATTGGGTGATTTTGCCAAGGAGTATGCAGATTCGCTTTATGAAGCTTTGGGCCATATTGCCTGTATCGCCGACCGGGACAACATTATTGCGGTGGCCGGGGCGTCAAAAAAGGAATTTCTCAACAAGCCGGTTGGCCCGGTGGTAGAAAAGGTGATGGAGGAGCGCAAGTCAGTCCTGATCAATGCTCCGGGTGAACACCTGTTATGCAAGGAATGTCCGGCAAACGTAGACGAGGATGAGGGGTGCGACCTCACTGCCGAGGTGATCGCCCCCATTATAGCCGAAGGAGATCCTATTGGTACGGTGGTACTGTGCTCGAAGGAGCCGGGGGTGAAAATGGGGGAAATGGAACTCAAGCTGGCCGAGACGGCGGCCGGTTTTCTGGCCAAACAGATGGAGCAGTAAGTCATTGCCTGTGGTTTGCGGTCCGGTCTGTTGATAACCGCCTCGTGCGGTTGCAGGCCGGGCCGTTTTATTGCCGGCCGGATACCCCGGAATACCTTTAGCCCGACAAAGCCAGACGCGGTTTTCCCACCCTCTCCAAGCGGTTGCCGCCAGCCGCCGGAACTGCTATAATTGGAGGGACTGGTGGGGGTGAGACCATGCCGAAAAAGATCTGGATCGTCGGTCTGGGACCGGGAGACTACGGGGCCCTTTCGGCCCGAACCCTGGAATTGATGCAGCGCCTGCCGGTATTCCTGCGCACCGAGCGTCACCCGGCAGTAGCCGAACTGGCGGGCCGGGGAGTAGCCTTTTTTTCCTTTGACGACTTGTATGAGGGCAGTCTTACCTTTGAACAGGTTTATACGACCATGGTGGACAGGCTTTTGGCCTTGGATGAAGCCGAGATTGTCTATGCCGTGCCTGGGCACCCCTTGGTAGCCGAAACCTCCGTGCAAATGCTCCTGGCTCGCGCCCGGGATCTGGCAGTGGATACGGAAATCCTGCCGGCTCCGAGCTGCCTGGAGGCGGTTTGTCAGGTATTGGGCCTGGACCTGGCCAGGGGAATAGTTATCCTCGACGGGTTGGAGATCAGAGCTATACCCCTGGCACCACATCTGGGCTGCCTCATCCTCCAGGTCTACAGCCCCCTGGTCGCCTCTGAGGTAAAGCTGGCCCTAATGGAAGTCTACCCGGATACGCACCCGGTACGATTGGTGCGGGCCGCCGGCGTGCCCGGGGGGGAAAGGGTAGTGCAGATACCTTTGTACGAGATTGATCGGCAGAAGTGGCTGGACCATCTCACCACTGTTTACGTACCGCCGTATCCGGCGGCGGTACCGGCCACGAGGAGAATGTGGCAGCCTTCTCGGAGGTTGGGAACCTCGCTGGCAGAACTAGCCGACGTAATGGCCACCCTCCGGGGGCCAGGGGGGTGCCCGTGGGACCGGGAGCAAACCCACGCCAGCCTCAGGCGCTATCTGATCGAAGAAACCTATGAGGTTATTGAAGCCATTGATGCCGGGGAGCCGCATAAACTCAAGGAAGAACTGGGAGACTTATTGTTACAGATTGTCTTCCATGCCCAACTGGCGCAGGAAGAGGGGACCTTTACCCTGGAAGAGGTCATTCATGGCATTATCGCCAAGATGCAGCACCGGCACCCGCATGTCTTCGGGGATCTCAGCCTGAACACCAGCCAGGAGGTATTGGCCCGCTGGGATGACTTTAAGAAAGCCGAAAATGGCGACCGGGCCCTGATGGACCTCCCGCCTGGTCTCCCGGCCCTCCTTAAGGCGCAAAAGGTACAGGAGAAGGCAGCGCGCGTTGGCTTTGACTGGCCGGATGCGGCCGGCCCGTGGAAAAAGGTCCGGGAAGAAGCCCGGGAACTGCAGGCGGCCGTTGCCGGTGGGCGGTCTGAAGATGTCCAGGACGAGCTGGGTGATTATCTCTTTGCCGTGGTAAATGTGGGCCGGCACCTGGGCGTGGATGTGGAAGCAACTCTTTCGCTGGCGGTAGATAAATTTCGCCGCCGTTTTGCTTTTATCGAGGAACAGGCGGCCAGAAACGGGAAAGCGTTGGGCGAGTTATCCTTGGAGGAAATGGACGCCTGGTGGGAGCAGGCCAAGATTGGAGAAAGTTAGGGAAAAAGTTGCCTGGCAGCAGGAGAATCAAGGGATGTAGCGAATAGATAGGCATGAATTGGAACTAATAAGAGGGGGTCGCAGGTAGGGTGAACAAAGCAGAACTGGTCGGCTATGTGGCTGACAAGGCGGATCTGACCAAGAAGGACGCAGAGCGGGTAGTTACAGCCGTATTTGACTCCATCGAGCAGGCCCTGGGGGAGGGCGACAAGGTGCAATTGGTGGGCTTCGGCACTTTTGAAGTACGCGAGCGGGCCGCCCGGACGGGCCGTAATCCCAAGACGGGAGAGGAGATAAATATCCCCGCCACCCAGGTTCCGGTCTTTAAACCAGGCAAGGCTCTGCGTGAAGCAGTTATTAAATCCTAGCGGGGCTCTAAGCTGAAGACGATAGCAGCGATCAGGTGCAAGAGGCGCCTGGTCGTTTTTTTTTGTGCATAAGGGCTACCTCCCGGCAGCAGAATAAGCGCAGGAAAGTCATCATTCAACCGAAAACTAACCTTTCGCTGAAGGGGTGCCCGGCTTTCAGGATCTGGACGCGGGGCGCCGGGAGTGCTGTCCGGGGCCCCGCCTCAAGGCTGATTCTACCGAGGAATTTGAGGAGGTCGGAAATGGTTAAACGCCTGACCGCGTTCGTTTTGCTGTTTATCGTGCTGGTTTCCCTGGCCGGCTGCCCGGCGCCGGCCCGGCGGCCGCTACGGGCCGAGCCCAGCATAAGATTATTGGACGCCCGGACCGGCCAGATCAGGCACATCAAGATTGAGGAGTACGTCCAGGGCGTAGTGGCGGCCGAAATGGATACCTCCTGGCCAACAGAGGCCCTGGCCGCCCAGGCCATCCTAGCCAGAACGTTTACCAGAAAAAAAGTGGAGGAAGGAGGGGTGCGTAACGGTCAGGCCGACATCTCTACCGACAAGGACGAAAGCCAGGCCTATGACCCGGCCAAGATAAACGACAACGTGCGCCAGGCCGTGGCCAAGACCAGGGGAAAAGTAGTTACGTATAAAGGCCGCTATATCAATGCCTGGTTCCACGCGGATGCGGGCGGCCGCACCGCGGCCTCGGCGGTGGAGGGGCTGAACTATCGAAAAGAAAAGGCCCCGTACGTGCAGAGCGTATCGGACCCTGGCTTTGCCCAGTCACCCCCGGAAAATAAAGCCTGGCAGGCTAGCTTTCCTTGGGATAGGGTGCGGCAGGCCGCGCGCCAGGCCGGCGGGACCGATCCCGGTGATGACATGACGGCCGCCGTCGTGGAGAAGGGACCGTCCGGCCGGGCTGTGACCGTCAAGGTGGGGGCCGCCACCCTCAGCGCCCCGGCTCTGCGCCTGGCCCTGGGTTCCGAGGAGATGCGCTCTACCCTTCTCAGCCAATTCACCGTGGGGAACGGCAACCTGGTGGTGGCCGGGAAAGGCTACGGCCACGGCGTCGGCATGAGCCAGTGGGGCGCCAAGGCCCTGGCCGAACAGGACAAGTCGGCCGAAGACATCATCCGCTATTTTTTCCGGGACGTGGAAATCCGCCAGGAATGGCGGTAAGACCTGGTTACCAAATACAGGTCTTATCACCTGCCTTCTGCCGGGTTTTGGGTCCGGCTTTTTTTTATAGGTTTTTCTCAAGCATCTCCCCGGTGGCCGGGCATATACATTTACGGGGGGGATGGCTATGGCCGGGGAAGCCAGTCATGAAGTGACGGTAAAGGGCCGCAAGAGTGTGGAGATGGATGGGGTTAAGCATGTGCACCATTATGACCCGGAGAAAATTGTGCTGGAAACCGTCATGGGCGGCCTGATCCTGGAGGGGGAGAATTTTAACATCAGCCAGCTCAACCTGGAGGACGGCCGGCTGCAGCTTCAGGGGCACGTAGAGCGGCTGAGCTACGTGGAGGAGATAAAGGGCAGTGGCCGCAAGGGTAGCCTGTGGCAGCGGCTGGCGAAGTAGTTTGTAACTGCTCAGCCTCCAGGCCGGTCGGAGGTCGGGCGGCGAACGACTGAAGACGCAAGCCGGGTTATTAGCCTTCGCGGAAGTTACGCGAGGCCGCTGACAGGGGCTGTGATAGGCGGTGGCCTGAGTAGTTACGTTTTTTTGTCCGCCCGGGCAGGAATTTCTCAAAGGGCGGCGAATAGTACTGTAGTCCAGTTGTCCACATTTTGTCCACAGGTTGTGGATATCTCAGATGCAGATTGAAATTCGGGGGGCGGAAAAACTCAGCTTCCGGGAACGGCAGGTGGTGACCCTCAAGGAAATGGGTTGGTCTACCGAGTCCATAGCCAAGCAGTTGCAGCTCAGCCCCAGCAGTGTGGCCACGCTGTACCACCGGGCCCGGGCCAAGGGATACCAGGTAGTAATCGTGATCCCGGGAGATTCGTTGGGTCTTTTTGCTAATTCAGAGGAAACTGATGCCGAATAGGTAGTTACCCGAATAGCAGTCGCTTACGACGCCGGCGGCGTCACCGCATGGGATGCAATTGACGGCGAGGGTAGAGGTCCCTCCGATAAGATCTAACTTCCAACCTCTAGTTTCAGGGCAGACGCCCATGCCACCATTGGTGGCACCATCAGAGGTGTGAAAAAGGAGCGGTGGCAGAGACGGGAGTTAAGATCAGGAATCGGCGCAGCCGGTTCCTACAAGTGTCCCACTTCCCACTTCCCACCTCTCACCTCTATTTTCGGGGCAGGGGGATGTCTGTTGGGGTAGCGAAGCAGCCTGAATTAAACGGGGGAAACAGGTCCCGGTACATAACTCCCTGGCCGGCCAGCCAGCGCGCATTTCCCCGTCCGGGCGGATCTTCTCGACGATCCGGGCGCCGGCGGAAAAAGTATCAGCCCCCGGCGCCGGCGACTGCCGCCCGGCCGGTCAAGCCAAAAAGGCCGGTAGGCGGGGTGCGGATGGCGGCGGAAGCGGTGTCTGGGGCCGGCTATTTTCCTGCCGCCCCTTACCGGCCCGGTAATTTCCCCTCCGCCCAGCACGCGTACCCCCCTGCACCCCGGCTGCGGCGCCGGAAGAAAACCAGGCTGCAGGTGAGCCCACGTCTGCAGCGCGTTTTGCTGGTGGGGGTATTGGTTTTGGGCCTGGGCTATACGGTCGCTTTTTCCTGGCGGGCCTTCCAGCAGGCGGCGCTGCTAGATACGCGGCTCGAGGCGGCCCGGCAAACCCTGGCCGAGGCCCAAGCCAGGCAGGTACGGCTGCAGGCTGAGCAGGCGTATATGCAGACCGATGCGGCCGTGGAGAAACTGGCCCGGGAAGAACTGGGGCTGGTGAAGCCAGGCGAGGTCCGAATCGTAGTGGAAAGGCCCGACGGGCCTGATCCCAAAGCAGGTAAACCATGATTGGGCCGGAACGGCCCTTAGGCTGAATAGCTACGAAGCCTCTTCGCAAACCGGAGGAAAATCAGGCGTAACTGCCCTCTTGACAGCCGTGAAGCCGGCGAGTATAATTAGCTCAGGCTTCATGGTGGGAGGAATTTTGTCTTCATATGACCCTCACGGTAGGCAGCATTGTGGAGGGTGTCGTTACAGGGATCACCAAATTCGGGGCCTTTGTCCAGCTTCCTGGAGGGGTCACCGGGCTGGTGCATATCTCTGAGGTAGCCGATACCTATGTCAAAGACGTAAAAGATTTTTTAAAAGAGCAGGACACGGTACGGGTCAAAGTCATTAACATTGACGAAAAAGGCAAGATTGGTCTGTCCATTAAGCAGGCCAACCCTAACTACGATCCGCAGCGTCGGCACCGCCGGCCCCGGCAATTTGACATGTCGTTCGAGGATAAGCTGGCTCATTTCATGAAGGAGAGCGACGAGCGGATGCAGGATCTGAGAAGGCAGGCCGACCGTCGCGGGGGTAAGGGCGGTAGGTTCTAGTCAGGTCACCGCCGATCTTAGGGGCCACCTGCGTTTCATGCCGTCAGTCTCACAAGGCCTGGCTGGCATGAGGGGCTTTCTTGGCTTTCGCTGTAAGGCCGACCGGCCAGACAGGCTGAGTAGGGTGCCCAGGTGGCACCAGCAGAAAATTTACGGTACCAGGAGAGGTACTTTTTTTTATTTGTGCCAGCAGCTTCGGCGTCGGAGGTGCCAGCCTTGTCGCTTTACGCGGCCATTGACCTGGGCAGCAACTCTTTGCGGTTGCTGATAGCTAGGGTTACGGGCGATAAGATCGAACCGTTGTATTGGGAGATGCATACCACCAGGCTGGGTGAGGGGTTGCGGCCCGGCCGGCCTCTGAGTGAGGTGGCCGTGGAGAGAAGCCTCTCGGCTCTGCGTGGGTGGCGGGAGATTATCCGTGGCTTCGGCGTTCCCGGGCCGGCGGTAATGGTGGTGGCCACCAGCGCCGTGCGCGAGGCCACAAACGGTCGGGATTTTGCGGCCGGGGTCAGAGGAGCCACGGGCTGGACGGTCAGAGTGCTGTCCGGCTCGGAAGAAGCGGCCCTCAGTTACCGAGGAGCGATTTCTGTCCTTGGCCGGCCGGGGGTGGTGGTTGACATCGGCGGCCGCAGCACCGAGGTGATCGTGCCGGTACTGGGCGGGGAGGTCCCGGATTTATTCAGTTTCCCCCTGGGGGCACTCCGGTGCACCGAGGAGAACACCTCCGAACATACCATGGTGAAGGCCATGGCCCCGGCCATAGAGCGGGTGGCTGACTGCGGCTGGCCTCTAATTGGCGTGGGCGGCACCCTCACCACCCTGGCGGCCATATACCACCGTTTGGAAGTCTATGATCCCGACGTGGTGCACGGTACCTTTTTGCCGGTGGAGACGCTAGATGCTTTGGTGGACCGCCTGGCTTCCCTTTCTCTGGAGGAGCGCTGCCGGTTGCCTGGGTTACAGCCGCAACGGGCTGATATCATCGTGGCCGGCAGCCGCATCTGTCAAGCGGTTATGCACTGGGGCGGGTTTTCCGGAGTGACGGTCAGCGAAGCTGATATCCTGTGGGGGGTTATTCTCGAATTACAGGCATAAAGAGACTGCGCAGCCAGTTCCGTAAAGTTCTCACCTTTTACCTCCCACCTGGCGGCGCGGGATTCTCGTCCGACCGGGACACCAGCGCGGCTTCCATGAGTTTCTTTTTTTCCTGCCGGCTGAGTTTGCCGGTGGGTTCAAGGCCGGAAAGGTTCTGCCAGTATTTCACTGCCGCCTCAGTAACGGCGCCATATCGTCCATCGGCCGCGCCCCAGTAAGTTCCTTGGGCGCGGAGGCCAAACTGTACCTGGACCACGTCCGGCCCGGTGCTTCCTTTCTGCAGAATACGGTTTGGTACGCCAGGAGGCAGGGAAGGCTCTCCGGTTATCCTTACCGGCACCCCGTGGGATACCAGGGGGTAAAGCTCCTCCACGTCGTGGTTATGCATGCGGACGCAGCCGTGGGATTCGGCCCTCCCGATGGACCAGGGTTTATTAGTTCCATGGACCCCATATATTCCCCAGGGGACGTTCAGCCCCAGCCAGCGGGTGCCGAAGCCGTCACCCCAGTTCATGCTCTTGTGTACGATCAGCCACTCACCTACGGGCGTGGGCGTTTCCGGCGTGCCGACGCAGACCGGATATTCCTTTACCGCCTCGTCGTTAACATACAGCGTCAGTGTATGCCGGTCAATGTCAATGACAATCCGGCGCGGTCCGTCAGGGATGTTGTTTGCCGCGGTGCTGGAGGGCCGATAAGTGTCCTCGCCCAGGGCTTCCCAGGTCTGGGCGTCCACAACGCCCGTAGGGGGAAGGTTGTTGTCAGCCTGGAACTTGGCCACTGCCTTGGCCGTGGCCGGCCCGAAAAAGCCATCGGTAACTCCCGGATCGTACTGCAATTCCTGCAGCCGCTTCTGCAGTTCCTGGACATCATAGCCCTGCAGGGGGGGATCGGTGAGGCGGAGGTCCCGAAACCGGTCGTCGCATCCCCCGTGCGGTCCTAGGGCCACCGGTTCGGCGGCCGGGGCAGCCGCGGTGAGCCAGCCCGAGATCAGCAGGGTGGAAATGAGAATTACAAAAAGGCAAGTTTTACGAACCATAAAACGCCTCCTTAAGACTTTACGCCATGCGTTACCATACATATCATTTCCTTGTCTTCAGCCCTGGTATGCGCGCGCCGGATAGGATAATTTGCGGCGCTGAAATAATACTAAAGGGAGGGACCGGGTCGCGGTGCTCTTGCCGGGTGGCCCGGCTGTTTTTTCGGGGGTAGCACCGGTATCCTGAAGACCGCAGCGGTCAGGGGAGAAGCCGGCATTACAGCCGGGGCGGTGCGGTGCCGCCTGGCACGTGCGGAGGAGAAAAGAATGTCGCTCTTTGCCCTTGCGGCGGCAGCCGTAGCTGGGATAGCCATGGCTGTCCAGGGCGCGTTGAATTCAGTCATGGGTAAGACTACTGGCTTGCTGGAGGCTACCGTGGTAGTCCACGTCCTGGGAGCAGCTACCGCGACGGGGCTGCTGTTTCTCGTCCGTCTCGGGCCGGGGGAACTGGGGCGCATCGGCCAGGTTCCCTGGTGGGCCCTGCTAGGCGGGCCGGTGGGGGTGGTCATTATTTACGGGGTGGTGGCCAGCATCCCGCGGGTAGGTGTAGCCTTGGCCACCACCGCCATCATTGTCGGGCAGGTAGCCATGGCCATGCTCATTGATCAGTTCGGGCTCTTTGGCCTGAAGGAGGTGCCCTTTACCTGGTGGAAGGTGGTGGGGCTGGCCCTTTTGGCGGCCGGGGCGCGCCTGATGCTTAATTGAGGGCTGGTTTTGCAAGTTTTGCAAAAGCCTCCTTGACAAACGGGGTTTTCTGGCTCATAATAGTAGGTAGGGATAAGCGGTGGCGGTGTAGCTCAGTTGGTTAGAGCACGCGGTTCATACCCGCGGTGTCGTAGGTTCGAATCCTACCACCGCTACCAGGAAGAAAAAAAACGACCCTATCGGGTCGCTTTTTATTTTGCGTGCGCCCGGCATGGGCACTGTCTATAGGGTGGAAGTCCCGAACGACGAAGGTAGCAGTAGTCGTTAGCT
>SLTJ01000052.1 GCA_004347685.1 Clostridia bacterium
CGGCACTGGCGGCTAGTCAAATTGTCACTCACCCCATAAAAATGTTTGGAAGGTCTATCCAAGGGTGCGAAATGTGGGATCACAACCTTAGAGGGACATAAAAATCGTAAGATACGATCTCCCATAACCAGAACAGCATCAGGCGCCCTTTCCCAACAGTTAAGCGACTGATGCTGTTCTATATGCTCCAGAAGTACTCCATGCGCTATGGCTCTCTTATGTACGGCCTGCGTGTTACTTCATTTTACCCTAGAGGTTCTTCGTGAATAAGAATGCCTTTGGGATCAACCTCTGTCCGCAAAATGTTTAGTTCTTGCTCGGTAGGCGGTTGAGTCTGAGGAACGTGATCCGGTACAATCAAATCAAAACCGGTATTATCCAGTACCTCGTCTGTACTCACTCCTGGGTGAACAGATTTCAAACGCAGCCGTTCTGTTGCAGGATCGATATCCATGACAGCCAGCGGCGAGACTACCATCGGTTCTCCCCTTACGACGTATCCATTAGCCAGCCGCTTCGATCTAGGCCCGGCAGCACTTATAAAGTCAACCTTCTCAACGAAAACCCTTTTGCTGTGTTCGTTAACCCAAATAAAGCACCGGTGAGCATAATAAGCAGCACTTAAGCCCGCACCTCCTGGACCTCTCACCTTAGGTTTATGCCAATCTCCTATGCAAACTACATTTGTGTCGGCGTATTGATCAATCTGCATGGCTCCACCAAAGAACCATTGCATAACACCTTTATGGAGCCAATCGTACATATACTCCTGCTCAAATATAGCCACTGCACCTTTCTCCCGAGCATACTCCGAGGTAAAGCCCGTAAGAACAAGTTGCTCCTTTGTTATGGCAGCAAAGATCGGTGCCATTGTAAGACACACTAAGTTTGGCGCATGCATCGTCGCCGCCAAGCCGACAGCGGCCAGTGGCACCTCTGATCTGACACCAGGTACACCACCAACACTGTAGTCAGGGATTTCCCGGGCAAATGTACAGACCATAAGTTCAGCAATGGTATAATTGACAGTACCGGTATCCATATGATGAAATCCTCCTCCCCGCTCATTCGATTTATCATGACTGCGTGGCCTTCACCGAACTTTGCTCTATTAGTGGACACCTGTTTGCAACTCTAGCAGTTTGTTTGTTCCAGCCGCAAGCTGTAAGAAGTCATTGTGGGCTTTCCCGCGCACGTATTTATCAAGGTACTCCTCAAAACCGGCGTCTGTTTCAGCCATTCGCAGGTATTCCCTGTAATGGTCTAGATCGTACCGATAACAAGCCTGGCCTTCACTAGGGTATGCTCCAAATGGCATCTCCACAACTGCCGCCACATTATAGCCTATAACATGAGTCTTATCGGGGTTCTTCCTGATATGGTCATAACTAACAACTTGCTCTGTCATTACTATAACTTTTTTGGCCGCACGGCACGATAGAATATCGTAATGCAATGAACCTCCGTGTTGGGCATTACCCCAATCATCTGATGTGGCAGTATGTACAATAGTAACGTCTGGCTCTATCGCCTTAACTATATTAACAGTTCTATCGCCGAAAGGGTCCTGTAGAACTTTTATGTCTGGGTTGACCTTGTGATAATCACAGCCAACCCCGGATAATGTAGGCATAAAGGGAACCCCTTGGGCGGCGGCCCTAAGCGCAGCATGGACATGGTTTTGTTCAGCCTCCCATACCTCCAAGTCACATCGTTCTATTGCTCGACGGTACCTAGGAGCAATAGGCTTCAGCCTCATAAAGCCTAAAAGGGACGATACAATCTTTTTTACACATCCGGCACCAATTAACAGGTCACCAACCATACAGGCGGCCTCGCCTAGCACAAGCGTAAGGTCCTTTTTCCCTTGACGGATGATTTCATGGGCAGCGGCTACGGGCTCATCCGTCATGTATGTACCGCCTATGAGTACCGTACTACCATCCTGCACAAATTTACTTATCGCGTCCTCCAGAGACATAACCTTTGCCATGTGGTCTGATACCCCCTCCTGATGGTAATCTGATATCCCTCATGGTAATATTTGTTGGAGATGTGGACATGCCCTGCGCCGATCTGACCAAGACCTTACTTCTAAGAGGTGTTATAACAAGGTATCTTATATCTAAGGTGGGAGCCTATCTGGTTTCCTCTATAAGGCCCATCAAGTCCTTGTATGTAAAGAAATCCGGCTCAAAGCCTACTACCGCACCATAGGCGAGATCACGAATGACGTAAGCATAGTCGCGTAATGCTACATCCTCGGCTCCTGATCCCACCAGTCTGGCTAAGGAGTAGACAGTTTTCATTAGCTCTACCGCTTGCTCCCTGGTCATGATACGGCCCCTCTCCAAATAATATCTTCTACGGCTAAGGACCCTTTCTTTCTCTCGTCAACCCATCTCTTTGCCTTAAAGTCACTAACCCTGCTCCGCAGATCGGCTTGAGCCTCGACAAGACGGACATTTATCCCTACCTTTTCCCTTATCTCAAGCCCAAGGATACCAAGCATCTCCTTCCTCTTATCCCCAGGTACTTCTTCGTCGAATTGAACCTGAAGGAGAATATCTTCCCTTCCACTTTGATCATAAAAGACAGTCGCTACATACTCTGCCATACCTTGGCGGTTGAGAACTATTTGATCAACGGCCGCTGGCCAAACATTGAAGCCTTTCACCTTGATCATATCATCGTACCGGCTGGTGGCACCTACTAACATGCCAGCAAAGGGGCGCCCACACCTACAGTAAGTGGGTGGCATTAACACAACCTTATCGTTGGTCGCAAACCGGATACACGGGCTGGACCCAAAAAGCAAGGTGGTTTCTACCAGTTCCCCTTCTTCTCCGAAGTTGACCGGCTCTTTAGTTTCTCTATCTAGGACTTCATAGAAACAAGCATCCTCAAATAAATGAATCATACCGAAGCGTTTCTCACCAAGCGCAGTACCGTATTCGCAGGTTACACCAACTGCCCCTCGAGTAGCCGAAGTTCCATAGAAATCAAAGGCCCATGCGTCGAAGAATTCCTCCATTTCCAGGTTACTGGCCGGGTTCAGAAAGTCACCAGGAATAGTTTTGAGTCCAGGCATATCCTTCCTCGGCTCTATTCCAATATCTTGGGCGGCCTGCATCAGCCGTCGGCTCTGGGTACCCATGACCACGTTCGCATTGAAGCGCGCTAGCATACGTACTTTTTCCTCAGTGCCATAGTTTATCCCTAACCACATTAGGTTAGCGCCAATAAGATCCAACGCCGTTACCTGCAAGTCCGGCGACGCCAGGGTACCCGTCGAGATCGGAAAGATGTCTGCTACTAAATCGCCCCGTCTCACATCTAGCCCCATGTAAAACATCCTGATAAAGAGATTACCAACCTCGCGATCCTCACGAGTAACTGTCCAGGTTTCCTGCCCTTTACCACTTGTCCCGCTCGTGAGGTACACCCGATGTAATTTCTTCTTATCTACCCCGAGGCGAGCACCATAGGGTGGAGCATCTTCCTGGTCTTTGAGAAGATCTTCCTTAGTGATAATAGGTAGCTTCCGGAAGTCGTCGTAAGTATTAATATCGTCAGGTTTCATTCTTACACTGTCGAATTTCCTTCGGTAGAAATCGTTATGGTAATAAACCCACTCTAACATAGCCTTCAACCTGCGCCACTGAAGATTCTTTAGCTCCTCACGACTGAGAGTCTCGATGGCGGGATGATAGTAGCTCACTTCTCGCTTTGCGCGCGGCATGGTTTCGTCCTCCTCTTACAGTAGCTACGGACATTTGTTTCAGATACCTTGTCTACCGATAAACAGGACGCACTTATTCCGCGAGACCTGCTCTATCATGCTGTTATTGGTTCAAGCCCGGCCTCTTGTCTGGCCTCGTTAATGTGGGCCAGCACACCATCCTCTAGGGAGCGAGGGCGGAAACCGAATTCACTCTTAATCCGCGAACAGCTTACCCGGTAAGGAATCCCTACGTCACCTGAGCTATTTCCAAAGGTTATCTCGGCGTCTGGCAAGTACTTTTTGACGACATCGGTGACTTGACCTAGCGAAGCCGTATTGCCGCCGGTATTATAGACCCTATACTGAGTGGAAGAACTAAGCATAATGTTAATCGCCTCAGCAACGTCATCCACGTAGATAAGAGAGAAAGTACTTGACGGCTGGACATCCAGGGAAATGGGCTTGCCCACAGCAGGTAGGGAGATGAGAGAACTAAACCACGCCGCTGTTCGCTCGCACTCCCTGCCATGACCAAAAACATTGCTTATACGCAACCCCACTATGCTCATACCAAACTGGTCACAATACCTGTCCGCCGCTATTTCATTAAGCTGCTTAGTGATCCCGTATACCAGCGTTGGCCGTCCCACATCGTCCTCGCTGACTTCTTTATCCCCAAAGTTTGACTGTGGGCCGTAATAACCGATAGATGTCGCGTAGACCACCCTCGATATATCATGGAGCCTGGCGGCTTCAAAAACGTTTGTCATTCCCAAAACGTTAACCTTTGCCACAGCCCTGGGCAGGCGTTCTGACTCAAAAGCCATCATGTAAGCTAAATTGACTATCTTCTCCACCCCAAAGGTCTTGACGGCACCCACTATGTCGTCAAGGGATGAAACATCGCCTCGTACATACTCAAACGCTCCTGGGTAGGCAGCCATTTTCTCCAAAAACATCTGATTTGGCGGGGTAAAATCCATGGCGATGACCTTGTTTTGGCCACCAGCTAAGAGTTTTCTAGCCACTGCGCGGCCGATGAAGCCGGTACCCCCTACAATAAGTATGACCATTTAAATAACCCCCCCTAGGTAAAATCGAAGTATTTTGCTGAGCGGACCCGACGGGAGTGTCACTTCCCATAACGAGCCACTTACCCTCGAAGCCACATGCTACCTGTGACCTCATCGTTCGTACGTACCACGTCAACAGCAATCAACAGGCCGCACCCGGGGCAAAAGAATTCCCGTAGGCAGATATCTTCAGAGGTGGCATATTTGTTAACTTCACTAAGATCAATCAACGCGCGCTCCCGGAAGGCTGCACCCAGACGCGGGTCACTGGTGTGCGGCCCATATATATGCTGACAACTGGGGCAGCAGATTACCTTCCCGCCCGCAACGTTTCCGATGGCCAGACAATCTGTCAGTGTCTGGATATTACCTATTTGTTGTTCAGTAGAATTATTGTCAGCGGTTGTACCCACATGGGTAGCATTCCTCAGTCGATCATCTCTGATTTCCTGGCGCCTCTGGAAGGTAGCCTCGGTATCAACCACAAAGTTCTCGGTATCCGAGAAAATAACCCCGTAAACATCGGCCGCATACTTGGTTGTACATAAGCCATTGGCTAAATCCTTTCTTACCAGCCGCGGATCCCTCTCCAGGGGATCACCATAACCGCCCCCACCCGAGTAAACGGCTATATGGATGTCGTTAAACCCCAGTTCAGTGATATGTTTAGCTGGCAAAGTCTTAACCTCTGATGCCGTTATCCCCTCCAAGCGCGTTGGTAGTACCCCATGAGATAAGATGTCCTTGATATTCGTGTTCCTGGCTATGACATTGGCCTGAACACTGCCGGGATATCCCCCTAACATACCCAGCGCCAAGGGAAGCGCGTGACCAAATGAACAGACCACATCCGTGAGGGGAATGGGGGCTTTATGGGGCATAAAAGCTTCTTCTAGCCCACAGCCCCCTCTGAACTTCCCTGGGCCGGCCGTCTCGCCCGATTCGCGCCGCCATAACACCAGCTTGGGGAAATTCAACTCCTGAAGCTCTACGTTAGACAGGCGGACCTGCAACACGATGAACGATCCGCCGGAATCGATACCGTCTTTATGCACAAGTGCCCCATCGCCACAGGCAGTTCCGTCCAGGACAACGTCCACAAAAGGCTTCTGGTCCCTATCCAGCCCGCTGAGAAAAGTCCCGTTGTAACCTGGCGCCCATACGGAGCTGGCTTCATCCCTCAGCCTCGCGCTACAAGCCAACATTTGTCCCAAACAATAATTGGTCAGGTCGGTTACATTCCAGATGACGGCCGGAAACCCGCCTGACACGCCGGCCGGGAATGTGGCATTGACAATCGAGCCCTCGTCAACAATTACTTCGTAAATGTCGTTCAGGCCACCGCTTGACCACGGCAATTCGTAGCAGAGCAAGGTGAACAGAGCCGCACTTATCCCGGCATGCAACCCCATCAAGGTACAGTTAATTATGCCGGGCGCCTGCGGGGAGCTGCCCCGAAAATCGAAGGTCAGTTTCTCGCCCTGCTTGGTTAGCACCAGGTGTACCGGATAAAGTATGTTATCTGTGCCATCATGATCGTGATAGGTGCTAGCGCTCCATACTCCGTCAGGCAGCGATCTCAGCCTCTCCTTGACCACCGTGGAAACGTATTCGAGCAGCTGCTCTTGAAAGGTAAGGAATGTATCTTTCCCGTACTTCTCGATTAGTTCACGAATGCGGCGTTTCAGGTGGTTTAGCCCCCCCAACCTGGCTTTTATGTCCAGGGCAAGCAGTTCAGGCGTTCTACTGTTCCTGAGGCAGTGATAGATGGCATCCCGCCGCTCCTGTCCCTCTTCCACGATCTTTAACGGCGGAATGAGCGGAGCTTCTCCAAAACAATCCTTGGCACCCACACTGAAACTCCCAGGCACAGGTCCCCCCACATCCGGCTCATGAATAGATATAGCCCCCCAGCAAACGATCTCGTCGTACCAGAATACTGGGGCGGCGATCGTCATGTCTTGCTGGTGCACCGGCCCGTACCATGGATCGTTGGTAAGAAACGCATCTCCGTCATGCACGTCCGTTCCGAAGGAACTGATGATGCTCTGGATAGCCATGGTTATGGGATGGCCAATGCCGGTATTGTAAAGGCCGATATAAAGGCCCCGGCCCTCGGCCGTGGTTATGGCAGTGTTGAAGTCATAGGCATCATAACATACAGATGACCCAGACATGCGGGCAGCGACAATGGCCTGCTCGTTATTGACGGCCATCACCCTGTTCTTTAACACCTCAAAGGTGACCTGATCCAGTTTATCCACTTACCGCACCTCCCCAAATATCACTTATTCTCGGCACGAATAATAATACTCTTATAGGGATCAACTTTGGCGACAAAACCGGGAGGTATCACCACCGTGTCACCCATGCGCTCGATGATGGCCGGTCCCATAATGACATGGCCGCTGTGTAACCGATCGCCGGCGTAAATCTGGCTAAGGACCCTCCCTTCCCGGGTAAATAGTACAGAGCGGCTACCTATGGGCTCGGGTGCTGCGGCTCCGGAAGTAGCTTCCTGCCTACGTACTGATACGTGGAAAGGCTTATGAACTGCGTCCACTCTAAAACTGATAATCTCGAATTCCGCTCCCTCCACCACCGTACCAGGGCCGTAAAGAGAAATGTAGCGTTGACGGAGAGCTTCTTCGATCATATCAGCGTCTGCACTACTATATTCTTTCTGCGAAATGGATACCTCTACCAAGTGGTACTGCAGCTTATACTTCATCCGCAACGTCCTGATGATTATCACCTGATCTTCCTTTACCCCAATATTGGCAAAGGTATGAAGCGCCTTATCCTCCAGTTGTTTAAACGTCGCATTGATTATCTCCATATCCCTGTCCGTCAGGGGAGAACGCAGGGGATTTGATGCCTCAAAGGTATACAGCATATCGCCCATAAGCAACCCGAAGGCTGAGAAGACAGAGGCCGCCTCGGGTACGTAAAGCTCGGTAATGCCGAGCTCACTGGAGTAATTACACCCGTGTACCGGACCGCTGCCTCCGTAAACGACTAGGGCGAACTCGCGCGGGTCAAGGCCGTACTCAATAGTGCGCTGCCGGATCAGGTCAGCCATTTGCGCCTCGACGATTCTTACCGCCCCGGTAGCCACTTCCTCGGCACTCATATTGAGCTGCCGGCCCATATTTTGCAAGGAGGCCTCAGCCAGTTTCAAGTCGAGATTCATCCTTCCGCCCAAGAAACTCTCGGGGTTGATAAAGCCCAGCAACAGGTCCGCATCGGTGATAGTGGGGCTAGTACCGCCTCGCCCATAACATACCGGACCAGGGTCTGCGCCAGCACTCCGTGGGCCGACGCGCATTATTCCAGCCTCATCCACCCAGATAATGCTCCCGCCCCCTGCCCCAATAGAGCTGATGGATACGCTAGGGAGATAGAATCGGTATTGATGCACGACCGGCTCCGTTTCGCGCTGGAGCTCCCTGCCTATAACTAGGCTGACGTCAAAGGTAGTTCCACCAACGTCGCTACAGATGATGTTTTCTTTCGTATACCTATCACCCAGCTCGCGGGACGCAATTGTACCGCCGATAGGCCCTGCGTTTAGCCAAAAGATACTTTTCTCCTTCGCCTCATCCTCGTCCAGAAGTCCGCCGTGTGCACCCATAAATAACAGGGAATGCTTGTAACCGGCCTGACGCAACTTGGCGGCCAGGGTAGTCACGTAGCTCCGGGTAAGTGACTTGGTATAAGCGTTAAAAACCGTCGAAAGCGTTCTTTCATGCTCTCCCAGAACCGGCATAACCTCGCTGGATAAAGAAACCTCTATATCTGGATACCTGGCTTTAATCAACTCTTTTACTCGTACTTCATGTGCCGGGTTAACGAAGGACCACAAAAGAGAGACTGCGATAGCCTGCACTTCTTTACGAGTAACCAGATCCTCTATGGCATCTTCGACTTCTGCCTCATTCAATGGGACAATTATCTCCCCCTCGACGTCCATTCGCTCGCTGATGCCACAAATGAGTTCCCGGGTAACGATTGGAGGGTCCACCTTATGGTGCCTTGTCACATGTGTCTTCTCGATGTCACTCAGACCGTCCAGTTTTTGATTCTGCCGCCCAATGATAATCGCTTCTTCATGCCCCTTGGTGGCGATAAGGCCTGTCCTGGCCCCTGCCCTTTGAACTATCGCATTAGTTACTATTGTGCACCCGTGGACAATAGTTTCAGTCTGTGAGAGCAAATCCAATAATGAACCAGATAGCTGCCTACTAGCCTCGTCGAGGGAATTAAGAACACCGATAGACGGGTCAGATGGGGTCGACGGCGCCTTCGCAATGGTCATCACCCCTTCTGTGCTTACTATGCAGCAGTCGGTAAATGTACCCCCTACATCCACAGCTATCCTGTACGTGGCACTCAGCCCCCCCGCATTTATTTGCGAGCCACCAATGGTAGCCAGCACTCCTCCAACCTTAAGCCAAGCAACTTTTGTGTCAGATGACAGTCGGCTAAAAAAGGCTGTAGCACTAGCTAGCTTACTCCAGTTTTTTCTGGGCCTCAAAATATTCAGGTCTGCGTCTGATTGGTGCAACTGATTGGTGCAACATGGAACACTGGGCTGTAGCCTTATTAGTACACCAATATACCGAAGTTCATGGTGCTATAAGAACGGTCGCTTTTGTCAATGCACACGGTATCCCCCCAGTGCTGACGCATGACTTTTATCCTCTAGCTATCTCAAGCTTTCTACGGGCCGCAAAAAATATTTCCGTCGCACTGCGGGCCAGGCAAAGCCTAGATACCTAAACGGTTTGGCCGCTCTGAACATGCGTCAGCACTGGTATCCCCCTGCCCCCTTTTTTTAGCCGGCTCCTCGCAGCACAAAATCCCATTCGCACCAGTATTCACCTTGAGTTTCTGGCGGGCTATAACAGCACCGCACCCGTATCCTAAGGTCAATTGCCCTAGCAAAAGCGTCAAATTCGGCAAATGCTATTTCCCGACAAGAGAGTTGAGGCAACCCCTTCCTTTGCCTGGCAAGCTGTACTCGGCAGCTTTTAGTCACCAGCCTGAGCCTTTCGTCGGAGATAACTTCCACGCCTTCCTCGTTTAGGTGAAAACCCATTCTGCACCGAAGGGCCTGGGCGAGCCCAATAGTACCTGCCAACTCCGGCAAGCCCAGTTTTGCCCTGATACGGCCTGCCTCTAGCGGCGCATATTTCTCCCATACGGCCCTGTCCAAATTTGTAGCTACATCCAGACCGTATCTCTCCTCCACCGCCTGAAACCACAGCCCCACGTGGGCATACCACAGCTTGATGTCAGTAAGTAGCCACTCCTCAGGCCCTTCCTTAGTGAAGGGGTCAAAAATAAGGCCCATTGCTCCACCTCCATTCCAACCTCGGTTCTACCTATGCGCACCTGACCGGCCAGCCATGCGCACAGCTTGTCCCAGCGGGTGCACACCCGATACCGGGGCCGTGCTACCACCTAGGGACGGCCCAAGCGACTTTAATCACGACATTCGTTATTCCGCTATTGCCCAATTTTGATTCTCATCGATATAGATAACCGTCATGCTCTCCGGATCATGCAAACCAATCCGGTCATCCTTGCTCAGGTTATACTTTCCGGCCAGACCAACAATACCCTTGGCGTTATTTTCCAGCCAACTCTTGATAGCCTGCCGGTCCGGCCCAGCCCCCTTCAAGGCTTCCAAGGCGACCAACATTGGATCGTAACCGTAAAGAGAGGTACCCTCTGGGTCACGTCCACTACCAGCCTTGATACTTTCGGTCACCCTAACATTAATACCTTTGAGGGGATCACTATCCGGAAGCAAGTCTGCCACTACAACTTTTCCACTGACATACAGGACGCTGCCAGGCCTATATTCGGACATCACTCTTTTAGATTCGTTGGTGACGTTGCCCATAGCGATAATCATGGGAGTATTTTCCAGTCCCACCTGATCCATTTGCTTCCTGATCTGATACAAGGCAGTCCCGCTGATATAGGTATAAACGATG
Organism: Clostridia bacterium; assembly: GCA_004347685.1. Classification (GTDB taxonomy): domain Bacteria; phylum Bacillota; class DSM-521; order Neomoorellales; family SLTJ01; genus SLTJ01. Next base: position 10,803 of record SLTJ01000052.1, read on the forward strand.
TCAGGGTTGCTAGCCTTCACCTTCATTAGCTGCGGAGTAAACTCTATACCTTGAATGTTAACGCGTTCCTGCGCTACCCTTTTTAGATCTGGATTACCAGCAAATAGTTCATTAAATTCCTCCTCCCCAACGTCCCCCAGGGCATCAGTTGAACTTAAGGTTGCGATGGCGGTGAGACCCTTGTCCCTGGAGTACTCCGTATACTTTGCCAGGGCGGCGTCCATGTGCGGGCTCGGAGCCCATGCCCACTTGTTGCCATCACTCGGTTTGTAGGCCCCAGACATGGAAATCATGGGTACTTGCAACCTCTGGGCCGCCGCCTCCGCTGCGTAAGATGTAGGGGTATAGGCCGGACCTACGATAAGAGGTACCCCCTGCTCCGCCAGTCTTTCCACGGCCCTGGAGCTGATCTCAGGATTAGATTCATCGTCCACTTCAATAATTTCCACCGGGCGGCCATCAATGCCCCCTTGGTCGCTAAACAGCTTCAGGGCTGCCATATAGCCAGCTTTCATCGACTCACCACCAGCGGCATAGGTACCCGTCAGGCTGTTGATGACTCCGATCCTATAAGGTTCCTTTTCACCTTCGGCTTGCACCGCAGTGGATTGCAGGCTGCCCTCAGGAGCCGTCGGAGCGGCAGACTGCTCACCGCCGCACGCAGAAATCAGCAGGGACAGGACCACTATTAGGGCCAGGACCGTCAAAATTCTAAATGACCATCTCGTATACATGCGCTTACCCCCTAAATCTTAAGATTGATGTCTCTAAGTACATTTAGATTTCGAACCCTCTCGGTAGAACCACACCGAGAAGTCATCCCTTTGGTGATTTCAGTAGTAGTTATTGCCATTGAGCTTGCCACCTCCAGGCGTAAAATTAACTACTTCTTACCTGTTCTTGCCTGAAGTATCCTTCTAGCAACTTTTCGTTACTAAGCCGCAAATCCTCCGACGGTCCTGCGTAGACTATTTTCCCACTACGAAGAATGTATGCTCGCTGTGTAATACTCAGTGCCACATGGGCGTTCTGCTCGACAAGAAGAATGGAAATCCCGCTCTGAGACAATTCTCCAATGACCTTCACAATTTCTTGAGTTATGATAGGAGCCAAACCCAAAGAAGGCTCATCCAACAATAATAATTTCGGCCTGGACATCATCCCCCTCCCCAAAGCCAGCATCTGTTGCTCTCCGCCACTGAGGGTCCCTGCAGCCTGATTGCTTCGTTCCTTTAGCCTGGGGAATAAGCTGAACACGCTTTCCAGCTCCGCCTTCACGTCCTCGCGTTTGGAATGGTATAAGTAGGCGCCCAGACGAAGGTTATCTATTACACTCAGCCCAGGGAATACCTCCCTACCTTCGGGCACATGCACTACCCCGCGCCGTACAACATTGACGTAGCGCACTTTATTTAGCTGCCGGCCATGATAACTTATACTCCCCGTCCACCGGACCACCCCAGAAATGGCCTTCAAAAGGGTGGACTTGCCCGCCCCGTTTGGACCCAATAAGGCCACACACTCCCCTTCGCCCATACTCAAGTCTACCCCGTGTAGCACTTCAACATCTCCATAAAACGCCCGCAAGTCGGCTATATTGAGGATAGTCACTATGGTGCACTCCCTAGGTAAACTTCAACTACTTTGCTATCGGTGGCGATATCCTCCGGTAACCCTTCGGCGATTTTGACCCCGTGGTCCAGAACCATAATTCGGTCACAAATACCGAGCACCAAATCCACCCGGTGCTCGATCAAGATTACAGTGATACTCGAATCAGACAATCGCACCAACAAGGACCTTAACTCATTTACTTCCTCATCATTAAGCCCCGCAGCCGGCTCATCCAGCAATAGCATCGCGGGATCGGAAACCATTGCCTGTGCCAGTTCCACCCGGCGCCGCTCACCTGCCGACAGGGAGGCCGCCAGGACATTGGCTTTATCGGCCAGCCCGACCGTAGCGAGCGCCACCAGCGCTTTCTCCCGTAACTGTCCCTCCTTCCTGATAAATCTAGGTAACCGTAAGGCATAACCCATCGGGTTTACCGGGCTACACTTAAAGGCCCCAACCAAGACGTTGTCAATCACCGTAAAATCGTTGACAGTAAGAGTACGCGGGGTCTGGAATGTTCTCGCCAACCCGAGGCGACTAATTTTGGGCTGAGGGAGAACGTCTAGCCTTGTACTCCCCCAGTACAGGGCACCGGCATCTGGCTTCAGTACACCACTCATTATGTTGAGCAGGGTGGACTTGCCCGCCCCGTTGGGCCCAATTATACCATAGCAACATCTGCCACTGATGGTAAAATTAATTTCATACAACACTTGCAAACCGCCAAAACGCTTGCTTAAATTTTCGGCCCTGAGGGTGATGTGGTTGTTACTCGACTGCACGTTTCCCCTCTCCCTCTCTAGCTTCTACCACCCAAGCCCCAGAACTGGGCTTTGGCGCGTAGTCGGCCCGCCTGCTGGTTAGGAACTGGAGGCCATCAGGGAATACCAGCAACAGAACCAGAATAGCCGCGCCCACAAAGAAGCTGCGCCATTCCCCTGACAAGGCCGTCAGTTCAGGCAAGAACCGCCAAAGTATGGTGGCCCAGAAAACCAGATGGATTCCCGTGCCTCCGGCAAGCAGAGACATGATGATCAGTTCTGCAGCTAACAATACTCCAAACTGACTTGGAGAAACAAAGAAGAGGTAATGAGCCAGTAGGCTACCGCTGATCCCCGCATAAGCGACGCTTACTAAAAAGGCAAACATCTTCCACAAGCCCGTATTTACTCCCATGCTCCTGGCAGCAACCTCGTCTCCATGAATGGCGATAAGGGCCCTGCCTACCTGCGAATTTAGCATGTTATAACTCAGCAGCACCAGCAATACAGCCACGGCCCAAACTAAATAGTAGTAGGACAGCCGGTTTCCAAAATCAATGCCGGCGAAACTGAACGGAGGTATACCGCCTATTCCAGAATCCCCCTTGGTGAAACCGAACCATGAAACAAGAATTCCTTGGACCAGCAGACCAAAGGCAAGAGTCCCGGCGGCAAAATAGAAGCCTCTCAGCCTCAGTAGTGGCAACCCGACAAAGACCCCGCACAACAGACAAAGCAGTATGCCAATGAGCATAGCCGCTAAGGGACTTGCCCCGTACCTGGTAGTCAGAATGGCCGTAGTATAAGCGCCAATAGCCATAAAGGCAGAATGCCCTAACGAAGGTTGCCCGGCATACCCCATGAAAATGACCATGCCCAAGACCGCTATACTATAAACGCCCGCACTTAGCATTGTGCTAAATACGACCCCGGTAGTTTTGGAAAATAACGGAAATAAGAGAACCAAGCACACACTGCCGGCAAAGACACTTAGATTACGCGTATCAGCTTTCACTTATCTTTCCTCCAAGCACACCTGTCGGGCGGAAGACGAGAAAAATAAGGAGCAATCCCAGGCTAATCGAATCAGCAAAATGGGCTGATATGTAACCCGCTGAAAACGCCTCAACCAGGCCCAGTAGAACGCCACCTACTATGGCGCCACGGATATCGCCTAGGCCCCCAAGGATAGCGGCCATGAAGCCCTTCAGGGTAAACATTAAACCGGTACCAAAATTCACCATAACTAGTGGGGCAAAAACTATCCCCCCGATAGCCCCCATAACACCACTAAGGGCGTAGGTGAGTCTCGTCATGGCCTCTACGTCTATACCTACCAACATCGATGCCATCTTATTTTCTGAACATGCTCTCAAGGCTTTCCCGTATACCGTAACATTCAAGAACAAATAAATAAGAATGATTACGGCCACTCCCGTGCCCATGACCCATAATGACTGTACCGGCAGCGTCGCTCCGGACAGCTCCAGAACCTGCCTGCTCGAGAAATGCGGCAATGTATAAGCTTCTTTGCCCCAAAGGTTCATAAAAAAACTTTGCATCAAAAAGACTACCGCCAGCGTTCCCACCAGCTTTACAGCATCTGCGGCACCTCCTAAGGGTTCCATGACCAGACGCTCCTGGAGAAAAGCCACTATTGCCACCACCGCAACAGCTAGGAGAACGCCTGCCCACAAGCTTAAACCAGCACGGACTGTGGAAAGCACTACCAAAATCCCCAAGACGGAGAACTCCCCCTGGGCAAAATTGAGGTTCTTGGTCACGTTGTAAACTAGGACTAGGGATAGGGCTACCAGCGTATATACTGCGCCCGAGGTTATGCCAGAAAAAATAACTTGTGTAACATAAGTCAATTCGTACACGACAAACCCCTCTTCACTCTATAACCAAAGCCCGCCGACAGTAGGGGCCGAGTTAGTCAAACTCGACCATAATCCCAACGGTATTTTCTGGGTCCAACAATGCCAATCTATCTAGGGCAATGGCAATTATTCTCTCCGCTTCATTTTGTAGGCATGACTCTCTGTTGATACGGTGCAAGTCCATAGCCAAGTTTAGGATATCCCTCAAAATCTTAACCTCGGTCATTTGGCTACCCTCCACTGTTATTTTCCTGCTCACAGGTTAATGTTGCCGAGCCCCACCTCCCGCTCATCCCTCCAGCGGCGCACCTTGTATTCGTAACGTTGGATGGTGCCGTAGGGTACTTCTCTTACCAACATGGTTACTTGCGTCTTATCTTTGAGGTCGGTAACCAGCTTCGCCATAAAAGGTGCCCTGTCAAGGTTTTCATATCCTCTCTTAAACTCAATAAGCAATTCAACTTGCTCTCTGCCCTGTTCGTCAATAAAAACTCTGCCATTATATTCTTCGATCTCTTCGCGTGAGAAAACGACCTCTTCCACCGCCTGTGGCCAGACATTGGTACCTTTCATTTTGATCATATCGTCTAGACGGCATACTGTACCTGCCTGGAGCGCGTTCAAGGTCCGGCCACAGCCACATCTATCATACGCAACGAGCGTGACCAGGTCCCCCGTCCTATACCTGATAAGAGGAGAGCCCTGCCTTGAAAGCGTGGTAATAATCAATTCTCCAGCCTGCCCGTCTGCGACCAGGTCGTTGGTCTCCGGATTCCTGACCTCGACCAGGTTGCTATGCTCGTATATGTGAAGGGTCCCTCTCTGCCCGTTTGGTGTCACGCCCGGTTCACATGAGCCAGCCAGTATACTGCCTACCTGGGTTGAACCGTAGATCTCGTGGATAGTACAACCCCAAAAACTCTCCATCTGTTGTGCCCAGAAAACAGGATATGGTTCTGCCATGATGGTAATCCCCTTGAGACTGGGGAATTCTTGCCTCGGATCAAGGCCAAGTTCTTTGCAGAAAAGGGCAAGACGGGTAAGGTATGCCGGTTGGGTCAACATATAATTCACCCGGAACTTCCGCATATATTTCAATTTAACCTCAGTATCGTAGATTGCCAGATGCAAAGGTATAGCTCCAAGCTGGGCCAGAGATTGCTCAATGCTGAGCGAACCGGCCAGAGGTCCCATAGGTATAAGATTAGCCACGATATCTCCTTTTCTTATGCCAGTAGTAAAAAAATGTAAGGTCCAGAGAGTCCCTGAGTACTCTACGTCTTGCACCGTTTGTAGGTATACTTCCTGCCCGCTACCAGAAGTACCACTAGTAATATGTATTTGTACTACCTTATCCATAGGAACACCAATACGTGTACCGTAAGGGGGGTTCGCCTCCTGATCTTGAATTAAGTCTGCTTTCATAATCATCGGCCACTTAGCATAAAAATCGTCCAGAGAACCTATGTCCCCAGGCCTAACGCCGACTGCGTCACATTTGACCCGATAAAAAGGAATGCTATTATAGGCGAAACGTAGGAGATTTAGAAGTTTATTAAACTGCAGCTCCTCAAGAGCATGTCTTTCCATGGTTTCGATTACCGGTGCATAGCATATGGCCAAGGCGTTCTCGCCTCCTGTGTCATTAATTAATTGGTAACGCAAGGCCTCGTAGAGATGAGGCGTAAATCTAGCTAGCAATATTATCCGTAAGCAAGGATCGTGCCAGGAAATAATAGCTTTCTTTGCTCGGCGAAATCGTTTTGAGTCCATAACTGGCAGGGGGGAGATAATGTCACCAACCCCTAGGGGTTGGTGACATTATCTCCGAAATCTAGATAATTTATCCACCCAAGGTGTTTCGTTGGTGATACATAGCCTGTCCAATGTCTCATACATGGGACACAAAATTCTGGTTTGAGTAATGACCCATGGCTTTTGATATATTTACGTACTACAAAGCTAAAATGTCTTTACTCTGCGTTTCACACTGTGCTAAAATAAAGACGCTGCCCTGAAAATAGAGGTGAGAGGTGAGATACTTGTAGGAACCGGCTGCGCCGATTCCTGATCTTAACTCCCGTCTCTGCCACCGCTCCTTTTTCATCCACTGTTGGTGCCACCGATGGTGGCATGGGGGTCTGCCCTGAAAATAGGCTTCTGCCATTTTCATCCTTCTGATGGTGACGCTTGGGCGGCATGGCGGTCTGCCCTGAAAACTTTTGGAAAGAAGGGGTCACTAAACATGCAGTGCTCCAGCCATGAGGAACTGAATATCGCGTGGAAGAGCTTTGTTAACCTAGATGTAATAAATGTAATTAATACGTATAATATACGCCCCCAGATACTTGAATCCTGGGAAAGGTCCAAGGCCATGGTAAGCCCGTTCCTGGTGGAAACACAAGTTCTAAACGATGAAGAACTTCAGCAAGCACGAAAATCCAACCATGAGTTACTGCGAACCGCCACGAAGGTAATAAAGAATACGATAGAAGATGATTTTAGTCACCTGAAAATAGCCATATCAGATACCAACGGTTATTTGCTCGAAGTGTTTCCGCTGGAAAAGCCGGCGAAATCCCATAACGCTTACTTCTTTGTTCCCGGAGCTAACTGGAGTGAAGATGTTATCGGTACCACGGCCATAGGCATTGCGACTGTAACCGGCAGCCCTATCGATATCTATGGCGCTGAACACTGGAATGTTTATCTTCACCAGTACGCCTCTGTGGCTTCGCCTGTGCGAGATCCCGACAGCGACACCGTCATAGGGATTGTCGCTATCCTGGACTATCTAAATGATATTACTTCAGATACAATATCTATCACCAAAGCCTGTGCCCTCTCCATAGAAGAAAGTCTCGGCGCCCAGCGTAGCCATCTCCGTTCCGAGCTTTCTAATAAGTGCAAGACTATGATCATTGAAACCATGAGCGACGCGCTAGTGGCAATCTATACAGATGGGAAAGTTGCCTACATAAATGAAAGATGCTCCAACATCTTGGGCGGAGTGCGGGTAGGCGATAACCTTTACCATGTTATGGACAATTATAAACTGCAGGCTACCGGAGATCATAGTAAACTGCTAAATATTTTACGCTCCGATAACGATGTTGCCGACGCTTTCATTTCTGTACCCTGCCCGACAGGCTCCATTAGATGTCTGATTACGGCGCGAAACATGGTTAGTTCAAGAGGTAAGATAGGTAAGCTCGTAATCATGAAAGAGATCTCCCATTCGCCTACACTCCAAATTGCAGACCTTGGCGAGAGAACAGTAACTTTTGATGACCTTATTGGCGAGGACAAGGCTTTTTTAGAGAAAATAGAGGTTGCCTCCAAGGTAGCAACTACCACATGTAACGTCTTGCTGTTGGGTGAAAGTGGTACCGGAAAAGACATGTTTGCTCAGGCGATACATAACGCCAGCCCGCGAAGAAACGGGCCGTTCATTGCCGTCAACTGCGCGGCCATTCCGAAGGAATTACTGGCCAGCGAGCTTTTCGGCTACTCCGAAGGGGCCTTTACCGGGGCCAAGAAGGGTGGAAGCCCAGGTAAGTTTATCCAGGCCAACCACGGCACTATGTTTATGGACGAAATCGGGGATATGCCCCTCGAGGTGCAGAGCTACCTCCTACGCGCCCTTGAAGAAAAAACTGTAACGCCTTTAGCCGCACGTCAGCCAGTACCGGTAGATATACGAATCATTGCAGCCACCAACCGGGACCTTTTAAAAGAGGTCTCTCTGGGTAATTTCCGTCAAGACCTCTTTTTCCGCTTGAATACCGTGACCATTGACCTACCGCCTCTCAGGGAACGAAGATCGGACATAATCCCCCTCCTGGAGTATCTGACGAAGAAAATGAGTATTCGCCATGACAAGACCATCAAGGAGATTGACAAAGAACTTGTCAAGGTTTGTTTGGCATACCCCTGGCCGGGCAACGTGCGCGAACTACAAAACGCCATCGAGCGCTCAATTATCCTAGCGTCAGACTTGACGCTCTCCAAGCAAAACCTGCCACCGTATATCCTCAACGCCGTGGAAACGAAGGTTGGCAAAGGTACTTCTGAAACTGAAAACCAACCCTTAAAAGCGTCTACTCGATCTGTCCAAAAAGACATCATAAGCAGCTACCTCGCAAGACACCACGGCAACAAGAGCTTGACCGCCAAAGAACTCGGCATTTCCAGGAGCACTCTGTACCGGAAACTAAAGGAATAACGAAATGGAGGATAAACCATGCCTGGAGTTATCGACATGCATGTACACCTCTTTGACGAAACAACTTTCAGGCAACTTACATCCCGAGTTCGACAGTGCCGAGGCATTTATTAGCGCTGTTTCGAAGTACGATCATTGATTTGCAAGGATTTCGGACTCTGAGGCATAGGCAAAATCCAAAAATCCATAGGCACACGAATTCATAAATTCATCTTGCCATTTAGATGGTATACATGGTATAATATAGACATGTA
>SLTJ01000008.1 GCA_004347685.1 Clostridia bacterium
GAAAAAGAATTTTGTTGGGGGGCTTGACACGGCCCCTCCATATCAGGAAAATGCTGTTAAGGCAGCCCAACAGTAAAGCAATACCAGACAACAGGTATCGTTCAGGAGGAAGGGTGGTGTCTCATAAGAGACGTCGTAGCGATAATTCAGGCGCGCATGGGGTCTTCCCGTCTTCCAGGAAAGGTAATGAAGGATATTTGTGGTCGGCCCATGCTGTGGCATGTACTGCAGCGGGTTAGGGCGGCAAAGACCATCAAACTGGTGGTACTGGCCATTACAACACTTCCTACTGACGACGTACTGGTGGCGTTAGCCGGAGAAATGTGTGTGCCACTTTACCGTGGTCCAGACCAGGATGTACTATCTCGTTACTACGGCGCCGCTATGGAGTACGGTGCAGAGATAGTAGTGCGCATCACTGGAGATAATCCTTTGGTTGACCCGGGTTTGATAGACGTTATAGTTCAGACGCATGTATCCGGTGACTATGACTATACGTCGAACAGCCTGGAGCGTACCTTTCCACTAGGTTTGGATGTTGAAGCCGTTTCAATGGAAGCCCTGACGCGGACCCACCAGGAAGCAACCAGGGACTACGAGCGAGAACATGTGACCCCCTACATATGGCAGCATCCTGAGATGTTCAGGCTTCAGAACGTGGAAGCGTCGGGGAGGATGCGTTGGCCGGATCTACGCCTCACAGTGGATACTGCTGAGGATCTACAGCTCATACGGGAGATATACAACGGTCTTTGTCGTAACGATGGAATTTTTACGGCCCTAGATGTCATTAACTTTTTAAAGGCGAACCCCGACCTGGTTGGTATCAACGCCCATGTGCAGCAGAAGGGATTGGGGTCCGAATAGGTGGAATAGCGGTTTAAACAACAGGAAACGGATAATAAGATATGTCGGCAGTGCCAGCAGGATACTGCTGCACCTAGTTAGTGTGCTATGAAAAGCAGGCGGACGAGTGAGATGAGCGGAACGCTGATAATTCGGGCGGATGCCAATGCGACGATCGGCACCGGCCACGTGATGCGCTGCCTGGCCCTTGGGCAGGCCTGGAAGGACGCCGGCGGGGAAGTTGTCTTCGTCACGGCTACGCGGGCCGAAGGGTTGCTAGATCGGCTGCGCGGCGAGGGTTTTTACGTGCACGAGCTCAACGAGGCCTACCCCGCACCGGGGGACTGGGCGGCAACCTCACAGGTGCTCCATGCGTACCCCGGCTCGTGGGTGGTGCTCGACGGCTACCACTTCGACGAAGCGTACCAGCGCCGGGTGAAAGAAGCCAGCCACCGGCTGCTGGTGATCGACGATATGGCCCACCTCGCCCACTACTACGCCGATATAGTCCTGAACCAGAACCTGCACGCAGAGCAGCTTAAGTACCACTGCGAGCCCTACACGCGGCTCCTGCTCGGCACCCGTTACGTGATCCTGCGGCGGGAGTTCTTGAAGTGGCGGGGGTGGCAGCGGGAGATCCCGGAGGTGGCCCGCAAGGTGCTGGTCACCCTGGGCGGCAGCGATCCAGAGAACTTTACCCTTAAGGTGATCCAGGCCCTACAGCAGGCAGAGGTGGACGGCCTGGAGGCGATAGTCGTTGCCGGCGCGACCAACCCCCACTACGAGAAACTGCTGGCTGCCGTCCAGTGTTCACCCACACCCATCCGTCTGGAACGCAACGTCACTGACATGCCCGGACTCATGGCGTGGGCCGACGTGGCCATCGCTGCGGCCGGCAGCACCGTCTGGGAGTTGGCCTACATGGGCTTGGCGAGCCTCCTCCTTGTGCTGGCCGACAACCAGTGTACCATCGCCGAAGAGCTGGATCGCCGGGGGATAGCCGTGAACCTGGGGGGCTACGGGGATTTGTACGGTAGTGATATGGCTAAGGCAGCTATCCAGGTGCTGACTTCCACCGAACGACGGCAGCGTATGGCTTTCCTGGGAAAGCAGCTAGTGGAGGGGGAGGGGAACGCCAGGGTCTTGATGCACCTGACCGGCAGGAGGCTTAGGCTAAGGAAGGCATGCGCAGGGGACTGCAGAATACTTTGGGAATGGGCCAGTGATCCCACTGTACGTACCTCATCCTTTTCGCCTGAACCAATCCCCTGGGAAAGGCACGTACAATGGTTCATGTCAAAGCTTGAGGACCCAAACTGCCTTTTCTACATCGCTCTTGACGATCAAGATGAGCCTGTTGGGCAGATCCGTTTTGACGTATACGACGACCAGCGAGCAGAGATTAGCGTGAGCGTAGAGGACAGGCATCGGAGAAGGGGGTACGGCAGCCTTTTAATTGAGGTTGCCGTTGAAAATGCTTTTGCGGTTACGGCCCTGCAGGCTGTGAAAGCATTTATCAAGCCAGAGAATAAATACTCGATTAAGGCATTTGAGAAAGCGGGTTTCCAGAGAGTAGGTTTAGCGAGTATTAAGGGGAACTCGGCCCTTCATTACGTACGGGCTAGAAACCACGGATAGTCTAAGGGTGGATACAGGCGGCCGAGGCCTTTGAGCTTATACGCGCCATTCGTTGAGGAGGAGGCCACAGGTACAGTGCCGTCATATGTGCAAATCGGCAGTCGGCGTATCAGCCCATCCGATCAGGTCTATATAGTGGCCGAACTTTCCGCTAACCACAACCAGGACTTTGACCGAGCGGTAGAACTTGTTAAGGCGGCAAAAGAAGCCGGCGCAGACGCAATCAAGCTGCAGACGTACACCCCTGATACGCTTACCATCCAGTGCGAAAGGCCTGAGTTTCGTATCGGCGGTGGCACGATTTGGGACGGCCGCACCCTTTACGACCTTTATGGCGAGGCCTACACCCCCTGGGAGTGGCAGCCGCGGCTTAAGCAAGTGGCCGAGGAATTGGGGCTCGATTTCTTCTCCACCGCCTTCGACCCAACGGCCGTGGACTTCCTAGAAAAGATCGGGGTGCCAGTACACAAGGTCGCCTCCTTTGAGATAGTGGATATCCCGTTGATAGAAAAGATGGCCCGCACAGGGAAACCACTGATCATCTCCACCGGCATGGCCACCCTGGCCGAGATCGACGAGGCCGTGCGGGCGGCGCGTAATGCCGGGGCCACCCAGATTGCCCTCCTCAAGTGTACCAGCGCCTATCCCGCACCTCCTGAAGAAATGAATTTGCGTACCATTCCCCACCTGGCCGAGGCCTTCGGCGTGCCGGTGGGGCTTTCCGACCACACCCTGGGCATAGCCGTGCCGGTGGCGGCAGTGGCCCTGGGCGCCTGCATTGTGGAAAAACATTTCACCCTGTCGCGGGACATCCCTGGTCCCGACTCCGCCTTTTCCCTAGAGCCGCACGAGTTTAGGGCCATGGTGCAGTCCATCAGGGAAGCAGAGAAGGCCCTGGGGCAGGTATGCTATGAGGTTGGCGAACGGGAGGCGGCTAGCCGGGTATTCCGCAGGTCCATGTTCGTGGTGCAGGACGTGAAAGCCGGTGAGGTCTTCACGGCGGAGAACGTGCGCTCCATCCGTCCGGGACACGGCCTGCCGCCTAAGTTCTTGAAAGACGTAATCGGCCGCCGGGCCGCGTGCGACATCGCGCGGGGAACGCCGCTGCGGTGGGAGCTGATCAGGTAGAGGCGTGGCGGCGACGAAATCCGAATCTGCATTGCCTGTAACGAGAGCCACACGCAAAGGAGGTACGCTGGTAGCTCATGCCGAAACATCATTTGTCAAAATTCTTGGATAAAGTCACCGGCAAGGAGGTATTAGAAAAAGTTGACGAATACAGCGAGACTTACGGCGAGGTCCTGCTGGGGCTGCACCGGGAGTTTGAGAAGCTGCAGGGCATGGTGGAAGGCTATCGAAGGGAGTTGGAGGTCGCCACGGGAGAAATGCGGCGCTTGATGGGTGGCGTCAAGACGATTCAGGCATACCTGGATGACAAGGCCCAGGATGTGGCCAAGGCCGCGGAAGAGGTAGCGGGCAGTCTGGAGACGGCGCGGGAGATAGAGGGGCGGCTTCTGAGTTTGACGGACGAGTTTCGGCAATGCGCGGACGAGTTAAAGATGTTGCCCGGCCGGACGGCGGTTTGCGCGAGGGCAGCGGTCTTGAGTGTGCTGGCCCTGGCGATCGCCATCGGGGTGGCCGTATGGACGCTCGTTTAGCGGCCTTGGCGCGGCGCTACCGGGCGGCGCGCGATTCTTCCGGCCACGTGCGGGAGGCGGTCCGGGCCCTGTACGTCCGCTTCATTAAGGAGAGGGAAGCTGCCCTTATCGATGCGATGGCGGCGGCTACGGCCGTCGGCGGCGTCTTTCTGGCCGACGGGATTGACTACGCGCAGCTCACGCCGCAGATGGAAGAGGCGTTCCGCCTGGCCTACCCCCACCTTGACCTGGGCGAACTGGAGCGGCTCGGGCCAGAGGAACTCCAGGGCGTGATCAGCGGGTGGAAGGGTAAGTACTTTGAGGTTCTGGTGCGCGATAGACTGAACGCCGGCGAATGGGTGGGGGAAGTGCATCTGGAGCCGGGCCAGGTGGCGATACTGGCGGAAAGCCCTACCCAGCCGGGCTGGGACCTGCGGATACTTGACGCCGACGGTACCGTGGCCGAAGAGCTGCAGCTCAAGGCCACGGAGTCCCTCGGCTATGTGCAACAGGCCTTGGAGCGGTACCCGGACATCGAGGTGCTGACCACGGACGAGGCGGCCGGCCGGGCGGACGAGCTCACGGGCCGGATCCTTTCCTCCGGCATTTCCGACCAGGAGCTGGAAAAGACGGTTTCCGGCCCTCTGGAGGCCCTTCTGGATTCCCCGCTAGAAGAGGTACTGGAAAACGTGGCCCCGTTTATGCCGTTTCTCGTCATTGGTTTGAGTGAAGGCGGGTCCGCATTGGTGGGACGGAAAAGCCTTGAACGGACCCTGGCCAGTGGCATAGAACGGGGGGCGAAAACGGCGCTGGCTGAAGGTGCAGGTGCCCTGGTCTACCTGGCAGGGCTGGGCTGGCTCAGTATCCCAGTTTCGTTTCTGACGCGCCTCGGGTTCGACCGCTTCAAGATCGTCGCGACCGCGATCCGCTATCTGGAGAGCAGGAGCGCGGCCGTCCAAAGACTGGGGACCCGGTACAGGCCGGAAACGGGGTGAGGGATGGTTGGGTTCTTCCGGTGAAGGTATGGGGCGGAAGAGGGTTCGGCTATCGCGCGTGTTGCTGGCAGGGGCGGCGATACTTCTCTTATTCTCACCCGCTTCCAGCATTGTCCTCTTGGCGGGACTGCTGGCCGCCGCGTACGGCGTTTACACGTCTCCAGACCTTAGAATGCGCTTATGGCAGTGGCTACAGCGGATCTCCACCAAAGGCGTACGCTGGCGCGGGGGCGTGGGTGAAGCCATCTCAGACGTGGCTGCGGTGGCTATCGAGGCTATCGAACGCGCGGTGGAGGATTTCTGGGACCCGGTGGTTGAGGCCACAGGCGAGGCGGTGGAAGGCTTTGCGGCCAGTGTAAATGAGCTACACGCTGAAAAGATGTACGCCCTTACCCGGTTAATCGAGGAGATCCGCGATCTCCACCGGGATATAGCCCGCCTTAGCGCCGCCGATCTTCATCGCGCGGAACGCCATGCGGCTGATTTCTACGCCCAGATCTTCCGCCAACAGCAGGAATTTCAGCAGTATCTCCAGATACAACTGGCGGTTCTCAAAGAAGCCTTGGCCAAGCTAGAAGACGATATTAAGAAACACTTTCTTAACAGCCAGATCAGGCAATGCTCCGGGACCGGCGAAGTAGTTGGAAAGGCCGTCGCCGCCGTCCAGGCAGAAGTTGGCAGAGTTGAAACAATATGCGCGCGGGCGGCTGCTGATCTGCGCAGCTTTATCAGGCTGGAACTGGAAAAGGCCCAAAGTAGTCAGGCTGCTTATCTGGAGCGTTTGGTAGAGGACTTAGCGATTTTAAAAGAAGCTGAGAACAGCAGGACCACGCAACTTACGGAAATCCTTGCAGGCCTGAAGAGGTGCGTTCAGGGGCAGCAGGAAATTGCGCGCTCGCTGGCTACCACTGCTTCCTCATTAAGCGGTGATGGTTCGCCGGCGTGGCAGAGATCCATGGACGAACTACAAGCCCTTAGGGCTGACGTCGAGCGGCTGACCGGCAGTATAGGCTCTGTAGAGGCCAAGGTAAGCGCTCTTGACAGCGAAGTGGATCAATTAAGCGAGGAACTGTCCCGTGGCTGGGTTCTGCTGGCCGACAACCTCAAACAGGCTTTGTTGGCGCGAGAGGAGGGAGGAAAGGTACCCTCCCTTTCCATCGACCAGGGCTGGGAGGCATGCCACCGTTTTTTGGTTGGAGAGGCTCCGGAATTGCTGGCAGAACTGCAGCGTCAGGACATGAGCCAGGTGCGGCGCTATATGGCAACGGCTGAGGCGCTCTGGCGCCGGGTCGATTCGGTTGAAGGGCTTGATTATTCGCCGTGGGTTATATGCTACTTCAAGGGCGTGGAAACATATTTGGCCAGAAAAATGGAGACAGTTGAGGGAGGTCCCGCCAGGCAGCCGCTGACTTTGGGTGATATGGAACAGGTGATTGGCAGGGAGCCGCGGCGCTACTTGAAGGACGTTTCCGAATGGCCACGTCTACGGCGTGAGATGTCAGCCTGGCGCCAGCATATCCGCAACTCAAGAACACATAAAGATCCCGTAGGGAGTGTTAACGAGGCCGATAGTATCCGCCGGGAAAGCTGGCGGTTGCTGTTGGGCCTGGCCAGAGCCCTCAAGACGTAGCCCACCGGAGGAGCTGTTAGGCGTTGCCCGGCTCCTCGACCAGTATTATGACTACCAGGGTATTTCAACGGGTTCGATGTCCGGGCGTATACGATAAAAGTGTTGACCTCGTGGTCATGAGGGTATATTATATGACACAAGGTATCATCTCAGGGGAGATAAAATAAACCATGCCTGGGGCTGTTTATACACCTAAAGAAGTGGCGGAAATGCTCAAGGTCAATGAGCGGACGGTAAGGCGCTGGATCCGGGCCGGCAGACTGCCGGCAGTGCGTTTCGGCCGGCAACTTAGAATCTCGGCGGAGGCCTTGCAGAAATTTGGTCAGCCACCTGTAATTGGCAACCGTATGGACTGGCTGGCTAAATGCCGTCGTGCCCGTGGCGCCATGCCCTTGAGTGCTGATAGCGGAGAACTCTTGCAGGAAATTCGCCTGGAAAGGGCCAAGCATTGATTGGAGCAAAGGAAGTATGTGTCGATGCCAGCTTGCTGCTCAAGCTGGTGCTAAACGAACCAGACAGCGAGCTTGCGGACCTTCTTTTTTCCGGGTGGTACGAGAAGGGCATCCGCCTGATTGCGCCGTCGTTTTGTCCGGTAGAAGTGGATAGCGTCATCCGCCAGAAAGCAGTTAGACCTAAAGGCCAGGGTGGTTTAACGGAGGAACAGGCAGAACTGGTCTTCGAAGCAGCCCAAAGTATACCGTTGCAAATTGTTGCGGCCGACAGCCAAAGGCGACGGGCGTGGGAACTGGCCAAAAAGCTGGGGTTGCCTACTGTCTATGATGCCCATTATCTCGCTCTGGCCGAGCTGCGCAATTGTGAATTCTGGACTGCGGACACCAGGTTTTATAACACAGCCAGGGAGAAGCTACCGTACGTCCACCATCTGCAGGAAATCATGGATATGGTGGAGGCAAAACGGGAAGACGAAAATCCGGTATAATGATGGGGTTGACTACGGGTGCCGTCCCAGGCTGCGGCAGCGGATCCTGGAAAAGGGGATTCTTTTGTATGAAAGGGAAGGAACGCCTGCTCACCCTGGCCACAGAGATTGAGGACGGGCTCGGCAAACTGGAAGAGGTTGGTGGAGTGCCTGCACACCTTCCAAAAGTTTCTAAGAGACGTGGCCGGAGCCTGACCTTAGACTGAATAGACTGAGCCCGCCTGGCGGCCGCCTGCGCGGCTGGCGCGGCCCCGCTCAAGCGGGCTATTTAGCGCTGGAGCAGGCCCTTTTCCCCGGCGGCAGTGGCGCGGTCGATCTCGTCCTGCGGGTGGGTCCGATTCTCGTGGCCACGCTGGTCAACTTTATGTTTGCCACACACAAGACCAGGGACAACGAAATCCTGGGCGGCTGTAGAAGGAAACTTCTTTAAGAAGTCGAACTAGGTAAGGAAGGGGCGCATCATGCGTTAAGGGAGGGGGTGAGTATTTGCAAGGCCGGGCATTTGTATGGGCGGCACGGGGGGTGAAATTTCGCCCTTACGCCCGAAAGCCGCTATACCATAAGGCGTACCAGTATCAGAGATACAAACTTCGTTCCTACGCTTGGAGAGGACTTTCCTGGAAAAACTACAGCCTGGTGAAAAAGGGGGAGATATCTGATGCAAGAGGAAGTTTTGCGGGGAGCGATCTTGCGCTCACAGGCCTTGAGCCAGATTTTAGAGAGGGATATCAATGCCCTCCTGAACCTGAAACCGACAAATCTTCTCCAGAAGGAGGAGATGGTGACGCTGGTAGAGCAAGCAAAAGACGAAAAGTCAGGACTGGAGATTAAAGCCATAAACGAAAACTGGAAGGCATGGGGTCAGGCTTATTCCAAGGTACTCCAGAAGTTTCAGCAGGTACAAGATAAATATGCTGAAAAGGAAATCACCGAGTTATTCGAGGAAGCGAGCCAGGAGATGCTGGCCGGGGGAAAGTCGTTAAGTGGGGCACCGGCTTCCGGGAACACGTCAATATAAGCAGATTTTTCCTGGGTGTCGAACCCGTTACCTTCGTGCACCGCTTTATGGATGAAGAAATCAGGCGTTTCGCCTGGGGCCACCGTTGGCGGCGCCACGATTATGAAACGGCCAGGACCTTGGCACGTCTTTATCGCCATGAAGGCTTGGAAGCACAGGTACTCCTGGAGGCTGTTTTACATATCGCTGCCGATTACTGGCTCATCTCGCAGGACGATTATGAGGTGATGAGGTCCTTGCAACCGGGCCAGAGGAAGAAGACTGCGCCCAAATCGAGCCCGCGGTCGCGCTAGGAGCATCACGGGCGGAGAAGCGGAAATCCTGACGCCAGCATTTCCGCTGGGTCAGGGCGGGAAGCCGGGTTTACGGCGAAGGGCGAGGGCGGTGCAAAAATGTAGGTGCGGCTACCGGACGGCCGGGATGGCGCGGCTGGCGGAGGAGAGCAATGAGGCCGGACCGTCTTCCCGCGCAAAGGGGCGGGTTTCTCCGGTCTAGGGATTTTACGGGAAAGGACAGGTTGACGGCTAACTATGGCCTGCAGGGATCTGCACGAATTCATGACCGCGCTGGAAGAGGCCGGCGAGCTTAAGCGGATAGCGGAGCCGGTAAGTCCGGTGTTGGAGATAGCCGAAATCAGCCACCGGGTGGTGAAAAAAGGCGGGCCGGCCCTGCTTTTCACCAATGTTTCCGGGTATGGGACGCCGGTCTTGACTAACATCCTCGGCAACCGGCGGCGGGTGGAAATGTCCCTGGGAGCCGGTCCGGAGGTAGTGGCCGGCCGCCTGGCCTCGCTTCTGCAACTGCCGGCGTCTCCGGCCGGGCTGGTGGATAAGATCCGCGCCTTGCCGCGCCTGGCCGAACTGGCTTCTTTTTTTCCGAGGGTGGTGCGCCGCGGGCCGTGCCAGGAAGTTGTGGCCGATGACTTTTCCCTCGAGGCCCTGCCAGTACTGCAGTGTTGGCCCCGGGACGCCGGCCGTTTTATCACCCTCCCCCTGGTCTTTACCCGTGACCCGGACACCGGGGCCCGCAACGTGGGGATGTACCGGTTGCAGGTATATGATAGCCGGACCACGGGGATGCACTGGCACCGTCACAAGGATGGGGCGGCCATTTTCAGCCGCTATCGGGAGCGGCAGCAGCGCATGGAGGTGGCCGTGGCTCTGGGCGCTGACCCGGTGACTATCTATGCGGCCACCGCGCCCTTACCGCCGGGGATGGACGAACTGTTGCTGGCCGGGTTTCTCCGTCAGGAGCCGGTAGAGCTGGTGCGCTGCCGGACGGTGGACCTGGAGGTGCCGGCCCACGCCGAGATTGTCCTGGAGGGTTATGTGGAGCCCGGGGAGGAGCGGCTGGAAGGCCCCTTTGGCGATCATACCGGGTATTACTCGCCGGCAGATATGTACCCGGTCTTTCACGTCACCTGCCTGACCCGGCGCCGCGAGCCGGTCTACCCGGCCACCGTGGTGGGCCGCCCGCCCATGGAGGATGCCTTCCTGGGAGAGATCACGGAGCGGGTATTCCTACCTCTCATTAAGATGCAGTTGCCGGAGGTGGTGGACATGCACCTGCCGGCGGAAGGGGTCTTCCATAATCTGGCCGTAGTTGCGATCCGGAAAAGCTATCCGGGCCAGGCCCGGAAGGTGATGCACGCCCTGTGGGGCCTGGGCCAGATGATGTTTACCAAAGTGATTGCCGTAGTGGACGCTGACGTGGACGTGCATGACCTGGCCGAAGTGCGGTGGCGGGTGCTGGCCAATATGGACCCGCAGCAGGACCTGGTGGTAACAGCCGGGCCCCTGGACGCCCTGGAACACGCTTCGCCGGTGCCGGGTTACGGCGGGCACCTGGGGATAGATGCCACGAGGAAGCTGCCGGAGGAGGGGCATCCCCGACCCTGGCCGGAGGAGATAACCATGAGCGCGGAAATAACCAGGCGGGTGAACGAGAAATGGTCCCGCCTGGGGCTGGAGTGAGGGCAGGCGGCCCGCGCCGCAGAGGGTCGGGAGTCAGGGGCTTTCCAGGGGGTAGACCGGCAGGGGCCTTGATACGGCGGCATGCCCAGCCTCAGGCGGTTATAACCGGCCGGGCCTGGCGCTGGGGTCGAGCTGCCTGAAAGCCTACAGAGGGAGGCCGGGCAGCCGGGTGATAGTGGAAACATGGGGGACTTGCTGTGAGGAAGCCCTGGGCTGGCATGTGGCCTCGCCGGTTTTTCCGGGTGAGAGCGGCAACATGGGAAATTTGCTGGGAGAGGTGGAGGTTACTATGCATACTTCTGCGGAACGGGAAGCTCGTGCTTGCCGGACCGGTGTCCGGCAGGCGGTAGGGGTGATTCTTGGTTTATTGCTGGCCCTCAGCCTGGTCGTGATGGCGGCCGGGTGTGGTTCTTCTTCCCCGAGCCCGGAAACCGGTGCGGGTGGAGCAAAGGAATTGCCGCCGCTGCGGCTGGGGGTAATCCCGGTGGAGGACAATTTCCCCTTCTTTGTGGCCGAGGCCGAGGGGCTTTTCGCCAAGAACGGGCTTAAGGTGGAGCTCTTGTCCTTTAACAGTGCCCGGGACCGGGATACGGCCCTGCAGGCCGGAGAAATAGACGGGGAAGTGGCGGACATCGTGGCCGCGGCCCTGATTAGGAAGGGCGGCACTCCGGTGAAGATAGTCTCCCTCACCATGGGCCTGACCCCGGCTGAAGGCCGGTTCGCCCTCCTGACCGCGCCTGGGAGCGGCATTGACCGTCCGGCGGATTTGAAAGGGGTGCCGGTGGCCGTCTCCCAGCATACCATCATTGACTACGTCGCCTACCGGCTGTTGACCGGGGCCGGCCTGAAGCCGGAAGAGATCAAGACCACTAACGTGCCGGCCATCCCGGAACGGCTGCAGCTTCTCCTGGGCGGCGCGGTCCAGGCGGCTCTCCTCCCGGATCCTATGGCCACCCTGGCTGAGAAGCGGGGGGCAAAGGTGCTGCTGGACGATACCCAAGGGAAGGATAACGTCTCTCAGGTGGTGCTGCTTTTCCGGGAGGAGACCATCGCGGCCAATGGTGAGGCCATTGCCAGGCTGCTGGACGTTTTTGCCCAGGCCGCGGCCAGGGTAAGTGAAAACCCGAATGCCTACCGGGAACTGTTTATCGCCAAGGCCAGGGTCCCGGAGGATCTCAAGGATACCTACCTGGCGCCCAAATACTCGCCGCCGGCCTTGCCCCGGCCGGAAGAGGTGCAGGCGGTAATGGATTGGATGGTGGCCGGCGGTTTGCTTGAGCAACCTTATACCTACGAAGACCTGGTGGATCCGGCTTTTATGTCTGGGAAAAAGTCATGATCCGGCTGAAGGACGTGTATCTGGAGTATCTCACCGCCGCCGGCCCGGTGGCGGCCGTGGGTAGGGTCAGCCTGGAGGTGGCGGCCGGGGAGAGGTTGGTTTTTATCGGCCCCTCCGGCTGCGGCAAGACTACCATGATTTACCTGATGGCCGGGCTCCTGGCGCCCACGGCCGGGGTCATTGAACTGGGTGGGCGCCGGGTGGCCGGGCCGGACCCGCGCCTGGCCCTGATCCTGCAGGATTACGGCCTCTTGCCGTGGAAAACGGTCTCGCAGAACGCGGCCCTGGGCCTGGCAGTGAGGAGAATGGGCCGGCAGGAGCAGAGGGAAATCGTCCGGCCTCTGCTGGCGGAACTGGGGTTGGCCGGGCTGGAGGACCGTTACCCGGCCCAGTTGAGCGGCGGGCAGAGGCAGCGGGTGGCCCTGGCCCGGGCCCTGGCTCTGCGGCCGGCCTATTTGCTCATGGACGAGCCCCTTTCGGCCCTGGACGCCCTGACCAGGGAGCACTTGCAGGAACTGCTGCTCGAAGTCTGGCGGGAGCGGCAGGTGACCGTGGTCATGGTCACTCACAGCATTGAAGAAGCGGTTTACCTGGGCCGGAGGCTGGTGGTGCTCTCGCCCCGGCCGGCCAGGGTGCAGGCAGTGGTGGAAAACCCTGGGGCCGGAAGCCCCGGCTACCGCGCTTCGGCTGAATTTCACCGCCAGTGCGGCCGCCTGCGAGAACTTTTGGACCCCGGCGAACAGCGGCAGGCGGCCGCCAGGTAAACCGGGTTGAAAGCCTTCTGCCCAGACCTTATTTTCCCGGCGCGGACGGGCCGGGTTTTATTTGGTGGTGGCTGTATGGTTTTGACCTGGCGGGATTTGGCTATAGGAATCGCCTTGATCGGGCTGGCCTGGTGGGCCCTGGCGGCCGCTGTAAGCAACCCGGCCTTTCCAGGACCCCTGCCGGCCGCAGATGCTCTGGCCCGCCTTCTGGTGGCCGGGGAGCTGGCCGCGCACCTGGCGGCCAGCGCCTGGCGAGTGCTGGCCAGCTTGGCCGTCTCCCTGGTGCTGGCCGTGCCCCTGGGGCTGGTGCTCGGCCGCAAACAGGCGTGGGATCGGGTGCTGGCGCCGGCGGTTTACCTGCTTTATCCCGTGCCCAAGATTGTCCTCTTGCCTCTGATCATGGTCTTGGCCGGCATCGGTGAGGTGGCTAAAATCACCGTTATTTTTTTAGTAATCTTTTTCCAATTGCTGGTGACGACCCGAGACGCGGCCAGGGCCATCCCCGTACCTACCGTCCTGTCGGTGAAGTCCCTGGGGGCCGGCGAAGGCGACATCTACCGCCACGTGGTCATCCCGGCCTGCCTCCCGGCCATCCTCACCGGCGTCCGCATCAGCCTGGGCACAGCCATCTCCGTCCTCTTCTTCGCCGAAACCGTGGCTGGCACCAGCGGCCTGGGATACGCCATTCTGGATGCCTGGCACCGGGCCGCTTACAGCCAGATGTTCGCCGCCATCCTGGCCATGAGTCTTCTGGGCCTGAGCTTCTATTACATCATTGATTTGCTAGAGCGGTGGTGGTGCCGTTGGCAGTACCTGTAGGGAGAATGCAGGGGGCCCTGGCCGCCGGGTGGCGTAAAGGGGCCACATTCCTAGAAATGATCAAGTTTGAGCATACTATCTTTGCCCTGCCCTTTGCTTATTTGGCGGCGCTGTTGGCTGCCGGAGGCTTTCCCACGGCCGGGCAGTTTGTCTGGATTACCCTGGCCATGGTGGGGGCGCGCACCGCGGCCATGTCGTTGAACCGCATCATTGACCGGGCCATGGATGCCCTCAACCCTCGCACGGCCGGTCGCGCCCTGCCGCGGGGCCTGCTTTCGGTCGCCGAGGTCTGGCTCTACACCCTGGCTTCCTTTGCCCTGCTGACCGTTGCGGCTTGGCAGCTCAATTCCCTGTGTCTGAAGCTCATGCCCGTGGCCGTGGCTGTCTTGGTCATCTACTCCTACACCAAACGCTGGACTTGGGTCTGTCACCTGGTCCTGGGCGTGGCTGACGGGCTGGCCCCCATGGGGGCCTGGGTGGGCATCACGGCTGCCTTCGACCTGCCGGGGGTGCTGCTATGGGTGGCGGTGAGCCTGTGGGTAGCTGGGTTCGACGTGGTCTACGCCTGCCAGGATATCGAGTTCGACCGCCGGTACGGAGTGAAATCAATCCCAGCCCGGTTCGGCCTGCGCGCGGCCCTGACCACGGCCAGGATATGGCACCTGCTGGCCTTCATCTTCCTGGTGGGGACGGGGGTCACGGCTGGGGCCGGCCCCTTGTACTGGACCGGCCTGGCGGTAGCCGGCCTGCTGTTGGTTTGGGAGCACCGCCTGGTGTCGCCGGCGGACCTCTCCCGGGTGGGCCAGGCTTTCTTTAACGTCAACGGGTACCTGAGTCTGCTGATGCTGGCCGCCGGCCTGGCCGACGCCTTGGTTTAGGCCCGTGCTTCCGAACATCTTCGCCAAGGGGAAAGAAAATCACGTGGGGAGGAATGGCGGCGCGGCCGGCGAATAATAAGTTAGCAAAGCAGAACGGGCGTGAAAGCATGGAGCAGGCTTGCCTGGTAATTCTTGCCGGCGGTAAAGGCACCCGCCTGGGAGGGCGGGATAAGGCCTGGCTGGAGATAGGCGGCCGGCCCCTGGTGGAGCGCATTCTCTCGGCCCTGGGACCCTTGTTTGCGCAGCGGGTGGTGGTGCGGGGGGCTGGCTCGGCGGTGGAGGTCGCGGGGCAGCCGCTGGCCAGTGTGCCCCAGGCCTCCCTGGCTCGGGTTCAAACCACAGGGCGGCTGCCGGAAAACCCGGAGGGTCCGGGTAGACCGGTCGAGGAAAATGCTGGCCACAGGGCTGGTCGGCTCCCCAATGCCGGCGGGCCGGCCTCAGAGCCGGGCGGAGAAGCCGGGGCCGGGCTGGCTGGCGAGGTGGAGTTCACCGCCGACCTTTTCCCCGGGTACGGGCCCCTGGCCGGCATCCACGCCGGCCTCTTAAAGAGCCGCTATCTTTACAACCTGGTGGTGGCCTGCGATATGCCCTTTACCGACCCGCGACTGGCCGCCTATCTGCTGGAGCAGGCCCGCGGTTACGATGTTGCTGTCCCGCGGATAGGCGGGCTACTCGAACCCCTTTTTGCCGTCTATTCCCGCAATTGCTTGGGCCCGGTACAGCGCTCCCTGGAAGCCGGGAAGCGACGTACCTTTGACCTTTATTCCCAGGTACGGGTGCGGTACGTGGAGGAGGAAGAAATAAATCGCGTCACATCCTGGGTGGCCGTATTTTTCAATGTCAATACCCCGGAGGAGCTGGAAAAGGCCCGGGCCATGGCTTCGCCCAGGCAGGAGAAAGGCGATTAATCAGGTGCGGGCCGGTTTTCCCCCTAAAAGGCGCGAACCTCGAACTTAGAACCTTGATTTTGGATGGAGGGGTGGCCGTGCCACCGGTAATTTCTGTCGTTGGCTGTTCTGATGCCGGAAAGACGACGCTTTTGGAAAAGCTTATCCCCGAACTGCGCCGGCGAGGTCTGAAGGTGGCTGTGATCAAGCACGATGTGCACGGTTTCGACCTGGATGTGCCGGGCAAGGATACCTGGCGCCTGGGCCGGGCCGGGGCGGACGTGGTGGCCATTTCCTCCCCGGACAAGGTAGCCATCATCGAGCGGGTGGAGGTCGAACTCAGCCTGGACACTCTGGCCGAACGCCTTGCCGGCGTGGATCTCATCCTCACCGAGGGGTATAAGCGGGGTAACAAGCCAAAGATCGAGGTGCACAGGGCCGAACTGGGCCGGGAACTGCTGTGCGGGCCGGAGGACAACCTACTGGCTGTGGCCAGCGACGAGCCGGTGGAGACAGGTGTGCCCGTCTTCGACCTGAATAATGTGGCTGACCTGGCCGCATTTATTGTCGAGCGGCTCTGTCTGCCGCCGTCCTAATCTTGAGGCTTTGGAAATTGTTTTGGGCCCTCAGCGTAAGCCCGGGAGAAGTTCAGCCCCTCCTAAACCATATTGCTACGCAACTATACGGGAAGGAGCAGGAGAAACGAAGTACGTAATCGTAATTGCCGACGGCATGGCGGATTACCCGGTGCCAGAACTGGGCAATAGGACTCCCCTGGAGTACGCCAGGACTCCCAGCATGGACCGGCTGGCCAGGCAGGGCCTTATGGGGACGGTGGCTACCATCCCAAGAGGCCTGGCCCCGGGCAGCGACGTGGCCAACCTGGCCATCATGGGCTACGACCCCCGCCGTTACTACACCGGCCGCGCCCCCCTGGAAGCCGCGAGCCTAGGCATTGACCTGGACGAAGCCGACGTGGTTTACCGCTGTAACCTGGTAACCCTGGACGGTAACGGGGATTACACCGATAAGATAATGCTGGACCACAGCGCCGACGAGATCTCCACCCCGGAGGCCGGGGAATTGCTCCTGGAAGTCCGGCGGCGCGCCGGGGGCAACGGGTGCGAGTTTTACCCGGGGGTGAGTTACCGGCACGTAATGGTCTGGCGGCAGGGAGAGGAGAATATCGCCACCACGGCGCCCCATGACATCCTGGACCAGGCCATCGGCCCCTACCTGCCGCGCGGGGCCAGGGGACAGGTGCTGATGGACATGATGCGGCAGAGCCACACCTACCTGCCTTTACATCCGGTTAACCGGGCCCGCTTGGAGAGGGGCCTGCGGGCGGCCAATTCCATCTGGCTCTGGGGCCAGGGGAGAAAACCGCGGCTGCCGGCCTTCGCGGCAAGATACGGCCTGGCGGCTGCGGTGGTTTCGGCCGTGGACCTGGTGAAGGGACTGGGCCTTTGCCTCGGCCTGGAGGTGGTGGAGGTGCCCGGGGCCACCGGGAACATTAACACCAATTTCACGGGTAAGGCCCGGGCGGCCCTGGAGCAACTGGCGGCCGGCAAGGACCTGGTCTACCTGCATGTGGAGGCCCCGGACGAGGCCGGCCACCGGGGCGAACTCGGCACCAAGATCATGGCCATCGAGGAGATTGACTCCCGGGTGGTGGGCGAGGTGGTACGCGGCCTGGAAGGGATGGGAGAGGAATTCAGGCTCCTGGTTATGCCGGACCATTTTACCCCCCTGAGCCGGCGCACCCATGTAGCCGACCCGGTGCCCTTTGTCCTTTACGACAGCACCCGCTTGCAGGATAATGGCGCCCGCGGCTTTACCGAGGTTGCGGCCGCAGCTTCCGGCCTGAAGCTGCCGGCCGGCCACCTGCTCATACGCTACCTGATAGGCGGCGGGCATTAGATATTGCCGGACTTGCTGGACGCCAGCGCCCCGGGCAGCGCCAGGGGCTGGGAGGATTCCATTATCTTACTATTTTGGAGGGCAAAAGGTTGGCCTGGGCAAATCCTCATATAATTTCCGCCAGCCGGCGGACGGATATCCCGGCCTTTTACGGCGAAAAACCGCATCCGCCAGGCGTGGGCCGGCGTCATCCACCCGTATACCCGGAAGCCCCGGCACGTCTCCCTGGCTGCCTCTACTGTTATGCCAACTCCAACCAGGAGAAGGCGCAGCGGACCTACCTCCGGCACGGGCCTGAGGCTCCCAGCCTGTCTCCCGGCTGGTGGCCGGCAGAGATAGAAGCTGATCCTGGCCCGGGCAGGCTAGCTATTTTTAGCCGTGCAAAGGAGTTGTAGTGACCGGGGGAGGGAGGGCAATGCCAATATATACAGCCAGGCGCATTGATGGTGACGGCTGGACGAGCTTCGAAAGCGACCCGCATTTGTCGGTGACCAGGCGCCGTATGTACGAACGATGCCTGCCCTGTCTGGAAGGGCTGCTGCGGCAGTTGCGGGAAGGGGATGCCAGGATTGAACTTCAGGAAGCCTGGGATTGCTGGAAGGTTACGGTAGAGCTTCCTGATATCGAGTACTGCTTGCAGTTCCTGCAGAGTTTTGAGGAGCGTTACCCCCAGGAGTACGTATACGGCAAGTTCGGCACCGGGAACCCGCAGAAAGAGACCCGGGTCGTCGTCTTCCACGCCGATAACCCGGGCCGGAGCCGGGAACTTTTTCCCCTGGCCCGGGAGTGCGCAAATATGTTCCTTCCCGACTCCAGGGTGTTTGTTTCCCGTGGGTGCGCCAACCCCTACGAGCATTTACTGGGTCCCTGGCCGGACTGGGAGAAAAAGGCAACACTAAGATATCCGGAAAGGATCCCGGCTGTTACTGCTTACCTGCAGCAGCTACTGTACGACTACATGTAAGTCCACATGCGGTTGGAACAAGACTGTCCGGCGACCTGCGCTGATTTCGCAATCCCCCCCAACGGATACCTAACTATCTACCGCCTGGTCCGGGTGGCCCGGTAGTAGGCGTAGGTCATGGGCTCTTCGTCCCGCAGCACCTCGCCGCTCACCACGTCGGCCACAAAAAGGGTATGGGTGCCAGCGTCAATACATTTCTCCGGGATGATTTCTCCCTCAAAGTAAGCGAGGCAGCCAGCCACCAGTGGCGACCCGGTGCGTCCCAGGCGGTATTCCATCCCCTGCATCTTGTCCACCTGGTGCCCTGACTGGTAACCGAAATGGTGTACCAGGTCGTGGCCGTCCTGGCCCAGCACTCCCACGCTGAACACGCCGCTGGCGCTGATAAGCCCGTGGGTGAAGTTTTGCTTATTGATGCCGATGGCCACCCGCAAGGGGTCACTGGTGATTTGGACCACGGTGTTGGCGCACTGGGCATTCAGCCGGCCTCCGGCCTGGGACCCGACGATATACAAGCCGTACGAAATCTTGAACATGGAGGGCTCGGCCAGCCTTTTCTCCTCCGGGCCGAGGGGGGCGAACTTCCTCTCCGGCCTGGTGACCGGAGCTGCAGCCACGGGCCTACCCGGGCCGGGCAAAGCTTCCTCCGGGGCCTCGCTTACTTTCTCGAAGAACTCCGCTGGGGCCCCACACTCAGGGCAGAAGTCCGGGGGCGCATCCCCCACGTGGATGTAACCGCAGACTGTACAACGCCAGTTCTGCAAGCATTTCACCTCGCAATAACAGTAATGTTTATCTTCCCGGCAAACATTCGCCGCCGTCCCGGAAATTCCTGCCGGCAAAACCTACAATTACCCCCATTGCCTGGCCCCGGCAGTTAGAACGCTATCACCTCGGTCCACCTTAGTTTTAGAAAAAGCATATCTCGTATACGCCGGATAAATTCTTCCGGTTCAGCCATGACGGAAATAGGGATTCTCGGGGGGGGGGGGGGGGGCCGTTTTTCGCCAGATCTTGCTATCAAGCTC
>SLTJ01000043.1 GCA_004347685.1 Clostridia bacterium
GATGATATCTGATCTCTAACTTTTACGTTGGTGGGCTGAGTAGTTACTTCGCTTCATATTGTCGTTAAAAGTCAGGATGCCGGCCAGACCTGGCCCCTTGAGCACCGGGTTCTCCCAGTCCTGACCGATCAAGGTATTGTTGATATTGCCATATTTATCTATTTGCAGCCCGCCGACGAAGAAGACGTTGGCCAGCTTCCTGGGGCCGGGGTTATACAACTGGCAGTCGTGATCGTACATCATGCCGTCGGCAATGCTGAAAAAGCGGTATTCCCATGGCAAGAACGTGGGTGCAGATTTAGGCAACTGCCGCTCGCCCACGTTCATGTAATAACCACCCGTTATATATGTCAGGTCCGGGGCATGCAGGGTGGCAGCCAGGATAACGCCGTTATAAACAACGTCAGAGTATACGCCCCCGCCGGCCGCTCCGTCGTCAGGCCGGATCAGCCGGGAAACAATCACGGCCAGGAACTCGCTGATGCTATATTCTCCCCGGTAATCTTCTTCCAGGGAAAGGTCACGAGCACATTCTGCCCAAACTTTGCCGGTCATTTTACCAACCTCCCCCTACAGCATGCTTTGCTTCAGCTTGAGCAGTTTGGC
This sequence comes from Clostridia bacterium, assembly GCA_004347685.1. Lineage (GTDB taxonomy): Bacteria > Bacillota > DSM-521 > Neomoorellales > SLTJ01 > SLTJ01. The sequence continues at coordinate 607 of SLTJ01000043.1, forward strand.
CGGACCGCCGATGGCTTCCAGGTATGCCTCATGGGTAGCCGGCCCGTACACGTAACGCTCCAGATACCGTTGAAAGGCTCCCGGATCCTGGCCGGTGCGGGTGGCCTCGGCCGCGGCCACGTATTCTTTCACGTGCTCAGAGTCGTGCATGTAGTACCCCTGACCCTCTTCCGGGTGGGCCCCATACGGTATGTGTACCACGTAGTCTGCCGCCACCAGGCCGGCCAAGGTAACTACCCGGGGTTCTTTGTTGATCTGCTTATTGGGGATGAGTTCTTCACAACTGCAGACAATGGCCCGGCGGGTGGCCCGGGCGATGATACGTTCACCCAAGACGCTGCCGTTGTAGATCACGTTGCCGTAGGGGTCGGCCTGGGAGGCGTGCAAGAAGGCCACATCAATGGGAATAGGCGGTACGGCTATCCACTGTTCACCGTTTACTTCCACCAGCTTGAGGTCCTTGTTGTATAGTGGCAGGTCGGTACCTACTCCCTGCTTGGTCAAGAGGTAGGGCATGTTCCATCCGGCGGCCTTCATGGCGCAATGCCAATGCTGGAAGTCACACTCCCAGAAGGTAAGCTCTTTACGGGCCATGGCTCGCCGGTACATGGGGGCAATGGGGGCGTAATGTTGTAGGGCAAAATAAGTCGTCACCACCTTACGCACGCACCCAGCCCCCACCAGCATGTCCAACCCCACCCCGCCACCTAGGCTGACCACGGTCAAGTCCTTTACTCCCCGGCGGATCAAGGCCCGGATGAGGGCCAGCGGTTCATGCATGAGGACAAAACCGGAAAGCCCTAGGGTATCGCCATCTCTGACCAGGCCGGCGGCTGTTTCTAGATCAATTACGCGTGAGGATCGTTCAGCCATTGTTTCTTTGGCACCTCCTATTAGTGGTTACTTACGGGATTCAAGATAATGAACCCACCAGCATGATCCACCTACAACAAAGACTAACCACAGTAGCACCCGGGGCGCCAGGAAGGCAGGCAGCAGCCGCTCCATGGGGGCCGCGCCGGAAATGGGAATGGCGAATATTAGCCATACCAGCGGCGGCAACAGACCATTCAAAAAGGTTAAAAGGACAGCCTTATTTCTGGCAGACACAGCTACCGTATCACTCCTATCAACACTGGTTATAATTGCTTATGCAACCCGTACCGTATATGAGATGTTGCGACACATTTGGCCACCATCTCTAGCATGTACATTCGCCCGTATACTTTTTCTATCCTTCAACATGGCCAGGCATCCTCTGCCGCACGGGCATTTTAACCTTGCCGGCACCGAGATCAAGGACTTCGGTCAGGGAAAAGCTCACCCAATCTCCCTCCTTGACCCCCAGCTTCTCCTTCACGCTAACGGGAGCCATGAGCTCCACAATTCCCTCATAGTAGTCGTCCACCAGGGGCAAGAGCAAGGCCCCCGGGAGACCCTGGATACTCACCTTCAGGCATTTGGCCTGGCAGAACTGGGGGTCAGGCGGGTCAATGGAGATCCCCTCCCCTCTTGCCAGTTCCTGCATCAGCCTGGCCCCGGCCTCATCCAGTTGCAGGTTTACCGTGCCCGGGTAGGGGTCAAAGCCGATCTTGGCCAGGAACTGTTCCCGCACCCAGGGCAGGCGGGTAAAAAAGGGCGCTTCCCCTTTGCCCTTTACCAGCCGTCCCCGGACGCTCCCTACGGCCGCCTCACCACCACTCCAGCGGCGAAAGAGGTGGTGCTCGATGCCGAACATGTCCAGCACCTTGCCCACCGTCTGGGCGATTATGTCGTCTATGGTCTGGGGGTGGTGGTAAAAGGCCGGCATGGGGGGGAGGATAATGCCGCCCATCTCCGTCACCTGCATCATCAGGCGCAGGTGCCCTGCATGGAGCGGAGTCTCCCTGGCCAGCAACACCAGGCGCCGCCGCTCCTTCAAGGTCACGTCGGCGGCCCGCACCAAAAGGTTCTCGTTGTAAGAGTTGGCTATCCCCGACAGGGTGCGGATGGAACACGGAGCCACCACCATGCCGGCCGTAATAAACGAACCGCTGGAAATGGCCGCAGAGATATCCTCAAAGGGATAGACCACTGTGGCCAGGGCCTTGACATCCTCTACCCGCCGGTTTGTCTCCAGGATGATGTTTTTTTCCGCCGCCTGGCTCATCACCAGATGGCTTTCCACCCCCAGGTCGCGGAGCACCTCCAGCAAACGGATGCCGTAAATGGCGCCCGTGGCCCCTGACATGCCGACTATCAATCGCGTTGGCATTAATAATCCCCTCTCCCAGGCTAAGTTAAGGTTAACGCCGCCAGCGCGGCCCCATCTCTAGTCCTCAGCCCCCCGGTTTCAGCAACATCCCGGGTATGTCTTCCAAAGCACCGGCCACTGCCACCCCCGGGAGCCGGAACCTCCATTCCTCGGCCTCCTTGCCGGCAGGTTTCAGCCAGATGGCCTGCATCCCGTGTTCCTTTGGCCCGACGACATCCTCTTCCCAATTGTCACCCACAAAGACCACTTCTTCCGGGGCCACGTTCATGGCCTGCAGGGCTGCCAGGTAAATGACCGGGTGCGGCTTGCGGTATCCCACTTGGGAAGATATGATCAGGACATGAAAATACTGCCGCAGGCCAGTTCTTGCGAGATCAATTAAAGTATTTTCCGCCATACTGTTTGAAACCACACCGAGCCGGTATTGCCTGGCCAGCCTGCCCAAAACCTCTGCAGCCCCTGGAACCGGCCGGGTACGGCCGGCGAATCCGCGCATAAACCTGTCGTTTAACCGCACGGCCATTTCGTAACTGTAAGGGATACCGAGCCCGGCAAAGATCTGCCGGTGCCACTCTTCCCAGGTCAGGCCGATAGCGACCGGGGTGGCCGTCCGGGCCAGGTAAGCGTCTACGACATTGTCCTCCGGAACATCCAGCAGCAGGGCCAGCCGCCTGCGGTTGGAAAGAAGGTTTCCGAGGACAACCACGTCCTCATATCCCTCTACCCTCTCCAGCAAAACCGCCTTGCCTGATTGCCGTTCCAGGTAACGTAGGGCAGCCGCCACCTCATAACGTGGTGACAGCTTTTCCTGCACCCGGACTAGCTCTCCTGCATCTTCTAGAAAGTTGATGCAAGCGTAGAGGCTTTCCAGCATATAAATCCCTCCCCCGGCACTTTAATGCGCCAGACAGTTCCCCAGCACCGCAGCCAGGGCCCGCCCCTTTTGTCCCTCATGTAATTCCAATAATAATGCAAATCTTGCTAGCGTCAACCAGAATCTTGCCTCTGGCGCATCCTCCGTTTGTATTCTGTTCGGGCGCCTGGCCCCGCGCGAAGCGGGGATGATCCGGGAATCCTGCCTATCGGGCTTCCCACCCGGCCGCCGCCAGCAAGGAGGTGGCCCGCTGCCGTGCCGACCCCGGAACATCAATCTTGGCGAATTCCTCGTCATGGCCCCACGGCCGGGTAGCATCAAAACCGATCTTGGCCGTCAAAAGGTGCGGGTCAAGTTTGACCGAGGGGTCAATTGGCGAGCCTTCCAGACCTTCCAACCTGATTATGCCGCTGTCGGGAAGCATACGGGTGGTCAGGGCCCACTCAACCTCCATGGGATTATTTAAGTCCACGTCATCATCAACCACGGTGACGTACTTAAAATAGGGATTTGAAGTCAATAGGCGATAGATAAGCCGTCGGGCCTCGCCGGGAGAACTCTTGGTCATGGAGACGACACAGTTAGCCATCATTGAAGATAACTTGACAGCTTTGACACCAGGGAATTCCTTGCGCAGGCTGTTTAACACCTCTCCGGCCCAGGACCAGGCAGTAAGGACTTCATCTTCCCGCGTCCATGGTTCCGAGGCCGCATAAATGGCGCCGCTGCGCATGGATACCAGCTCGATCTCAGCCACAGGGCTTTCGGTAGTTATGTAGTAGCCGGTACTCTCGCCAAAGGGTCCCTCTGTTTCCCGCACGCCTGGAATAAAGCGGCCCTCCAGCACAATCTCGGCCCGCGCCGGGAGCCAAAGCTGCGTGGCCAACCCCTTGGTGACCTCCGTGGGAGCCCGGCGCATACCACCGGCCAGGGCCAGCTTGTCGGCAAAGGGCACCCAGGCCACCGAGGCCAGCAGGGTGCAGGGGTCAACCCCAATAGCTATGGCCACCTCCGCCCCTTCGCCCCGGGCCTCAGCTCGCTCCATATATACCATTGACGTGCGGCTGACGAGCTGGATGCCGATACGCCGGGGGCCCTTGACCTGGATGCGGTGAATTCCCAGGCTTTGGGCCCCGCTCTCGGGATCCCGCACTATGACCAGACCCTGCGTGATATAGGGGCTGGCATCACCCTCATGGTAGGTAAGGATTGGAAGGAGAGAGAGCAGGTCCAGGCCAGCGCCGCGATAAACCAGCTCACGGCAAGGCGCTCCTTCCACCTCGGTAGGCCCGACCGGTTTTTCCCGCCGTTCGAGGTAGACCTGGTTGATCTGAGCCACCTCACATTCCAGGGCCATGGCCAAACGCCTTAGGCTGCCAAAGAGGTTTCCCATCACCGGTACATCGTAACCCTTTACCCCGGTAAACATCACTGCCGGCCCGCCAGCCTGCCCCACCCGCTTGAGCACTGCCGAAACTTCGAACCTGCTGTCCACCTCGTCCTCAATCCGTATCAGCTCCCCCGCATCCTCCAAGAAACGCAAAAAATCCCTCAGATCGGCAAAGGCCATATTAACCCCACCCCTCATGATTTTGTTTTATCCTTCCATGGCTGCCTGCAAGTTAGCAACTAACCGCATAACGGTCTGAACGGCCGGGCTATCAGGAAACAACTCCAAGAACGGCTGTCCCCGGTCCATGCTCTCACCCAGCCTGGCATCAATGGGTATCAACGCTCCACCTCCCGGGAGATGCCGAAGTGGCGGTCCGCCGGGGTGAAGCCGCCAATGCCATGATGTGGGCGCACGTAGTTGTAGTGCTCGATGTACTGGGTGATTCTTTCCTGAACCTCCTCCAAACTGCGGAAGACCTCCACGTTTAACAACTCGCGCTCGATGCTGCGGTGAAAGGACTCGAGTTTTCCAAGGGTATACGACAACGAAGCAACCGTACATTCTTACCACTCAATGTTAAATTCCAAAATGCCGTCCTTTATCCTACCTAAGCGCATATCTTCAATTGCCAGTCCTTCGTGGTCAGCCGGAGAAAACTCATAGCGGCCTAGATAACTGAACTTGCCAATATCTTCTATGGTTTTCACTAGCGTTGTGGGGTCGGTTGTACCGGCCTTGTTGATGGCCTCGGCTATTATCCGTACTGCATCATAGGCAAACTGGTCATGCGACGGTATTTCATAGATAGTGCGACCGCTATACTCTATCTTTCTGTGTTCGTAATCTGTCTTCCACGTTTCGTAAAAATTCTTCGCTATTTCACTCATGTTCCACTCTATCCGCGGCAGATCCGGATTCCCCTGGAGTCTGGGATCAAACGGGTAGGGAAAGTAAGGAAACATTACGCCGTTTGAATCCTCCCTTGCTAGCTGCCGAAAGTCCATTACGGCTATTGAGATGGCGCCGAAAAACTGTGGCCTGTAGCCTAATCGTTTAGCTGTGGTAATAATATTTGCAATCATCGGCGAAGCACCGCTTACGTATACGGCATCGGCCCCGGAAGCTCTTAATTGCTGCACTACCCCGGTAAAATCCTTTTCACTCTTGTCAAATGCCACGATAGCCACAGGATTTATACCGTGTTCGCGCCAATACTTCTCCATTTGCTCTCTTTGGCTCTTCCCCAGGGCATCATCAACATAGGCTAAGGCCGGCTTCTGGAAATGCCTGGCCATGTAGGTTGCTATAGGAGTAGCGTAATAATCATCTCTCGGGAAGATCCGAAACATCCCCGGCAGCTCGGCCGTACTTAACTTGCTAGTAGAGGCAATGGCCATGACCGGAATCTTAGCTTCTCGCAAAACGTCTACACTGCTCAATGCGCTGCTAGATCCTGAAGGCCCAATGATCGCTACGATATGTCTTCGGGTCACCAGCTCCTGAACGGCAGTCACAGCCTTGCTGGCATCATACTCATCATCACGAATGATAAGCTCCAGTTTCTTCCCCAAAACTCCTCCTTGCTCGTTAATATGCTTGATGGCCACTTCAGCACCTCTTTTAAGAGGTATACCTTGTACTGCCCCTGGCCCGGTCAGCGTGGTAACCAATCCTATTCTGATGGTTTCCTCTCTGCTTTCCGCGCCTTCAGAGACAGGGGCCGCTCCATTGCCAGACTGACCAGGTTGTGATGGGATACCACAACCAACAAGACCAAGGACCAAAACAGCCAAAAATATTATGATTCCCAAACGATTGTGGCTAGCTATTCTTGATTTCACAACCCCATCCTCCTCTATAAAGCCCGTATATTTTTCTTACACGTTAGCAAAGTAAAATCCGCCCGCCTGCAGCTTTGCTAGCAAATCTCCCGCTGGACCCTCACTAACTATCCTGCCCTCCTGAATAATATAGCCACGGCTGGCCAGCGACAACGCTGTATGAACCATTTGCTCAACCCATAGGATAGACACCCCCTCATAGTTAACCGCCTTGATAACTTCCTGGACATTCTTAACCCATGTGGGGGAAAGCCCTAGCGATGGCTCGTCTAACAAGAGCAATTTTGGCCTCCCCATTAACGCCCGAGCTATGGCCAGAACCTGCTGTTCGCCTCCGCTAAGGAAACCTGCTAACTGGCTCCTCCTTTCCAGCAGGATGGGGAACCTGCTAAAAATATGTTCGAGGTCCTCTCTTACCACCCGCAGATCCCTTCGATCGTATGCCCCCAACAGGAGGTTTTCTTCGACAGTCTGATCAGTGAAGATCTGCCTGCCTTCGGGAACATGCCTCACTCCTAATCTAGCAATCTGATAGGCTCTCAATCCCCCAATCTCCCTACCGCAAAATCGCACATTACCAGCTACAGGATGAATTAGGCCTGAAAGGGCTCTTAGCAGCGTTGTCTTGCCTGCACCATTGCTTCCGATTACCGCGACAACCTCGCCCGCATCCACCCCCAGACAAATATTGCGCAGGACTAGAGATCCAGCATAACCGGCAGACAACATACTAACTTCCAACACCATCAGGCTTCAGTCCCCAAGTAAGCCTTTCTCACTCTCGCATCGCGTAAGATTTCTCCAGGCAAGCCGTGGGCAATTTTCTTGCCGTAGTCCAGTACCGAAACGTTGTCAGACACTTCTAATATCATTGATATCCGGTGCTCAACCAGCAAAATTGTCACCCCTTTATCGCGAATTGCTCGTAACAAATCTACCAGATGTCTTACCTCGTCGTCGTTCAACCCGGCTGCAGGCTCATCTAGTAACAACAACTTTGGCTGTAGCGCCAGGGCTCTAGCGACACCTACCAGACGTTTCACTCCATGGGGGAGACTCGCAACCACTTCGGTAGCTACTCCCTGCAGCCCGACAAAGGACAGTATCTCAGCAGCCATATCGCCAGCCAGCTTTCGCCTTTCCCTGCACCTGGGCGTACCTAGCATGTCTTCAACTATGGAGCTATGAGTCCGCAGGTGCAGGCTGGCGAGAACATTATCTATGACGGACATATCCTCAAAAAGACCCAGTTGTTGATAGGTCCTGGCAATACCCCTCGCTGCAATCTGGTGCGGGCTCAGCCCTCCAATTTGTTCCCCGGCAAAGAAGATCTCCCCCTGATCAGGCTTATAAAATCCTGAAACAATGTTGATCAACGTTGTTTTTCCGGCACCGTTCGGGCCAATGAGGGCGTGTATTGACCCGGGCATTACCTCGAGACTAATACCGTCCAATGCCCTAAGGCCCTGGAAATCCTTACATATGTCTTCTAGGATAAGCAATGGGGAGGAAGATGGAACCCCTACTCCTGCAAGAACATTGCCATGCTGACTAGTCAGCTCTTCTTCTTGACGAAGATATTGTGCCGGAAGAGGGCGGTTACGGTGCATCCGGCCTCGACCGAACACCCTTTGCACCAATCCGGCAAGACCTTCGGGAAAGAAAAAAACCGCCACGATAAGGAAGATAGACCAAAACAAGGGGTGGAGGCTATAAAAAGACACTAAATACGCGGGCAGCAGTACTATTACAATAGACCCGATAATTGGGCTGTAAAGATTGCCCATTCCTCCAATGATAAGGCCCAGCAGGAAAAGAATTGTCTTGTCTACGTCAAATATGTTTGGCGCAATATACCCATTGTAATGGGCAAAGAGGCTCCCCGCCAAAGCAGCATATATACCACTAATCATGAACATTATTACTTTATATCCGGCAACGTTAATCCCCAAACCCTCGGCAACTTCTTCGTTCTCCTTTATTGAACGGAAGGCATGCAACCATAGCGAGCTAAAAATATTCCTGAGTAGAAAGAAACAACACGTGGCTATTCCAACCAACAGCAAGTATCGCCACTGTTCTCCAAGGCCGACAGCTAAAGAAGGAATACCCCGGATGCCATCAGCCCCGCCTGTTATGAAATCTACACCCTCGACAAATCTCACCACAATGATGTTAAAGGCCAGGGTGACAATGGCCAAGTACAAGCCTTTCAATCGCCAAGATGAAAGGGCCAACATGGAGGAAATAGCCGTTGCCGCCACCAAGCCGGTGAAAATTCCTAATCCGGCACTGCCGGTGGATTTTGCAGTTAAAGCGGAGGTATATGCCCCTACGGCAACCAAACCTGCATGACCGAGGGAAACCTGTCCACCAACCCCAGTAAGCAGATTTAGACCCCCTAAAACGATGGTATAAATGAGGACTAGCGTAGCCAAACGCAGGATGTATGCGCCAGACAACGGGATCAAAGCTAGCAAAACGATCGCGACGATGAGCATAACAAGTATTGGCTTGAGTTTTATCCTAATAGCGTTCACCATGTTTTTCCCCCAGAATTCCCTCTGGCTTCCATAGCAACACCACTATAAGCAAAATAAATGTTATCACAGTCTGGAGGCTGCCTGGCAAGACTAACTTGCCTATGGCCTCCAGTAACCCTAATAGTAGACCGCCGGAAAGCACACCCAGGCCTACTGTGCCAAACCCACCAACCATGGCAGCAACTATGGCTTTAAGTCCAATATCACTGCCCATGTCCGGGCTCAAATAAAGCATTGGTGCTATGAGTACGCCGCCAAAACCGGCAATTACAGCCCCAAAAATGAACATGAAACGGATAATGTAATCTACATTAATGCCGACGAGTTCAGCCGCACATAGGTTACGAGCAGTGGCATGGATCGCTCTGCCCAGGTGATGCCTTCTTGAAAACACAAGTTCAATTACTATTGATGCAGCAATTGTTAGCGCCAGAAGAGTGACGTACTCCATAGGAACAAATAAGCCCTTGATACTCAAGTGGCCTAGCTCCAATACATTAGGGAAAGGTCTGGGAGATGTACCCCAGATCTGGCCAGCCAGATTGCGCGTCCCCATGGATACGCCAAAAATGGCAAGAATCCATGTAAAGGAGGTCCTCGTATCTGTGATGAACCTATTGTTTACCAGCACATATATACCGAGACCATATACACCAGAGATTAATACCCCTAAGATAGCAGCCAAGATAAATGGTATCCCTGTCGCCGTATATATGGCAACAACTGTGTAGGCACCGAGCATTAGGAGTTCACCTTGTGCAAAGTTAGCCACTTTGGATATATAAAAAATTACGTTAAAGCCGAGCCCTACCAACCCATAGATAGCCCCAACCCCCAGACCACCAATTAAAGTTTGCACAATATACTCCATCACCCTCACCTTCCGGATAACTAGCGGCAGTTTACCAATTAGTACATAAATTTCCAGCAAGCCAATCTATATTTTCGTGGTAAAACGACTGCATCCCTTATTTTACGACCACTGGCTTGATGGATAGAAATGGTATGACCGGTTTCTTACAGATTACCCTACCATATATTAGCTGTTGTTATGCTGTATATCAACGTCTTGCCTGTGAGATGCTAAACAAACCAAACGACCTCGCTTTTGTTACCGGGAGGCCAAATATAATCCCGCCATGATCACCTTCTGGCCCCCCGGTCAACAGCAAGAACTCCTGGTAATGGTCGCCGAAATACCTAGCAGCTTCAAGCCGCCCAGGATCGGGTCAGTTCTCGACATACCGAGCGTGGCTGCCTCTGGGACTTGAGCTCTCCCAGGCGCCCTCGCTAAGCCATTAACCTCCCTTTCCCGTCTGGACAAGGATCTTCTTTTCCACCAACCCAGGGATACCCCCCGTTTTGCCAGTGTGGCGACCGAAAGCCGGAAAACGACAGCTTAGTTCTCGCTAATAAAACCAACGTCTGCGGCAATCTTACGCGCAACGGCAGCAAAGCCTCTGGCTGGCTCGGAATCGGGATACCTTAGCACAAATGGCATACCTTCGTCAGAGGCCTTGGCCACCCGGTGATCAAGTGGAACAGTACCAAGATACGGTACCCCCATCCTTTCAGCAATCATCTTGCCACCGCCGGTCATGAAAACGTCTACATCTTTGCCGCAGTGTGGACACAACATGGTGCCCATATTCTCTATCACACCGATTACCCTTGTATTTGCCTTCTGGCACAAGGAGATACCTCTACCAACAACAATCTGCGAAACCTCCGACGGGATTGTGACCACAACTCCGCCGCTAAGTCCTTGAATAGCTTTCATCACGTTTAGCGTTTCTTCTCCCGTACCAGGAGGCAGATCAACTAACAAGAAGTCTAATTCACCCCAGCTAGTCCCGCCAAGGAACTGGTAAAGCGCCCAACGAATTTGATCCCCCATCCAGGTGATGGCGTCTCTCTCAGTAAGCGTCGAGGCCACTGATGCCACCTTAATACCTTGTTGGCTGACCACAGGGACAATACCGTCAGCATCAACTTTCAGACGCCCGGCCCCTACCCCCATGATGGTCGGCACACTTGGCCCGTAGAAATCTGAGTCTAGCAAGCCGACTTTGGCGCCCAGCATGCTCAGGGCCGCGCCTAAGTTGCAGGTTGTAGTAGACTTCCCCACTCCACCTTTCCCGCTCATGACCGCTATCTTATACTTTACTCCCGCCAAGCGCTCCTGAATCCGGCGAAGCGCAGGATTCTTATAGATCTCGTATTTAAATGGCGACGTACAATCAAAGTACTTTGAGCAAGGTTCACAGTTCCGGTCACACCCCATTGATACTTGTAATCTGCGAATCTCCCTGACCTCTGTAGCCATATTTACTCCCCTTTTTTAAGGTACCCGTGTTTATCCATCTGTACCTCCAAAATAGGTTAAGTAGTTACTATTACTCAAAACCGTAGACATGCCAATCTCTAAGAACCTTCTCCTGTAATTCCTTCGGGTAAATATCGGCAAAGCTGGATTTCACAGGCTTCTCCGCCTCGGGATCCCATTCTACCGGCCAAGTACAGTCGAGAACTATTCTGCCGCCACGGCCAGTGGCCCTCTCTCGTAAGCTTAAGAATGGTGCCAACGGATTGCCCCAAGCAGGGAAGGTCATTACCCCATCCCGCCAGTGGCATTTAGTCGCCAGGGCATGCAACACTTTACCAATGTTATATACGTCAGTAGTATCGTCAACTACAATTAGGAAGTTGGCTGGCATCCCCGCCCTCGATCCAAATACTATCTGGGAAATCTGCGTAGCTATATGGTTATACGGTTTTCTCGTGCCTACGATTATTAAATTTCCTGCTCCGTACGGCGGCACAAATACGCCGGTTATTGGTATGCCGGCTGCTTCAAGGGCCTGGCGCACCCCGCTTCCCACCCCAAGTGTGCCGTAACAAATCTGCCCTTCATCTACTGGCATACCCATATTTGATATCACCGTGATAGGATTATTACGCCAGGTAATGCAATTGACGCGGTAAACAGCCCGCGGGGCGCGGGGACCACTACGGTAGCCAGTATATTCCCCAAATGGCCCCTCCTCTACTTCTACATCATGTAATATCTCGCCCTCCAGAACAATCTCGCTGTTAGCTGGAACCTCAAGATCAACAGTTTTACACCTGACCAGCCGGACTGGCTCCTGCGCCAAACCTCCGGCCACATCCACTTCGTCAATATTTGCGGGCAAGGGAACAGCAGCCGAAATCGCACATACCGGCTCTGGTCCTATAGCGATGGCAAAAGGCATGGGTTTACCCATCCGCTCGTACTTTAGTTTCATTTTTCCTGCGTCAGAGGTAGCCAGGATAATTCCGCCCATATGACGCTCGTTATGAACCATCACGCGATACATGCCCCAATTAACCCAACCAGTCTCGGGGTCCTTGGTAACCACAAAGTGCCAGGTACATAGGTACCGACCCCCATCTCCGTCATGAACCATGGGGGCCGGAAACATTGTCAGGTCCACCGCGTCGCCCACCACAACATTCTCTTGGCACGGAGCCTCAGCAACTAACACAGGTGGTATAGGGTTTTGCATCCTCTGGTAAAACTGATCAAATATTTCCTTGGTGCTGGCTGTCGGTTGAATGCCCATGGCTACGGCAGCTCGCCTAAGGGTTGAAACAGGGCCCCCAAAAATACGGTGCCCTGGATAATCCCGGATAGAGTTAAAAAGTGTTGCTGGTCCTTCCATTTCACACGCCCGACGCACAATGGCTCCGATTTCACAGTCCCAATCAACCTCTCTGTTAACTTCTACCAAGTCGCCTGTCTGCTTCAGTGCTTTTGTAAACTGCCGGTTGTCTAAGAGGGCCATACAACAAAACCTCCCTACCTTAACCTACTGATTTCGCACCACTGCCTTCTTCGGCATGAATTCACCGAGCTCCCTTATAACTTGAATACGCCAAGGGCGTGGAAAGACTCTACCTCTTTGCCACCTTAACCAGAGGATATCACTCCCTGGCAACTCTTCTTCGCTAGGAGCAACCTTGGCACGTACATATCTGGTCAAATACTTCTTTCGCCGGTCGTCAGGTGTTAGCTCCCTAACCGCAACATCGATTTCTCCTGCCTCGAAACCATCCGGATTATCCACGAAGGTATCATACTCCCTTGCCATGACAACTCTCCTTTCTTTGCTACCATGAGTAATAACGTCATCCAAAGATGCGCCCAGCGATCCCAGTAATATGCTCCGTGCCCAGTGAGAGCCAAGACCCATGGCTAACTTGCTACCCAGAAGCAGGCTGGCTTTGCAAAGGCAAAGTAATGCCGGTAATCCTACGTGGTAACTCTCCAAATACTGCCTCAGCAGCTACCTCACCGATCTTCTGAAAGAAAGATTGTAGCCAGCAGGCCCGTCCGGAGTAGCGGCCAAAGCTTGCATAGCACCCAAGACAGAGCCCGCCTGCTGGCTACCGGACCAGATGTGCTGGTGACAAAGAAGAGGTCATTCTCACGGCATATATGCACTGGGTTATTTACAGTGGAGTATTTTATCCAACGTATTAACGTAGACTCAGTGCCTGGTGAACTAAACGCGCAAATAATCTTTATCAGGAAGCGCCCTTCAATACATCTATCGGGCGCGGTATCCTTCGTATGGGGTCCGAGGGAATGAGCATTATCATTACTGAATCCTCCGGTTCTTTTTCCCTAAACTCGGCCTTCATCTTGATTGTGTCATCACCGACAGCAAGTACCTCGCCCTTGCGAACCGCCACAACCTTTCCTTTATATTCCTCCCACAATTCCTCGGCATGCTGAGCAAACCATTCCCTAGCTTCATACAACATTCTGCGGTTAATTCTCTGGTAGTCTGATGGGTTATGCCATATCTTTTCGATGTCAATATCTGTTCTGTCAAACTTGCCCACTTGAGCCGCTCTCCTTTCTCAAACTAAGTCTATTTCAGTGCTGAGCCGAAGACTGCTGGCCACAGCTCTTTTTCCACCCGTGCTAATGCTCCCTTTCCGGGTATCGCTTTTCCCCTCTTATACCCTTCATCCCATGGTGGCATTTTTTCCGTTAGATCCATTACGTAGTAATCATATCTGCCGATTCCACCGGCATAAAACTCTGCCGCGTTGCAGGTTGACCCCAGGGCCCCAGGAATTACCACCAAGTCCTTGGTAGCCACAAAATGGTTATACATGTAGTTGACCAGCTCAAAGTAATTTTCCAGATCTTCCCCAAAGTCATCATCAACCACCAGGGTGGCGCAGGCATAAGGAATAGCCACCTTGACCGCCTGCCCGACCAGTTGGGCAAACTGAGGTATGGTCTTGGAAATCGCCTTCTGTACCTGCACGATATAGATCGCGTGGGCCTGTTCATGCACGTTAATGATACCGGGTAACTGTTTTGACAAGACATTGTAAAGGGTGCCTGCTTGCATAGGGATGGCCATATCCAGACCCTCGTTTGGCGCTAAGCCCATGGCCATGTAATAAAATATCGGATCACGCCGCATGGTGATGCATTTTACTTCGGCTCGAGCTGTCCAGGTCAAGGGAACATAGTATCCGGCAAATTCAGGGAAGGGGCCGTCAAGCTCTTCAGCTAGAGGATCAATTTCTGCTTCGATTACGATCTCAGCCTGAGCTGGAACCAGCAGGTCCGAGGTCTCGCATTTGACCACTTCAAGTGGCTGGCCAGTGAAGGCACCCCACAAATCGTACTCACATACACCTGGTGGCATCTTGGTCTGGCTTATCATGTAACTCAAGGGATCCACACCTATAGCATAAGCCACTGGCATTTTTTCGCCACGCATCTGGTACTTAGCCCAGATTTGGAAATCTTGTTGAGCCTGCACAAGCTGTTCAGAAAAAGTCCTGGGACCAGCAATGCCCTCACGGCGAATGGCGATGTTCTGCCAACCTGTATCTGGGTCCATCTTGTTACTTAACCCAGCCGTAAGATTGGGGGTGCCTTCATACTCGCCCCCGATACAAAACGGAATACGGGTAAGATCTATATCGTCACCAAAGATTTTTACTTCCTTGCACGGCCCGGTAGATACTTCCATGGGGGACACCCGCTTGTCCAGGCGCAACCCTACCTCTCGAGCCAAATGACTTACATCGTCAATACCGAGAATCGCCGCCTGCCGGCGACGGCCGTAGTGGACATTCGACGCTATGCGCCATCCTGGATACCCCTTCACGTTTTCAAAAAGGAAACATGGATTGCCGGGCGTTCTAACTGAATGGTAATCAAAGGCAGCTATATCCTCAACAGTACTGACTTCTGTGTCTACCCTAACTAGGTCATTATGATCATCGAGATACTCAAGCCAATCCCGCATGGAGCGAAATGGAAACTCCTTGGCCACAATAATCCCTCCCAAGACGGTAAAAGTACGTTCTCGGAAACTCCCAACCATTGGTATTTCAGCCCTTTATCGAAGGCCTTTGTTTTTCTCACCAACCCTCCAGGGGTATGGGGAAGAAATAACTCGCCATGAGAATGTACGTCTGCGTTAGTACGTATGTGATCTGTCAAGATGAACTTTAGTTGTAGTTACTTACGATCAAATTTACCGCTTGATAAACGCTAATCACCTCCAAAGTCGAAGTGGATGGTATTTTTTATAGTTCTTGGGTGGTGTTTCTTAGTGCTCACCTCCTGTCGCCCCCCCCCCCCCCCAAATCCCTCTCCCTTAGAGGCCCAACTTTGCTATGCGTTTTTGCGGCTGCCAGTTGCCGCTTCTCAAGCTTCATCATACGCTCGCCCTGCTATCTATGCCTACCTGCTCTTGGCGATACTGACCATCAGTTACATTTTCTAACTAATACCCAGATCCTACCTGGGTTCTCTGGTTATTACCAAAAACCTACAGACAACAAAAGTGTCATGCCGAGTCGCATAAACGATGCAGGAAACCGGTCAGGCGAACCTATACCCTACAACATCATGGGTAGCCCCTCCCCCAGACCACAGATCAACCTTCTTCTCACACATAGTATGGCACCGATTCCCTCATCCTCCCGCTGCCGGCGGAATGAAATATGCATCCATCCTGTCAACCAGCCTCATATCTTCACCTCCGGCAAATCGGTAATCTTGACCACCCGCATAAATTAAAATGGAGAAATCTACTCCTGGTTGCGGCTTAATGGCCTGGCCCAGGTCCGGACCATATTTTCTCCCCACCTCCTCGATCAATTGCTTCAAAGTAGCTCCCTCAGGGATATCAATCCACGCCTCACTTTCACCTGCCAGATCGCGGAGAAAACTGTAAAATAGTACCCGGACTCGCATCCTCGTTCCCTCACAGGCTAACCAAACCACTTAACCCTAGTTGTTCCAACTTTTCGCGGGTCGGACAGCCGTTTCCATCCCACCCCCTGACCCTACAGTATTCGTCAATCATAGCCTTCGGCTGGCGGATGAACTGCCCCTCAGCCGGCCCCGCGTTAGTTAGCGGGCTTTCCGTTAATCTGGTAGCAAAGCTATCCCGCTCAAAGCCCTCTCGTACGTTGAACGCACGTTCAAGGTTGTAGATCCGCTCACCGACAGTAAAAAGGTATCCTGGGGCGGCGAGCTCGTCTATGCCAGTAACACTGGCCAGAAGTTTGCCAAAAAGTAAGGGAGGCATCATCCCCATTAGAGCTGGAAAGATACACGCTATTCCGGTCTCATAAAAAGCAGTGCTGTCCTGATTTAATTTAACAATGTCGGCATTTCCACTATCGGCAAATCTGTTTACTGGTCTGGGAACGGCTAAGTTAAAGATTTCCTGTACTGCGTAGCCAATACAGTGGTTAGCCCCTACGTTGGAGGTCGCCATGCTCAGCCCATGGGCCTTTGCGCCACGGGGGTCGTATGCTGGTGGCTCTAACCCCTTTATGGCTACGGCGTATTCTTCCGCTCCCCTCCCAATCCTGGCGGCTGCCCTTACCACTCCCTCAGCAAGGATATCTCCCAGGCCCTGGCGAAGGGGAATTTGCTTGAGGAGCTCCAACATGGCCTGATGGTCGCCGTAAGTTAGCCTCAAGCCACCGGTATCGCTTTCCGACAACAACCCTTTCTCGTATAACTCAAATGCAAAGCCTATGCAGTTTCCTGCACTTATCGTATCTAGGCCCATGTCATCACAATAGGCATCAGCTACAATGGTAGCCTCAACGCTGGTGCAACCAGCCGGAGCAGTGAAGGCCCACACCGTTTCGTAATCCGGCCCCTCGCTACTTACACCAGCATACGGACCTTCCCTCACTGTATGCACGTTGCCGCAATGGATAACGCACCCGTAACACGATGTATTCTTCTCTTTAAGCTTGGCATATTCGCCCAGGGCTATCCTTTCCCACCCGGGCACGCTCCCTTCCCGAAAGTTTTTCGTAGGGTATAACCCCATGGCGTTGATAGCTTCCGTCATCATGATGGTACCGGCTTCGGAAAAGGGGTTGAACAATGGACTGGCGCGAAAGGCAACCACCTCCTGGTTTATTAGCTCCTTTAGTTGCCCCTTGTCCCGGGCCTTTTCTTCTCTGCGGCTGGCACTGATCACTACAGCTTTGAGATTCTTTGCTCCCAGGACCGCGCCTGTGCCACCACGACCGGCACACCGCCTGTCGCTCATTACCACCGCGTACCGAACCAGCTTCTCACCGGCAGGACCTATACATGCACACCTCACGCGCTCGCCGTGTTTTTGTTTCAAGAGCTGCTGGGTTTCACTGGTAGTTTTGCCCCAAAGGTCGCTGGCGTCGTGCAACTCGTACTTGCCATCCGCTATGTAGAGGTAGCTAGGCGAAGCAGCTCTTCCCTCAATAATGAGCAAGTCCAGGCCAGCGTGGGCCATCCAGGCGCCAAAATCCGCCCCGCCGACCGAGCGGTAATAGGTAGCGGTGAGAGGGCTTTTGGTGGTGACCATCCACCTGGAACAGGCTAGCGCCCCTGTGCCCGCAAGAGGGCCGACACTGAAAATCACATTATTTTCAGGTGCCAGCGGATCTATCCCTGGGATGCATTCCTGGTAAAGATACTGGGCGGCCATCCCCCGGCCCCCGACAAACTGTTTGACAGCCTGCTGCGGTATTTCTTCCTCTTTAGTAGTCCCGGCTGATAAATTTACCCGTAATAATCTACCCACTTCCACATTATACCCCCCTCTCCAGGATTATTCCTGATTAATTGAGCTTAGCGGCAACAGTGCCATTCGGAGATGTTCACTGGATGAGCTTAATACTCCACCTGTTCCGGGTAGCGGCTCTGTCTCTTGCCCAGCATCTTCA
>SLTJ01000045.1 GCA_004347685.1 Clostridia bacterium
GCTTAAAGGCGTAATCGTTGATCCGGTTGATCCCTTTTACCGGGGAAAGTCCTGAAGCAGCCTTTCCCTGGCCTCCCTCGGTCAAACCAAGCCCCCCATTCCTGCCAACTTTATTATACCATGGTTTTCCCTACAGGAAACAGGTGCCGGTTTCAATATTAGGCGAAGGGAGGAAAATCTGGATGAGTGATGATGCCAATATTTGTCCTGTATGCGTTAGATGGGCAACGGCGGCCGGGAGAGATGCCGGGACCTGAGTGCCCATGCGGGAGGAGTAACATGCCCATCAACAGGTGCAAAGAAGACCCGGCCCAGCCCGTGTTTTCCGGACGAAGCCGGCCAGCTCCAGGCTAAGATTCAACACCACCGCCTGGTGACCGGTGGAAGGAGAAGGCGTCATGACCAGTTTCCCTCCAATCAACTGGTAGGGCGCGCCCTCCGGCAGCCTGGCGTAATCTTCGTAGGTGCAGGTATCCTTGGCCGGGATTTGCACCCGATCGGCCGGCATACCCATCTCGTCCTGACCTCCTTTCTTTACCCCTCACGCCCCCATTATTGGTTCATCCCAGCAAAGGATGCTCAGATAGATCCTCCGGTCCCTCAAACGAGCCCGCGAGGCGCAGCAGGCTCGTCCCCGGCCACGGTACGTTGCTTTGCTTCTTCTTCGCCTGCAGCCGTTTAGAGATCCTTACCAGTTCCGCCGCTTCATTTTCGGTTAGCTCTTCCAAGATTTTGCTCAGCTCTTCCTTTGGGGTAGCCATGGATACCATCTCCCACGAAGTATTTATTCATCTCATCCACCTTCACATTATACTACTATCCCCGCCTTCAGAAATACTGCAGCGGGTTCTGCCACCGGCCGGCGAAGCGCAACCGAAAGTCCATGTGCGGCCCGGTGGAAAGCCCGGTGTTGCCCACCCGGGCGGTGGCCTGCCCCGGTAGCACCTGCTCTTCCTCGCGCACCAGAATGGCGTTCGGGTGGCCGTACCGGCTCTCAAAACCGGCGCCCGCGGTGACCACGAAGCGCCCCAGCTCCTGGTCCATCCCATCTCCGTCACCGTGCCCGCCTCTCTAAAGCTGGGGCCTTTCCTGCCGATAAGAGAAGATGACGGGGAGTAGCTTTTTTCCTTTGGAGACTGTCGCGCGGTAAACCTGGCACGGGAGGTGGTGCCCGGCAAGGATAGGCTGGCGGCGCAGGGCGCCGCCGGAGTAGCCAATGGAGTAGTGAGGGCCCGCCCGGCAAGGGCGGGTGAAGGGAAAAATGGTCTTGTACTGGCACGGATGCCACATCTTAAACCAAGGACGGTGAGAAAGTTTTATGCGCATTAACCAGAACATCGCGGCGTTAAACGCCTACCGCAACCTGTCCATCACCAACAACGCCATGAACAAGTCCCTGGAGCGCCTTAGCTCCGGCCTGCGCATCAACCGGGCCTCGGACGACGCGGCCGGCCTGGCCATCAGCGAGAAGATGCGCGGCCAGGTAAAGGGCCTGAACCAGGCTACCCGCAACGCCCAGGACGGCGTCTCCCTCATCCAGACGGCCGAGGGCGCCCTGAACGAGACCCACAGCATCCTGCAGCGGATGCGGGAACTGGCCGTGCAGTCGGCCAACGACACCAACACCAATGAGGACCGCTACCAGATTCAAAAAGAAATGGACCAGTTGGCCTCGGAGCTCTCCCGCATCTCCAACACCACTGAGTTCAACACCAAGAACCTGCTGGCCGGCGGCCTGACCGAGCAGTTGTTCCAGATCGGGGCCAACCAGGGCCAGAACATCCAGCTTGATATCAACGCCATGGACGCCTACACCCTGGGCGTGGCCGGAACCTTATACAGCGAAACGAACATCGGTGCGGCCTCTGGTACTGCCGCCATCAAGGTAACGGGTTATAAGGAATACACTATCGTGCTCCAAAAAGCCACTGCTACCACTGATCTCACTACGGCCACCATATCGAGCAATACCATCACGGTGAAGCTGGCTGGTACCTATAATTCGACCACGACTGCTATCAGTGCTACGCTCAACGACGTGGTGGCTGCTCTGAATAACGGTGCCGAAACAGCCGGGCTGGTGACGGCGGAACTGGAGTCGGGCGCCACCGGGACCGCAAATGTGGTGACCGAGAGCGAAACCCTGCAAGGTACACCATCCTACGCCGCCACCACCGGGGCCAACGGGGTGGTGACGCAAGACGCCTTTGTGGCGGCGGGCATCACCGTTATCACCCAGGCCGATGCCAACGCGGCCGTTACCACCATTGACAACGCCATCCGGCAGGTTTCCTCGGAGCGCTCCAAGCTGGGCGCAGTGCAGAACCGGCTGGAGCACACCATCGCCAACCTGGGGGTGGCTAAGGAGAACCTGACCGCGGCCGAGTCCCGCATCCGCGACCTGGACATGGCCGAGGAGATGATGTCCTTCACCAGGAACCAGATCCTCGCCCAGGCGGGTACGGCTATGCTTGAGGCCCCGGCCGCATAGGCCGGCGGGTCCACAGGCGTCCCAGGAAGCAATTCCCGGGAGGATTACCGGGTGAATTGCTGGAAACGCCTTAGAGCCCGCCGCACCACAGCGGGGCCGGAAACGGCGGACGCGAGGGTACAAAAAGCGGCGGGATTGGCCAACCAGCAGCCAAGCCCCTGGGCCGAAAGGCCGGGGAAGGTTCAACGACTAGGGTATACCACCTAAAGGCACGAGGCCCATGGTGATGAAACCCGTAGGGGTAACCCCCCGAAGCGCCCGGCCCCTGGCCAAGAAGAGAAGGCCGGGGTGAAGATATAGTCTGTCCGGCTACCGAAAGGAGCCGTGCCTGGAGAGCACAGGCAAACCAGACGCCGGCCATAGTGTTGCAGCTCTTGGGCTAAGGCCCAGGAAAATCGTGAAAGGGGCAGTCGGTGGGCTGTCCCTTTCTTTTTGGCCCGCCCGCTTCAGGCCGGGGCCTTGCTGCCGATATGAATATATGAGGGGGCGGTTATGATCAACTTGCCTGCGGCAGGTAGCAACGGCGGGGCGCGGCCGTCTAAGGATTTTCTGACTGAGCTGCGCCGGCAAATAGAAAGCACTGCCGGGAATTTCCGCCGGGGTGAGGCGGGGCCGGGCTTCAGTGCCCTGGTGTCCCTGCTGGACTCCCTGGATGAGCTGGCCGGAGCTTTTTCGGCCCTCTTGGCCGGGCTGGCAGAGGCCGGGGGCACCGAGGCTCTAGAGCAGGCCGCAGCCATCACGGCGGCTGTCCAGGATCTCAATGCCACACTGGCGGAGATCATGGAGGCCATGGGGCGGGGAGATCCGGTTTTGATTGCCGACCTCCTGGAGTATGAGCTGGTGGTGAAGCTGGATGAATGGCAGGCTCTCCTTGGCTCAGATTGAGGAAAACCGGGCAGGGAAGGGGTTCTGGGCGGACAACCTGGCCGTACTTGTCAGGCGCTTCCCCCAGGTGGCGGCGCGCCTATCAGCCCCGCAGCCTGCCGGCAGGGTGCAGGTCATGGCCGCGCGCAATGGCCTGCCCACAGCAGTTGTTTTTGACGAGGCAGGTCAGGAGTTTCTCGTCCACAGCGCCTACCACCCTGAGGTGGAAGCCGAGCGCCTGGCGGGCACGATCCCATATGAAAAGATCTTTTTCTTGGTAGTCTACGGCTTTGGCCTGGGCCACCACCTGCGGGCCATACTGCCGCGCCTCAACCAGAAGTGCCGCCTGGTGGTGGTCGAGCCCGACCTGGAACTGCTGCGGGCGGCTCTGGAAGCGGTGGACCTCCGGGACCTGCTGGCGGCCGAACAGCTTTTCCTTACCGGTGGTACCAGAGCGGAGGTAGAGCGGGACCTGGCCGCCCTGGTCCACACTACGCACCTGTTCACCGTCTCCAACATGCATTTTGTTTCCCTCCCTTATTGTGACCGCCTCCACGGGGATTTCGTCCGGGCCACCAGGGAGCGTCTCTTCGCCTCTATCCACAGTATACTCTTTGAGATCGGCAACGACGTAGAAGATACCCTGACGGGCCTCCGGCAGAGTTTTGCCAACCTGCACAGCATCATGGCCGGCCCGTCCCTGGCCGGCCTGGCCGGTGTATATAAGAACAGGCCGGCCATCGTGGTGGCGGCAGGCCCCTCCCTGCAAAAGAACGTAGACCTGCTGGCCGAGGCCAGGGGCCGGGCCCTGATCCTGGCCACCGACGCCGTCCTTAAACTGCTACTGCAGAAGGGGATCATCTTTGACGCCGTCCTGGCCGTGGAAAGAGGGATGGAGACCTATGACTACTTCTTCCGGGATGTAGACATCCCACCGGAAATCGTCCTGGTGGGGCTGGCCGTGCTGGTGCCGGAAATCTTCCAGAACTACCCGGGGCAAAAGATCGTCTGCTTCCGCAAGACGGAACTCGTTTCTGAGTGGGTAGACCGGGTTACGGGAGCCAACAGCCTGCTGAAGGTAGGCGGTTCCGTGGCCCACCTGGGCTTCAGCCTGGCCCGGCATCTGGGAGCGGACCCCATCGTGCTTATCGGCCAGGACCTGGCTTACTCGCCGGAAGGCTACACCCACGGCGTGGGGGACTACCTGGGGGAGCAGGTGGACCTTTCGCGGGCGGAAGAATACGTTCTCGATTACGACGGCCATCCCATTCCCTCCACCAGGGTCTGGAAGAACTTTCTTACCTGGTTTGAACAGGAGATCGCCCAAACTGGGGCTACCTGCATCGACGCCACCGAGGGGGGCGCCCGCATCCGGGGCACGGAGATCATGACCCTGCGCGAAGTTATCGGCCGTTACTGCGCCGAAGAGATTCCGCCCCTGGCTACGGTGGTTCCTGGGGCCGCACCTGACCGGCAGGCCCGTTACGCCCGCCTGGCGGAGGAAATTACTGTCCAGCAGCAGGCTAACCGCAGGCTGCAGAAGAAGGCCAGGCAGGCGGTGGAGAATACCCGCGAGATGCTGCGGGTGCTGGATAAAGGAGGAGCCAAGACGCCGCGGGAAGCCCGGCGGTTTGGGAAAACGCTCCAGCTCAACGACCGCTACCTGATCCGCATTTTCAACGAGCCGTTCCTGCGGGTTTTTATGCAGACCCTGGTCGCGACGGCCCATTTCCGTATTAACAGCCTGGGGGTGGTAGATACCCCGGAGAAGCTGCGCCAAAGCCTGGCCGTCCAGGAGCGTCTTTTTGCCCAACTGTTCGACGTGATCGAGATTGTAAATAAGGAACTGGACCGGATTCTCCAGGAAGTAAAGAGGTCTTGCTAAGGGGCCGCTGCCTGCTACCGCTCCCCGCGCCGGCCGTATTATCGAGGCATGCGGCCAAGGGGCGATAAAATCTCGTCCCCCGTTTTTGCCTGCTAAGCTCTATACCAGCCTTTAGGGCCGGGAATGAAGAATATTGGCAGGTCGTAAACCAGCCTGTCTAAGGAGCAAAAATATCTGCTGAAGCTGTGTTAGTACGAATTCTACGGCCCATATACCGATGTTTCAAACGTACTACCGGCACTTTGCCGACTTTGACGGCCGCAACATACCTCTGGTTTACGCGCCAGTCATCCTTCCCCGCATGGTCCGGAAGCGAACGGTGAAACCCGCTAATTATGAGCGGGCCAGGAAGAAGTTTGCGGGCCTGGACCGCCGTATCACCCAGAATACTCTTTACCGTTTATTTATTATTGAAGGGCTGGCTGCCCGTGTCGATGCGATTAACCGGGTCCTGGGCGAAAGACTTAATGAAGAGCAGGGTCTAGCAGCAAAAGGGGAAAAGCTCGCTTCTTTATATTTGACATTCTTCACGGAGGTTGAACGTTACGCTGGATATACGGAGGCTCTATTAAGAGAAATAGCAACAGAGCCTTGAAGGACGGGAAACAAGAAGGGTTGAGGTTGGGAGGGGGACCAAGTTAATCAAAATCAACAACAGTATTGTGGCAGTTAGCCCCAAAACGCCGGCGCAGTTCCGTATCCTTGGCTAAAAGCCGGGGTGTTATATCTAACCGCATGGCTTTGGAGGGTACCATATCGGTATAAGGTTTAATCAAAGCGATTAATTGTTTAATCGTCGCCTGTTGCCCACTGTCAAGGCCGTACCCATGGCCATAAGGGAAGCGTTTTAAGCGTAAAGTCAGACCAAATGTCTTTTCCAGGTGCAGGCGGAGCCAATCGTTTTCTTCGGCCGTGAAGGCAAAAGTATAAAAAGTAAGGCGCGGGAAGATATAAAAGCCATTCTTTTGGCGGCTATAGTTTATAACCAGGCTGCCATCATCCATAAATAGACAGGCCAGGCCTACGGGACGGGTAAGTAGTTTGATGTTTTCTGGAGTGAGGCATTTGCGATTATCAATGTAAAAAGAATTATATAGGCGGGTGAGAGCCGGTAGGGATGGGCTACGCAGATGGTTGTCCCGGGTGATTTTAAAACCAAGTCTTTGGAGTTGCCTGGCTTTCCAAACCCGGTAATCCCGTTGGGAGGGGGCAAAATGTTCACGATAATAGGCCTGCCGGCTACGCGGGGCGAAACTAAGACAGCCATCGCCCATTAAACTGCCGACAATGATATTTAGTTCATAGGGATTTAGTTCGAAATCCGGCAGGTTACTTAAATATTTTTCTTCCTTGGCCTGCATTAATTTTCTACGTAGCTCTTTTTTAAAGCTATCACTTTTCTTAATGCCATAGCGGGATGCCAGCTTGCGTAACTTGATTTCTGTAATCCCCAGCTTTTCTGCCAGGAGCTTATTATCGGTACAAGGGTAGTACTGGGCTAAAAAGGTTTGCAAATCTCCATTTACCATATTTGCACCGACCTTCGGATGCTGTATCCGAATTATTACTTTTAGTATATTACCCAAACAAATGTGCGTCAACAGCAGAAAGGATACAAAGAAGGATGTTCGGTAAAAGGCACCCCAACCTTTTGGCGCAGATATGGCCGGCAGCGGTATCCGTTGGGTGGGCTGATAGGCGCGAAAAGCCCGGCACTAATCTCCAGGTAAAATATCCTGGACGGGGATGTTTTGCTCGGGATCTGGCATATACACCCGCCCCTTCTAGGCCCATCATACCATAAACCTTCAGTCACGGGCAATAAGCGCACCGGAGGAGCCTTGCCGAAGTTTGCTTCCGACTTCCAAATCCTCGCCTCTGCTTTCGTGATACGAGGCCCGGGTCCCCCTAAAGGTCGGCCGGGTTTTACCGATAAAGTAGTTAGAGCGGTGCCATGATTTAACTAATCAGACGGGAGCGGGAAAGCCCATGCCTACCATGCAGATCAGCGGTCTGGCCTCGGGCCTGGACACGGAGAGCATCATTCAGGAGTTAATGGCCATTGAGCGTCGTCCGGTTACCCTGCTTGAGACCCGCAAGGCGGACCTGGACGTGGAGTACAACGCCTGGGGCGATGTGCGCACGCGGCTTACCAGTCTGCAGAGCCCGCTTACCACCTTAAAGCTTTCCTTTACCTTCACGGCCAAGAAGGCTACCTCCAGCAACGAGAGTATCCTTACGGCATCAGCCGGTACCGCTGCGACCCCAGGGGCCTACACCGTCGAAGTCACCTCCCTGGCCAAGGCCCACGTTGTGGCCTCGGCGCAGGGCGCGACCGCGCCTGAAGGCGGCACCTTCGCCATCAACTCTCAGGAAATCTCGGTGTCTGCCGGCGCCACCCTGGCTAACGTCAGGGATGCTATCAACAATGCTGAGGCCGGGGTAACCGCGCAGCTTATTGACGACCGCCTGGTGATCACCAGCAACACTACCGGTACAGCAGGGACTATAAGTTTTTCCGACGACCCGACTACGAACGTTTTGGAAGACCTGGGCGTACTTGTTTCCGGTTCGCCGAACACCGTCCAGTCAGCGGCCGACGCCGCGCTTACCATTAACGGTCTCGACGTCATCCGCTCCACCAACACCATCACCGACCTCATCGAAGGCGTTACCATCAACCTGAAGGATACTACGGCCTCGCCGGTGACGCTGACGGTGGCCAGCGACACGGAGGCCATTACCGGTGCCGTCCAGGCCTTCGTGGACCAGTACAACTCGGTGATGGACTTCCTGGCCACTAAAATGGGCAAAACGGCCACCGGAGAACCGGCGGAACTCTTCGGTGACCCCACCGCGGCCCGCATCCAGCAGCAGTTGAAGCAACTGGTCACCGACCGGGTAGCGGGGCTGACCGCAAGTTACACCAGCCTGGCCGACATCGGCATCACTACTGCGGACACTTCGGCGACTCTGGGCTTCAGCCAGGCTGGCAAGCTGACCATAGACACCGCCAAACTGCAGGCGGCCCTGGAGGACGACCCCGACGCGGTAGCGGCCCTCTTTAACTCCAATACCGGTACCACCAAGGGCGTGGCCGTGCGCCTGGCCTCCTATGTGGACAGCCTGGTGAAGTACGGCACCGGGGTCGGAGCCGGGGTTATCAATAACAAACAAGACATGATCTCGGAGCAAATGAAGGACCTCGAAGACCAGATCGCCCGCTGGGAGGACCGGCTGGCCCTGCGGGAAGAGCGGCTATGGCGGCAGTTCACCGCCCTGGAGCAGGCCCTCTCCACCATGCAGGCCCAAGGCATCTGGCTGTCTTCCCAGATCTCCAGCCTGTCCGGCGTCCAGGCAAGCCAGACCAGTTCCAAATAACAGCGAGCCGCCCGCTGGCCGCTATTCTCCCATTTGCGGCCTGCCGTATGGGACCTCGCCGGCCAGCTCGCCCGAGGGGTATCTGTATATGGGTGTTAGTGCAATTAGGTACAAGATGAAGCTTCATTGAGTGCTCCCGGTGTCCATACCCTCTAGGTCCAGCCTGGCCCTCGCCTAGCGCCACCTCCTCCCGGCTTCATCACACCACAGACAGAGAGTTAACGACAACATCCCTGGCACCGCCATCCTCAAGATCTGCGCCCGGCTGACGATAAATAAAAACTAAGGAACAAGGGATCGGTTTCCTTCCAGGTGTAGGGAAAATAGGGGTGACAAAAGAGGCGTACCGGCAACCCCTGCTCTGTGCCTCAGAACCCTTACGTCCCCCCTTGCTCACCAGCCGCACCTTACCTTGAGGGGAGTACCCCATGGGGCATAGCCCCACAACGAACTGATAATATTCGCCACACCTTTGAGGGGCACCATAGTAGGCGGCTAGCACGCACGATGGTTTAGCAAAAATCATGCCGGATATTGGAATTTCGGGGGAGTAATAGGTTATGGACAAGCTTATCGGGGGAAAGAAAATCCTTATCACCGGCGGCACCGGCACCCTGGGCCAGGCTCTGGTAAGGGAAGTACTTCGCTATGGCCCGGAAGTGGTGCGTATCTTCAGCCGGGACGAGGAAAAGCAGTTCTGGATGCAGCAGGAACTGCGGGCCCACCCCAACGTGCGCTACCTCCTGGGGGACGTACGGGACAAGGAGCGCCTGGCCCGGGCCATGAGCGGGGTGGATATTGTCTTCCACACCGCGGCCCTCAAGCACGTGCCGGCCTGCGAGTATAATCCCTTCGAGGCCGTCAAGACTAACGTCATCGGTACGGAAAACGTCATCGAGGTGGCCCTGGCCGAAAACGTGGAGCGCGTAATCTATACTTCTAGTGACAAAGCCATTAGCCCGGTGAACACCATGGGCGCCACCAAGTTGCTCGCCGAGCGCCTGATTGCGGCCGCGGCCTACGCCAAAGGCAAGTCCCGCACAATCTTCGCCGCCGTTCGTTTCGGCAACGTCTTGGGCTCCCGGGGCTCGGTGGTGCCCCTTTTCTACCGCCAGGTGCTGGCCGGCGGGCCGGTAACCGTTACCGACCCGGAGATGACCCGCTTTATGATGAGCGTCGGCCAGGCCGTGCACCTGGCTCTTCAGGCCGCAACCCTGGCCCGCGGCGGTGAGGTCTTTGTCCTGAAGATGCCGGTAGTGCGCTTGGGCGACCTGGCCGATGTCGTCGTCGAGATAACGGCCCCGCAGGCCGGTCTCCGGCCCGAAGACATACCGGTGGAGATAATCGGCCCACGACCGGGAGAAAGGCTCTACGAGGAACTCATGAGCGCCGAAGAGGCCGAGACGGCCTTGGAACTGCCTGAACTGTTCATCATCCCCTCACCTTTCCACCCGTCCCCGGAGGGATACCCGGGGGTTCTGCCAGCCGTGGTCCGTAGCTACCGTTCCGACGATTACCCCCCGATAAGCAAGGGAGAAGTACGTACCTTGCTGGCCCAGACCGACCTCCCCGGCTGGGCTATTTCCGACCCGACCACCGGTCTTTGCGGCCAGCACCTGGCACTAGCAGGCAGATAATAATAAGCGCCGGCTGGTTCTGGACTTCCGCGCCGGGATGCTTACGCTAGATTAGATAAGTTGGAGGGTGTTCATTGCATATTCTGGTGACCGGCGGGGCCGGCTTTATCGGCCGTTGGGTGGTGGCTCGGCTCCTGACCGAAGGCCATGAAGTGCTGGCTTTTGACAACTTATCCAGCGGGTCGCTGGCCAATATCCGGGAGTGGGAAAATGAACCCGGGTTTAGCTTCCGGCAGGGAGACATCAAGGACGAGGGGGCAGTAGAAGAGGTATTTACCGCCTTCCGCCCGGAGGTTTGCTTCCACCTGGCGGCCAGCATTAACGTCCAGGACAGCCTGGACAACCCGCAGGATACCTTTGACAACGACGTTGTGGGCACCTTCCATGTTCTGGAGGCCTGCCTCCGGCACGGAGCCAAAATGGTCTTTATGAGTACTTGCATGGTGTATGACCGCTGTGGAGAAGGCGAGGCCATCACCGAGACCCACCCAGTGAAACCGGCTTCTCCCTACGCCGGAGCTAAGCTAGCCGGGGAACACCTGGTGCTTTCATATTATCACGGCTACGGGCTGCCGGTAGTGGTGTTACGGCCTTTCAACACTTACGGCCCGTTCCAGAAAAGTACCGGCGAAGGCGGGGTGATCTCCATTTTTCTGAGCCGGGCCCTGCGGTACGAACCCCTGCTAGTCTACGGCGACGGCACCCAGACCCGGGACTTCCTCTACGTGGAAGACTGCGCGGAATTTGTGGTCCGGGCCGGCCTCAGCGAGCAGGCAGTGGGCCGGGTGCTTAACGCCGGTACGGGTATAGATATCAGCATTAACGAGCTGGCCGTAAAAGTGCTGGAGGTCACGGCTCGTTTTCAAGGCACCGGCGCTAATCCAGTAAGCGCCGTTCAGTATATGCCCCACATTCATCCCCAGAGCGAAATACCCAGGCTGCGGTGCGATTGGCGCCTGGCCCGGGAGTTGCTCGGCTGGGCACCACAGGTCAGCTTGGAGGAAGGCCTGGTCCGCACCGCCAGGTGGATCAGATAGTAAATATGGTGCTTCCGCCTAAAACCCTGAGGAAATATCCTGCAGTCGGCAAACATCAATGCTGAGGAGTTATAGTTGTAGCGGTCGCCTTGGCTCTCAATTTCCAAGAGTAGTGGGGTGACGTTGTGCCGGGCCGGAATTTCTTGCCTTACGGCCACCAGTGGGTGGACGATGATGATATCGCCGCTGTGGCAGAAGTGCTGCGCGGCGAATACCTCACTACCGGCCCCAAGGTACGGGAGTTCGAGGAGGCCTTTGCCGCCTACGTGGGCGCTAAGTACGCCGTGGCCGTGTCCAGCGGCACCGCCGCCCTGCACGCCGCGGCCTTCGCCGCCGGTTTCGGTCCGGGTGACGAGGTGATCACCACCCCTATCACCTTTGTGGCCACGGCCAATTGCATCCTCTACCGTGGTGCCACCCCGGTCTTCGCCGACATCGCCCCGCGCACCTACAACATCGACCCGGAACAGGTGGCCAAAAAGATCACGCCCCGGACGAAGGCCCTTATCCCGGTACACTTTGCCGGCCAGCCCTGCGACCTGGACGCCATCCACGATATCGCCCGGCAGCACGGCCTGACGGTCATCGAAGACGCGGCCCACGCCCTGGGGGCTGAGTACAAGGGGCGGCGTATAGGAGGTTTAAGCGATCTCACTATCTTCAGTTTCCACCCGGTAAAGCATATTACCACCGGAGAAGGAGGAATGGTTACTACCAACTCCCGGGAGCTCTACGAAAAGCTCCTCATGTTCCGCAACCACGGCATCATCCGGGAGCCGGGAAAATGGACTGCCCTGACGGATAATTCTGGCACTGGTGGCATGGCACTTTCTTTCCACCGGCCTGGGCCGGGCGATCTGGCCCCCGACTCCACGGGCCAGGCTATCCCCCCAGTTTTTCGTGGCACTGCCGACCGGCTGGAAACCGTGCCGTCCTGGTACTACGAAGTTCAGTTTTTGGGCTACAACTACCGCATGAGCGACATCCACGCCGCCCTGGGGCTGAGCCAGCTTAAAAAGGCGGACAAGTTCCTGGTCCGCCGCCGGGAGATCGCCGGAATTTATAACCAGGCCTTTGCCAGCCTCCCCGGCCTCATTATTCCCTACCAGGCGCCGTGGGCCGATTCTTCATGGCATATCTACGTCCTGCAGGTAGACGAAAAAAGGGCCGGTATCACCCGGGACGAACTCTTCGCCCGCCTGCGGGGCCAGGGCATCGGCGCCAACCTGCACTACATCCCGGTGTACCGGCACCCGCTTTACCAGAAGCTGGCCATTGACCCAGCCGGCTACCCGGCCGCCGAAGCCTTCTACCGCCGGGCCATTACCCTCCCCCTCTTCCCGGCCATGACCCCGGCAGAGGTGGAACGGGTGATTGATGCTATTAGGCTGGCGATGCTTGAAGGTAACAAAAATAGTTCGGTGAAGGTGGATGACAAATAGTGCGTGAGGAAGACATCCGGCCTGCTAGGTTGATGGAGAGGTACAGGAGGCTACAGGCAGAGGATGCGGCGGCCCTTCTCAGTCACAGGGATTCCTTTGCCATAGTGCCCTGTCCTGCGTGCGATAGCTGGGAACAGGAGCCTACCTTTGAAAAGGGTGGTTTCAACTTTGTTACCTGCGCCGAGTGTAAAACCCTTTACATAAGTCCCAGGCCTACTGCGTCTCTGTTAGCTGGCTACTATAGTAGGTCATCTAGCTTACAGTACTGGAACGATTACATCTTTCCGGCTTCAGAGCATGCCCGACGGGCGAATATATTTGCACCTAGGGTTAAACGGCTTGCAGAGCTTCTTGAACGTTTTTCTCCCTCGGCCACCACGCTTGTCGACGTTGGAGCGGGGTATGGTACATTTCTTGAGGAGTTGCGTAAGCTGGCTACCGTTGAGAACCTTATCGCTATCGAGCCATCACCCGGGCTGGCCGCGACCTGCCGAACTCGGGGGCTGACGGTGATAGAGAAACCAGTGGAGGAAGTGGCCAGAACAGATTTACCCGATGAAGTAGATGTGGTGACGTGCTTTGAGCTCATAGAGCATTTGTTTGCGCCGCGGGATTTCCTTATGGTTTGCAGGTCTTTGTTGGGGGAAAGAGGGTTGCTCGTCCTCACCACCCCCAATATACAAGGGTTCGATTTGCTTACACTAGGCCCACTTTCGGATAACATTGGCGGCCCCAATCATCTTAACTACTTCAATGAGGCCTCATTAAGGCTCCTGCTGGGGAGAAGCGGCTTCTATGTCATAGAGTGCATGACTCCGGGGGAACTGGACGCCGAGATCGTACACAAAAAGGTAGTCACGGGTGAGCTTGACCTGTCCGATCAGCCCTTTCTGTATGAGGTCCTTGTTAATCGTTGGGAGGACTTGCATGGTTACTTTCAAGCGTTTCTGGCTGAGCACAACCTTTCTTCACATATGTGGGTTGTTGCGCGACCGGCATGATCTTGCTGAGAGCCCATGCGATACAAAACGCAGACCTTCGGCAAACTTGAGGATCGTGGAGCTCAACGTAGGTAAGCTTCCGCGGTAGGTAACGACCTCACTTGATTTCCACGGCAAAAGGCTAAGGCGAGGGCCGTGGGGCCACGCGTGCAGAACTGGGGTAACAGTCTCTCCACCCGCATCCCTAAGCCGCTCGCTCAGAAACTGGGGTTTATTGAGGGGACTCCGGTGGACGTAGGAGCGGACAACCACAGGATTGTTATCCGCCACAAACAGTACAGTCTGGAGGAGCTTCTGTCGAGGGTTATACCCGAAAACCTACACGGCGAGGTGAACACCGGCTTACCTAGGGGACGTGAAGGGTGGTGAGTCCCAGAAATTACGTACCCGACCGGGCGGACATCGTGCGGCTCGAGTTTAGTCCTAAGGCTAGACATGAAGTGGCCGGAAGGCGTCCGGCTCTGGTAGTCTCCCCAAAGTCATATAACAGCAAAGTGGGAGTCGCCTTAATGTGCCCACTCACGTCCAAGAGGAAGGGTTATCCCTTTGAGGTTCCGCTACCTTCAACCGCCGGGATTTCTGGGGTAGTGCTGGCGGACCAGATTAAGAACCTCGACTGGCAGGCACGAAAAGCCGAGTTCGTCTGCAAGGTCCCGTCAGACGTAACTCAAGAGGTGCTGGCCAAAATCCAGGCGCTGATCATGTAGGCCCCTTTCCGCCCCGCACCACAAGTAGCCTCCGCCCAAGGTGGTTGCCTCCTGCCACTAGCCGTGGTATGATGGGACCGGGGGGCAGGAGATGGACGGCGCGGAAATTAAACGGCGCCAGAATGAGCGCAAGTTCGGCAACTGGGAACGCATACCCGGAGGCGGACGCCGGTATAGGTACGAAGTTTCCGGTCGTGGTGGCTGGAAGGCCCGATACGTGAAAGAGGTTGACAGCAAAGAAAATACCATCCGCTTCTTTCAGGAAATCTACGATGAGCATGGGAATCTGGTGGAGATCCACCAGAAGTATCCTGTAGACATCGGCCACCAAAGAGTGAGGTGAAGAGTATGCTGACCCGCCAGCACGTGGCACAAAAGCTGATAGACTACCTGGACCACCGTGTCAGCCTGACTGAATTGGTGGATTGGGCCGAAAAGGCCATGATGGAGGAAGACCTGGACGAAAGGGACCTCCCTCTCCTGCGTGATCTGTTGGCCCGTCTCGGCCTGGGTGATGTCCCCGCCTTCGCCTTGACCTGGGAGGATTGCCGGAACTACCTTAACTCCCTTGGCTACCGGGTAGAGGTGACTGTCACTGAAGAAGCCAGTAACCTGTAACCTGCCGCCACCTATTAACGGGATGCTTGTCTTGCTGTCGGGTCTGCGGTAGGAGGCGGCCATGCCCGAAGAAGAAACCCTTACAACGGAGGCGTAATGAGCGGGTATATATAGCATGGGAAAAGTAGTAGCCATAGTCCAGGCCCGTATGGGCTCTACCAGGTTACCGGGGAAGGTAATGATGGATCTGGAAGGCCGGCCGGTTTTGCACAGGGTTGTTACGCGAACCTTACGGTCCACTTTGCTGGACGAAGCCGTAGTGGCTACCACAACCCAACAGGCCGACGGGGCAATAGTCGAGTACTGCCGGCACCAGGGCTGGCCTTGCTTTCGGGGCAGCGAGGACGACGTATTGGACCGTTATTACCGGGCCGCGTCAGACTGCGGAGCAGAGATTGTGGTAAGAATTACTTCCGACTGCCCGCTAATCGACCCCGAGATTATTGACATGGTGGTCGGTAAGTTTCTAAGTTCCCGCGACCTGGACTACGCAAGCAATACTTTGCCACCTCGAACCTTTCCCCGGGGTCTGGACGTGGAGGTCTTGTCATATGCGGCCTTGGAGCGGGCGTGGCACGACGAGCTTTTCGCGCCAAGAAAGATATGGGGGCGAAGAATTTGGCCCAGGGACTTCGTGTCTTAGTTGTAGGTTATGGTTCTATAGGTTCCCGGCATTTACGCAATTTGCTCTCATCGGGGCATCTGGTTCGCCCAAGCGTGGTGGAGCCAAGAAAGGACATGGCCGAGAGGGCGCAGCGGGAATACGCGGTAAAGGTTTACGAGAGCCTCAATTCTGCCCTGTCTGACGGCCAGGATGCCGTGTTGGTCTGCACGCCCCCGGTCAGCCACGTCGACATCGCCATAGAAGCAGCACGCAGCGGGGCCCATGTCTTTGTGGAGAAACCCCTTTCAGATCGGCTCGACGGCGTACAGGAGTTGATACGAGAGGTTGAAACCAGGCACCTGGTAGGCATGACAGCCTTTAATTTCCGCTTCCACCCGCATCTCCGTTTGGTTAAGAGCCTGCTGGACGAAGGCGCGATAGGATCAGTATACTGTCTGCGATCGGAGTCCGGTTCGTACTTGCCGGGCTGGCATCCTACTGAGGACTACCGAATGGAATACAGTGCGCGGCGAGATCTTGGTGGGGGGATAATTCTTGACGCCATCCACGAGATCGACATGGCCAGGTGGCTGCTTGGAGAAGTTCGTGAAGTATGTTGTTATTGGGATAAGATAAGTGATCTAGAAATCGAAACCGAAGATTTGGCGGCAATTCTGCTTCGCTTTGCCAACAGGAGTATTGGCGAGATTCATCTGGACTATGTACAAAGATCTTATTCCCGCAACTGCAAGCTGATTGGAGAGGCCGGAACTATTACGTGGGATATCACCCAGTCACAAGTAGGTATATTTTCGGCATTCAAGGGAGAGTGGCAAACCCATAAGATGGCCGTTGAGACGAATGATATGTACGTGGCCGAGCTAAAACATTTTCTAGACTGCATTCTTCACGGCTTGAAGCCCGAAGTCACCCTTAGGGATGGTGAGAGAGCTCTGGCTATAGCCCTTGCAGCTAAGACATCAGGAGTGGAGAAACGAACCATTATCCTGGAGTGAGTAAACCGTGCGGGTACACGAGTTATTCAGTCTCAAGGGGCAGGTGGCCTTAGTAACCGGTGGAGCTGGGCTGCTGGGCGCGCAAATGGCTGAGGCATTGGCCGATGCTGGAGCAGATGTGGTTATTGCAGGTCGAAATTTGGAACAGTGCCAAGTGGTGGCCCAGGCGATTGCTGAAGGATTCGGTGTAAAGGTCATGGCGGTTAGGCTCGATGTCACCGATCCGGACGAGGTAGGCGCCTGCGTTGAGCAGGTTGTTGCAGGCATGGGTCAATTGAATGTACTTGTGAATAATGCTGGCATAGCTAGAAAAGCTCTTTTAGACTCGGCAAGACTTGAAGACTGGAAGGCGGTTTTGGATACAAACTTGACCGGCGTATTTCTCTGCTCCCAGGCTGCAGCCCGACAAATGATGAGACAGCGGCAGGGGAAAATAATCAACATTGCTTCAATATACGGTATGGTGGGGGTTGACCAACGGTTATATGAGGAATCCCCTGGCATGGTGCCGGGTTCTGTGCCCTATACAGCCAGTAAGGGCGGGGTGGTTAACATGACTCGGGATATGGCTGTTTACCTGGCACCTTATAACATCCAGGTTAACTGTATTAGTCCAGGAGGTTTCCGCTCCGGTCAGGATCAAGCTTTTCTAGCGCGGTATAACTGGCGCGTACCAGCAGGAAGGATGGGCGGCCCTGACGACCTGAAGGGTGCTGTTGTCTTCCTCGCCTCCAGAGCATCCGACTATGTAACAGGCCACAACCTTGTCGTTGATGGTGGGTGGACAGCATGGTAGTGACCATAGGCATAGACATAATGGAGGGGCCGGCCCCCACTAGCGCTACGTAGGTTATGATGGTACAATCAGTGCCATCACAGAGCTAC
>SLTJ01000023.1 GCA_004347685.1 Clostridia bacterium
CTATAAGGTTTAAGAGAACGCCCAAGTGGTTTAACGAGAAGTTCGCTCCCGTTTGTTACCCTGACCAGAAGACTATGGAGCTGGTGAATGCCAGGTGGGACGAGTATGGTATTGCGAAACTTAGGTAGCATGAATAAATTTGCTACCTACGGAAAGGAGCTATTGTTTCAAGCAAGGCTTGCGCGGTGCGAATGTATAAGAGTGGCAAGCGCCCAGTTTGAAGTTATGGGTATTCCACCGAACTTGAGGTGTGGGTAGATGGGAATGCGGGAAGATCTGCGATACCTTTTGGCTCCTAGATCGGTTGCCTTGATCGGTATATCCCCGGATGAAAATGCCGCATTCAAAGGTAAACCACTTAGGTACTTACAGAAACATGGTTTCAACGGAAGAACATATTTAGTAAACCCTAACTATGCGGAAATACAGGGCTTGAAAACTTACCCTTCGGTCACGGATTTACCTGAGCCGGCGGATGTTGCCCTGGTTTTAGTGCCCACACCCGCGGTCCTGAATACGGTCACGGAGTGCTGCCTGAAGGGCATCCCCTTTATCTCCGTTTTTACCTCTGGGTTTAAAGAACTAGGCAGAGAGGGGGTGGAGAGAGAGAGACAACTGGTCGAGCTGTGTCGTGCCCATGGGTCGAGACTGGTTGGTCCTAATGGTTACGGTGTAACCAACTTTTGGCATGGAGGCGCTGTTTCCCCCAGTCCTATTCTGGAGACTCCAAACCTTATCATGGGCCGCGTTGCGCTTATTGCCCAAAGCGGAGCCATGAGCGCTCTATTGGCAAACCATTTTCTTGATGCAGGAATTGGCTTGAGCTACGTAATCTCTACCGGTAATGAAGCTGACCTGGATACCTGCGATTTCTTGGAATGCCTGTTGGAAGACGACAGATCACAAGTCATCTGCCTTTTCTTAGAGGGTGTCAAAAACCCTAAAAGGCTGAGGGAATTAGCCACCAAGGCTTTGTTTCTACGCAAACCCGTCATTACCTTAAAAGTAGGTAGGTCTGAGAAGGGGAGCGCTGTTGCTTTGGCACATACCGGCAGACTGATGGGATCGTCTGTTGCCTATCAGGCGCTCTTCCGGCAGTCACGCATAATAACGGTTGAAGATATTGAGGAGTTAATTGCGACGACCAAGCTACTGGTTGGGAACATGGAACGCATTCGGGAAATTGATAAGGCTGCGTTTGCTATTGTTTCGGCTTCTGGGGGAGCATCAGCGTTAGTAGCTGATTCTTGTCATGATGTAGGGGTGAGTTTACCGGATTTTTCACCAGAGACAATAGCAAGATTGAAAGCACTGCAGTTGTTCCCAAGCATAGCCAATCCCTTGGATATAGCTCCGGTTTTGATTAGGTCTAATTACTTACGAGAGTTCTTTGACATTATCTTCGCGGATCCTAACATCTCCTCTTATGGTGTAGTGATAACCTCTCAGACCGGTTCCTTAGGAGACAGCCTGGCTAATGCCCTTATTCAGGCCCGTCATAAGTACCATGATAAGATTATATTCGCGCTTACACTATCCGGCAGTTTGACGAAGACTGTCACCGAGCTACTTACAGAGTCTGGAATAGATGTCTTTTCCAGTATACCCCTTACTGTCAAAGCTGTTGGTCACATATCACGATACATTAAACTTATTCACGAACAGGCAGATGCAGACACGTCTGATTTGCTAACGCCAAGGGTTGACGCCAGTCGACGTTCCCGCGTTGCTGCGCTCATGCAGGGCACGGGCAAAAAGGTGCTGTCTGAATACAAGAGCCGGGAATTGCTGTCTTATTATGGGATCAGAGGCCCTAATGAGAGGCTTGTTTTCACCATAGATGAAGCAGAAGCTTGTGCTGAGGAGATTGGGTTTCCGGTTGTCCTAAAGGTACAATCTCCGGATATTGCCCATAAAGCCAGGGAAGGAGTAATGCGGGTTGGTATACGTAACCAAGGTGAGCTGCGAGAGGCCTACGTTCGTTGTGTCGAGCGAGCCAAGAAAGTAATCGATGCCTCTATTGATGGGGTCTTGATCCAAGAAATGATTCTGGGACAGGGCATAGAGTTGTTGGCCGGCTTAGCTAAGGATCCTGGTTTGGGTATGATGCTGACATTTGGTCTTGGTGGAAGTGCAGTAGAGGTCTTAAAGGAGTTTTCTAGCTGCGTATTGCCGGCTACTATGAAAGACATTGAGGAGATGATTAGGGAAAGCAAGGCTTTTCAATTACTAAAGGATGTCCCCCAAGCGGTTGCGGCGGTGCGAATGATACTGGTGGATTTGTGCTTGGTGGCGACGGAACTGGGTGAATTCCTCGAAGCGGTAGATATGAATCCAGTCGTGGTTGTGCCAGGCACAGGCAGGGTAATTGCCCTTGACGCACTGGTAGTTGTTAACCAAGGAGTTTTTGCTACGGGCACGGGAGCGCATATATGACCTTCACACTACGGCAAGGAGGAGAAGATTAGTGAGAGCCATTGATGTGCATGCCCATCCCAGCACGGAACGGATGATGGGTGGGTGCCTGGGGAAGTATAACGAGGCCATGAGCAAGCACTATAAATTCGAAGTGAAGTATGAGACCGAGGAAGAGATGGCCCAGGTCTTCATCAAAGCCGATGTCAAAGGCATACTGGTAGGATGGGACGCAGAGAGCAACACTGGCGCCGAGGCCTTAGGTAACGATTATCTGGCTGACCTGGAAAGAGGGTTTCCCAATGCATTTGTAGGGGCGTTCTGCGGCGTTGACCCTTGGAAGGGTGAAATGGCAGTAAAGGAAATACGAAGATGTATCAAAGAATTGGGCATGATGGGCGTAAAGTTTCAACAGATCGCTCAGGGTTTTTTCCCGAATGATCGGCGGTTCTACCCTATATATGAGGAGTGCGCTTCACTAGGTGTGCCAATCCAGTTCCACAGTGGCTTTACAGGCATGGGCGCAGGTCTACCTGGAGGGGCTGGTTTGAAACTGAAGTATACAAGGCCAATCCCCTATCTAGACGATGTCGCTGCTGACTTCCCGAACTTGACAATAATTGCCTGTCATGCTGCTTGGCCATGGCAGGACGAGATGATTGCAGTGCTGCGTCACAAGAAAAATGTCTATAATGAACTCTCTGGCTGGTCACCAAAGTATTTCAGCCAAGCCTTGAAGGAGGAAATTGTTGGGCCAAACCAAGACAGATTTCTGTTTGGCACTGACTATCCTGGTTTATCACACGACCAGTGGCTGGGCGCCTTTGAAAAGTACGTTACCAATGATCCTAAAATCAAGGAAAAGGTTTTTCTCATAAACGCGGCAAAGTTATTCAATATCAAGTTAGACTAGGTACATTTGAGCTACAAGCTGCTCGAAGTGAGGGGGACAGTCCTTGTCTGAAATACATATCGACAGGTTAAGTAAAGTTATAGCCGAGACTCCTGATCCGAGAAGTGACGAGAGAGAGAAATTGTTCCCTTGTTATTATTCACATTGGTGTCCCTACCAGTACCTCAAGTTTCACCTGGGGTTACGGGATACGGTGTTTTTAGCCCACACGCCACAAGGGTGTGTCGGAGCAGAGAGGGCCTTTGAATCGACATACACTGGTCAGTATTTTGGCGAGCCGTTCTACTATACTCCCTGTACCGATATGAGGGAGAACGATATCATCCTTGGAGGAGCTGATAAGCTTCGCGAAGCACTATTTGAAGTGGAGCGCGTTTATGAACCAAAGCTGATCATTGTGCTTTTCTCGTGTGCTACGGGAATGATTCGAGACCCGATAGATGAGGTCGTGGAAGAAGTTAAGGGGAAGATAAAGGCCAAGGTTGTTACTGTGGACGGAATGGGGCTCCGGAACTGGGCGTGCGGGATTGGTTATGAGCCAGGACCAGCAGCATTAGGAAAACTGGTGGACCCCCCAAAACATAAGCTTAAGGATGCCGTAAATATAGTTGGCGTAACGAAGGAGATATATCATGTAGGGAGGTTCATAAACGACACCCATGAATATGTCCGGCTAGTCCAGGCCTTGGGCCTAAAGGTACGGGCGGTATTGTGGCAGGGTGCAACCGTTGAGGACCTGGTGGGAGCGGCTGAAGCGGAGTTCAATGCGATTGATTGTCCGCAATGGGGCTATCCCCTAGCCAAGACCATATATGAGAAGTACGGCGTTCCGCATGGGACGAAGGCGCTACCGCTGGGCGTGGAGGCGACCCGACGGTGGATGCTGGACGTAGCTCGACATTTTGGCCTAGAAAGCGCAGCCGAAAGGGTTTTCGCCGAAGAATACGCAAGGATCAAGGACGTGTGGGAGAAAGCGAGAACACTGGTCGAGGGTAAATTGGCCCTAATTGACGGTGGCGATCCCATGGGGGCTGCCGGCAGGTGTTTAACCTGGGCCAGACTGGCTTCAGAACTCGGGATGCGCCCTGTTATCTTTAACATTCCTCCCCTTGAACTAAAAGGAAAAATTCATCATGTAAATTTTGCCCTGGCGGATGGAAATGATCCCGAGATAGTGTGGACGAGTGAGTATGCTTACCATAGGAGATTGCAGCCATGGAGGGTGTTGGAGAGGTTGGGGGCTTCGCCAGATGACGTAGGCACCTACGTGGGGGACGTTTTTACCCGGGCCATGGCAAAAGAAGGAAAGCCCGTATTTGATCCTTCCAATTCACCTCGGGTAATGTTGACTACTCACATGAGCAGGAGGGCAGGAAGTCCGGGGCGGAGAGTTGGTTTTGTGGGAGCGAGGAGTTTTGCTGAAGATATCATCAACACTGTTGCTATGGCAAAAAAGCGAGTGAAACCCTCACTTAGAGGCAGGTTGGCCGGGCTGAGGGTGAGTTGAGACCCGGATGACCGCAAACGAGGCAGGAGGAGACGAGTTTTGATAAGTAAGGGCTATGATCGCAAAGCCATAGAAAGCCTTTTTAGTCCACGCTCAATGGCTATTGTCGGTGCCTCTCCCGATTCGTTTGTGAGCAGGCGCGTGATAGATCATCTTCGCAAGTACGACTATAGAGGAAGAATCTATCCTGTTAACCCAAAATATCGCGAAGTCCAAGGCTTACCATGTTATCGGCGCGTATCTGCGATCGCCGAGGACGTGGATACGGCTCTGATTACCGTGGGAGCGAGAAATGTATTATCAGCCGTTGCTGATTGTGTGGAAAAAGGTGTTCTGAGTGTTACCATCCTGAGTTCTGGGTTTGCTGAAAGTGGCGAAGAGGGGCGGAAGCGGCAGGCTGAACTCGTGGAATACCTTACTGATAAGAAAATCAGGGTGCTCGGGCCTAACAGCGCAGGGGTAGTAAATTTCAAGGACCGCATTCCTGCCGGGCCTTCTGCCTCAGCCGCGCTCGGTATCGTTGATGGCGGAAGAATAGGGCTTGTGAGCCACAGTGGAGCATTAGGGGCGACCCTTATCAACCGCGCCCAGGACAGGGGGATAGGTTTCACTTACTTCGTTTCCCCTGGTAACCAAATGGACTTAACGTCCGAGGATTTTATCCGGTACATGGTTGAAGACAACGACACAAAGGTGATAGCGGCTTATTTGGAATCGGTGAATACTCGGGGGTTTGTGGAAGCAGTGACCATTGCCCGTGATGCGGGTAAGCCTGTAGTGCTATTTAAGACGGGTCGCTCCCAAGGTGGTAAGAGGGCGGCAGCCGCCCATACCGGGGCAATAGCTGGTCAAGAAGAAGTTTTTGACGCTCTCTGCCGGCGTCTAGCTGTGGTGCGAGTGGATGATACCGATGAGCTCATGGATTTAGCAAGGCTGTTGGTGGAAGACAGGTCGCCCGGTCAAGGGAGGTTAGCAATTGTCTCGGATTCTGGAGGTGCGGCAGGAGTCTTTGCTGATATTGCGCAGCCACTGGAAATACCCTTGGCCGAGTTCTCTGGGGTCACTAAGGAGCACCTGCTAAGAACCATGCCATCCTTTGGTACTGTGCAAAACCCGCTGGATATCCCAGGGGGATTTGAGATTGATCCTAACATTTATCCCTCCTGCCTGAAGGCAGTCCTGAATGATAGCGGGGTTGATATACTTGTGATCCCGGTAACCGTGCCCATGGGAAGACCTGCTGAGTTGAGGTCAAAGAACATCATTGGTGTGTGGAATGAAACCCGAAAACCAGTGCTGGTCTCGTGGATGGGAGGCAGCCTAACGGGAAGGGGGGCTGAGTATATTGATCGGGCTGGGGTACCGAACTATCCATCTCCTGGTCGGTGTATTAAGATGGTTCGATACCTCCTCGACTATCATCAAATGGTCGCCCGATTCAGTCCTCTCAATGATAGCCCTGTCGCGAAGGAGATGGGAGTAGCTATGCGTGATCCTACCCTGCGGGTCTATACGGAGCATGGAAGCAAGGAATTGCTCGCGCGATACGGTATCCCGGTTAGCAGGGAGATAGTTGCCCGAACAACTGAAGAAGCTATTCAAGCTGCTGAGGAATTGGGGTTTCCTGTGGTGTTGAAGATACACTCTGAGGCAATTTCGCACAAGAGCGATGTCGGTGGCGTGTATCTTGGAATTAAGGACAGAGAAGAACTGCGCAACGCTTACGATGATATGAGAAAGAGAATAGAATCTGCGTATCCCGGACTTGAACCTTATGAAGTCCTGGTCCAGGAGTACCTGCAAGGCGGGTTAGAGACCATTGTGGGGCTAAAGAACGATCCTCAGTTTGGCCCAGTAGTTATGTTCGGGTTAGGAGGGGTATTTGTCGAAGTACTCAAGGACGTTGCCATGCGGGTTGTTCCAGTTACGGAGAGGGATGCAGAAGAAATGGTTCGGGAAATTAAGGCCCATCCCATACTGGCTGGAGTAAGAGGGCATCCCCCTAAGGACACGGAAGCTATCGTGGACGTTATTATGAAGCTTTCTAACTTGGGGATGAAGATGTACGGGCAGGTAGCGGAAGTAGATATTAATCCGCTCATGGTTTATGGGAAGGGCCAGGGAGCAGTGGCAGCGGATGCCTTGGTTGTCGAGAAGGTGAGGGGATAAGACTATGGCATACGAAACCAGAAGTGGTATTCCTGTAAAGAGCGTATATTCATGGGATGACCTGAAAGGGTTTGATCTCCAAGCTGCACTTGGAGAGCCAGGCCGCTATCCTTTTACCCGCGGTATTTATTCACAAATGTATCGTCAGCAGTCATGGACCAGGAGGCTTGGCTGCAGTTTGGGTGCTCCTGAGGAAACCAACAAGCGTCTTCGTTATCTAATTTCTGAGGGACTCACCGGGATAAGTATTTCCTGCGATGGTCCGACGCTTGTCGGCATTGACGCTGATCATCCCCTAGCGGAAGGCGAGGTGGGTCTGGTAGGATGCTCTATCTGCACCCTAGACGATATTGAGGTGATTTTTTCCGATATACCGATAGAGAGTTTAAGGCCATTGCTTATTTACGCACAACCCGCTTCGGCTATTATCTTTGCTATGTTCCTGCTGTTGTGCAAAAGGCGAGGGATAGATATCCGGCAGTTAGAAGCCACGATACAGAACGATCCTATTTACCAGATGTCAGGCGGCGCCTTGGAGTGCCTGGACAAATTCACGCCGGTTGAGCTTGCCATGCGGCTAAGCTTAGATACCATAGAATACTGTGCCAAAAATATGCCGAAGGCCAAACCCATTGGTATCAACGCCTATAATGTACGCGAGAGGGGTGTGGATGCCGTAACCGAGGTAGCTTACGGGATAGGGCTGGCAGTGGATATGGCGGCAGCGTTGGTTGAGAGAGGGGTGGGCATAGACGAGTTTGCCCCCAATATATCGTTTTTCATGTCCACCCACATTGATTTCTTTGAAGAAGTAGCCAAGTATAGGGCGGCCAGAAGACTTTGGGCCAGGGTGATGAAGCAAAAGTTCCAAGCGCAAAGGGAGGCTTCGTGTAGGTTCCGAGTGGCGGTCCAGACAGCCGGCTCATCCTTAACAACGCAGCAGCCTCTGAACAACATAATTCGCACTGCTTCTGAAGTAATTGCCTCTGTGCTCGGCGGGGTACAATCCATTAGGGCTACGCCCTATGACGAAGGCATATGTTTGCCTACAGAGAGTTCGGCGAGGATAGCCATTCGTACTCAACAAATTATCTTTGAAGAGACAGGGATTGGCAATACGGCGGATCCGCTGGGAGGCTCTTACTACGTAGAGTGGTTGACAAATCAGATAGAGGACCGGGCGGCCATGGAACTTGAGGAGATTGAGAAGGCAGGTGGAGTAGTGGCAGCGATTAAAAGTGGGAGGTTAGAGCGAGCGGTAAATGACGCAATCGAGAAGAGGCAAGCCAAAATGTCTGTTGGAGAAGATGTTGTAGTTGGGGTAAATGAGTATGTGGTCGCCGAGGAAGATGTCGGCATACA
Source organism: Clostridia bacterium (assembly GCA_004347685.1). GTDB lineage: Bacteria > Bacillota > DSM-521 > Neomoorellales > SLTJ01 > SLTJ01. The sequence goes on from SLTJ01000023.1 coordinate 8,367, forward strand.
GGATATCTACCGGGCTGATCTGGGCTTAGAAGAAAAGCGTAAGGAGTACTTAATGAGGTACAGGTCGGAGCGTGAAGGGCAGTCTGTAAGTAGGGCCCGGGAAGAACTCCTGAAACTGGCCAAACAAGGTGTTAACCTTATCTCGCCTATTATGCAGGCCCTCGAGGCCAAGATGACTATGGGTGAAATAGCTGATGCCTTACGTGAGGCCTACGGATTTGTCTTGAGGGGGGCCTGAGCCACGGGTTTTTTGAAGTGTGGCTATCAAGATAGGGGTGGCGTTGATTTATGAGGAAAGTTCCTAGAGTGGTGCTAGGCAAAATAGGACTAGACTCCCACGATACCGGTATGCGTCTTGTATCATCCCTTCTGAGAAACGCAGGTTACGAGGTGATCTATGCCGGCTTGTTTAATACACCTGAAACGCTGGTCAAAGCGGCCATTGACGAAGATGTGGATGTTGTCGGGCTAAGCTTTCATTCTGGCGGACAGGTCGAGAAGGTGCATAGGGTATTGGAGCTGCTAGCTAAGAAGAAGGCGAACATTCCCTTGGTTGTTGGAGGAGTAATTGTGCAGGACGATATTCCTAAGCTGAAAGCTATGGGTGTACGTGAGGTATTTGTTCCAGGCAGCAGCGCAGACGACATTATCCGCTTTTTCCGGGGTGCATTCGGAGGGGGCCATCAAGCATGAAGGAACAAAGTATCAGGGCTAAAACGGCAATCGTCGGCATTGGCGAGACTGCGGTTGGCAAGCTGCCTGGAAAAACTTCTATGCAGCTAATGGCTGAAGCTTCGGCGCAGGCAATCGAGGACGCAGGCCTGAAAAAGGATGATGTAGATGGAGTCTTAGTAAGCTATTCGCTAGCTGAGCCATCCTTTATGTACTGTTCTTTTTTCAGCGAGTACATGGGAATTAAGCCGCACTTTTCCGCTGCTGTTCATCTTGGCGGGGCCTCTATGTGTTCCCTGGTAGGCCATGCAGCGGCAGCCATAAATGCTGGCATTTGCAGCACAGTGCTGATAGCTAGGGGCGACCCACAGCGCACTGGTTTTTCCCGTCAGGGTGTGGTCGCCATGAGCACTGAAGTGGGGCATAGGCAATTTGAAGCGCCATATGCGCCTCTGACAGCAGGGATCTACGCCATGGTGGCCAGAAGGCACATGCACGAGTTTGGAACTACGAGTGAGCAGTTGGCGGAAATTGCTGTTACCATGCGCTACCACGCAAGCATGAACGATAACGCACAGATGCGTGATCCAATAACTATAGACGATGTTCTTAATTCAAAGCTGGTAGCTGACCCGCTCCACGTGCTCGATTGTTGTCTCGTTTCTGATGGAGGTGGGGCAATAGTTGTCACCTCAGCCGAACGGGCAAACGATCTTCGTAAGCCGCCGGTCTACATCCTGGGGTTTGGAGAAGGTCATAGTCACTACCATATCATACAGGCAGAAAGCCTGGTGACTTCAGGATGCAAGGACGCGGCCAGGCGGGCTTTCGCCATGTCTGGACTAACACCTGCGGATATAGATGTAGCGGAGATATACGACTGTTTTACCACCACTGTCCTGGTAGACCTGGAGGATCTTGGATTTTGTGAAAAGGGCGAGGGTGGACGTTTTGTTCAGGGCGGAAGGATAACCTTTGGTGGTGAGCTGCCTGTTAATACTCATGGTGGCTTACTTTCACAAGCCCATATCGCTGGCATGCTTCACATTGTTGAGGCAGCGAGGCAGTTGAGGGGAGAGGCAGGCAGAAGGCAGGTACATGGCGCGCAAACGGCGGTAGTGACAGGTAATGGAGGAAGTCTGTCCGCTCACGCTGTGTTGGTGTTGGGTACAGAGGGGGTGCTCTAGGTTGGACGGGGTTGATCAGCTTATTCCAGTTCCAGATACAGACACGCAAACCTACTGGGAAGGCTGCAAAAGGAGTGAGTTGTTGATTCAGCGCTGTTTGTCATGCGAGAAATTATACTTTTATCCCCGTATGCTTTGCCCGCACTGCATGGGCCGGAAATACGAATGGGTGAAAGTTAGCGGACGAGGCGTGGTTTATTCTTACACCCTTATTAGACGTCCGCCGGTTTCTGGATTGGAAGTTCCTTACATATTGGCAATAGTAGAACTTGAAGAAGGCGTGCGGATGATGAGTAACATTATAGATTGCAAGGAGGACGAGATTGATATTGGGATGAAGGTAGAAGTCATCTTTCAACCGGTGAGCGACGAGATATATCTACCAAAATTTAGACCAGTGAAGGGTTAGGCAGGAGGTAAGACTGTGGATTTTGCCTTGACCGGTGAGCAGGAGTTGCTTTTGACTACTGTGAGATCCTTTGTAAATAAAGAATGTCCTCGAGAGTATATCCGTATGCTGGACGAAAGGGAAGAGTACCCCGTTGATTTGCTGAAAAAGATGGTTGACCTTGGTTGGGTGGGGCTGCCCTTTCCTGAGGAGTATGGCGGTAGCGGGGGCAATATCCTGGACATGATTCTTGTGCTTGAAGAGCTGGCTCGGGGGGCGTTCCCGGCAGCCTCGGCCCTAGCCTCGTGTTGGATGTTTGCCGGTTTTCCCATAATGATTGCTGGTAAAGAGGAGCAAAGGAAGTATTACATTCCCAAGTTAATTAGAGGCGAGTTGAAGTTTGCTTTCTCGCTCACCGAACCAAATGCGGGGTCCGATGCCGCGGCAATATCTACCCGGGCGGAGCCGAAGGGTGATAAGTTTACAATTAACGGCACGAAAATGTTCTGCTCTAGCGCCCATGTGGCTGATAAGATACTTCTGGTTGCCCGGACTGATAAGAGTGTCTCGGCCCCCAAGGGAACAACAATTTTCCTCGTTGATACGAAAGCCCCCGGCTTACAGATGCGCCGGATTCCTACGCTGGGAAGGCGGTTTTCTGGTACGTTTGAACTAGTGTTGGAGGAAGTGGAAGTCGGAGCCAAAGATATCCTAGGCGAATTAAACAAGGGTTGGCCGTCCTTGATGCAGTTCTTGACCGTGGAGCGGATATGCTCCGCGGCCTTATCAACCGGTTGTGCTAAAGCTGCGGTAGATGATGCCTCCCAATATGCGCGAGAAAGATACCAGTTTGGGCGACCCATAAGCAAGTTCCAGGTAATTCAACATAAAATAGTTGACATGCAAATTGCTGTTGATTCCGCGAGGATGCTGACCTATCGGGCAGCCTGGCTGGCCAAAGAGGGCAGAAAGTGTACTAAAGAAGCCTCAATGGCTAAGGCTGCTGCTGCCCAAGCGTGGATGCTGGCATCCATGGAGGGGCTACAGATTATGGGTGGCTATGGATACACCATGGAATACGATATGCAACGTTATTTTCGCGATGCCAAGTTTGCCTCCATTGGCGGTGGTACCGCTGAGATCCAGCGGAACATTGTCGCTAGGGAGCTGGGACTTTAAAAGGGGGCACCTGTAAAGTATGGATAAGGTGCTGTACGAAAGACTCGAACCGGGAATCGTACTTATTACCATAAACAATCCCGAGATGATGAATGCCAGGACAGCAGAAGTACGAGAACAGTTCGATAAGGCGTTAGACATATTTGATGATGATTCCGAAGCCCTGGTGGCCATAGTGACCGGAGCGGGGGACAAGGCATTTTGTGCCGGAGGTGATATTAGCGGATTTGACCTTGATTTGCAGGGTGGTCATCGGCTGGCCAAGATCGGACTGGCAGCCCTGCACAAATTGGAAAAAATTGACAAGATCCTTATTGCGGCAGTGAACGGATACGCGTTAGGTGGAGGACTAGAGCTGGCTTTAGCCTGCGATCTTATTATCGCCTCAGAGCGGGCGCAGTTTGGCTTTCCAGAAGCCAAGCGAGGCATAGTTCCAGTATTAGGCGTTCTTAGACTACCTCAGGTAATTGGTAGACATAAGGCCAAGGAACTCCTATTGAGCGGACGGCGTTTTGGCGCTGCCGAAGCGGCAGATATAGGGTTGGTGAACAAAGTAGTACCTCATGATGGATTAATGACAGCCGCAAAGGAATTGGCGCGGGAGATCATTACCTCCGCACCCCTGGCGATTAAGGTGATAAAAGCAGCAGTGAATAGAGAGTTGGGTGGTGCAGAGTTAATATACGCTGTTACTGCGGTAACAGGCCTTTTTGCCAGTGAAGACCTGAAAGAAGGAATTAAGGCTTTCAGCGAAAAACGGACGCCGGCATTTAAAGGGAGGTGAGGGGATGCGAGATGAGCAGGGTACGGGGGTTACGGCCACCATGGCTAGGTTTATAGCTGAAGCTGGGTTTGAAGACCTACCTGAGCCCGTAGTAGAACAGACAAAGATCTTTATTCTTGATGTGCTCGGCAACAGCTTCGGCGGCATTACGAGTGATATTGGGCAAATTGCCCTGAAGATAGCAAGCAAGCTAGGAGGTAATCCCCACGCTCATATATTGGGAACTTCTATAGTTACCTCAGTGCTTAGCGCTAGCTACGTGAATGCTAAGAGCGCCAATGCCCTTGATTTTGACGATGCGCACTTAAACTTCCTTCACATTGGGCCAACCACTGTGCCTGCAGCGCTAGCGGTTGGCGAAATGCAGCATTGTTCCGGCAAGGACCTTGTTACGGCAGTGGCGTTCGCATACGATATTGCCGCCAGAATTGGGCTGTCCATGGGGATGCCATTTATCGTTGACCAAGAGGGAAACTTTCAGTCCGGGGACGTGCAAGGGACTAGCTGGAAGGTCTTTGGCGCTGCCGTGGCGGCCGCGAAATTGCTTCGTCTGGACGTAGATGGGGTCGTCGAAACGTTTGGTATCGCGGGCGCGAACGCGCCAATGCCAGCTATGAAAAAATGGGAGTTTGAGGAAGCGCGCCCCTTGCCCCTTCAGAAATCTATTGACGTTGGTTGGGTGAGCCAAGCCGGCGTGCTCGCAGCGCTGCTGGCGCAATCTGGTAGCACTGGATATCGGACTATCCTTGAGGGCCAGCATGGGTTCTGGAGGATGTCAGGTGCAAGAGGATGTAATTTCGATTTGATGATAGATGAGCTTGGTACAAAATGGCATATATTGGAGGCTGGGATTAAGCCCTATCCTTCATGTCGTCATATGCATGTGGCCCTTGACCTCTTTCGAACCATACGGGATAAGTACCAGCTTGGGTCTGACCAGATTGAAAAGGTGGTCTGTAAAGTCAGCCCCATGAGCGTGCGTCCGGTGTGGATGAACCAGGGACCCCGTAACTTAGTTGAATCAGAATTTAGCATTCCCCATTCCATTGCCATGCTTGCGTATCGCATCCCTCCCGGGCCGGCCTGGCATGCGCCGGAACAGATTGACAATGACGCCGTAAAGGAATTTCGCAAGAGAGTGTTTGTGGGGCTCGAGCCCAAAGCGAAACAGGCCATGATGGAGCAGTATCCATCATTTTACAGGCGATTGCCTGCCACGGTAGAGGTACACCTAACCAGCGGTCGGGTTCTGGTGGAAAGCGCAGATAATGCTTTGGGTGACTGTTGGGTGCCCGAATACAGGACTACCATGGAACAGGCTATAGAAAAGTTTATGGCTAACGGCTGTGGCATATTGGCATCATCTTCCATCTGGAGAGCGCAGTTACAGGCGGCCGCCGAGGCGATCTTTTCCCTGGAAGATATGGACGATATTTACGAGATTGGGGAGTTGTTGACGCCTTTCTAAGCTGGTGTCCTTGACCTGGGCCAAAGGGTGCTGAACTGGCTTGTCAGTATTACTTTTTTTTGGAAGGTGGGATATCACTTGCGCGGGGGAGTAACGGGTAGGCTTTTGCAAGTAGATCTAACCTCGGGAGAGATTGCTGCTGAACCATTGGCTGACGACCTTGCCATTGATTACATAGGCGGAGATAATATGGCTTCGCGGATCATATACGATAGAGTGCCCCCAGGAACCTTGGTATTCGAGCCTGGCAACTGCCTGGCGTTCCTGGTAGGACCTTTAGGCGGAACGGGAGTGCCATCCGACTGTAATCACACAGTGGCTGCTTTATCCGCAGGGACTGGTTACACTGTCGGCGTATCGCATGTGAACGGAGCGTTTGGCCCCAGGCTGAAGCTTGCCGGGTATGACGGAGTCATCGTTTCGGGCCGGTCGGCAGAACCGGTGTACTTATATGTTGATAACGGCCGCCCGGAGTTACGGGACGCCCGGCATCTTTGGGGAATGGACACGCGGAGAACTACAGATACCATCAAAAGCGAACTGGGAGTTCAGGGTGTTTCTGTTGATTGCATCGGTCCGGCAGGTGAAAACCTATGCCGGATGGCCTGTATTGTAAGCGATAAGACCCAGGTGGCTGCCCGTGGGGGTTTAGGAGCGGTAATGGGCGCCAAGAATCTAAAAGCTATAGCCGTAAAAGGAAATCAAAAACCCCTAATCTCCGAACCCGAGGAGTTTAAACGGTATGCAGAAGAATGGAAAACGGCAAACCTAACCAACCCAGAAATGCAGCTCTACATAAAGTATGGTACGGCTGGTATTCTTGGCAACATGCATAGCCTGGGTGACCTACCCATAATGAATTTTTCCCGAGGAGTATTCCCAGGGTATGAGAAAATAACGGGGCAACACTTGGTGGACAATTTTCTGTGTAAGAACCTTACCTGTCGAGGTTGTTGGGTAGCCCATAGGAAGCTGTTAGAGATTAATGAGGGGGGTAAGGTCCTGCGGGCGGAGTTGCCCGAGTATGAGGACCTAGCAGCCTGGGGGTCCAATATTGGGCTGGCTGATCCGGCACGGGTGGTTGAACTGGCTGAGCTTGCCGATAGCCTAGGGATTGACGCATTAGACGGTAGCAATGTGGTAGCCTTGGCTATGGAGTGCTATGAGAAGGGGATATTAACCAAGGAAGATACAGGTGGGACGGACCTTCGATTTGGCAACGCCGAGGCGGCGGCTGAAATAATGCAATGTATTGCATACAGAAAAGGGCTAGGGAACGTCCTTGCTGAGGGGCCGGGGAGGGCAGCCAAAATTATTGGGCGGGGAGCCACTGAAATCTGTGCCCATATAAAGAATATGTCTCCTATCATGCACGATTTTCGGGCATTTTGGGGTTTTGCCCTTCAATATACTGTAGCCACCGGTGGCCCAACCCATGAAGGTGGACCGCGGGCTTTGGAGCAAACCGGTGTCTTGCCACGTTTTTCCACCCAGGGGAAGGCGGCTGCAGTTAAGCAAGGTCAAGAAGTTAGATGCTTCATTAATAGTTTGGGTGTCTGTTTATTCGGTGCCATTGGCGTTCCCATAGAAGTGCTGACCGGGGCTTTGTCGGCAGCTTTGGGATACCAGTTTACCGCCGACGAGGTGAAAAAGACGGTTCTGCGGGCCGTCAACTTAAGGCGGGCCTTTGCCGTTCGTCGGGGTCTCCTCCCAGATGATGATACCCTTTCACCCCGACTATTAGAGGCACCGATGGAGGGCGGAGCCAAGGGCAGCAAGATTGACATAGTGCCCATGGTACGTGAGTATTATGATCTCATGGGGTGGGACGAGAAGACTGGTAAACCTTCCCGGAAAACCTTGGCAGACCTTGGTCTAGAGGATATTATTGACGACATCTGGTGAGGACGCCATTCGTCGGAGGGTAAGACAATGGTAAGGGTGCAATTTACTTATCCATTCGACGGGTTAGTAAGTAGTAATCCTATTGAATTAGACATGGAAGAACTACGCGGTGATCAGACTGTCAAGGGGATTTTGCAGGCCTTAGTGGGTATGGGCGTGCTGGCAGAAGTGACGTTTCTCTCCCAAGCGATGGTTACACTACGAGACCATAGTGGTAGCACAGAAGTGGTCGGCCCAACAACCGCCGTCAGTGATGGATGTGAAGTAGTTATTATGCCCCTTTTTTCTGGGGGATAGGATTAATGAGGTAGATGTTTTCGGAGGGGGTGCAAAGCAATGGGGGACGTTAAACAAATAGCTATTTACGGTAAAGGAGGTGTTGGGAAGTCGACTGTAGCGGCAAACCTGTCAGTGGCTCTGCAAAGAAAGGGCCGTAAGGTGCTTCAAGTTGGCTGTTCGCCTAAGATAGATTCGACAGCTTACCTAATAGGGGGTGAGATCTCAGAGCGTCCGGTATTACAGCAGGTTAGGCAAAACGGCAAGAATAAGGACGTTGTCATGAATTGCCTTTATAAAGGAGTCGAAGGTATCTACGCAATGGAGGCCGGGGGACCGGTACCCGGTGAGGGGTGTGCCGGGCTGGGCGCAGGGAGCGCATTGGACCTGCTTGTGGAATATGATGTCTTTGGCACCCTGGGAGTGGACCTTGTCATTTATGACGTGCTGGGCGACGTCACGTGTGGAGGGTTCGCGCAGCCAATAAGGGGAGGACATGCCAAGGTTGTCTACTTGGTGACGAGTGGCGAGATGATGGCGTTATATTCCGCCAACAACATATGTATTTCCATAGCGGATATGAAGGAAAGAAGTGATGTCCGTATCGGTGGGTTGATAAACAACATGCGTGGTGTGGTGAATGAGGATCTAGTCATGGCGGAGTTCTCCCAGAGAATTGGGGTGCCGGTAATTGCCAACCTCCCACGGGATCCCCTTATCATCCGGGCGGAAAGTATGGGGGGCACCGTTATGGAGCACTTTCCAAATAGCGATGTAGCTCATAGGTTTTACGAGCTGGCTGACTATGTCATGACGCTCAAAGAAGGTTATATTCCTTCGCCAATAACGTTAGAAGATATTCGGAACATTTTACGGCGATATCAGGTCGCATCATAGAGGAGGGCGACGAACCGCGTGAAGAAAGTTGCATTTTACGGCAAGGCTGGGATAGGGAAGTCAACGACTTCCACTAACGTAAGTGCGGCGGTGTCGCTACTGGGGGAAAAGGTGGCTCAAGTTGGGTGTGACCCTAAACATGACTCAGTGGCGAATTTGATGGGCGGTAAACTCGTGCCCACTATAATGGATCAGGTTAACAAACATCATAACAGGGTTACTGAAGAAGTTATCAATGAGGTCATCTATCAGGGGTATAATGGTATTTTATGCGCTGAGGCCGGTGGTCCTCGTCCGGGTAACGGTTGTGCTGGTAAAGGGGTTCTCTTGGCCCTTCAGTATATCCACAAGTTCCAGGTTCTTGAAAAAAGGAATATAACGTTTGTTTGTAACTGCTCAGCCACCCTGTGCCAGCTTGAAAAATAGTACTGGACTCGGC
>SLTJ01000035.1 GCA_004347685.1 Clostridia bacterium
TTTCGCTCTGCTGCGCGATAACCGAGCCTATTCTGAGCCAAAGAAAGAGGTGATGCTTTAAACAGGGCTGCAACCGCCAATCATTCCTGTTCCTGAAAGACGATCGGCTTTCAGGGAGTGGTATTATATTCCTTTTTTGAGAAAGGCGTCCCTCTACCTAAAATTTTTCTCTTGACACCTTCACCCCATTCTGCTGGTTTCTTTCTGGCCTGCTTGACCGCCGGCCAGGCCACGGTTTGGCCGGAAATGGCCGGAAACCCCGTCCTGAGCGCAGGCCGCCTGCTGAGCCGCCAACCCGGCGCCTCTCGTCCTTCACAAAGGATACCAGATGCAGTATAATAAGGCAAACGCTCAAGGAGGAATTTAACCTTGCAAATCGCGTCTGGATTATATGTTTATCCCTGGCAGGGCCAGGGAAACAACTGCAACAGCTACCTTCTGGCCAGCGACGTCCTCACCCTCATTGACCCGGGACATATTACCGACGAATTAAACGAGCCGTGCCTGGAAATCCTGAAGCAGTCCCTGGCCCGGGACGGCTTCCGGCTGGAAGACGTGGACCTGGTGCTCCTCACCCACGCCCACCCCGACCACGCCGCCTCCACCGGCGAGGTAAAGAAATTATCCGGAGCCAACATCGCCGGCCACCAGGCCGAGGTCGCCCAGGTGGCGACCATGGCCCGCTACCTGCCTGGAGCCCCGGCCACCCTGGACCTGGACATCTTCCTGGAGGAGGGTGAGCTCACCCTGGGCAGCGCCCGGGAAATAAACCTGGAGGTTTACCATGTACCCGGCCATTCCCCGGGGTCCCTGGCCTACTACTGGCCCCAGGCTAAGGCCCTCTTCACCGGCGACGTGATCTTTGCCGGCAGCATCGGCCGCACCGATTTCCCCGGGGGGAGCTTGCCCGAACTAGCCCGAAGCATTGATCACCTGGCTTCCTTGGACGTGGAATGGCTGCTGCCTGGCCACATGCAAATAGTCAAGGGCAAGAGCAATGTTCAGAACAACATCGCCTATATCAAGACCATGTTTTTTGGGGGTTAGGGCTTGCTCTGCCTATTTTACCACGAGCAGGGGAAAAAGCGAAGTAAACTGTGAGGGGAGTCCCGCGGGGAACGGCCCCCGCGCCCGTAATACTTATGCGGGAAAAAATGATTGAGGCAATAAGATGAGTGAGCCACGGAACCCGGGTCCCGCGGCTCACTCATGGTTTAATCTCCCAGCAACAGGAGGATCAAGATCAGGAAGACCACAAAGGTCTTCCGGTCCCCCAGGAGGCCATAGCTCTCTGCCATTTTGTTTGCCTCCTTTCACCAGGATAATGAAGTCAGGCCCTTTACAGGTTGTCGCCGAGTAACAAGAGAATCAGAATCAGGAAGACCACAAAAGCCTTCTTATCTCCCATCAGACCTCCCATGTTGTTCCCCCCTTCCGGTTTTGTCATCCTTGCGCTTCACCTGGACTAGTCACCGAGCAGCAGTAAAATAAGGATCAAGAATACGATAAAAGACTTCTGATCTCCGCCGCCGATACCGATTCCTCCCACTAAAAAACCCCCCTTTGGTCATGTCTGAGCTTTCCTGAAGCTCTGGTTTAGACTATGACCAAGGGAGGTAATTGGTTACAACCGGCAAGATCCTTATTCTTAATCAACAGGCTTCCAGGACATCTATGCCCGGAACATCTCTGTCGCTTTGCCCAGCTTTTGAATTGCTTCGGCCATGGATATGGTAACCTGGCGGAGCTGGTCTGAGATAGCCTGAGCTTGCTGGCTTGAAGCTGCAACTTCCTGGGCCGAGGCAGCCGCTTCCTCGGCCGAAGCGGCCAAATCCTCCATGACTGCTGCGACCTGCTGGTGATCTGCCTCAACCCCGGTGACCGCCTCCTTCATTCCCGCCACTGCCTGGCTGGTCTCCACTGCCTTCTGCACTATCTGCGGGAAGATACTGGCTGTATGTTCTACATCGCCCAGGTGGTCCTGCAGCATGCCAGTCTCTTTCTCCACTTCCTGCATCAACCTTTGCACCCGTTCCTGCACCTTGCTCACCATATTTCCCACTTGTTCCACCGAAGCCCCTGAGGCCTCAGCCAGGCTCCGCACCTCATCGGCCACCACGGCAAACCCCCGCCCGTGCTCGCCGGCCCTGGCGGCCTCAATGGCCGCATTGAGGGCCAGAAGCTTGGTCTGATCGGCCACAGACGAAATGGTTTCCAGGACACGGCCTATTTCTTGCGCCACTTCGCCTACCTCGCTGGCCACCGCTCGCATCTGCTGGTTCGCTGCGGCCACCTGCCTGTCGGCCCCGGCGATAACCTCTACCGCCTCGGATCCTCCCTCGGCCGCCTTGGTGGTTTCCTCTGCCGCCCCGGATATGGAGGTGGCCACTGCCTTCAGATGCTCCATACGCTCCTTTACCCGCTCCATGGCCGCCACCGTTTCCTGCACGTTTCGCGCCTGGGCGTCATTCCCTTGCGCCACCTGGGAAATGGCTTCCGCCACCTCCTTGGCCACGGCATTGAGCTGGTCGGCAATGGTCGTGACAGAGTTGCCCAGGGCCGCTATGTCACCCTCCACCTTCTTAACAGTTGCCGCCAAGGACGCGAGCTTGCCGATGAAAACGTTAAAACCGTGGGCAATCCGGCCCACCTCATCCATAGAAACAACTGGCAACCTGACCGTCATGTCTGCCTCTCCGGCAGCCGCCCCCTGTAGGGTTTTATCCGGGCCGCCCAAGGATAGTGTGAGCTGGCGAAAACAGACGAACAGGAAAAACCATGAAGCCGCAATACTGGCGCCAGCGCCGAGGGCCACGAACCACACGTGGCCGGCCACGGCTGCCGGGGCCATACCCGCGGCCACAGCCCGCGCTACGGCCACCGAAGCCGTCACCAGGGCCACGGCGAAAACCTGGAGGACGACGCCTGAGCCAAGCCGGAGCCAGAGGGGAAACAGCCGGCGCGGGGCCGCCGGCAGGGCCTTGGCCGCAAACTCACGCTCGAAGAAAAAGACCACCAGCACATATAGGGCCAGGGTAATAAATATCGTTTCTCCTACGGCCATCACTTCAAGTGACCAGAGGCTTACTGGTGTTACCCAGTCCTGCCCGGCGAGTGTTAACCACACCCCTATCGGGGCATAAGGAGCCATCCATAGAAGGTAATACGCAGGAAAGCGGTAGAGAAGGTCGTGGGCTTCTCCGGCCCCGGCCGCCTCCAGCCTCTGCCACATATGATAAACCCACCAGGATGATCCGGCCGTGATAAAGACTGCCCATAACAGCACCCGGGGCGCCAGGAAGGCAGGCAGCAGCCGCTCCATGGGGGCCGTGCCGGAAATGGGAATGGCGAATATCAGCCATACCAGCGGCGGCAGCAGTCCGTTCAAGAAGGTGACAAACACAGCCTTATTTCTGAGAGACATGGATATAGGAGATCCCTCCTCCTGCCAGCAACAGAACTTTTCCTGTGGCCTCCCCGCTTTCCGCAAAGGCTGGGCTGACCAAATTCCTGCAGCCAGACCCAACTATCTGGGGCTGCCCCGGCAGTTTGTCTATTTCGCCAACCCGGCTTCTTTATCCTTCCGCTTGAGGCTTTTTTTGCCGCACCGGCATGTCTACCGGAGCGGCTCCAGAGTGAACGGCCGTGGTCAGGGAAAAGCTCACCCAGTCTCCTTCCTTGACGCCAAGCTTCTCCTTCACGCACACAGGAGCCATGAGCTCGACAATCCCCTCGTAGTAGTCGTCCACCAGGGGCAAGAGCAAGGCGCCCGGGATGCCCTGGATGTTCACCTTGAGGCATTTGGCCTGGCAGAACTGGGGATCAGGAGGGTCAATGGAGATACCCTCCCCCTTTGCCAGTTCCTGCATCAGCCTGGCCCCCTCCTCGTCCAATTGCAGGTTTACCGTTCCCGGATACGGGTCAAAACCGATCTTGGCTATGAACTGTTCCCGCACCCAGGGCAGGCGGGTAAAAAAGGGAGCCTCGCCTTTACCCTTTACCAGCCGTCCCCGAACGACTCCTACGGCCGCCTTGTGGCCGCTCCAGCGGCGAAAGAGGTGGTGCTCAATGCCAAACATGTCCAGCACCTTGCCCACCGTCTGGGCGATTATGTCGTCTATGGTCTGGGGGTGGTGGTAAAAGGCCGGCATGGGGGGGAGGATAATGCCGCCCATCTCCGTCACCTGCATCATCAGGCGCAGGTGCCCTGCATGGAGCGGAGTCTCCCTGGCCAGCAACACCAGGCGCCGCCGCTCCTTCAAGGTCACGTCGGCGGCCCGCACCAAAAGGTTCTCGTTGTAAGAGTTGGCTATCCCCGACAGGGTGCGGATGGAACACGGAGCCACCACCATGCCGGCCGTAATAAACGAACCGCTGGAAATGGCCGCAGAGATATCCTCAAAGGGATAGACCACTGTGGCCAGGGCCTTGACATCCTCTACCCGCCGGTTTGTCTCCAGGATGATGTTTTTTTCCGCCGCCTGGCTCATCACCAGATGGCTTTCCACCCCCAGGTCGCGGAGCACCTCCAGCAAACGGATGCCGTAAATGGCGCCCGTGGCCCCTGACATGCCGACTATCAATCGCGTTGGCATTAATAATCCCCTCTCCCAGGCTAAGTTAAGGTTAACGCCGCCAGCGCGGCCCCATCTCTAGTCCTCAGCCCCCCGGTTTCAGCAACATCCCGGGTATGTCTTCCAAAGCACCGGCCACTGCCACCCCCGGGAGCCGGAACCTCCATTCCTCGGCCTCCTTGCCGGCAGGTTTCAGCCAGATGGCCTGCATCCCGTGTTCCTTTGGCCCGACGACATCCTCTTCCCAATTGTCACCCACAAAGACCACTTCTTCCGGGGCCACGTTCATGGCCTGCAGGGCTGCCAGGTAAATGACCGGGTGCGGCTTGCGGTATCCCACTTGAGAAGATATGATCAGGACATGAAAATACTGCCGCAGGCCAGTTCTTGCCAGGTCAATTAAAGTGTTTTCCGCCATACTATTTGAAACCACACCAAGCCGATATTGCCGGGCCAGCCTGCCCAAAACCTCAGCAGCCCCTGGGATCGGCCGGGTACGGCCAGCGAATCCGCGCATAAACCTATCGTTTAACCGCACGGCCAGTTCGTAACTGTAAGGGATACCGAGCCCGGCAAAGATCTGCCGGTGCCACTCTTCAAAACTGAACTCGCGCCCCTGGGCCAGGATTTCCCGGCCACGAAGGATGCAGTCCCGCCAAACCTTTTTATAGCCCGCAGCCGCCTCTGGATATCCTGCTTCCTCCCAGAAAGCTGCGGCCTCGTCCAGCGCGCACTCCAGGGCGGCGCTGCCGCCCTTGTCAACGATGGTGTCGTGAACGTCGAAAAGAAGTCCCTTTATTCTCTCCACCCGCAAAAGCATGTACTCCGCCCTCGCCGCTTCCTAAACGGTCGCCAGCTTTTCCCGCACCCGCCGGGCCACATCCGCTGGTATGCTGATCTTCTTATAGCGCTCCCGTTCGCCCGGGGGCACGGTGGCATCCATGGCCACCTTGGCCGTGCGAAACCCCTCAGGAGTGGCCGTGGTCGAGGGATCCAGGGCCAGGGCCGGCTGATCCCGCAGGACCACCATATCCCGGTCCGGCTGGAACCGGGTAGCCAGAGCAAAGGATACTTCCTGGGAATCGTAGATATCTATATCTGTATCCACCAAAACCAAAGTTTTGACAAAGTACAGTTCCTGCAACACCTGGGAAGCAAACTCCAGCAAAGGCACGGTAGCCTGTTCCCTGTCCACCTGAATAACAGCCCGGGTCCAATCATCCTCCTCCAGGTGCATCCGCCTCACAAAGGGAAAACGCTGCTGTAGGCCCCTCAAGTTCTGCGCTTCCCAGGTCAGGCCGATCAGGATATTCTCTTCGTGGTTAAATGGTACCAGCGCATGGTAAATCGCGTGGGGCCGGCAGCTTATTCGCTGCACCTGGATTACCGGGTTATCATAGGTCAAATAAACTCCATTGGATTCACCAAAGGGGCCCTCCTTTTCCCGTACCCCGGCCCGAACCCGGCCTTCAATGACATATTCGGCCTCTACGGGTACCTCAAGGTCCACGGTGGCGCAGCGCACCAGCTCCACCGGCTCTCCCCGGAGAGCGCCGGCCAGGCCGAATTTGTCCACCCCTTCCGGAGCATAGGCCACGGCCGCCAGCCAGGTCAAAGGATGCATACCTACCACGATGGCTACCTCAAGATCTTGGCTGCGGGCCTCGGCTTTGGCCAGGAAATCTGAAAGGGGCGGTGATCCCAAAAAGATTCCCAGCCGGTCTCGCTCCTTGACCTGCACGCGGTGGATACCCATGCCGCGAGCGCCGGTTTCCGGGTCCCTGGCTATGGTTACGGCACTGGTCAGGTATGGAGAGGCATCGGCGGCATGGTGGGTTAAGACAGGCATAACGAAGACGTCCGGTTTGGTCTCCCGCAGGCCGGCGGCAAGAAGGTCTCCTTCTATTATCTTGGGAGCGACCGGGGTGGCCGTCCGGGCCAGGTAAGCATCTACGACATTGTCCTCTGGAACATCCAGCAGCAGGGCCAGCCGTCTGCGGTTGGAAAGAAGGTTTCCGAGGACAACCACGTCCTCATATCCCTCTACCCTCTCCAGCAAAACCGCCTTGCCTGATTGCCGTTCCAGGTAACGCAGGGCAGCCGCCACCTCGTAACGCGGCGACAGCTTTTCCTGCACCCGCACCAGTTCTCCTGCATCTTCAAGAAAGTTGGTGCAAGCGTAAAGGCTTTCGAGCACACAAATCCCTCCCCCAGCACCTTAAATGCAACCGACAATTCCCTCCTAACGCAAGCAGGTCTCGCCCCTTTTTCCCCTAGTGTAATTCCAATAATAATGCAAATCTTGCTTAGCGTCAACCAGAATTTTGCCTCCGGCGCATCCTCAGTTTGTGTTCGGCTCGGCTGCCTGGCCCTGGGCGAGCGAATTCCGACGAGTTGTTAGCCAGGGTTAGGCTGCCGCGAAGGCGAAGGCGGACCCGGAGGCATGGATGCCGGAGGGCGGCCACTGAGGCATGGACGCCGAATTGGCCGCGAAGTCCGCCGGAGCCGAGCGGGAGCCTTAGCCTGGCTCGACGAGGAGGCTGAGCGAGCTGGGGCCAGGCGGCCGACGCAAAGTAGGGATAACCCAGGAATTTTGCCTATCAGGCCTCCCACCCGGCCGCCGCCAGCAAGGAGGTGGCCCGCTGCCGTGCCGACCCCGGAACATCAATCTTGGCGAATTCCTCGTCATGGCCCCACGGCCGGGTAGCATCAAAACCGATCTTGGCCGTCAAAAGGTGCGGGTCAAGTTTGACCGAGGGGTCAATTGGCGAGCCTTCCAGACCTTCCAACCTGATTATGCCGCTGTCGGGAAGCATACGGGTGGTCAGGGCCCACTCAACCTCCATGGGATTATTTAAGTCCACGTCATCATCAACCACGGTGACGTACTTAAAATAGGGATTTGAAGTCAATAGGCGATAGATAAGCCGTCGGGCCTCGCCGGGAGAACTCTTGGTCATGGAGACGACACAGTTAGCCATCATTGAAGATAACTTGACAGCTTTGACACCAGGGAATTCCTTGCGCAGGCTGTTTAACACCTCTCCGGCCCAGGACCAGGCAGTAAGGACTTCATCTTCCCGCGTCCATGGTTCCGAGGCCGCATAAATGGCGCCGCTGCGCATGGATACCAGCTCGATCTCAGCCACAGGGCTTTCGGTAGTTATGTAGTAGCCGGTACTCTCGCCAAAGGGTCCCTCTGTTTCCCGCACGCCTGGAATAAAGCGGCCCTCCAGCACAATCTCGGCCCGCGCCGGGAGCCAAAGCTGCGTGGCCAACCCCTTGGTGACCTCCGTGGGAGCCCGGCGCATACCACCGGCCAGGGCCAGCTTGTCGGCAAAGGGCACCCAGGCCACCGAGGCCAGCAGGGTGCAGGGGTCAACCCCAATAGCTATGGCCACCTCCGCCCCTTCGCCCCGGGCCTCAGCTCGCTCCATATATACCATTGACGTGCGGCTGACGAGCTGGATGCCGATACGCCGGGGGCCCTTGACCTGGATGCGGTGAATTCCCAGGCTTTGGGCCCCGCTCTCGGGATCCCGCACTATGACCAGACCCTGCGTGATATAGGGGCTGGCATCACCCTCATGGTAGGTAAGGATTGGAAGGAGAGAGAGCAGGTCCAGGCCAGCGCCGCGATAAACCAGCTCACGGCAAGGCGCTCCTTCCACCTCGGTAGGCCCGACCGGTTTTTCCCGCCGTTCGAGGTAGACCTGGTTGATCTGAGCCACCTCACATTCCAGGGCCATGGCCAAACGCCTTAGGCTGCCAAAGAGGTTTCCCATCACCGGTACATCGTAACCCTTTACCCCGGTAAACATCACTGCCGGCCCGCCAGCCTGCCCCACCCGCTTGAGCACTGCCGAAACTTCGAACCTGCTGTCCACCTCGTCCTCAATCCGTATCAGCTCCCCCGCATCCTCCAAGAAACGCAAAAAATCCCTCAGATCGGCAAAGGCCATATTAACCCCACCCCTCATGATTTTGTTTTATCCTTCCATGGCTGCCTGCAAGTTAGCAACTAACCGCATAACGGTCTGAACGGCCGGGCTATCAGGAAACAACTCCAAGAACGGCTGTCCCCGGTCCATGCTCTCACCCAGCCTGGCATCAATGGGTATCCGGCCCCAAAACGGAACGCCCATTTCGGCGGCCAGGGCCTCACCCCCGCCGGAAAGCAGAGGCTGAACCTCCCGGCCGCAATGGAGACACACGTAACCGCTCATGTTCTCCACTACGCCCAGAACGGGCACCCCGGCCTTGCGGCACAAAAGGATGGCTTTCTTGGCCACCCCCTGCGATACCTGGGTCGGCACCGTCACCACCACCGCGCCTGACAGATCCGGCAGGCACTGAAGCACGTTCACACAATCTGAACTCGTTCCCGGGGGCATATCAATCAGGAGATAATCCACGTCACCGTAATCTGTATGCCCGAGAAATTCCTCCGTGGCGTTGCGGCGCAAAGCATGCAACCAAGTGATTACCGTGTCATTTTCTTCGGGCAACAATCCGGTGGAAACCACCTTAATCCCCTGTTTGCTCACCACCGGAATGATCCCCTTATCTCCGGCCTGCATTGTATCACCAAGTACACCCAGCATCCGGGGTATACAGGGCCCGTCAAAGTCCTGGTCTACCACCCCAACCTTGGCTCCCCTCTGCGCCAACCCCATGGCCAGGGCTGCGGTCACTGAAGACTTGCCCACCCCACCTTTGCCGCTCATTACAGCCACCTTGTATTTGATCGGGGCCAGGTTTTGCCGCACCCGGCGCATCCGTCCCCGCTCGTAAATATTCTCCTTCTCCGGAGACTCGCAGTCAAAATACTTCTCGCAAGCCTCACATTCAAGGCGGCAACCGTAGTTAACGTTTAGGGCTTCAATGCTGCGTCCACTGCCGGCCATGACCTCAACTCCTTTTTCTGTGTGCTGCGTAAAGAGGCAAGAGGGAGGAAAGGCCCTTCCTCCCTCAAGCCAAGCCCCTTGTCTGAGATAGGAGTGTTGCTTGGTGGTGCCCTTCTTATCTCTGGCTCACTATTGCAAAACGCTGCTCTCGATGAACAAGGCCTCAAAGGGCAGCTCTTCAATTACCTTGATACGCCACGGTTTATCGCGCAGCCGCCCCCGGGAAAAACGCAGCCACAAAAGGTCGTCCTCTTCCCCGGTGCTGGAAACAACCGCTTTCACGGCAATCGTCTTGAAATCGTCCAGGTTCCGTACTGCCAGTACTACCTCCTTGCCCTCCGGCAGCGTGGCCAGGTCGTCCACAAAGGTATCGTATTGTTTGGCCATATCTATCCCTCCTAAAAACCATATTCCTTCCAGCCGGCGACCACCTTCTCGGCAAGCCCCCGCGGGTACATACCCCTTACCGATGCCTTTTGCGGCACATCAATATTCTTGTCCCAATCAATGGGCCAGGTAAGGTCAATCAACAGGTTGGATGCTATGCCCCACTTCCGCTCATAGGTGCTGAGGAAAGGATAGAGGCCGTGCCCGGGGGTGCAATGGCGCGCGTGCAGGCTGCGCTGTGGGTGCAGCTTGGTAAACATGGCATGGATAATCTCATTCCAGTTATACGGATCTACATCATCATCAACCACAATCACAAAGGGCATCAGGTAGCCCAGCTTGCTGCCCCAGATGGCGTTGGCCACATGTTCGGCAATGCCCTCGTAAATCTTGTGGACCGCCACCACGGCCGCGTGGCCGCAGGCCTCCGGCGGTATGTGTACGGCAGCCACCGGAAGCTTCGATACGGCCTGGCGCACGTCCATGCCCCAGGTGATGGAAAAGAGAATGTCGCACTCGTCCACCGGCGTGCCCATATTGGCGATAGGCACGATGGGGTTGTTGCGGTAGGTAATGGCGCTTACCTTTACCACCGGCCGGGGATCCCGGGGGGAGGTCCGGTAGCCCGTATACTCGCCAAAGGGGCCCTCAACCACCCGGACATTGGGCAGCAGGTGTCCTTCGATGACTATCTCCGAATAGGCGGGCACTTCGAGATCAACGGTCTCACATTTTACCAGCTCGATGGGCTCCTGGGCAATAGCCCCGGCTATGTCGGCTTCGCTTACGCCGGCACCGGGGGAAGAGGTGCTGGCCGCTGCCGAGCAGGGGTCGGGACCTATGCATATGGCCACCGGCATAGGCTCGTTCGCCGCCTGGTACTTGAGGTACTGGCGACCGATATCCTGGCCCGGCAAAGTCAGCAGGCCCAGGTACTTTTCGTTATGTACCATGCACCGGTACATGCCCCAGTTAACCCAGTCCCTTTGTTCCAGATCCCGGCTGACCACCACGTGCCAGGTGGCCAGGTAGCGGCCGCCGTCGCCGTCGTGGACCATGGGGGCCGGGAACTGCAGCAGGTTAATGTCATCCCCCTTGACGATGTTCTCTTTGCATGGCCCGTCCTTGACCAGAGTGGGCTTGATGGGCCGGCGTACCCGCCGTTCGTATTCGTCAATGATCTTCTTAGGCGGCGTGTCAGGATCGAGCTCCATGGCTACCGCCATGCGCCGGTAATTGGAAAGAGGCGAGGCGTGCATCCTGGCTCCCGGGTAGTCCTTGATGTTGGTCAACAGGGCCGACCTGTCACCGGTCTCATTGATATGCCTGGCGATGAGACCGGCCTCGAGGTTCCAATCCACCTGCCGGGTAACTTCAATTACGTCTCCTGACTTGCGTAAAGCTGCGACAAGTTCTTGATGCCCCTTAATCATATCCATCCTAACCTCCATTTCCTGGAACAAACCTGGGTGCTGAATACTAGCGGCAACTGCCGGCAGCGCTACCAACACTAACTCTATCTTTTGCGTGTAATTGTAACAAGTAGGGAGCTCCCCGAATTTCACGACGATCGTGCCGCACTCACCAGGGGAGGCTGGATCTCCTTAAGCAATTCATACAAATATGGAGCCCCTGCTGCCAGGGACTCCTAAAAATCGAACGGTCACGGCGTGACCAGGAGACGCCTTATCCCGCCCGCACACCCTCCACCTGTTCGATAACTTCCCGCGCTATCTCCATAAACCGGCGCGAGGCATCCGTGTCCGGAAATTTCACCATATAGGGGATGCCTTCGTCACAGGCTTCGCTAACCCTCTTGTCCAGGGGCACGGTGCCGAAGAAATGAACCCCCATCTTCTCGGCCACACGCTTGCCGCCGCCCACCATAAAAACGTCAATGTCGG
Organism: Clostridia bacterium; assembly: GCA_004347685.1. Lineage (GTDB taxonomy): Bacteria > Bacillota > DSM-521 > Neomoorellales > SLTJ01 > SLTJ01. Next base: position 11,773 of record SLTJ01000035.1, read on the forward strand.
ACTGACACTTGGGGCAGGTCAGGGTGCCCATGTTTTCAATCAACCCGAGGATGCGGGTTTCGGCTCGCTTGCACAGCATGATACCCCGCCCCACCACCACCTGGGACACTTCCGAAGGGATGGTGACGATAACACCTCCGCTCAGTCCCCGGATGGCCTTCATGACGTTGAGGGTTTCTTCCCCGGTGCCAGGCGGGAGATCTATCAGGAGGTAATCGAGGTCGCCCCATTCGGTATTGCCGAGAAAGCTGTAGAGGGCCCAGCGGATCTGGTCTCCCATCCAGGTGACGTAATCGGTCTCCCCCAGGGTGGAAGCTACCGAAGCTACTTTTATTCCCTGGGCGTTTGCCAGGGGCAGCAGTCCGTCAGGGCCCACCTCCATGCGCTGGCCAAAGACCCCCATGATGGTAGCCTGGCTTGGCCCGTAGAAATCCGAGTCCAGGACACCTACTCTTCGCCCCAACAGGTTCAGGGCATATGCCAGCATCCCGGTAGAAGTAGACTTACCCACCCCACCCTTGCCGCTCATAATGGCCAGTTTGTATTTTATCTTGGACAACCTGGCCTCAATCTTGCGCAGGGCCGGGGTGTTATAAATGTCGTACTTCAACTTGGAGCTGCAGTCAAAATACTTGGGGCACGGTTCGCAGTTGCGCGTGCACCCCATCATCACCTGCATGCTTACTACTTGTTTTGTTTCCATGATTTAGCGCTCACCTCTACGTTTTGAAGTTTTGGATGTCTGGCGCTGCGAATGCTGCTGCCTGTACGGGTCTAACATTGCGCCTGCACCTTCGAGGCACCATGCCCGGTCACGCACCGGCCTGCACGGCCGCGTGCGTCACCGGGAAGCCCTCACTCAGCCCTAATACGCGGCAGGCGCCTTGAACACCATATCAGCCGGGTACGGTACCTTGAAAACTTCTTCCTCCGGGACCAGGATCACCATGACGCCTTCGCGGGGATACTTATCACCCAGGGCCGCCCAAACCTCATCGGCCGTCCGGCCTACGGCCTTAATTTCTTTGTCCCAGACCGCCACCACCCGGCCCCGGTATTTCTGCCAGATCTCGTCCATGTGCTCGGCAAACCAGTCCCGGTTTTCAAACTGTTTGGCCCGGTTCTCCATGTAGGGAGTAGGGTTCCGCCACAGTTTCTCTACGTCGAAATCTTTTCTTTCCATGACCATGTTTTTGCTGCCTCCTTGCGAAGTAAAAGTGACCCGGCAACCTGTCATGATGCGTACCGGATGCCATGCCGCAGCGGGGAAGGCACCACAGCCTCCGCGCTACTTTCTGCCAACAACCTTGTCCCACAAGCCTTCTTCCATTTTCTTTCTCGCCGCCCTGCCCGGAATGGCCTTGCCGCGCTTGTAACACTCGTCCCAGGGAGCCATCTTTTCGGTAAGATCAAAGGTGCAGTAGTCCTGCCAGCCGATCCGGCCGACCCACGGCTCTATCGGGTTAAGCAGGTCGCCCGTGGTGCGGTGCAATACCGTCAGGTCCTTAGTGGCGGCAAACTTGTAGTGCAGGGCGTTCATCAGCTCATAGTAATCGGTAAGATCGGCACCGAAGTCGTCGTCAACCACAAAAGTGATGTTGGCATAAGGGATGGCCACCTTGACCGCATTCCCTATGGCCTGGGCCATCTGCGGCCAAGCCTTTGATATACGCCGGTCAACCTGGACAATATTGTGGTACCAGCCATGGTTGTGCACGTTGATAATGCCGCTGAACTGCTTGCAGAGGAGGTTATACAAGGTGGCTGCCTGCATGGGTTCGGCTATGTTATGGCCTTCGGTAGGCGCCAGCCCCATGCCCAGGTAATAGAAGATGGGGTCCCGGCGCATGGTAATGCACTTTACATTGGACTTGGCCACCCAGGCCAGGGTGGTATAGTAGCCGCCGAACTCGGGGAAGGGCCCGTCCAGCTCGCGCTCAAAGGGCTCGATCTCGGCTTCAATTACTATCTCCGCCTCGGCCGGCACCAGCAGATCGGAAGTCTCGCACTTGACCACCTCCAGCGGCTGGCCGGTGAAGGCCCCCCACAGCTCGTATTCACACACGCCTACCGGCATTTTGGTCTGAGTAACCATGCAAGCTACCGGATCGGCGCCGATGATCAAGGCCACCGGCATCTTCTTGCCCTGGAGCTGCCACTTGCCCCAGATCTGGAAATCCTGATTGGAGGTATTGATATACTCGGAAAACTTGTGCCTGCCAGAAATGCCCTGGCGCCGAATGGCGATGTTCTGCCAGCCGGTTTCCGGATCCTGCTTGTTGCTGATGCCGGCGGTCAGGTTGGGGATGCCCTCAAACTCACCGGTCATGCAGAAGGGTATCCGGCTCAGGTCGGCATCTTCGGCGAAGAACTTCACTTCTTTGCACGGGCCGGTGGAAACCTGGATGGGCGGTACCCGCTGGTCAAGCTTGGGGCCTATTTCCCGGGCCAGGTTGGCCGGATCGGATATGCCCAGGGCCCAAGCCTGCCGCTGCCAGTCGTACATGGTCTGGCTGGCAATGCGCCACCCCGGATAGCCTTTGATATTCTCAAAGAGAAAAGAAGGGGAATTCGGGACACGGCAGCCTTTATAAGCAAAAGCCGTTATGTCCTCGTTGGGATCAACCTCTTCCTGTACGCGCACCAGGTCACCCTGCTCCTCGAGAAACTGCAACCACGAACGCAGAGATCTAAAAGGGAAACTTTCGGCCATTCTTTGGTTCCTCCTCCGGTAAAATACTTATGTTCTTCTACCCAGTCCTCTCACCAGCCGCCGTCCCGCCATACCTGTAAAGAAAGAAACAAACACCCCCTCCCTATAGCTTTAGACGCTATAGTTTTATTCTAGTGGTTTTGGCAAATTTGCCTATCCGGGAACTCCCTAAACCTTTTCGTATAGGTGCACTTTTTTACGATAATGGCGGCGCAAGGCCGAGGGAAGCGGCGTGGCGAATTAAAACCGAATAATTGCGGGTTCCCAGTTTTCGCATCAAGCTTGTCTTATGCGCTTCTACCGTCTTCAGGCTGATACAGAGGCGATCAGCAATTTCCTTATTGCGGCAGCCTTCGGCTATCAACCGCAGCACCTCTATCTCCCTGGGGCTGAGGCGGCAGCTATTTTCGCCGCTGCGGACAAATCCTATCTGCAAATCTTCCAGACTGTCCACGCTCTCGGCTACCGCCCGGCTGAACCGGGGACGGGTATAGGTGGCATGAAGGATGATATCTACCAGTTCGGCTGCCGGCGCATCTTTGCTCACGTAACCACAGGCCCCCATCTTTACGGCCCGGTGTACGTACTCCGGGCTGGTATACATGCTTAGAATGACGAAACGGATTCTGTCGCCGGCCCGCTCCCGCAGCCTCGCAATTAAATCGGCGCCGCTTATCTGGGGCATGACCATATCGGTTACCACCACGTCAGGAGCGGCCCGGAGGATTTCTTCCTCTACCCCCCAGCCGCCGGCCGCATGCCCCACCACCTGTATATCCGGATAGGATTCCAGAAGAGCCACCAACCCCTGGCACAAAATCACGTGATCGTCAACGATAAATACCCGCGTAGGCTGCCGCATCGCCTTTGCCCCCTTCCTCAGAACTCACAACAAAACGCGGTTGCCTTGGCAGCCGGACCTCCAGGCAGGTACCCCGCCCCGGCGCCGAGGTAAGATTTACCTCTCCTCGCAAAAGCAAGACCCTTTCCCTAATCCCCCGCACGCCGGACCCAGCCCGTGCCTGGCCACTCGCCTCCAGCTCGTCCACCAAAAAACCCCTGCCGTTATCCTCTACCCTGAGCTCGAGCATGCTACCTTGAGCACCCCGGAGGGTAATATAAATGCTCGAGGCCCGGCCGTGCTTGATGGCATTGATGCACGCTTCCTGGACAATGCGGTAGATGGCCGTCTCCACGGCTGAATCGAGGTGGTTGCCCCCAATATCTACCAGGGCCTCCACCGCTATACCCGTGCGTTCCCGCAGACAGTGGGAATACCAGCGTATAGCGTCAGCCAGCCCCATTTCCTCTACCACCGAAGGCCGCAGTTCATCTACAATACGCCGCAATTCCTGCATAGCTTCCATTACCATCTCCAGGGGACTCCCCAGCCACTGGTACATTTCCCGGCTCCTCACGCCATTTCGGCCTGCCAGCCTGTTCTGCAGCAGCTCCAGGTTAAATTTAACCACGCCGAGGGCCTGGCCGACCGAGTCGTGTAACTCCCGGGAAAGCCGCGCCCGTTCTGCGTCCTGACTGGTAATAGCATCCAGGGCCAGGCGCCGCAATTCCTTTTCCTGGGCCTTGACCTTTTCCGCAAGTAACGAGTTGTGAACCAGGGTGGCAAACTCTCTGGCTATGGTCTCTATGAAACGAACGTCGCCGCTGACCGGGCCTTCACCGGAAACATTTTCTGCAATCATAATGCTCCCCACCAGCTCGCATCCCGCTTGCAGCGGCACCATAGCCCACTTGCCAAAGGCTTTGTCCAGGCATTCCCGGGAGGCGGGAGTTAACGGGAGGGGAAAACCGGGACTTACCTCCGGCAATGGTTCAACCCTCTCCAGGGCCAGACGTTCCACCGCCCCGGAAGCTGCGACCTCGTCCAGGCCGCGCTGGTAGGCAAGAAAGAGCTCACTGCCCCGGGCCAGGTAGATAGCCCCGCACCTTCTTCCTACCGCCTGCAGGCTTTTTTCCAGCAGCCGCGGCAACAACTCCTGCAGCGAACCGGCCTGGGTAAGGCCCCGGGTGGCCTCGTGGAGAAACTCCAGCTCTGCCAGCCTGGCGGCCAGCTTTTCCTTATGGGCATGCAAGGACGCCGTCAGGTCGTTAAAGGCCTCGGCAATGGCGCCGATCTCATCCCGGCCCCGGGGAGCTATCTGCGTTTTCAAAGTACCCCTGGCCGTGATCTCCCGAATCCCGTGCAGGAGCGCCCTGGCCGCACCGCTTAAGTATTTTGCGTACCTGAAGCTGACGGTGGTTACCAGCACCAGCCATGCCAGGCTGTACCCCGGCGATTGCCGCAAGATGCCCGTGGAGGCAAGGCCCATGGTGGCCAGGACAGCAATGAGCACGGTCAGAGTTACTTTGACGCTGAGGGGAAACATGAATCTGTGTAACCGGCTGCTCTCCTTCAAGGAACCACCTCATCCAGAGATCTGACGCTGACGATATCCATACTTTCGTCTTAGCAGCTCAATTTTGTGTAATTAAGGTAAACTATGGATCTTTGGCGTACCTGTCTTTGTTACACTTGCAGTTTTATAATAATACAAATCTTGCTGGTTGGCAACTAGGGTTTACCCTCAGGCAAATTTGCCGGGTGGGCATAAATAAAAAGGCTGGGCAAGTCAGGTTGTTGCCCAGCCCATGTTATTACTTGAGTCATTACCATGCGACCTTTTGAATGCTTATCAATACTCCACCTGTTCCGGGTAGCGGCTCTGTCTCTTGCCCAGCATCTTCAG
>SLTJ01000050.1 GCA_004347685.1 Clostridia bacterium
TATAACATGTGCCCTGAGATAAAGGTAAAGGCCATTACCATGCGCAAGGACGCCTATTTTCAGTATATGTATATGGGCAAGCCTCCCAACGAGGGTACCGAAATTGGCGGTGTTGCCATAGAAGCTGATTTGTTGCGGCAGGTCCGTCCTATCGTTTCCGAGGTCAGGGACGTACGTATCCTTTCCGTGTGGAGCATCACCATGGTTGTCTCTGTGGACAAAAATGCCACCAGGCGGATCCCAGGCCTGGCCAAGAGGGTAGGCATGGCCGTGAAGGCGGTACAGGCGGGGAGAATACTGAAAAACTTGTTCATAGTAGATGATGACATCGATATCCAGGACACTAACGAGGTGCTGTGGGCCTTTACCGTGAAGTTCCAGCCACTGAAAGACATCCATGTGATCGGTCCGACGACGGGGGTAGTGCTGGACCCGAGCGAGTTGTCCCTGGGGCTGGGAGCAGGCTATTCCTCCTTTGCCATCTACGACTGCACAGAGCCTATTGCTCCGTACGATGAACCCTATCAACGGGGGCTGGCTATTCCTGCCCGGGAGGTGATGGAGGGCGTAGAAAGCAAATGGCAGCTATATGGTTTCAAGTAGTTGGGGAGAAGGAACGAGGGAGAGGGTCTTAATCCGAAAATCGTGTAGGAGGCGAGCATTTATGCCGGAATTTCCTTTTACCTCCATGCGTGACTGGCTACAGTACCTAGAAGATAACGGAGAGCTGTTGACGGTAAATGAACAGGTTGATCTGCGCGGGGGCGTGGCCGCTCTTGCGTATCAGTCAGCGCGTAGCGGCTTGTACGGGCCGGAAAGTGGGCCAGCTCTTCTTTTTACCAACATTAAGGGCTATCCAGGATGGAGAATCGCTACTAACGCCATGTACGGCAGACATCGCCTGGCCAAGGCCATGGATGTCAGTGCAGACCCCAGAAGGTTTTATCATGAAGTTGTTGCCAAGATTGAGCAAGCAATGCCGCCTATGGAGGTTACCACGGCTCCCTGTAAGGAAATTATCTGGAGAGGCGAGGAGGCTGACCTGGCCCGGATCCCGGTTCCCTTTACGGGTGAGCTTGAGGGTGTGCCCAACATCACTGCCGGAATCAGCAACATCCGTGAACCCGACACTGGCTGGCAGAACATCGCCGTGCGCCGGTTTGGGGTTAAAGGTTCGCATACCCTCTCCGAATTTCTTAACCGTACCCAGCAAGACTACATGATTTTTATGCGCTACATTGACAAAGGTCAGCCTGCCCCTGTAGCCATAATCATTGGCGCCGATCCGGTGACGTACATAGTTTCCCAGATCAAGATGCCGATCGGCTTTTGCGAATACGATATCTGGGGCGGCATCACCGGTTCGCCATTAGAGGTTGTCCAGTGTGAGACAAGCGACCTCCTTGTGCCGGCAAGCGCAGAGGTGGTGATTGAAGGTGAAATCCTGCCCGACGAGTTCGAGGTAGACGGGCCGTTCCCGGAGTTCGAGCTGTACTACACGATCCTAGCGCGGGTAGTGCGGGTTAGGGTAAAATGCATCACCATGAGGAAGGATCCCATTTACTATTACATGCTCATGGGCGTGCCTCCGACCGAGGGGCACTCCATTGGCGGCACCATGATAGGCGTTTCTCACTTACGGGGTCTTTTGCGGGCCTTCCCCGGAATTATCAACCTGCACGTACCCCATCACCAGTACGGACATATCGTGGTGGTTCAGGTAGCTAAAGAGGTGGCCAAGGCCTGGTCCCAGTTTGCCGTGCAGGTCGGTTTTGAGGTGATGAAGACGGCGGCTTTCAAGGGTGTCATAGTAGTTGATGAGGATTGTGAAGATATTACCAACTGGGAATTCGTTCTGGATGAAATCCAGTGCAAGTTTCAGGCTAGCAAAGATCTTACCATAATTCCACGTATGGTGCATACGGAGTTGAATCCTTCGGAACCGTGGGCGGGAAAATGGGGCTGGAACGACCGCTTCATCATTGATGCCACCGAGCCGCCGCCGGGGTACGACGAGGGCTACCTGCGGGGCAAAGGGTATCCTCCCAAATGGGCCAGGGAAGAGGCCGAAAAAATGTGGCCTGGGTTACTACAGAGTTTGAAGGGGGCGGGAAGGTAATGGCCGTAGAGTTGACCGCTGTCCAGAAGGCAAGGAAAGTGCAGTTCGCCAATCGCCGCTGGTTTGACGATCACCTGGACGAGTTGATCGCCAAGTACCCGGGACAGGTAATAGCTGTCCACGGCGATAATGTGGTGGCGATCTCGTCCAGCAACGCCCTCCGGCCGGAGGTGCAGTACCAAGAAGTGGTGAAGCAATTGGAAGGCAAGCATGATCTGGACGAGGTCATGATTACCATGGTCAACCGGGAGCCGGTGTGGAACGTGTGGTTCCCCAAGAAAGCCCAATAGCTTGCGGTAACCATGGTTGTTTGTACCAGCGGCCGGCTGGTTGCGCTAGCCGGTCGCTGGCCAGGTTAGCGCCAGCCGGGCTAACGTCAAAATAGTTGGCGCGAGATAGAACAATGTATCTGCCAGAAAGAGACAGAAAGAGAGGGGATCACCACAACAATGGGTGGGAACAGAACCCTGTGGTTGTCCGAGATTGGAGCATGGAGGTGGGATTTTTTCCGTTTCTTTCCTTGGGCGCATGGATGGCCGGCTGAAGTGGGCCAGAGATAAAGTTGCGGCCATGTGGCCTGGACTGCTAGAGAGTCTGCAAAAAGCGGCTGCTAGGTGATACCTGACTGTATTGTAATACATAATACAATATCAACATTATAAGTTATTGATGCTTAAAGACATAAGTAACTTCAGTGCATAATCGCGCATAATGGCCTGGCACGGTTTTTGCTAAGCTTACCGATTAGGAACGATCACGAAGGGAGGTATAGGTAAATGGATAGGTTGTTACGGGTAAATTTGTTTGCCGCGAGGAGGTTTCTCGGTAGTAGGTATTCTCTTCTGCTGGTAGTTCTGCTAACAGCGCTGCTATTGCTGGTCGGCTGTACTCAAGACACCGAAGAGAAAGAAGAGCCTAAAGAACCTAGTAGGCTGGATTCTGCCCCACAAACTGGGGAAGCGAGCAAGAAGGAACAAATCTCCTTGACTTATCTTACCAACCCGGCCGGGACCAGCTACTACACGGTGGCAGTACGACAGGCAGAAGTCATAGGTAAATATACTAATATTACCATTAACGTGCAGCCGACCCCTGGGGCCAGTTCCATGCCTGGTTTGGTAGAATCCGGTGAAGCCCAGTTAGCAGCAACAACAGCATATTCAGCCTGGGACGCTTATCACGGTGTTGAGCTCGAAAAATCTTATCCTATGTTACGGGCTTTGCTTGCCGGTCAGGACACGCTTTTTGGCATTTTGACCAGCGAAGCTACGGGGATCAAGACCATTCGAGACCTCAAGGGAAGAAAAATTACCCTGGATTACCCGGCTTATATATTTTTCCAAAAGCTAGGGCGTTTACAGCTTAAAGCCTACGGTATCGGTGAAAACGAAGTGAAGATCTTAAAAGCCGAAAGTACTTCCAGGGCAGCCCAGGATCTGGTGGAAGGTCGCACCGAAGCTTATTTAGATTCTTTACAAGGCCCTAAAATCCAGGAGCTGGCTTCCAAAGTAAAGGTCGTTTTACTGCCATTTGAGGAAGATAAAATGCCTATAGTGGATGCGGAGTTACCTGATGTGGTTTTCCCCGTAATCACACCGGACGATTTGCCAGGCATTCCCGCGGGGGTGCCGGCCGTACGGTCGCCGGCCATACTTTGGACTACTGAAGATTTGCCAGAAGAGGTTGCCTACTCCATTGTTAAGACGCTGATAGAACACCATCAGGAGGTGGCGGAAGTTTCCCCGGGTCTATTCAGCCATTATTCTCCCGAACAGGCGGTGCAAAAGTTGCCCATTCCTTACCATCCGGGAGCCATCAAGTACTATACGGAAAAAGGGTTCTGGAATGCCGCCATGGATGCGCATCAAAAGGAGATAGTGCAGGCAGCCGGGACACAGGGTGGTAAGTAGGGTTATCCGCAGATAGAGAATGCTGTACTTTGGGATCGGCTTTTTAGCCTGCAATACGATAGCTACGAGGAGGAGAGGCTCTTGCCGGATATTGACGCTCAAAGGGTGGGGATATCTCGCTACCGACAACCCAGGGGGTCGTGGGGACGGGCTGTGCGTATCATTGCCGTTGGTCTGCCTGTATACGGGCTGTTGTATATCGGCAATATCTTGGTAGACCGGGGTGTTGACATCTATTCCGGAACTCACAGCGCAGTATTTTTGGCGGTTATTTTGACCCTCGTATTTTTGCTTGTTCCAGCTAGCAAGAAAGCCGCGTGCACCGCCGTTCCCTGGTACGATATCGCGCTATTGCTGACCGGCCTGACAGGGACCGTGTATATGGCCTTTAACTATGAAAGGGTACTCCGGACTGGTGGGGCAGGGATAACGATCACAGAGCAGGTATTAGGGGTACTGTTGGTCTTGGTGTTGCTGGAAGCCATGCGGCGTACGGTTGGGTGGCCCATGATCGTTGTGGCCGGCTCCTTTTTTTTGTCCACGCCAAATTCGCCTATTTGTTTCCGGGCCTCCTTAATGGGCCAAATTTCTCGTGGGCGCGGGTAATGAATTATGTATATCTCTCTGATCAGGGCATCTTTGGCACGGTACTGAATATGGCCTCGACTATTATCCTCGGTTTTTTGGTATTTGGTAGCTTTTTAAGCATTTCAGGTGGAGCGCGTTTTTTTCTTGACCTGGCCAGTGCCCTCATGGGCCATGTCCGTGGCGGCGCAGCTAAAGTCGCTGTAATAGCGAGCGCCCTGGTTGGAACCATGACCGGAAGCCCGGCAGCCAATGTCCTTATTACCGGAACTGTCACTATCCCTTTGATGAAAAGTATTGGCTATAAGCCGAGTTTCGCGGGGGCGGTCGAGGTAGTGGCCTCGAGTGGCGGGAGTATCATGCCGCCGGTTATGGGTATTGTGGCCTTCGTTATGGCCGACCTTTCGGGGTTTGGTTATGCTAAGATAGCGACAGTCGCTATTATCCCGGCGATCTTATATTTTCTGGCTGTATACGCACAAGTTGATTTTGAGGCTGTTAAGCTGGGGATGGCGGGGTTGCCCCGTGAGCAGCTCCCGTCCTTAAAGGCTACTTTGAAAAACGGGTGGCAATTCCTGTGCCCTCTGGTCTTGTTTTTTATCCTGCTGGTGGGGTTAAAGTATGATCCGATACAGGCCTTAATTTACTCCTTGTTGCTATTAGTCGGGGTGAGCATGATCCGTCCCGAGACAAGGCTCAACTGGGCTAAAGTATTAACGGCTTTGCAAGAGAGTACTTTCAGCATGATAGACCTAGGTGTTTTGTGTGCGGTGGCCGGGATAATGATCGGGTCTATAACCTTAACGGGCCTGGGACTTAATCTCTCGCGAATTTTACTGGAACTGTCCGGCGGAAGCCTTTTAATCCTGGTACTTATCACGGCTGCGGCTTGCTACGCGATGGGCATGGGAATTTCCATGGTTGTTTCGTATGTTCTCCTGGCTGCCATGGTGGTACCGGCCATGATTCAGGCCGGTGTCCCAGCCTTGGCGGCTCACTTCTTTATCTTATACATGGGCGTAAGCACTTTTTTCACTCCTCCATACGCTATCGCGGCTTTCGCGGCAGCTCCCCTGGCCGGGGATTCTGCCTTTCGCATTGCGTTTCAAGCTATGCGCCTGGGAATTGTGGCTTACCTAGTTCCTATAGTTATCATTTTTAACCCCGTTTTATTGCTTATGGGTACTCCGGGTGAAATCCTCTACGCTACCGCTACGGCTGCTGTCGGAACCTATTTCCTGGCAGCAGGCATTGAGGGTTATCTACGGCGATCTATGTTATGGTGGCACAGGGTTCTGAGCATAGGCGGGGGCGTCCTGCTCTTTGTTCCCGGAAGTAGAACCGATGTGGTTGGGTTTTTACTTATTGTCTTGCTGCTTCTTTTGCAGGGAAAAGGTCTCCCTTTAAGAACAATGGGTTCATCGTCTGGACCTGGGTAAGCCCGCGACATGGAGGTGAGTGGCGCTAGGTATAAGGTAGCTGAAAGCGAGAAGCTGACTACAGAGGAAAAAGGGGTGAGGTTATTTGCGCATGTGGTCAAGGGGCCTGGGCCGAAAAAACCTTGGCATTGATTTTAGCAAAGTGACGGTATTGAGCCTTGACGAAGCCCTCAATACCATGCCGGCGGGAGCAACTGATGATCTGGTTAAGGAGGTTTCCAGTGATAAAGTGATTGCTCTTTCCGGAAAGATCTTGCCGCCAACTGGGTGGGATTTCGTAATTGTTTTTGAACGCAAAGATATCTTTGCTATCATTTTTAAGTTACTTAACATGAAAGCGTTAAGGTTATTATTCCTCTCTGGGCGTGGACTCGCGCGCGCTTCTGCCGCAGCCCCAAAGAATAGGAAGACGGCTGAAAACGACAAGCCGGGCATAGAAGCATAGATGAAGAAACCAAAATCTAATAAAACCTAAGTGGAGGAGATATAAATGCTTTTACAGGACAAAGTGGCTATCATCACTGGTGCCGGTCAAGGTATAGGCAGAGCCTACGCCCTGGGTTTTGCGAGGGAAGGGGCAAAGGTAGCCGTGGTAGACATTGTCGGCGACAAGGCGGAGAAGGTAGCGGCAGAAATTGCCGCTCAAGGTGGGGAATCGCTGGCCGTTCGTGCCGATGTTTCGGACGGGGAAAGCATGAAGGAAATGGCGGACGCGGTAGCTGTGAAGTACGGGCGAATAGACATCCTGCTCAACAACGCCGGCTTGTATTACGGCATTGGCTTTCGGCCGTGGACAGAGATTACAGTGGCGGACTGGGACCGGGTGTTCGCGGTGAACATCAAAGGGATGTGGTTGTGTAGCAAGGCCGTAGCCCCTCTGATGATGTCCCAGCGCCAGGGCAAGATAATCAATATTAGTTCCGGGACCGTGATGATGGGGGTCCCCCGAATGCTGCACTATGTGTCCAGCAAAGGGGCGGTGATAGCTTTTACCCGGGCTCTGGCCACTGAACTGGGAGAGTATAACATTAACGTCAATTGCATTGCTCCGGGTCTGACGTCCAGCGAGGCCACGCTGACCATGCCTAATGCCCGCCCGGGGTTTGTTGAGCAGATAGCCATGCAGCAATGTCTAAAGCGGCCGGAGCAGCCTGACGATCTCGTAGGCACGGCCTTATACCTGGCTTCTGACCTGTCCAATTTTATTACCGGCCAGACTATTGTCGTGGACGGAGGATGGGCCAGGCACTAACCGGCCAGATTTCCTTGGAGAAAGGGAGAGGATACATGGGTACTTATAGGCTGATGCGGGTGAATCTGAGCGAAAGGCGGGTGAGCCAGGAGGAGATTGACCGGGAGGCGATACTAAAGTTTGGCGGCGGCCGGGGTCTGGGGGCATGCTACCTTTTTAATGAAGTCGCTCCTGGTACGGACCCTTTGGGCGCGGATAACAAAGTTATCTTTGCCATTGGTCCCTTGGCGGGGACCGGAGCTCTGGCCGCCTCCCGGTGGATGGTCATTACCAAGAGCCCTCTTACCAACACCTACTTCCGCAGTGTGGGTGGAGCTGATTTTGGCGCCCGGATGCGGTTAGCCGGATTTGACCTGGTGATTGTGGAAGGCGCGGCCGCTGAGCCTGTATACTTGTCTGTTCATGACGGCCGTGGCGAAATCTTGGGTGCCGGTGACTTGTGGGGAAAGGATACCAGGGCGTGCGAAGCCATCTTGCGCGAGAGACATGGTAAGGGTGCCAGTGTGGCCTGCATCGGGCCAGCGGCGGAAAAAGGGGTGCGCTATGGAGTGGTTATGAGCGGCGGCCGCTGCGCTGGTCGGGGCGGAACGGGCACTGTGCTGGCCTCCAAGAACCTGAAGGCCATAGTGATCGAGGCCGAAGGCAAGGCTGCGGTGGCCAATCCGGAGGAGTTTCGCCAACTGGTTCAAGAGCAGACCGAACTCACTAAAACCGCTCCCCCTTACAGCCGCTTTTCTGAAGCTGGGACTACCACCTTGCAGGATGCGTTGAACGTGACGGGGATGTTTCCTACGCGCAATTTCCGTGAGGGTAGTCTGGACGGGTGGGAGCGTGTTTCCGGTAGCGCCTATGCCGCCCTCAAGGTGAAGAATACAACCTGTTATGGATGTATTGTCCACTGCGGCAACATTTTTGAGGCGAAAGATGATCCCTACGCAGGGGTATCCAGCGAGGGGCCTGACTACGAGACTATCAATATGTTTACTGGCGGCACCGCCTGTACGGATATCGGAGCTACAGTCATGGCAGACAGAATATGCGATGACTTCGGCCTGGACACCATAAGCGCTGGCGGGGCTATTGCTTTTGCCTTCGAACTTTTTGAGAAAGGCATCCTGACTGAAAGGGATACAAATGGCTTGCGGTTGGAGTATGGGAATGCCGAGGCCATGATAGAATTGTTGCGAATGATAGCGGAGCGTCGGGGATTGGGGTATGTCCTGGGTGAGGGTGTGCGGAGGGCAGTGGCAGAGATTGGAAAGGAGTCGGCACGTTATGCGATGCATATCAAGGGGCTGGAGATGCCCGCTTATGAACCCCGGGCGGCCAAGTGGCACGGGCTGTCCATGGTAACGTCTAATATCGGTGGCAGCCACTGCATTGGATATGCCTACCAGGAAGTCTTAAACGTACCCGTGCCCCGGGCCGTGGATCGCTTTTCCGAGAATGGCAACGCCGACGTGGTGAAGTTCAACCAGGATTCTACGGCTATGTACGAAACCGGCATTCTGTGTGTTTTTTCTCCCATGCTAGGCATGATGCGGCCGCCACTTTTTGCCAGGCTAATGGCTGCGGCCACTGGAATTCAGGAGTTCAGCGACCCCGGGTGCCTGATGGTCATGGGGGAAAGGATTTATACCCTAGAGCGGCTGTTTAACGTGCGGGACGGGCTTTCCCGGCAGGATGATGCCTACCCTGAGCGGTTCACTGCTGAGCCCTTGCTAAAGGCTGGGCCGGCAGAAGGACAGGTGATCAGGAATATAGACGGCATGCTTGACGAGTACTATCAGGTACGGGGTTGGGATCAAAGGGGCGTTCCGACCAGGGGAAAACTGGCAGAATTAGGGTTGGAATTAGAGAATGGCAGGCTTTGTTTCGGTTAGGAGGAAACTGCGCCAAAGGTTGGTTGAGGGGCGAGCCACAGTGCTGGTGACTGTCATTTTTGGCGGGCTGATGCGGAGTAGTGCCGGCTGTGCGGAGCTGCCGGTCGAGCTAGAAGCCGGCGGCTGCCTGGCCGATTTACTTGCTATGCTCAAACTCAGGTTTGAGGGGGAGGTGAGGGAAATCCTGGAGCGGGTATCCAGCGCCGAAGCGGTAGGAGACGAAGGCTTTCCAGTGTTTATCGCCGTTGACAGCCAGGATTATCGCTTTGCCCAAGGGCTGGATACCCCCTTGCAGGACGGACAAAAAGTATATATTGTGGTTCCGGCGCCGGGCGGGTAGAAGAAACATGAGGGGAAATGGCTTGGTTTGTCTCTTTAAGACGACTTTCTAAAACTATGGGAGAGGTGAGAAAGAATGAAAGACGAATACGATGTGATCGTCATCGGTGGCGGGATAAACGGGCTCTGTGCTGCCGCTTACCTGGCCAAAGCCGGTCTGGAGGTGGCTGTCTTTGAGGCCAGGAACGAGGTTGGCACCTTCTGTGACACCGAAGAGGTAATGATGCCAGGGGTGCGCTGCAACCTCCATGCCTCAGCTTTAGTCCCTTGGATGTCGCCGGCGTACGACGATTTAGAGATGGAGCGGTTCGGTTTCAGGCCAGCTTTTGGCGAATGGTCGTATATCCAGCCCTTTCTGGACGGTACGGCTTATCTTCGCCATTATTACGATTCCGAGAAGACCTATGAGGCGTGGAAGCTCCTAAACCCCAAAGATGCCGAGACCTTCCGCCATATCTTTAATTATTTTGTTGATAATGGTATGGAACTGGCCCAGGAGATTTTCTATACCATTCCCAACGGCAGATCCTTTACCCGGGCGGTGGAGATATTCAGTAAGTGCCCGGGTGTGCCGGAAAACTGGCTTAATCTTACAGCCTTTCAAGTGGCAGATAGAATGTTCGAGGACGAGCGTATTAAGATCGGCCTGATGACGGTCGGCCTGGAAATCGGCTACGCCCCTTGGATCAAGGCTATTGGCAGCCTTGGTTTCCTGACGGTCTTTGCTGTGTTGCCATGGATCCATGCTGAGGGCGGCAGCCACGCCCTGCCGCATTCCCTTTACCGGTGCTTTGTTCATTACGGGGGCGAAGCCTTTCAGGGGTGTGCGGTTGAAAAGATAATCGTGGAGAACGGACAGGCCAAGGGAGTGGTCCTCTCTCCTGAAAGTGTTTATCCCGACGGGAAAATTATGGCCAGTCAGGCCGTAATCAGCGACCTGACCCCGGTGCCGACCTTTCTGTGGCTTGTGGGGGAGGAACACCTGGCACCCGAGCACGTAGCCTCCATCAAAATGTACGACTACGAAGGCGAGGTTCTCTTTACGAATTATTATGTGCTCAACGAGCCCCTTACCTTTAAGGCCTTTGAATGGACCGATAAACTCGATCCTACGGTAAGAAGAGATGTATATATTTTCAATTTCGGTGCTGAAAGCGTGGGCGATATATACCGCCTGCAGACGTGCATTACCTCGGGCGAGCTGCCAGATCCTCCTATCGTCCTGGGTGGCTGCTTCAGATATACGGCTATCGATCCGAGTCAGGCGCCTCCAGGAATGCATACGGTCTTAACCTGGGCCTACGGGCCATATAACCTGACGAAATGGGGCGGGAGAAAACTCGATGGCCCGGGGGCCTGGGACGAAGTGAGGGAAGAATACGGGGATCGTGTGGAGGACCTCTTAGCTCAGTATGCTCCTAACATTAAGACGGCTAAGGTGCAGCGGTATATTCACACCCCCTTGGATATGGTTCGTAGAAATCCGAGCATGCTTATGGGGACTTGGAGCGGGGGACCAATGTTGCCGCAACAGTTTTACCTGAACCGCCCCTTCCCCGGGTGTGGCGCCCCCAGGACGCCCATTGAGAAGCTGTACATTACCGAGGTCAATGCCGCCAGAGCTACCTGGCTTCTTCAGGGCTACGTTACGGCCTGCACGGTAGCCGAGGACCTGGGAGTAAGAAACCAGGAGTGGTGGAATGCTAAACCGCTGGTGCCCTTCGGCAAAGCTCTGGCCAGACGGGGCATCCAGCGGAAAGGGAAGTTCTAGTTCAGCCAGGATACGGCCTGGTAAAAGGAGGGCATCAACATGGACGAATACGATGTCATTGTTATCGGCGGCGGCATAAACGGCTTGACCGCGGCAGCCTACCTGGCGCGGGCCGGGGCAAAAGTGCTGGTGGCCGAACGCAGGTGGGAAACAGGCGGAGCGGTTATGACAGAGGAACAGTCCGGCTGCCGCCTCAACACCCATGCCACATACATGATGATGATGGACGTAATGCCTCCCTACGAAGACCTGCAGCTAGGGGAGTACGGGTGCACGTACATCAAACCGCAGCCGGCGGTTGCTATCCTTACCAAGGACGGCAAGGCCATGTGCCTTTACAGCGACGTGAACAAGAGCGCGGCTTCCATAGCGAAATTTTCTCAGAAAGACGCCGACACCTTCCGCAGGGTGTATACCGAATTCGAGCAGATGGTAAACGAATGCCTTATTCCCCAGACCTACCGCCCTACCATGCCGTCTTTAGAGTTATTTGACTTGCTGAACGACAAAGAGTTGGGACGCAAGATTCTCGAGTTGTCCGAGAAGACGCCCGGGGAAATAATTGATGAATGCGGGTTCGAGAGTGAATTGCTGCGAACGGCCCTGCTCTACCTGACAGCCATGTGGGGCATAGATCCCGAGGTGAGCGGTGTGGGGTACCTAGTGCCGATCTACGTGGTCAGGATGCTAAACGCCGCGTTAATTCGCGGCGGCAGCCACCGCCTGCCATCGTCCATTTATAAAGTACTGGTGGCCAACGGTGGCACGGTAGAGGATACCACCGAGATAAAGGAGATGATCATTGAAAACAACAGAGTGGTGGGGGTGAAAGCAGCCGACGGGAGAGAATTCCGGGGTAAATGTGTTCTGAGCACGGTGGACCCGGAACAGACTTTCCTGCGGTTCATAGGGGAAGATAAACTGGAGCAACTGGCTCCAGGGCTGGCTGATAGTATCAAGGGCTGGGAATGGGAGGCCGTGAGCCATTATGGCCTCCACCTGGTCCTAGACGCCGGACCGGTTTGGGAGGCCGCCGGATTTGACGCCGGTGCAGGCGCGGCCATGATCCAGATCATCGGGGTGGAAAATACGGATGACCTGCTATCTCAGTTCGGGGCCGTGAAAAAGGGAGGGCTGCCAGCCTTTGGGCACGTCACGGCAGTGACCGGATTCGACGAGTCGCAGCGGCCTACAGCCATAGCCAAGTTCAATATCGAGAAGGAAGCACCGCCGAAGTGGCTGCATGTCCTTCGCTTCGAGACCATAGCACCCTACGAGGCCAGGGGTGGGAACTGGGAACAGCTAAAAGAAGAATACGCTGAAAGGGCCCTGGACCTTATCTACACATATGCCCCCAATCTCAAAAAAGCGCGGCAGATACGCAGGTATGCCTACCCGCCGACCTATATTGAGATGAAATTCCCGAACATGAAGCGCGGGTCCATAAAGCACGGCGAGTACCTCAGTACCCAGATGGGTTACTTCAGGCCCAACGACCTGTGCTCGCAAAACCGGACGCCGGTGCAGGGCCTGTATGTAGGGGGAGCCAGTACTTACCCTGGCGGGATGGTGCTCCTGGGAGCGGGTTACAACGCCGCCGCCGTGATAGCCGAGGATCTGGGAATTACCCCGTGGTGGCAGCCGCCAGAACATGTCAGGCGGGCTATAGAGAAAGGGTTTGTTTTGTAATGCAGGAAATCTCTCTCGAAGAAATGTTTCATCCGAAGAGCGTGGCTTTGATCGGCGCCTCAATTGACCCGGGTAAACTGGGCACCTACCCGCTTCAATTCTTTACTACCCTCGGTTACGGCGGGCAGGTGTACCCGGTTAACCCTAAGTACAAAGAAATAGCGGGGCGCAGGTGCTACGCGTCTCTCTCTGACATACCGGGCAAGGTCGATTTGGCTGTTATCAGCCTGCCGGCCGGGGCGGCGGTCGAAGCACTGGAGGAGTGCGGCGCCAGGGGAGTGCGGGCATCCGTAATCATCAGTTCCGGTTTTGCCGAAGCAGGAGCAGAAGGCCGGCAGTTGCAGGAAAGATTACGCCAGGTGGCGCAGCGTTACAACATGGCAGTCATGGGGCCCAACTGCGTCGGCTTCATCAATTGGCCGGAGCGGGTTACGGCTTCGTTCATATCCGTGCTGGAAGAAGGCATGCTGCCGGAGGGGAATGCCTGTTTTATTACCCAGAGCGGGGCGCTTAGCGGCCTAGTCGTGAAAGCAGCCAAGGAGCGCGGGTTGGGGCTGCGGTACCTGATAACCACAGGCAACGAGGCGGTGCTGACTCTCACCGATTATGCCCATTATATTATGCAGACCGACCCGGACATCGGGTTTATTCTGGGGTACATCGAGAATATAAGCGACGGAGAGGCTTTTAAGGTTTGCGCTCGCAGGGCACTGGAGTTGGGGAAACCCCTTATCTTCCTCAAAGCTGGTCGTTCGGAGGAAGGAGCCAGGGCCACCGCTTCGCATACCGGCTCTATTACCGGGGCAGATGACGTTTACCAGGCCGTTTTTTCCCGGTATGGTGTTATTCGGGCCGGAGATCTGGATGAATGGCTGGATATAGCGGTGTTGTGTCAGGCGGCCAGATGGCCACGTGGAGACAGGGTTGGCATACTCACGTTATCCGGGGCCGTCGGTGCCTTGATGGTTGATACATGCGCGGAAACGGGACTGCACCTGGCCAAACTTGCCCCGGAGACCAGAGAAGGACTGAAGAAAGTCCTGCCGCCCTTTGCCTCAGTGGAAAACCCCGTGGATATTACCGCCCAGATCAGGGCTAGACCCGAGGTTTTCAAAGAACCCCTGCGGCTGGTTGCCGAAGATCCGAATGTAGACATGGTAGCTGTGTTTATCGGCGCTGCCAGGGGCGGCGAGAAAACGGTAGCCGAAGGTATGGCCGAGATAGCACGTAGGAGTTCCAAGCCGATTCTGGTAAGCTGGCTCCCGCTGCCCGGGACGGAATCCCTTGCCATCATGCAGGAGGCTGGTATTCCGTATTTTTCGGAGCCGTCAAGGGCGCTGGGAGCCATGGGAAAGTTGAGAGAGTATGTGGCAAAAAGGGAAAGGTTCCTGTCGGGTTCATATCTGAACACTCTTGAGGGTATTGAAGCCGGTTATGAGCAGAAAGTTAAAGCGATAAGGCAGATATTTACGGAAGTGCGTTCCCAGGGGCGTTTAGTATTAACCGAGGCGGAGGCCAAGGCGGTTCTCCAGGAATGGGGCTTGCCTGTTCCCAGAGGCGAAGTTGTCTCTTCCCTTGCCGAGGCGGAAATTGCGGCCCGGCGCCTGGGATGGCCGGTGGTTATGAAGGGGTCCTCCCCGGATGTTGTGCATAAAACTGATTTCGGACTCGTTAAGCTGGGGCTGCCGGGTCTGGAAGAAGTAAGATCTGCCTTCTGGGAACTGGTGGCCGGCATGAAAGGGATTGCCGGAGAGCATGCCATGCTGGTGGAGGAAATGATTACCGGTAACGGCGTCGAGGTGATGCTTGGAGCCAGGAACGATAGCCGGTTTGGGCCGGTGATAACCTTTGGCCTGGGGGGAATATTCGTAGAAATTCTGCGCGACATTGTAGTCTGGCCCGCTCCTGTGAGTGTGGCTGAGGCTCTGGAGATCGTGCAGAGAACGAAAGGTTACCGGGTCCTAGAAGGTTTCCGGAAACGTCCGGCTGCTGACTTAGAGAGTTTGGCCGAGGGCATTCATCAAGTGTCACTCTTGGTGTACCTCATGAGGGAGGACATTGCCGAACTCGATATCAATCCGCTTTTTGTTAGGGAAAAGGGCATGGGCTTCACGGTAGAAGATGCTCTGATCGTTCTTACCGGGCCTTCTCACGCCGGGGCACAAGATACAAAAA
The DNA here is from genome assembly GCA_004347685.1 of Clostridia bacterium. Lineage (GTDB taxonomy): Bacteria > Bacillota > DSM-521 > Neomoorellales > SLTJ01 > SLTJ01. The sequence continues at coordinate 15,163 of SLTJ01000050.1, forward strand.
TGGGGGGTTGTAAAGTTGGCCTTTAAGGATATGCGGGACTGGATTAACAAGCTCGAGGAAGCGGGACAGCTCAAGAGGATAACGACAGAAGTAGATCTTGATAAAGAAGTTGGGACCATTGCCAGGAAGGTCTTCACTACCGGGGGGCCAGCCCTTCTTTTCGAAAATATTAAAGGCTATCAAACGACAAGGTGTACGAAAATCTTCACCGGCGGCCTGGCGGCCAGAGTTCGCATGGCACTGATGCTGGGCCTCCCCCCGGAAACTAAATTCAATGACATCGTTCAGGAACTGAGAAAGAGATTGAAGAACCCCATCCCCCCGGTGGAAGTTCCCACCGGACCGGTGAAGGAGAACATTGTCAGGGGCGACGAGGTTAACTTGTTTGAGTTTCCTGTACCCAAGTGGCACCCGCGGGACGGCGGCCGGTATTTTTCCACCTGGTGTGCGATCATTACCAGGGACCCGGACACAGGCCAACTGAATGCGGGGCTGTACCGGGGTCAGATACTGGACAAGAACAAAATAGGGGTTTTATTGGTGGGGGCCCAGCACTGGGGCGTACATTTTGCCAAGTACAGAGCCATTGGCAAACCTATGCCTGTAGCCATTGCTTGCGGTTGGGATCCGGTCATGGCCCCGGTAGCGGCATGTCCGGTACAGAATATAGACGAATTTCCCGTCATGGGGGGCTTGAGGGGGGAAGCGGTAGAATTGACGCGGTGCGAAACTTCCGATCTCATGGTCCCCGCCAGTGCGGAAATAGTGGTGGAAGGGTTTATTTCCCCTGATCCACCTACCTATGAAGTAGAAGGTCCGTTTGCCGAGTACACCGGCTACTATGGAGATACCAGAAAACGGCCGGTTATTAAAGTGGAGTGTATCACCCATCGCCACGATCCAATTTACCGCGGGTCCCTGGAGGGCCAGAAGCCAGGGACTGTCGGTGATCCTCCACGGCCTAACGAAACAAGTCGGATAATCTCGGCCATGGTCAGCGCCTTAACGTGGAAGATTCTCGATGAGCAGGGGGTACCCGGGATACTGGACCTGACAGCAGGGACCACTACTTTTGTGCGTATCCGCAAGATGTACCGCGGGCATGCCAAACAAGTAGCGGCCGCCCTCTGGGGGTCCAGCACCAGTCTTTACCTGTACAAGAATGTAGTGGTGGTGGATGAGGACATAGATATCAGGGATCTGCGTTCGCTAGAATGGGCATTTTCCTACCGGGTCAATGCGGCGGAAGATGACATCGTCGTCTTTCCTGGCATGCCCGGTTCACCCCTGGATCCGGCCATACGGTACCACGATAGAAACGAACTGGAGTTTGGGGCAGGGAAATGGAGCCGTGTCCTGATTGATGCCACCAAGAACTGGGACTATCCGCGGGTGGCGGAATGGGATTACGATAGATATCCTCCCTTAGCCAGCGACGTAGATCCAGAATCCGAAAGGCTGGTGGAGCAGAGATGGGCCGCGTACGGGCTGTAAATCTGGCTCCGGCTCACCCCTAATGTGATTAGCCCCAGGGGCCGCCACGAGGCGGCCCCTGGGGCTCTTTAATACTCCACCTGTTCCGGGTAGCGGCTCTGTCTCTTGCCCAGCATCTT
>SLTJ01000007.1 GCA_004347685.1 Clostridia bacterium
TTTCATCCTTCTGATGGTGACGCCGCAGGCGTCATGGGCGTCTGCCCTGAAAATAGAGGTGAGAGGTGAGATACTTGTAGGAACCGGCTGCGCCGATTCCTGATCTTAACTCCCGTCTCTGCCACCGCTCCTTTTTCATCCACTGTTGGTGCCACCGATGGTGGCATGGGGGTCTGCCCTGAAAACGGAGGTTAGAAGTTGGAGGTGAGAGGTGAGAGGTGAGAGGTGAGAGGTGAGAGGTGAGAGGTGAGAGGTGAGAGCTCGTAGGAACCCGGCACTCAACCTGCCATTCGCGTCCCACCAAACGCCTTAAGCTTGAGTGCGCTGCTCGGGGGTAAAGCATCTTGCAAATATGGAATTGAGTGCCGGGTTCCGGATTGGAGTTCCACCCCTGCCCCCGCCCCCGCTTTCATCCTCTGATGGTGCCGCTGCAGCAACCCAAAATCCTATCCCTTATCCTGATCAGCTTAGCATTATCGGGATCGAGTTGCAGGTCGTTTACATCAAAGCAGTATACGGTGCTGCATGAATGCCCCAGGAAATATTCCTTGACCCGGTCGTTATATTCCTTAAAATAATTGACATCGGCCTCCATTTCGTACGGGCGTCCTCGCTGGAATATCCGCCGTCTCAGGTTATCCAGGGACAGGTCCAGATATATCGTAACATACGGTACGCCCACTTGTTTGACCACGTAGTCATAGGCATCTTCAAAGACCCTTAGTGCCCCGTCTTCAAGGTTTAACCTGGCATAGACCAGGTCCTTTTCAATGGAGAAGTCCGCCAGGACATAATCGCTTTGGGAAGTTTTAAGGGCCTTCTTCAACTGCCAGCAATGGATCAGCAGAAAGGCCATCTCCGTCTCCAGGGTAACATCCTGGCCATGATAAAACTCTTCCAGGAAGGGGTTTTTCTGAAAGGCCTCTAGTATTTTCTCCATATGTAGGGTATGCGCGAAGTAATTGGTGAGGGTCGTCTTACCTGCCCCTATGCATCCTTCAAAGCTGATTATCTTGGGCATCCCAACCCTCCTCCGACATTCCGTTGCACTCGGCCACGAAAACAATTACGTGCTATTTCTCTTGCTGCCGTTTCAGCTTTTGCCCGTTTTCTTCCAAGCTGAGCGCGATAGCTTACAAGCATAAATGGATAGTGCAAGCGCGATCACAATAACACCACTGCCAACGTACATCCACCATGAATAGGTTTTCTCAGGTTGCCCAGAAGAGACAAATATGGAAAGGGCAGTGACCACGGCGGCTATGGCTGCAAAAACAAGGCCAAGGGCAGTGAAAAAGTGACCGGTCAGGGTATCCAGCCTGCGTGACATCCCCCCCATATCCCTCTGAAGTGCCTTAATTTCATTCACCGCCTGCGCGTACGAAGCACTTGCCAGTTGTTCTGGATGATAGTCTTCAATAGTTACCCGCTTTGGCGGCCGGCTATAGGGTACACTCACGTTCTTTCTGAAGGGCGTAGTTCTAACAAAGTCAATTACTGCCAGCGGGTCGCCTAATCTCAGTATAACTGGCTTGTTGGACAAGTTATATATGGGGCAGAAAAGGTGGCCAACCCATCCCGGATCTACCTGCGGGCCGCCTACCCAGAGCAGGCCCTCATAGGCCAAAGACACCTTTATGTTCCAACGGGCAATTAAAAAGCGGGGCATGTTAATTATTTCTCTGGTCTTGATTATGACGACCTGGAATGGATCTATGACCATAGTGTCCTTCCCAGTTTCGTCTGATAGGATATGTATCTTTCCTTCAACGGCGTACTCGTCCCCCACTGTTAGTTCGTAGGCAGCGGACTTCAAATTGGCTCGAATAAACGGATCGATTAATCTAAACTCTTTTACGTAGCGCTCTATCTCATCGCTGAGGAGTACTGCCCCTACAGGTGGCTCTAAAGAGTCAGACTCGTGGCACGGGTATTCTTTCAGGTCTTTCAGGCGCTCGATCAAGCGCTCCTTTCTGGTCACTCTTCCATTCCCCCAGCCTGTCTATAAGTTCGTCATCCGCGGGCCCCGTCCCTATAAAACCTATCTCCCCGCCGATCTCTCTTTGCAGCCAGAAAATAAAGCGTTGCGTCTCCAGGGCTAGCTGCCCAAAATTGCTAGCCCCTTTATTCCGGTAGTTGAGGTAGTCCACTCCCATGAGCGCTACCCGGGTCGGCAGGTTGGCCAGAGCTGCTTTCTTCACTATCTCTACGTCAAACCTTCCGACGCGCCTCAACCTTTGGGTTACGGTGGTGAGTTCGGAAATCCCGTAGGGGTAGCCGCTCTCCTGCCGCACCGTTTCCCAGTCAATCTCACCCGGCAGCGGGCCTGAATTTCCTCCCACCCGGATAGGAAACGTGCGGATCACCATGAGAACATCCGACACGACCAGAGGACTGAGCCCGGCTTCGCTCAAGAACCCCGAGGCTGTAGTATCCCTGCTGGTGGCGTAGGGATAGTAAGGGCTGTGGTACACCGACAAGCCAAAGCCCTGTGTCCCCTCGATTACGATCTTTTCCCCCCGGCTGTGGCGAGCCATTATGTCTTCCGAGACAGTGGTCAGGTATGGTGCCAGCTCCGGCACGTCCCTGGCCAGCCTCAGATCACCGCTCCTTAGAGCTCTCCTGGCCACGGCCACCCCCGTACCGGTACAGGTAGACCCGATTCTATCGTTAAGCCCCTTGCCCCTTTCTTCCTGGACAAAAGCCTTCTCTATCACCACCGCATGGTGGTCTATCCGCAATCTCTCCGGGGACAGATTAAGCCGCGCGATTTCGGCAAACAGCACCTCTAGATCTACGAGACACCCTGCAGCCAGAAATAAGGCCGTCCCGGGGTTTACCACTCCGGCAGGTATCTGGCGTAGTACAACTTGCCGGCCATCTAAGGTGATAGTGTGACCCGAATTCGGCCCGCCGCACCTGACGGCCGCGTCAAAACCATACCGACGACACAAGTGGGCCGTCATTTTCCCTTTGCCTTCGCCCCCATACTGCCCACCTACGACTATTACGACAGGCATGCTACTCCACCTTTGCTTTGCCGCAAATCATTATCACTACCTATTGCGGGTATGATCAAGTATCCTTCGTCCGGATTTCCTATGGCCTCATAACTACCGGCCAGGTAGAAGTATCCGACCAAGGCTGCCGTCAAAGCGTCTATCTGATCGTGGGTAACTACTTCCCTATCGGAATGAACTCTAATACCCATGTTCACCAAATCCGTCTTTAGCTCCTCCAAATCAACGCGTTTCCGCGGGAATCGCAAGATATCCTGAGCCGCGCCCGGGTAACTCTCGATGACCTTATAGCCCTGCTGGCTAAACAGCCCGGCCAGCATGATGCCCCGTACTGTTAACGTCTGCATGCTCCTAATAAGACACGGGTATACATTAATACCCTTCTTTTTCAGGATCCTTTCACATTCCCGCGTAATGCCGTACTTCCGGCAGGTACAGGAATCCTCTGCACAGCACCGCCCCCTGGGCAGGCTGAGGGGCGAATCTATAGATATAATCGCTGGTCTTGCTCCCAAGGCCATAGAGATAATATCCCCATCCGTTTTGGCTACGGCCAAATAGGCATCCCGGCCCCGAAGCAGGCAAATACCCGTCTCCCTCGCTTCCGAGCCTGACAAATCTATCCCTACGGCAACGGGAGTATGGCCATTGGCGTCTATCAGCCGAATCAAATTATCTATCTCAATGGCAACCCGGTCTATCTTGCCTCTATCTATTCCCGTTACCCGACTATCCATCATGATGTCCACCTTTTCGGAATGGGAAACCCTGGTAGCAACGCCGGGAACGAGATAGTGAGGAGCCTTGATCTGGACCGGCTCTTCGGCCCGGAGACCCCCGCCTGTCTTGATTCCAGTTCTCTCCACCTTCATCTGGTAGCAAAGATCCATCAGCGCCTTTAAATTGATCGTGTCATACGCATTGTATAGAAGCAACCTTTGTAAGGCGGTGTCATCCCCTCTGACAAACCGGCTCCAGAGCACAGCCGCCCCTCTGCCGTCAATCCCCTGGACCTCCTCAGGCCTTTGGACATGGAACATCTGTTCTATTTTCTTGAGGGGTCCCGTTATTCCCAGGCTTCTCAGCAAGTATCTCAGGTCGAGATGGATAGGCGGTATCCTTATCTCGGGGAATTCCTTTTTAACGAAGGGAATGTCAAACAACTTGCCGTTAAAAGTCACTATCACTTCGTACTCCCGCAAGTAATCCACTACGTCCTCCAGGCCGTTCCCCCTGACGAAGACCCTGGCCTGGGTCCCATCATAACAACCGATAAGGGTTATCCTGTCGTAATGCAGGGACAGCCCCGTGGTTTCGATATCCAGGAAAACAGTCTTACTTTCAAACTCACCGTAGGCGCGCCAGTACTCCTTTACCGGCAGGTGCATACCGAAGAAGGCTGCCCGCCCGTCCAGCAGCGCCCCGATTGCCCTCTCCAGGTACTCCTCTACAACCCTCTGCTTACTTCTACCAATCCCGACAGTGTCAATCCGTGACCGCAAATCGTCCCAGGTAACAACGTCACTTTGCCACAGACGGGCTTCCGTCTTCTCGCCGATGCCCGGAATGAAAAGAAAAGAGTGCCTCAGCATGGGCCTTTGCCCCCGTGAAAAACCAACACAGCCGCCCACTTCACCGGCAAATCCCTCCCCAAGCTCGTGGAGGATAGTATTACTCATATCTTCGCCAGATAGGCAATATTTCCTGCCAAAGCGTAGAAATCGAACTCCCACCCTGTATACTGAAGGAAAAGCTCATAGTAGCAGAGGGTAGAAAAGGGAGTGATCAACGTAAACCTTTGGTCAGGATCTACAGGCCCTCCCCTGGGTCTTCAAACCACAGGGCACGGGCCTAGGTGGTGAGCGTCCTTGTCAGTACAGGGGGCTAAGCGAAGGTGTCTACCGCCGTGCCACCTAGCCCCAGGCTACTTTCTACCGAGGGAGATGCGCCTCACCCAGGACATCAAAGGCTGCCCTGGTCGTCTTTGCGTACCGTTATTCCCACCAGGCTCACCGGTACTCCTGATTCCCGGCAAACATCTACCAGTTCCTCGATCAGGTCCAAATCCTCCTCCGGCAAGGCCAGGGCCACTTCGGTGATGCGCCGGTCACCCAAGACCACATCGAGCTCCCGGCACGGGCCTAAAACCCTGGCCCCTTCGCATGTCTGCCCGGCCGTTTCCGGGCGGTCGTCCAGGAAACCGATTACCTCCAAGCCCAATTCCGGCCGCCGCCGCAGGCGCCTGGCCAGCTCGCGGCCGTACCGGCCGGCCCCCACGATCAGGACACCGCCCCGGCCGTTGACTGCGGTAACAAAGCGCCTGTAGCTATACAACCCCTGAATGGCGAGGGAAAAAGGCGTCAAGAGGGCGGCAAAGTATAAAGATACTGGCTGCGGTCAACCGGCAGGCGCAGGAAAAATATCATCGCCGCCACAAGCCCCAAGTAAACAGCCAGGGCCTGGACCAGCAAGGTGAACCCCAGCTTCACCGACCGGAGGCGCTGCTGGCTGTAAACGCCAAAAAAGAGCAACACCAAGGGCCAGACAGCTAAGGAAGCCGGCAAGGCCCACCACACGTTTCCCGCCCCAAGTGAGAAAACAGGCACCCCGGCCCCGTGCCAGGCCACGGCCGCCGCCAGAATATCGAGCACTGCCCGGAGCACACGGACGGGAACCAAAGGCCGCCTCCCCTCAGGGCAGCCAGATTGTCGCAGTTTCTCCTCCACGCAATACACTCCCGGTTAATATTGTTGGCGGATTTCAGGCAGATAATGGTACCGCACTTTGCCACGGCTTATACCGGCTGCTTGCCATGCACCGCGACCATATCCCGCCGCGCTGGTGAAAATCGTTCTCACCGTTGCTAAAGCCCCCTGCCCGGCAGCACCAGTGAAATCGTCCGGAAAACGATCTCCAGGTCCAGCCAGACCGACCATTCGTTTATGTAGCACATGTCCAGCAACACCATCTCCTCAAAGGAGAGCCGGTGCAGCGCTCCGGATGGGCCAGCACGGGGGTCATGCCGGCCAGTTGCAGTTGAAAGAGCAGTTCGTCTATGATATCTTTCCCCGCAAAAACTAAATCTCGATGGCTGCCGGCACTGTGATACCCAGTTTATTGGCCACGGGGGTATAGATATCTACACCTTCTGCAGGTGTTACAATCGAAATGATCAGGCTGTAGCGGGTCCGGCGCCCCCAGCGTTCAAGATAACCCCTTTCCCGCCACCAGCCGATGCGTGGGTAGACAGCAATCACATTCGAAGCAGCAAGTTCTGCGGCTGTACCCAGCCATATATCGGAATGGATCGACCCCTTGTCCCGCCCACGGCTGCCGATCGCCCAGTGGTCAGACGCACTTTGAGTACCGGGATGCCCTTCTTCTTCCGTACGATCCGCCGCATTAATTCGCTTAATAAAATCACTTGTTTCTTCGTCTGGAGATTTTAAATCGAAGCGCAGTAAATGGGAGGGGTAGCGGTAACGGTCTTCCCAGCCGATCTCTCCCGGTCCGGGCTCGATGAAATAGGAAAGTGTCACCCGCATCCGCACCTCGACCTCTGTCGGCAAAGACAAGAGAACCTCCTTGGGCCATGGCAGTTCATAGAGATGCATCTCTTTGGTCCTGTAACCGCTTCCTTCCTGTCTCCTGTCAAACGGTTGGATTTCCTGCTGGGCAATCAGCGTCAGCGAGTTTGCGGCGCTATGGATGGCCCTATCCAGATTTGGGACGCCATACCCGCAAAGGCGAAGGATGCTTGAATAGAAGTTCTTTGATGGGGCAGACATATTAAAATGTCTCAAAAACTGGGCTTCCATCTCCTCCGTCCACTCCGCCGAATGCACAATCAGGGCACGCACTGTTTCTGGCCAGATGTCAGGATAAGTGGTTTGGATCTGAGCCGCCATCCATGCAGCCTGCGCTGCGGCCGCACTAGTCATGTTAAAGCTACAAAAGTGCCGAGTTGTCGGTTCACGATGCGTGGAGAGGAGAGAAAGATCGTCGCATTCACTGAAAAAACCATGCCCGTCATGCGCCAGGTTGCCGCCTTCCATAACGATCTCTGGCTTGATGGGCCATTTACTATCTGGGGTATCCTTAGCTTTTTTCCGCCTGACGAAGTACTGGTAAATCCCCTAACATCAGGGGGGACGGTCAAGAATAGATGGGAAAGCGGTCGCCGCGCCATGCGATGTTATTCCTCCCTGCCTTGGTACGCCGCATGTCTCTCCTTAAGAAGCTCTATCAGACTGGCAAGGGTGACATAGTTTTTATTGTTTAGGATCGCCAACTTCATGGCGTCCCGGCAGGCCCGGTCAATTTCAGCGTGACTGAGGCCTTCTGCAACGGCTACAGCTTCAGCGATAGGGAATTGCTTACCATAGAATGTTCCCAGCAGATTGGTAATGAGACGTGAACGCTCCGCCTCTCCGGGCAGGTCGTAATGTAGCACATCGTCGAACCGCCGAAATAAGGCCCTGTCCAGTAGCCGGAGATTGTTCGTCGCCGCAATTATAAGGTTATCGGAGGTGTCGTTTTCGATGAACTGCAGGAATGAGGTCAAGACCCGACGCATCTCGCCCACGTCATTGTCAAGGCTCCGCTCTCCACCGATTGCGTCGAACTCGTCGAAAAGGTACACCCCGGCTACTGCCCGAATGCGTTCGAAAATCTGCCGCAGCTTAGCGCTGGTTTCCCCCATGAACTTTGTCACCAGCCGGTCCATTTGGACCGTGTGTAAGGGCAGGCTTAATTCAGTGGCCAACACTTCGGCTGTCATGGTCTTGCCCGTGCCGGGAGCCCCGGTGAGCAAAATTTTTCGCCGGTGATTAAGGCCATGACTTTTAAGTTTATTTTGCTGGCGGAATTCCAGGATGATTCTCTCAACCCTGGCTTTAATGTCCGCGCTCAAAACCAGGGCCTCCAAAGGGATAGCTGGTTTTTCGGAAATAACAAGTCCTTCCAGATCGTTGGGGAACTTTATGATGACGGTCGGTCTTAACCTGGCATTATCCACCATCTGCCGAATGTCGTGCGCCAAATCAGAATGCCCATGGCGTGCCTCGTGTGCCGCCACCTGCAGGGCTACGGTGAAAAATTGCTCGTGACTTTCGCTTAGGTGCGAACGAATTAACGCTTTGATCTGTTCCGCCGTGGCCATCTGACCTTACACCTCCCTTCGATTCCTTTTAATTCCCGCGTAAGCGGCAAGGTAGGCCACCACCAGGACACTCGACAAGTTTTGGAACTCTCCGTTGGATTTCGGAAAGCCTTCCAGAGCGCACCAGTGCCCAGCGAAGAACAGACGGAGTTACTTCTATCCTGACCGTATTGGACCTTGTTGCTGCACCTTTGTTCATGGCGTCTTTAGCCTGGCTCATCAGCTTGGCCGGTATGATTGAGGCAACCTCTTCTTGAACCAGGCGCGGGCCTCCTTTTTTCTACATAGTAACTGAAGGCCTTATGCCATTTAAGCGATTTTCGGGGGCTATTCTAGGTAGCGATGCAGGTTGCCCTGCAGGCTACCAAAGGCATTGCCTTGAGGGTATTGTACCACGGCCAGGTAGACGCCGGCAAGAAAAACCCGGGGCCGCAGATAAGCCGGGCCGCCCTGCCACCCCGTCCGGCCCAGGACGGCCGGGCAGGTGCGCAGCACCAGCTTCAAGTCCAGCCACAGGCTCCAGTTGTCTATGTACTCCAGGTCCATCCGCACCCAGTCCTCGAAGGAAACCCGGTGGCGGCCCGAAACCTGCCAGATGCAGGTGATGCCAGGCTTCACCGAAAGCCGGCGCCGCCTTCGCCGCTACTTCAGCACGCCCCCCGCTTCCTAAGCACCGCCGGAACGGTCTGGAGCAAAATCTTCACGTCCAGCCAGAAGGACCAGCTCTGGATGTACTCCATGTCCAGCAGTACCCGCTCCTCGTAGTCCGTGTCGCTGCGGCCGTTGGCCTGCCACAGGCCGGTCAGGCCCGGCAGCACCCGCACCAAAAAAGGCGCGTACGGCCCGTATTTGGCCAGCTCCTCCCGCACTACCGGCCGCGGCCCCACCAGGCTCATTTCGCCCTTAAGAATGTTAATGAGCTGCGGCAGCTCATCCAGGCTTGTCCGCCGCAGGAAATCACCCAGCCTGGTGATCCTGGGGTCGCGCTTCAGCTTAAAGCCCTGCTCAAACTCCTCCCTGATCGCCGGGTTCTCAGCCAGCCACTTTTCCAGTATCTTATCGGCACCGTCCACCATGGTGCGGAACTTCCACATGTAGAATAAACGTCCCCCCTGGCCTACCCGCCGGTGCTTGAAAAACACCGGCCCAGGAGAGTCCAGCTTGATGGCCACCGCCAGGGCTAAGAACACCGGCGACAGCAATGCCAGGGCCAAGGCGGAAACTACCACGTCCAGGAGTCTCTTGGCCGCCAGGGATGGCACCCGGTCCAGGACCGGGTATAGATCCAGTACCGCTATGTTCTCGGCCAGGGCCAAGGCGCCGTAGGTGGAAGGCTCACCTTCCAGGGCCACAGCCACCGGATTCAGCACCAGGCTTACCGGCTTGCCGGTGTCCATGCAGGTGGCCGCCACCTCCTGGATCAGCGCGATGTCATCTGGGGGCAGGGCCACAGCCACCTCGTCTACCCGGTGCTCCGCCACCAGGTCAAGCAAGAGCCCGGTCGGACCCAGAACCCGCGCACCGTGATATGTGTGCCCCGCTTTGTGGGGATCGTCATCCAGGAAACCGACTACCTCTATCCCTTGCTCCGGGTGTTCCTGGAGGTAACGGACCAGATCCCGTCCTCGCCGGCCCGCACCCAGCACTACCAGCCGTGATCTGCCGCTGCCGTTGGCGTTCGGAGGCACCCCTGGTAGGCTGCTGAAGACGATCTGCCCCAACAAGGATAAAGCAAAAAGGCTCGGGACCAGCAAAACGAAAAAAGAACGGTCAAGCGGCAACGCCAGGAACACGATCCCCGCGGCCCAGAGGCCCAGGTAGACAAGAAAGGCTTTGCCCAGCCGCAGGTAGCCGTTCCCATCCGGCCACGGCCGCTGGCACCTGTAGGTACCGAAGGCAAATAAAAGGGCCGGCCATACCGCAACGTACACCAGGCAATACGGCAGCCAGCCCCCGGCAGCAGCCATGCCGGTCACTCGCAAAGCCAGGCCCACGCCCAACCCCGCGGCGAGCAAATCATAGGTCGCCCACAAGATCAACCAACCTGTGGCCTTTCCCTTCCACCCGTTCCTCCCCGCAAGCGGTCCGTTAGTACGTAACCCAGTGTCCTTGCCAGCCGCCACTCCAGTTCCCCCATCCCGCTCTCTGTTTATAACTGTCTGTGTCTTAACTATGGCTGGCCCCCCGGTCAGCGCTTCCACCCAGGTCGCAGGCGCTAATTCACACTTCCCGGCTGATCTTTTTCTACAATCCTCTTACAAATTCCTACCTCTGCTGCCATGATATAACCAATCTTACCTATGGCCGGCCTGGATTTCGGTGATGGCCATCACCGAAGGCTGGATTTATGTGTGCACCCCAGTGAAGGGTGCCGCTAATAGCATGGGCCACACGTCTCATTCCTCACCTTCTCCTGCAATCCCTGGCAACATTTATCAACTAGCGGCGAAAATGCTGGCTGCCGAAGCTTAGAACCATAAAGAAAGACCAGTTGAGCCGGGAAGAGTTGCGCGAACTGCTTAAGGTGATTGCCCAGGATCTTGATATTCCCATTGAAATCGGCGAGGAAGGTGACCAGGACGACTTCTGGAACCTGTCCCCCGAAGAAAGCCAGCGTTTCCATGACCTCCTGGGCAGGGCGGCGGATGACCTCAGGAAAAAGCGCTACACTGAGTACAGCAAGCCCGAAGCCTAACCAAGCGAACGTTCTCCTGGTCGGCCAAAAAGCGTTCTGCTATCCTTCATGCTAGGTGCATCACACCCAGGGAGTGCTCAAAGCGGGTATGAACGGCCCCCGGATAGACCAAGGCGGCTAGAGCAAGCTGCCTAATCCGGCGTAAGCGTTGAAAAACCGCCGTATCAATTATTTCCTGCTCCAGGGAAGTGCGGTGAATAAACCCGTGAACTGGGTCTCTTAGTTCCCGCTGCCCAATCAAGGATTTACCCCTCCCCACGCCTCTCCTTTCTCCTCACGTGCTGCCTCCCGGACCGGGCCAGATGGGAGAAGTTCCGGCGGTGAAAGTCCGCATCCGTAACGTCGGAAAGAACGATGGGGTCGTAGCGCCAGATAACCCTATCCGGACCAAGGGCCCTGGAAAGCCTGTTGAAAACAGCCCTTGCACCCACCGCCCGCAGCTCCCGCCCGCCTAGCCCCTCCTTGCCCCGGCAAATTCCTCCCACTTGCGGGAGACGTAGTCGCCGAACTCCCTGAGGAACCGCTCCCGGCTGAAACGCTCGCTGTTACTGCGCAACACCCCCGGCCGGAACCTGCCCTCCAGCTTCAGGAAGCGACGGACAGCCTCCGCCACCGCCTCCGGCGCCTGCTCGTAAAAGAACAGGCCCGTGGCCTCCTCTGGGGCTATCTCCTCCGATACCCCGATCACCGTCTCCCTCACCCCGCCCTTCCCGTAGGCGATCACCGGCGTCCCGGCGGCCTGGACCTCCACCGGCACAATGCCGAAATCCTCATCAGCCGCGAAGACCAGCGCCCGAGCCCTGGCCATGTAATCGGCCACCACCTCGTCAGGCTGCCGACCCAGGAAGGTAATATTCGGCCCGGCCACGCGTTTTAGCCGCTCTAGCTCCGGCCCCTCCCCGATCACCACCAGGGGTAGCTTCAAGGAGTTGAACGCCTCTACCACTACGTCCACCTTTTTATACGCTACCAAACGGCCAGCGGAGAGAAAATAATCGCCTTTGGCTGGTGCGCACCTGAAGCGGCTTATATCAACCGGCGGATAGATCACGTCCGCCTCCCGGCGCCACGTCTTCCAAACGCGCCGGGCCACGTAGTGCGAGTTCGCCACCAAATAATCCACGCGGTCGGCACTAACCCGGTCCCACAGCCGCAGGTAGTGCAACACGACCCTGGCCAGGAACGCCTTGAGTCCTTTAGTCAGCCTAGCTTCCCTCAAGTATTCGTAATATAGGTCCCAGGCGTACCGCACCGGCGTATGTATATAAGCGATATGCAGTTGATCCGCCCTGGTCATGGCACCCTTAGCCACTGCATGACTGCTGGAAATGATCACTTCGTACTCCCGCAGGTCGAACTGCTCTACCGCAAAGGGCATGAAGGGCAGGTAAGCCTGGTACCTCTTGGTGGCCTGCGGCCAACGCTGCAGGAACGAATTGCGCACCAGACCGTCCAGATCCAGCTCCGCCACTGCCCGTGGGTCGGAGACAAGAGTGTATACCGGCGCTTGCGGGTAAAGCTCGTGTATGGCCGCCAGCACCTTTTCCGCGCCGGCATTAGCGACCAGCCAGTCATGGATAAGGGCAACCTTTGTCGACATAACAGGCCTTTCTCCAGATATGTTATTCACAAGTAGGAACGGCGAAAGTCTGGGCCGTTCCCTCTCACGTGACAGATACAACCGTCAAGCCAACCACACCTATAATCCTTTTATAACCAGCAAGGCCGCCGTCCCACCTGACCCTTTTTCTACCCATAACCTACAGAACCTCCCCTACCACCTCAGCTACCTGGGACCACTCATATTCCCGTGGCCCCCAGCACTTCGTTGTAAAATACCAGCGTCTCGCGGCATGTTGTTTCCCAAGTGAACTTTTTGACCTGTTTATAGCACCGAGCTATCAAGGTAGCCCGCAGATGCCCATCGGTCAATATCCGCACTATCCCTTGGGCAATGCTTCCCACGTCCGAGGGGTCTACCAATATCGCGGCATCCCCGGCAACTTCGGGCAGCGCGGAGACGTTTGACGTGAGCACCGGCACGCCGTAGGCCATAGCCTCCAAGACGGGAAAGCCAAAACCCTCGTAAAGAGATGGGTAAAGAACAGCCGAAGCCCCCCTGTACACAGACCCAAGATTGGCCTCTTGTAAGTAGCCAGTGAAAACAACCCTTTCCTCGAGGCCCAATTTCTTTACGGTATCAAAAACATCTTCATACATCCACCCTTTACTTCCCGCGATGACTAGACGGTACTTGCTGCAGGACGGGTTCTGGAGCGCGGCGCCAAAAGCCCGGACCAGCCTGACGAGGTTTTTACGCGGCTCAATTGTACCTACAAAAAGAACACACGGTGGCCTGATCCCCAGCCTGGCGAGCGTCGCTTTCGCGTCGTGGTCGCGCAAGGTGGGATCTGGTCGGATGTGGTCGGCGCCGTGGTAGATGACCCGTATCTTATTCTCCGGTACCCCAAAAAACTTACAGAGATCATTCTTGGTACTTTGCGAGACACAGATAATCCCCTTGCTACGCCGCAGGCCCGCCCTCAAAACAGCGGTCTTAAAAAACCTGGCGGCAGGAGATACCAGTCCCGGCGAAAGATAGAAGGCGATATCGTGCACCGTGATAATACTGGGCTTCCGGTACCACGGCGCGAGAGGCATAGAGTAGTCGGTAAAGTGGACAAGATCGCAGTGATTACTTAGCCCCGTTCCCAACTGTTGGTTAACAATGCGCCCCAATCGTCCAGCATCAAATACCTCTACCGGGATATTGGTAAAATTGTACTCCGCGCCTGCCAGCGCCGACACATGCCACGGCGCGGTATCCGTACGGTCAAGCCCCGCCAGTAATTGATAGGCATAGTTACCGATGCCGGTCTTATCAGCGCCCATTAAAGGGGCATAGACTAGACATGTAGGCAATTCTCAGGCCGATCTCCTTTGCTCTACTTCTACCTGGTACCACAAGGCCAGCAGCATGCTCGGCGCAAACCAGGCATGAAGATGGTTTAGGTCCGGATTGCTGACCATCATAAGGGCTGTATTGGCCAGAAACGCTATAAGTAGCGCTTTGGCAAGCACTTTATGGTCCTGATCAACACCCTCACGCTGTACTTCACGACACCTTTTACATTACCAATCCAGGCTGACGCCTGGTTCCGCCCCTCCAGGCCAAGGGTGGGGCGGTAGTTTCACCATTTACCCGATGGCACTGGTCCACCCTCGTCCTGGAAGGGCGGTTTAATTGTCAAAGACCAACTTCACTTCACCAACTGGCTGCCGCCGCTCCAGCCAGGGTGGAGGAACATCTTTCACACATGGTGGCACTCAGTACTTCTTGCCAGGGAAAGGGAAGAGTGGGGTTATAGAAGATAACACCCTTACTGACGAGATCCGGCATAGGGTTACAGCCGGTATGCTCACTGTAATGAACGCCGTGCTCTCAGGCATCATACCGCAGGTTTAGAATCGCAGACCGATGCGTTTCAGTCACCCCATCCGCTCATGCCGTTTCGTTGCCGGCCGTCTTCAGCGCCGACACATAGTAGGTCGCGCTCCTGTAGCCGCCGCCGGCCTCTCGTTCGGCGACATCCAGCACGGTGCCACCGTGGGCAGAAACATGCTCAACGACCTTTTCGCGCGGAACATAGTACATCTCCATGCCCCCGTACCGGAGCCTATTATACCACTGCCGGATGGCTACCGGCGTGAGACGTTTTACAAACTGCTTCAGCTTGAGGCTGCCGTACACCATCCTCTCCGAAGGTAGCTGGAACACCAATACCCCCCCCCCCCCCCGGCTTGAGCAGGCGGAGGAACTCCTTGATGTAGTTTAGTGAATACCTCGGCTCCATGTGCTGCAAGGTGATGCTGGTGTAGATAAAGTCAAACCTCAGGTCGTCCAAGCGCGAGAGGTCGTCCCTCTCATTCAGTATGTACCGCACCCGGTCGCCGACTGCAATCCCTGCCAACCTTTGTCAACCGGCGACGAAAATGCTGCCGGGACTTAGACGCCGTAACCCATGGCACGACCCGGTACAGCAGGTCCACCTCGTCCAGATACATGAATAAGAAGCTCCGTATGCTCTTTTCTCAATTCCCTGAATACGGGTGCGGCATTGGGGCGGCGGGCCACGACAACGGTTTCACCTTGGCAACTCCTCTACCGCCCATGTATCCTCTTCAGTTCCTTCAGAAACTTCCTCCCAGTCATTGCCACGGAAGGAAGTACTTGATTGCGCATCCCATCATGGAGATGATGCGGAAAGTTCTTAAGCCATGGATAATGAGGTGCATTGTCCCAGCGCTTGATCAAGGTACCATCGGCAGCCTGTAGGTGGAAGCTATAATTGAGAGTGCTCAACCGCCCGTGTTCCCTTACCACGTATTCAAACATCTCAACCATATTGCCGCCTACCAGGTTAAGACGTAAGCGCTGGTAGCCAAAATCCTCTGTTGCCGATACCTCTCTTATCTGGAAGTCCTCCACAAAATCGAGGCTGATGAGCAATGAGTGCATCTGACGGAAGTACTGTTTAGGCGTCACTTTCCAGATACCTCATTTGTCTCTCCAAGCGTCCTTGCATATCGATAAGACTAGCCCATTTTAAGTAATCTACCTTATCTCCTAGCGTCCCTTCATTATACCGGGTCCAAAAATCATTGGTATTCATCTGGTAGGTCTGCTCAAGTTTCTCTATTTCGCGGCTAACCTCAGCCAAACTCTTAGCTAGTTCTCGCCTTTTCGTATTTAATAGTTTGTTAATGGTTACATCAATAAGCAAGTCGCTACCATAGTTTTCGACCAAACCCTGGAGATGCTTTAACCGTTCTAGGGTGGACATTTCCACTCCCCTACCACCTTCCCGAAGAAGCTTTTGCCCCTCCACTTGCCGGAATACCCTCTTGAAACCATTATATCATACTGGTGTTCCCGGCGATAGTCCAATCCCCCCTGGCGGTCCACTTAAGCCTCTGCCCGCCAGGGCCGCCGGCAAATAACAGCCGAGCATATCGCTGTTTTTATTTTTCGCCTCTACCTGCAATTCCTGCCAACCTTTGTCAACTGACGGCGAAAATGCTGCCCACAAACATCCCCCCTTGTATGATAGTAATGCCTCCCTTCCTCCCAACTTGGAGGCATGG
>SLTJ01000049.1 GCA_004347685.1 Clostridia bacterium
TGTCTTCCAGAAAGCTGATCCACTCACTCAATGACCGAAAAGGAAATTGCGCCACCTATCCATCCCCTCCTTACCCGCCTGGCGCATGCTAAAATGGGCGCCCCTTCTCTTCCCACGGCTTTCTTAGACCAAAATCTTCACAAATAGCCTTATAACAAGTGTAGCCGTTGGTACACGTTCCGCCAGACAGGGGAAACCACCCGGCGCCCGTGCAGTACAGGCCCTTGATCGAAGTCCGGTGTCCTGCAAGTTCAGGTACGGGACGAAATCTCCCCACCTGGCTCGGGATGTGGTCAATGGTAGCCCAGCACCCTTCCGGCCCGGTCTGGCCAACATTGGTAGCTTCCAAAGGCGACCAGGGAGCATAACCGATCACCTTATCCCAGTTCATGTTGGTGGTATGCTGCTTCAGTATCTGCATCACTCGTTCCGCGTGTTCCTTCTTCCATGACCGCCATTCCTTTTCTGTGAGAACACTGGCCGGAGGAACCGCGAAGTCCTCTGTGCCAATCGAATGCTTGCCCTCGGGAGCGCGGGTAGGGTCAACTATAGTATGGGCCCATACCACGAGACTGTTTTCTGGATAGTGCTTTTCGCGCAAAACCTTGCGCGCATGAATGCGGACCAATTCTTCCGGGTCCTTGCTTATCAAGGCCGTCCAGCCGGAATCATTGATATCTTTACAAAAACCGGCAGCCTTGTAATCAGGCAATTCCTCCACGGCCCAGGGATACCAGGTTATGGTTATATGCTTCCGAGACAGGTGCTTGATCTTTCTGAGAAGCCTAGGGCTTACCTGGACGTCTGACAAGAGGCGGAAAAACACCGTGTACGGATCCAGATCGGTCGCTACCAACTTTGTTGCCCGCACTTCTGTTCCATTCTCGAGGCGGACGCCTACCGCCCGTCCGTTCTCTACCAGGATCTTATCCACCGCCTGGTTGGCAAAGCTGAGCCCGCCCCTGTCGGTATATACCTTGAAGGCAGCGTGGGCATAGCTGTGGGTACCTCCCTTGGCGCAGCCGAAGTTAACCAGTTCGGGAAGAGCCATAAACAGTTCAAAGGGTCCCGCAGCGGCCATGTCAGGGGGGGTACCCGCGTAAGAATGAACAATACGGAGGAGGGCGGCCACTACAGCATCATTTTCAAAGACCTCGCGGAAAAGATCTAGTGGCGATTTGACCAGCCAACTGGCATCTCCCCCCATTCGCTTTGCTGCCTGCATGAAGGCCGCCTCCAGGACGTCCAGCGGTTGGTCCGGAGGTGCAGGCAGGTTGTGGGACCATCGGGCCACCGCTGGCCTAATAACCTCGTTATATGTCTTCCACAAATCAAGCCAGGCTTCCCCATCAGCGGGCGAAAACTTACTGATCTCTCCGGCAGTCTTCTCCTGGTCGGGATCGTCCAGACGGTGATAAATGGTAATACATGTGTCGTCTTCTCTAAAAATGGCTCCAGCCGCAACTTTATAGGCAACCCATTCGCCGCCTTTTTCCTTTAAGTCGGGGAAGTCCTCGCTCAGAGGCCACAAGTATCCTCTACCGATATCAGTTGCGTGGCTATCGCCGATAAATCCGGGAATGAACTCTTCGCTCGCCCAACAACCTCCCAGCTCATGGCGCTTCTCAAAAATTGCCGTTTGCATACCACCGTACTCGGCAAGATAACAGCCCAGGACGAGCCCCTTGGTCCCACCGCCAACAATAATCGCATCGTATTGCGCATCTGCCATGATTAGTGCTCCTTTCCATTTTCTAGATGCCGTACTCGCCCCATCTTTCTTCAACCAGTTTCTCCGACTGCTGATCTACATCAGTGGCTAGGGGCGGATAAACAGCATAGTCCCATTCGGATACGCGCGGGTAGTCCCAATTAATGGTAGCGTCTATGAGCAGCCGGTGCCACTTTCCGGCTCCATATGCCACTTCGTTCCGATCATGATACCTGATGGATGGATCTAGCGGCGAGCCAGGGCTACCTGGCAAGACGACTATGTCGTTTTCGGCCGCATTCACGCGGTAGGAAAAGGCCCATTCTAGCGAGCGCAGATCATTTACATCAATGTCTTCGTCAACGACAACCACGTTCTTATACAGATAAACCGCAGCCCCCGACCCCCACAACGCAGAAGCTACTTGCTTGGCATGGCCCCGGTACATCTTCTTGATACGAACAAAGGTTGTAACACCTGCAACTACTTCCTGGATTCCCGGCACTCCGTGCTGCTCGAGAATATTCCAGGTAATGGCGCTATCCAAGGCCGAAATAACGCGGGTACTCTCGTTGGGCTCACTGGGCTTGCCCACTGTCCGGGGCTTTTGGCCTTCCAGGGTCCCGCGAAAAATGGGGTCCGTCCTGTGGGTTATGCAGTTTACATGGATAACCGGCCGTTCCAGGCTTTCTCCATAGTATCCTGTATATTCACCAAAGGGTCCCTCTCGCTGATAAGTAGCCTCGTCTACAGGGATGACTCCTTCGACTACGATCTCGGCGTGGACGGGGACCATGAGGTCAGAAGTCTCACAACGTACCAACTCCACCGGTTCCCCTCTTAGACCGCCCATAATATCAAACTCACAGACATTCTGCACTGGGGAAGCAGCCACCGGAACCATTACCGGGTCCAGGCCATAAGCTATGGCTACCGGCATGGGCCTATTAAGGTGACGGTATTTGGCAAAGTGTATGCCCCAGTGCTGAAAACCTACCAACAGAACCCCAATCTTGTTGCGGTCCAAAATTTGGCCTCGATACAACCCGGCATTCAGCACCCCCGTTTCCGGATCCCGGGTAATGACACAGCACCAGGTATTGATGTAGCGGCCACCATCACGGAAATGCCATTTGGGTACCGGGAATTCCAGCAGGTTGACTTCCGGCCCCACCAGTTTGTGCTCCTTGACCGGGCCATCGTCTACCTCTACCGGTGGCATAGGCCTCTGTAGCCGGCGTCGCATCTCGGCAACAATCTCGGCAAATCTCGTCTCCCTGGGGAGTCCAAGCATCATTGCTACCCTGGACCTGGAAGCCAGGCCTCCCGTGAAGAGCTTCGTACATCTACCCCCTTGGTATCCCTTGATATTCTCAAACAGCAATGCCGGCCCCCTGCCCGTAAACACCTTCCTGGTAATAGCGCCAATCTCCCCATCCCAGTCGACGCACGCAGCAATCTTCTTTAGTTCCCCTTCTCGCTCAAGTGCGGCAATCCATTCCCGCATGTCCCTGTAAGCCATGGCATTATCCCCTTCTTGAACCTTGTTTCATTGTCTTTGCTGGACTCTTACTGTCAATAAACAGACTCCTGCTGCCGCAGCTTGTATCGCTGTATTTTTCCGGTAGGCGTCCGGGGAATCTTCCCCACAAATTTGATGCTCCTGGGAACCTTATGGGCGGCCAGCTTTTCCCTGACGAAAGCCTGCAGTTCCTCAACCAGATCTATGCTCGCTTCAACCCCTTCGGCCGGGACAACAAAGGCCGCTGCCTTGATTAACCCCGCATTGTCCGGTAAACCTACCACCCCAGCCTCAAGCACTTTTGGGTGAGATACCAGCACGCCCTCTACTTCAGCCGGAGAAACCCATATCCCAGAGGACTTGAAAACGTCATCCCACCTTCCTACATAGTGAATGAAGCCTTCTTCGTCTCGAAAAACGGTATCCCCTGTCCTAAACCATTCACCCTTTATTGTCTGCTTGCTGAGGTCGTGCTTGTTCCAGTAAAAAGGCGGTGTGCTGTCCCCTTTGATCCATAACTCGCCGATTTCTCCTGTAGCTACCTCATGACCGTCCTCAGACATTACCTTCGCCTCATATCCTTCCACTACTCGACCGACAGTGCCGGGCTTACATTCCCCCGGTCTGTTTTGGCAATAGTCGAGCTCAACATCAGAACTCCCAAGCCCCTCCAGAAGCTCAACGCCAAAACGCTTCTTCCAGCCCTCATACACAGATAACGGAAGGCTCTCTCCTGCTGACCAGGCCACTCGCACACTGCTCAAATCGTACGTTTCCGCACCCTCCATACGAAGAACCGCCGCATAAATGGTCGGGGCCGCTCCAACCATGGTGACCCGGTGCTTGTGAATGGTCTCCAGGAGTACCTCAGGCGTAGGGCGCTCAGGAACCAAGACAGTGGTGCTGCCACCCCACAAGCTAAAGAAAAGGGAACAGGCAGTCCCAAAGCCGAAAAATAGTTTCGCCGCCAGGTAAACGATATCTTCCGGGCCCCCGTTATGCCACCGGATGTAAAAGGCTTCGCTGGCATAGACCATGTCATGGTGCAAGTGAACGATACCCTTCGGACGGCCGGTAGTGCCGGAGCTGTATAACCAAAAAGCCATGTCGTCCTTGTGGGTCTCGGCAGCCACTAACTCCGGCGATGCTTTCGCAGTTACCTGCGCGTACCCCAATTCACCCTGCCGGGGCTGGCCCACTACCACAACGTGTCTTAAATACTTACAAGTGCCGCGAATTGGGTCAATGAGGGGGAGCAACCTTTCATCTACTACCAACACCTTGGCCCGGCTGTCATTGAGGAAGTACTCGTATTCGTCGGGCATGGCCATGGTACTGACCGGGACCGGTACGGCTCCTATCTTCATGGCTCCCAGCATGCTGTAGATCGCTTCCGGGCAATCGAATAACACCAGCACGACCCTGTTCTCCCGTTCCACCCCTAATGCCCTCAACGCGTTCCCGATCCGGTTGCTGTGCCCAAGCAACTGGCGATACGTAACCTGATCACCATGGCAGATCAGGGCCACTTTGTCCGCCCTGCCGGCCTCAATGTTTCTGTCCAGGATTTCATCGGCTACATTGAAGGTTTCAGGGATTTTTATGTCTCTTACCGCGATACCGCTAAAATCAAGCATGGTTCTCCTCCTCGCGTTGACCAGGTGCCCTTAGCGTCAGGCACCTGAAGGGATCTGTCAATCCCCTGATACATATGCTGACATGATCAACCTTTCGGCTACCATAAACAAGCACAACATTTTATAGCCGCGATACTTTATCGTATCAATCTATTTTGTTTGATCTTAATACTCTCTCAACTATCTCCCCAAAGCAACCCTGACATTGACTCGCATCAACTTTGGATCACCCCCGATGGGTAATGACTTGCAGCCAATAACTATCTGCCACTCAATGTTTCTTGCTGATAGCTGCTAACGAAGCATCCCTCCCTTAAATCAAAAGTTACTACCTAGATCTAACATGCCCTCATACCATAACCTTTAGCAAGAATCATGCCAGGTTCTGTATGCCACCTCGGCATGTGCATACAATAACTTGCCGGGCTGGATTATCCATCCTAATCCCAGCGATGGTATTTCCTGGTGATCCCCAGCTTCCGCATTTTACGTACAATCGTCGGCTGGCTCACGCCAAGCACTTTGGCCAGCTTGTGGGTACTGCCATAAACCTCAAGCCCACGGGAAAGAATTTTTCTCTCCAGATCCTGGACCGCTTCCTGCAAGGGGCGAATCGCTGTCTTGGCCTCTATATCTTCGGCTGGAATATGGTTTAGATGAATATAAGCTGGCAAGTCGGCAGGGGAAATAATCTCGCTATCACTGGTGATCAACAGTTTCTCCACAGCATGACTTAGCTGGCGCATATTCCCGGGCCAGGAGTAATTGAGCAAGATATCCCTGGCGTCGCGGCTGAGGGCCTTCTTCAGGCCATATTTTTTGTTATAGTAATCCACATAGTAGTCAAGTCCATCTAATATACCTGTCTTTCTTTCGCGCAAGGGCGGAATTCGAATAAGTACCGAATCTATTCGGTAAAAGAGGTCCTTCCGGAACTCTCCCTTGTCAGATAGCTCTTTTAAGTTTTTGTTAGCCGCAAAAATAAACCGTACATCAATTGTCCTACGCGAAGTACCCCCCACACGCATTACCTCTCTATCTTCCAGCACTCGGAGGACCTTGACCTGCATGTTAGCAGGTATCTCTGAAACCTCGTCGAGAAAGGCAATGCCCCTATCAGCAATTTCCAGCAGGCCGGCCTTACCCCCCTCCCTGGCCCCTGTAAACGCGCCCTTCTCGTAGCCAAAAAGTTCTGCCTCGAATAATGTCTCTGGAATAGCCCCGCAGTTGATAACTACAAAGGGGCCGTTTCTCCTGCTACTTCTCTGATGAATAAACCTGGCAAGCATCTCCTTACCCACACCGGTTTCACCAAAAAGGCAAACATTACAGTCAAAGTCCGCCACTCTAATGGCGAGTTGCAAGACATCTTTCATGGCTTGGCTACTGGCAATGAGCTTATGCTCCGCTCCTACGTCAAGTGCGCTTGTAAATTCATCCACTTCGCTGATTTTCCCGGAACCGTTAGAATCGTCTTTGCCCATCTTCCCCTTCCTCATATTTTCTCACCCCTGAACAACATGTCGAGCCGAAAATATCGAATCCATGAAAGATGGGGATCTATGATTGACCCATTTACCCTGTCCCGTACAAATAACATCCTTATCTGCTGCACCCGGGTGGCAAGTGCCCAGCGCAGTTCCATGTCGCTGTGAGCGAGATGCTAAAAGGCGGAAATTGAAAGCATATCTCTAATCCTGGACATTACCTCGGCAGGTAATGCCAACGCAAAAACTTACCGGCCACCAAGGGAGGACCGCCGAGCGCCTACCCTCTTAGACCGATCCTGGCATCAACAACCCAGTAGCCCTCACCGGTAGCAATCACCGGATTAATATCAATATCCTTGATCAGGCTTTCACAATCGCACATCAGTTGCGAAACCTTCAGCAATAGTTCCACAAGGCCTGCCTTATGGACCGGTTTCGTGCCCCTGTATCCTTCCAGCAACTTTGATCCCCGTATCTCGGCAAGCATTTCGTAGCAATCGCCTTCTTCGAGTGGAATTACCCGGGATACTACGTCCTCCATAACCTCCACCCAGATGCCGCCAAGGCCAAACATGAGCACCGGGCCGAACTGCTTATCGCTCATGGCACCTACGATCATCTCTACCCCGGGAGGAACCTGTTTCTGCACAGACACCCCCAACAAGGGTACCTTCATTTCGGTGGCACCGGTGATAATGCGGTTAAAAGCTTCTCTGAGCTGCTCTGGACTGCTTATGTTAAGAACTACACCGCCAGCGTCAGATTTATGGACGACTTGCGGGGACACCAGCTTCAACACAACCGGATAACCGATATCAGCAGCCGCAGCCACCGCTTCGTCTTCTGAAGTTGCCAGCACTGTTGGATTGGTCCGGATGCCGGCATAGCTCAGTATTTGCTTCGCGTAAGGTTCAGGCAAATAGTCCCACCCGTTATTTCTCGCTACGGCAATAATGCCCTGGATGTCTGAGTTATTCAAAGTTCTTGCCCCCTCAAATGCCGCAGCCGGTAAAACTGATAAAATCTGGCCATAACCTTGGCCGCCCTCTCCGGGCTCAGATAGACCGGGAAACCGGCTTGCTCCCACTCATTCATCTCATGCTTTATAACCTCTGCACTGGCCACAATGCTCACCATTACCGGCTTTGCGTATTTATCCCTCACTTCTCTTACCGCTTCGACGGGAAAACGAAACGCCGGGTCGTTGGTATGGCTATAAATAATAATTGCAGCCCCGGTAGTGTCTTCGGCCAGGATAGCGTCCATGGCCTTTACGTACATGTAGTGGTTGAAGGCTGCACCCCCGCCCATATCAATCGGGTTCTGCAAGGAGGCGAAATCCGGCAGGAAGCTCTCCAGGGCTCTGCGCGCCCGCTCCGGCGGCTCGGGCAGGGGTACCCCCCTCTCGGAGAGAACGTCTGTGGCCAAGATACTGGGGCCTGCCGTATGGGTGAAGACAAACACCCCCGCACCGGGGTTCTTGAGCGGCGGCAGCATATAGAGGGCCTTGGCCACATCGGCAGCTTCCTCGGTGGTTTCGACTTCTAACACCCCTGCCTGCCGGAAAGCTCCTTGATAGATCCGCCGCACTCCCGCCATGGAGCCGGTATGGGAGAGGGCCGCCCGGCTGCCCTTGCCGGTTACTCCTCCGTGAAGCGCTACAATCTTTTTCTTGCTAGCGCAGGAACGCATGGCCCGATATAGCCGCCGGGCATCGTCCGTCCCCTCCAGAAACAAGATTACAATCCGGGTATCTTCATCCTGCTCAAAATACCTGAGCATGTCGGCAAACTCAAGATTTGCGCGGTTGCCGAGGTGAATATACTTGCTAACCCCAAGGTTATGATTGGCCAGTTGGGACATGAGAGTTTGCCCCACGCCACCGCTTTGCGTTAATACAGCTATCCCACCCGGCGAGAATAACTCGCACCACGTATGCGCAAAGGTTGCATTCAAGCCGTTATGGAAATTAACCACGCCCACGCTGTTGGGGCCGACAATAATCATGCCGTAGCGTTCGGCAATCTGTCTTACCGTTTCCTGCCACTGCTTTCCCGCTTCACCGACCTCCTGGAATCCGCTGGCAATGATAACGGCCACCTTCCCTCCCTTCTGGCCTGCCGCTTCTAAACTTTCCGGGATCTCCTCCCGCGGAACAACAAACACAAAGGACTCTACTTCCTGAGGTAGGCTGGCAATGCTAGAGTAGATTTTGTGGCCATCGTTTTCGCCATTACTTCTGCTCCTGGTATTCACGAGAAAAACCCGCCCCTTAAAACCGGACCGCAATATGGCCCTAGCGGCGAGCCCCCCCAGTTTTCTCTCGTCGTTTGAAGCACCGACAATAGCGACAGATTGAGGATAGAATATAGATCTAATTTTGTCCTCAAAAGTAAAAGACATTTGGCATACCGCCTTCTACTTTGTTTGTTGAGAAAGAAATGGTCCTTGCGTACCCCGTAGTTACGGTCTTGCCAGTAGCTGTTTGCGGCAAGGAAGCTACGTGTTGAAAAACATTCCCCGGGCCGGGTCTGAAAAACCGGCTCCGGCCCGAGGGTTTCCGCGTCTTGACCCCGCTTATTCCCCTGCCGGGGCAACACTGAAGAATTTCTCTTCCACCTTCTTGGACGGCGGTTCGGTCGTCAATGTCACAACCACGGTGACAACAACTTCAACTATGAGCGCCCATATTGTCGGCGGCAACCCGAGCCAAGCCGGGTTGTTCATAAAGCCACCGCCCAGGGACTTAGGGCCGTACGTCATCCACAATAACATTATCTCTGAAACAAGGAGACCCCAGGTGGCACCCTGGCGGTTCAGGCGCGGCCACACGAGGCCTCCCACTAACGGGACCAGGAAGAGCGTGACAATTCCTGTTCCTGAAATAAAAAGTACGTAGATAAAGTTCAGGCGCGCCAAAGCGATCAAGACAGCTACTACTGTAGCTGCAAAAACGACTAGCCGCCCCCACCAGACAGCTTTTTCCTGGGGCATACCTGGGCTGATCTTGCTGCGGATTATGTCGTGGGTTACCATGGCACTAATCCCTATCAGGCTGCCGTTGATGGTGCTGATTATGGCAGCCAAAGCTCCGGCCAGGATGATAGGGATCAGCCAGGGGGCGGGGACGATTCTTGTAACCAGCATAGCAATAACGGCATCAGGCGGAAAACCTAGCTCCTGCGGACCAGCCCAAAACAGACGGGCAAGGATCCCGACCACGATTGGGACAAAACACACCAGGTAGGTGAGCGGAACCCACGCCAAAGCCGTTACTGCCAGTGTCTTATCACTTCTGGCGGCGTAGGAACGCATCCACATGTGGGGATAGAGAGGAAAGCCCATGAGAATTATCAACCATGAGATGATCATGGCATGAGTCCAGTAAGGGGGCCTGCCAGGAGGGCTGTCTCCCGGCGGACTGATCATCTGGGGAAATTTCTCGGCAATTGTCTGGAACGCCGCTCCCAGCCCCATTCCCAGACTGTTAAGAGTGAAAACTAGAATCAGAAGCAACGATACCACAATCCACAGGCCGAGGAGAATATCCGTCCAGGCCGTGGCCCGGAATCCGCCTACCAGCACGATGGCCAGAACAATGCCTGCCGTGAACAGTACGCCAAACCAGTAAGGGAGCGCGCCCCGGCTGATGACATTAAAGATCAGGCCGGTAGCGATAAACTGGATGGCAAAATGACCGGCTATGATGGCTACTATGCCCAGTACAGAGGGGAAAAGGCGCATAAAAGTTGGACTCTCATACCTGTCTACCAGCAAATCAGCCTGCGTGATATAACCGTGGGCTTTGCCCAACTGCCAGGCCCGGCGGAATACATGAAAAAAGATAAACATGACTACGAAATCACCAATAAGCTGGGTGAAGGAACCAGTTCCCATCAGAAATGCCTGGGAGCCCATACCCATGAATATAAAGGCGCTCATCTGCGTGGCCATGAGCCCAAATAACGTAGCTATAATTCCGATTGTTCGTCCTGCAACAAAATAATCCTCTGCCGTTGCTATTCTAATGCGAGCAGCATAAGCTCCAATGGCAATAAGTACGATAGCGAATACTATTAAGAAAGTAATGGTAAACGTCATTGCACTTCCCCCTTACAATGGCTGTTTTACTTAGCCCGATGGATGAGAGGTGCTCTCACCCTGTTGGGTTCCGGTTACCATTGACATGCTAGTAGCTCCGCTCCGGCCTTCCAACACATATGCGGCAACAGTACATACAAACACTACCACCTGGGTCATCGTACCCCAGAAAATATACCCGGGGAGCGGGCCGACAAAATGGACCTTGCCGAACGGCGTGAGCAGAGGCATAAGAATAATGAGCAACCAGCTTATAAAATAACCAGCATAAAAAACCATCGCTGCCCGCGTCTTGGGCAACCACCAGGTTCTGTTCTCACCCATTAAGGTGATCCCCCTTTCTTACTGACAAATATATTGCTCCATCTCGCGCCAATTATTGTGCGATATCCTGGCAGGTAAAATGCCAGCCGGCGGCCGCCCAGCACAGCTAGCCGGCCGCCGGTGCACTAGCAAACCTTATTGTTGCAAGCTATTCGGCTTTCTTGGGGAACCAAACGTTCCATACCGGTTCCCGATTGACCATGGTAATCATGACTTCATCGAGGTCGTACTTGCCCTGAACCTGCTCTACCACTTCTCTGTACTGCACCTCCGGCCGGAGGGCGTTGCTGGACGAGATCGCCACCACATTATCGCCGTGGACAGCTATTACCTGTCCCGGGTACTTGGCGATCAACTCGTCCAGGTGATCGTCAAACCAGCGGCGATTGGCGAACTGCACTTTCCTTGCCTTCTGGACAGCGGTCAACTCTACGGCCATTACCTTCCCGCCCCCTTCAAACTCTGTAGTAACCCAGGCCACATTTTTTCGGCCTCTTCCCTGGCCCATTTGGGAGGATACCCTTTGCCCCGCAGGTAGCCCTCGTCGTACCCCGGCGGCGGCTCGGTGGCATCAATGATGAAGCGGTCGTTCCAGCCCCACCTGCCGGCCCACGGCTCCGACGGGTTCAGTTCCGTATGGACAACCCGCGGGATGATAGTCAAATCCTTGCTCGCCTGGAACTTACACTGGATCTCATCCAGGACAAACTCCCAGTTGGTAATATCCTCGCAGTCTTCGTCCACCACTATCACGCCCTTGAAAGCCCCGGTCTTGAAAATCTCAAACCCGACCTGCACGGCAAACTGCGACCAGGCCTTAGCCACCTCCTTGGACACCTGCACCACCACGATGTGGGCCCAGCGGTGGAAGTGAATGTCCAGTACCCCCGGGAAGGCCCTCTGGGCGGCGCGCAACTGGGCACAGGCAAACATGGTGCCTCCAATGTAATGGCCCTCCGTCGGCGGAGCGCCCATGTGCAGATAATAGTAAAGCGGGTCCTTACGCATGGTGATGCACTTTACCTTGACCTTGGGAACGCGGGCCAGCACCGTGTAGTAAAGTTCGAATTCAGGGAAGGGGCCGTCTACCTCGAATTCATCAAGAGCAATTTCTCCCTCGATGATCACCTCGGCGCTGGCCGGAACCAGCAACTCGCTGGTTTCGCACTGCACGACCTCCAGAGGCATCCCGGTGATGGCGCCCCAGAGGTCATACTCACAGAAACCGATGGGCATCTTGGTCTGGGAGACAAGATAGGTGACAGGATCTGCGCCGATGATTATGGCCACCGGAGCCGGCTTCCCTTTCTCGATATAGCGCATGAAGATCATGTAGTCCTGCTGCGTGCGGTTCAGAAATTCCGACATGCTTTGCGAACCTTTTACCCCGAATCGCCGCACGGCGATGTTTTGCCAGCCGGTGTCCGGCTCACGAATATTGCTGATACCGGCAGTAATGTTGGGCACTCCCTCCAGCTCGCCGGTGAAGGGAACCGGGATCAGCGCCAGGTCGGCGTCATCGCCCTTGAGAATGACCTCTTTGCACGGGGCGGTGGAAACTTCCATGGGCGGTACGGGTTGCTCCATCTTGGCCGCTACCTCATGGTACAGGGTCTTGGGGTTGACGCCCAGTGCTGTCGCCAGCCTCTCCCTCCCATACATGGCCCCCGTGGCCACCTTCCAGCCCGGATAACCCTTAATGTTGGTAAAGAGCAAAGCAGGACCGTCGCTGCGCACCGAAGTATAGGCCAGGGCGGAAATATGACCGCGCAGGTCTACCTCCTGGTCAACCCGTACCAATTCCCCATTTTCTTCTAGATACTGGAGCCAATCCCGCATAGACGTAAACGGAAATTCCGGCATACCACAATCCCCCTTCATTGACATTTTTCGATTCTAATCTTGCCCTTTTCTCTTAACCGCCAAGAATTGCCTTTAGCGATGGGTGAGGAGATCTTCCCACTAGTCTTGCAGATACCCCACCTCCCTGGCAATGTCCTTAGCTATGGCCATAAACGCACTTGCCGGCGGAGAATCAGGAAAACTGAGAACGAACGGCATACCAATGTCTGAGGCTTTAGCCACGCGGTGGTCTAGCGGAATTGTTCCAAGGAAGCGAACCCCCATCTTCTCGGCTATCATTCTCCCGCCGCCGGTCAGGAAAACGTCAACATTCCTGCCGCAACCGGGACAGACAAGGGTACCCATATTTTCTATCACGCCTAGAACCCGTGTGTCCGCTTTCTGACAAAGGCCGATACCTCTGCCCACTACAATCTGAGACACCTCTGAGGGTATAGTAACTACCACACCTCCGCTAAGACCACGGATGGCCTTCATGACGTTCAGAGTCTCCTCGCCTGTGCCTGGAGGAAGGTCAATCAGCAAGAAATCCAGCTCGCCCCAGTCTGTTCCACCGAGAAACTGGTAGAGGGCCCAGCGTATCTGGTCGCCCATCCAGGTTACGGCATCTGTTTCTCCGAGGGTGGAGGCTACGGAGGCCACCTTTATGCCCTGCTGGCTGACCGCGGGAACAATGCCTCCGTCCCCGACTATCAAGCGCTCTCTGCTAACTCCCATGATGGTCGGTACACTCGGCCCGTAAAAATCTGAGTCTAGCAATCCCACTCTGGCCCCCAACATGCTCAGGGCCGCGCCCAGGTTGCAGGTGGTAGTAGACTTCCCTACCCCACCTTTCCCGCTCATGACCGCTATCTTATACTTCACTCCGACCATGCGCTTCTCGATTTTCCTCAAGGCCGGGTTTTTATACATCTCGTATTTCAAAGGAGATGTGCAGTCAAAGTACTTTGAACACGGCTCGCAGTTACGACTGCAACCCATGGTTACCTGCAACCTGCGGATTTCTTTTTGCTTAGGCATCAATTTTGTGTCCTCCCTTTCTCCCCGAATAACAAGCTTGGCTGCGGGGCCGGACTGGGGCACAAGCCCCGCCCGGCCACTTTACTCTGCTTATATCGGCGTTCTGATAACCTCGGGAATGCGCATGAGCAGCGCTTCATCTTCTCTGCCCTTCCGGGCAGGCTCCACATCTTCCGGAGTGTCACCGGTGGCCGTTATAGCCTTATCCAGCACGATTACCCACTTGCCTTTGTACTTCTCCTGCAGCTCAAAGATATTCCGATCAACCCAATCCCTGTTCTCCAAGAGCTTGTACCTGGCCTGCTGTACCTCAGATGTCCCCCGATCTAACACCACCATACCCTCCTTGTCGCAGAAAAATTATTTGAACCCATAGATATTCCATTTGTCGGTTACCTGCTGCATGACCTCGGGAGCCGGGAGCGCCAGCCCTCGTTTGTACGGCTCATCATAAGGGGCGATAGGTTCTGTGCAGTCATAGATGGCAAAGGAGGAATAGCCTGCTCCCAGCCCCAGGGACAACTCGCTCGGGTCCAGCACTACCCCCGTCGTCGGACCGATCACATGGATGTCTTTCAGTGGCTGGAACTTCACGGTAAAGGCCCACAGCACCTCGTTAATATCCTGGATATTGATGTCGTCATCAACTATCAGCAGATTCTTGATGATCCGGCCGGCCTGCACAGCTTTTACTGCCATGCCTATCCTCTTGGCCAGGCCCGGGATCCGCCTGGTGGCGTTCTTGTCAACTGATACCACGGTAGTAATACTCCACACCGACAAAATACGCACGTCCTTGATTTCGGATACTATGGGCCTGGCCTGACGCAGTATCTCGGCCTCGGTGGCCAGATCGCCCATATTGGTCCCTTCGTTGGGTGGCTTGCCCATGCACAGGTTCTGGAAATAAGCGTCCTTGCGCATGGTAATGGCCTTTACCTTTATCTCAGGGCACATGTTAT
>SLTJ01000031.1 GCA_004347685.1 Clostridia bacterium
GCCGAGTCCAGTACTATTTTTCAAGCTGGCACAGGGTGGCTGAGCAGTTACCCATGATCCAAGCTTAGTATGTTTGTTACCTTTTGTCAAGCCCTATTAGTATATCAGTAGCTGCTGCGTACCTCCTCGGCGTCCAGCACCCTCATGTCGTAACGGGCCGGGCGGGGTGGCTGTACAGCATCGGCGGGATTCCGGGCCAGAAGCTGCCACTTCACCGCCTGCTGCATGGACTCGCGAAGTATGCGGTGGTATTGAACGACGGTTCGGGCCGATAACCCCCCTTTTCCGTCTTTGCGGCCGTGCTGCAGGGCTTCGGAGTAGTAGGCCTGGATGTGTAGTGGTTGGAGTTTCGCCAGAGGGTGGTGCCCCAGGGCGGGGACCAGGTCGTTACGCACTATCTGCACGTACCTCTCGAAGGTCTTGGGCGCCACGTTGGTCTTGGCGTAGGCCTCCAGCCAGTGCTCCAGGTACTCGCCTAAAGTGGTCTTGGCAGGCTCCACAAAGGCCCCGGTGTTCATTTCGTGCAGCAGCCTGGCCAGCTCCCTCTCGGCGTCCTTCTTCGTGCCGTGCACCGTCACCCACTTCTGCTTCCGTTTGCCCTCCGCGCCCCGGCCCAGGTCGAGCACGATGGCCCAGGTCCCCTTACCCCTCGGCCGGATGTGACCCTTCATGCTGAACCACCTCTTTCAACGACCATCGTCCAGCTAGACTTAGATCGCTTTCCCATTTGACTTTCTCTCCTCCCCTGGTTTAGTAGCGGCGCCACAAACCCGTTACCTTGCCTATTATTCGACTGTCCTCCGCCTCGGACGGGGTAAGCAGCCGGGCCTTGAAGGCCGGGTTGACCGGCTGGAGGATGAGACCCTGGCCGGTGGGAATGATCTTCTCGACCGTCACCTCCCCGTTTAACTGGATTACGCATATATCCCCGTCCTTCCACGGCGCTCCCGGCGTGACCAGCACGTAGTCCCCGTCGTTGATCTCCGGCTCCATGCTGCTACCCGAAACTTTGAGGGCGAAGGTATAGGGGCTAATCAGCTTTGCCGGCACGGTCATGTATTCTCCGCTTTGCTCGAACGCCTCTCTCAGATCCCCGGCCGGAACATAGCCCAAAATCGGTATCCGCACCATGTGGATCTCCTGCGCCACGGCCGGCGGTCTGCTCCCCAAGATATAGTCGGTCGACACCTGGTAGAGCGCAACCAGTTTTTTGAGCACGGGCAGGGGGACTTCCCGCCGCCCGTGCTTCCCGCTGCGATGAGCGCTGGCGCCGGCGAGCCCGGCGGGTTGTTCCCGGAGCGCGGCGGCCGGGAACGGCCAGCGCCGGCGCCGGCGAGCCCGGCAGACACCATTACGAAAGCTGTAGGAAACGCTGCGCGTTTCTGGCGGCGGGACCGGGGCCCTTCCGGTGCCATCCATTATACCGGCCTGGCGGCCTTAAAGGGTCAAGGGGTTCGGGCCGGCCCTCATTCCATACCATACCGTTACCTTGGGCCGGACCCGAAAGCCAAGACGGCGCGGCTGCCCCACGGCACCCTGAAGGTGAGGGCGCAGCAGCCGGAGTTCAAGCGGGACGAGGACAAGCTCCTGGCCTCGCTGGACGGCCGCGGCCTCGGGGAGCTGGTCAGGGTGAAGCGGGAGCCGGACTGGCAGAAGGTGAAGCCGCTGGTGACCGCGACCGAATCCGGGGCCGTGGTGTGGACTGAGACGGGCGAGCTGGTGGAGGGCGTGCGGGCCGAGGTCCGGCCGCCGAAGTTCACAGTGGAGACGGATTAGACAGCAACGCGGGCGGGCCCGGGCTCTCCCGGGCCGCCCGGCCGAGAAAGGGGAGGACCGGCAGTGGAGAGGGCGCGGGAATTCGCGGAGTTCGTGGGTGTCCAGGTCCAGCCGTGGATGCTGTGGCCGGGCTGGGCCGCCTGGGTGGGCTGCGACCGGTGCGCCGGGGACGGCCCGGAAGCGCCCTGCTGGGGCCAGGCGGGCTGCCACGGCTACCTGAACGGCTGCGGGTGCGGCCGGTGCGTGGCCAAAGAGGCGGAGGAGGCCCGGGAGCGGGCGTGAGGACCGCGCGGGGCGCGGGGGCTCCCCGGCCGGCCCTGGGCTCACAGTGAGGCGGTTGGCCGGAGCGGTTTTCCGGCCCGGGCTTCGCCCCGGCCGGGCCGCCCGCCGGCAGGCCGGGTGAAGGGCACCTGCCTGCGGGGCACGCCGCAGCGCCGGCCCCGGGTGTAAGCGGCCGGCGCGGCCTTTCTCCGGCCGGCGGGTCCGGCTGCGGCCCTGCGGGCCTCCGCTGCGGCTTCCGCCGGCCGCGGCCGCGCCTCCATCCTGCTCCCCCGCCCGCCCGGCGAGGGTTCGGCGGGTACGCGGCGGCCGTCCCTGCCTCGGGGGCCTGCTCGCTGCGCTCGTACGGCCTTCCCCTCGCTGCGGGCCGGCCTTAGAGCAGCTCTCCCCGTCCGCCCCCAGCGGGGGCTCCCGCTATAACCGGTGGCGGGTCAGAGGCGCATGCGCAGGAAAACACCGGGAGCCTGGACGGCCCCATTACCAAAGCAAAAAAGCGAGGAGTGAGACGACCGTGAAAAAAGCGGCGAGATTTACGCTGGTCTTGGCGGCCCTGGCCCTGCTCCTTTCGGCCTGGCTGGGCCGCTACCAGGTGGTGGCCACCCTCACGGCGGCCACCCTCCCCCGGGCCTACCGGCTCGACCGCCGGGCCGGCCGGGTGGACGCGCTGATCGGCGGCCAGTACGTGCCGGTGGTGCTTTAGGACGGTAACGGCACGAACCGTGGCGGCAACCCGCTGCGCGCAGAGGTCCGCTTCGCCGTGAGCGAGGCGGGTGAGGACCGGTGAGGCCGGGGCGACAGCAAGAGCGGCCGGAGCGTGACCCGGCGGACAACCTCACCGAGGCCGAGGAGCGGCTGCTCGCGGCCCTGCCGGTCGGCCGCGGGAACGCCGTTGGCCTCTACGAGCTGGCGCGGAGGACCGGCATGAGCCAGCGCCACATGCGGGACTTGATCGCACCTGATCTGCGACCACGGCGTCGGGATCGGCAGCGACACCGCCTCCTGGAGCGGCGGCTACTTTCTTATCCAAGACGCGGAGGACATGCGGGGCCGCGGTGCGGCACCTCATGCCAAGGGTTAAGCAGCTCGCCCGCCGGGTGAAGAGCCTGGAGCGGATAGCCGCGGAGCGCTTCGGCGGCCAGGTGCGGCTGTTCGAGGATACGTAGGGGGCTCAGAGAATTGGCCTGGATCGAAAGCCACCAAACGCTA
This sequence comes from Clostridia bacterium, assembly GCA_004347685.1. Lineage (GTDB taxonomy): Bacteria > Bacillota > DSM-521 > Neomoorellales > SLTJ01 > SLTJ01. Next base: position 3,262 of record SLTJ01000031.1, read on the forward strand.
GGACAGCATCCCAAAACGCGAAGGCTGGCGCGGTGTTTGGGCATATCCCTGCCCGCGGCCGTAGGGCACCTCCATTACCTGTGGTGGTGGGCCTTGGACTACGCGCGGGATGGGGATCTGTCTAAGTTCGAGCCGGAAGATATAGCCGGGGCTGCGTTGTGGGAAGGCGACGCGACAGCCTTCATAGAGGCGCTTGTTAAGACCGGCTTTGTTGACCGGGATGAAGAAGGTCTGGCCATCCACGACTGGGGCGACTACGCCGGCCGGCTGATTGAACAACGCGAAAAGCAGGCGAGAAGGCGGGAATTGTACGCCGACACGTCCCTGACCCGCGCAGTGAGGGCAAGGGACGGCGACCGCTGCCGCTATTGCGGTAAGGTAGTGGACTGGAAAAACAAAAAGGGAGAAAACGGGGGAACTTATGACCACGTTGACCCTAACGGCCCCAATACCGCCGACAACATCGTCGTAGCCTGCCGCGGTTGCAGCTCAAAAAAGAAAGGGAGAACCCCGGAAGAAACCGGGATGTCGTTACTGCCCGTTTGACATTCGCCCGGGATTTACCAGAAATCTGCCGGGGATTTGCCTGGGATTTACCAGAAATCTGCTATACCTAACCATACCATACCATACCATGCCATACCATACCAAACCAAACCAGACCAAACCAGACCAATAATAGTTTTTCGTCCGCACCTGCCGGTCCGGACGCGCCGCCTGAGCCGCTTGGGGGTAAATATCGGCCGGGAGGAAATTTCACCAAACGAATAGAATTTCTCCAACCGGTACAAACCACTGCACAACCGGGTGAAGGGAGCACTTCTTTGTTTATCACGTATTCCAAACATTTTCTTAAACGCAAAGGGTTGCGAGGTATTCCAGATGGCCTCGCCGAGCTGATATACTACCAGGCCGATGGCCATTACAGAGACGTGCAAACCGGTACCTATGTAGCTGTAAAACAGGTAAGCTTCCAGGGTAAAGAGCGAGATATGGCCTTGACTTACTCCCTGACTGGAGACAAAATAGTATTAGTGACCTTGCACCCCCTGAAACCGGGTCAAAAGGCAAACCGCCTCAAAAGCGGGAGGTGGATAAAGTATGAGCCTGAAAGTGCATTATGATCAGGAAATTGATGTCCTGTACATCGGGCGGGAAGGGGAAGAAGAGGAGGCTGAAGAGATTTATCCCGGGGTTACCTTGGAAAAGGGTAGGCACGGCGAGCTGGTCGGCATAGAATTGCTCAATGCGTCGCGGCTTCTCAAGAACGTCTTGGAGCCGCTGCAGAAACGGGCCTTACTGTAGATGGGAAGACATGGCAGGCGGCATAGGAGTATTGGGGCCGGCAGGTATGGTGCGGTTTTGGCAATCCTAGCCCCGTGATACCCCCGGAACTCAGTACTGCTGAAGGGCCAGGAAGACCGGCAAAGGGAGTTTCTGCCGGTCTTTTTATTTTTGTAGGCCGCCGGGCACGCAGACGGCCGAATACCCACCGGTCCCTCTAGTCTCGCCAAATCCCGTCGTCCGGGAGACGGACAGACGCCGCAGGCCCCAAGCGAGGAGCGTCTTCTCCGGGGCCCCACCCCCGGTGAGGGGCGGGGAGCGGCTCCCCATGCCGGGACGGGAAAGGCCGGGGCCCCTGGGGCGGAAGGCTGCAGCTGCCCCCAGCGGGGCCGCGGTGGTACTCAATTAGCCAGGCCCCCTTTGACCGGGCCTGACCGGCCAAAAGCCGGGGCTTCCTCCAGGGGAGGGCTCACGGGTTACTGACTGCCGGGCCAAGCCCAAATTCCATAAGCCTGGGCCAGTTGGAGCCTTTGCCACCGGGGTGGTGCCGTTGCCCGCTCACCCGCCCTCACGGGCGGGGCGAGTGAGGCACCCCGTGTGCCTGGCTGGGCCTCGCTGACGGAGCCGTGTCCGGTGTAAGTAGGCGGACGGCGTCAGTCCCTCCGCTCACTACCGCGGCCTTGCCGGCCGCAGCCGGCCGGCCGGCGCACAAAGCAGCGCCGTCACCGCCGGGGAAAACCACCACCTGTACCGGTTCCGGCGCCAGCGGTCTCCCGCCGCGCCGCCCGGGGGTAATTGGCGGCCGTTCCATCACATTCAGTTAGCGCCTCTGCCCTGCTCCTCACGCGCCCACGCCGCCCGGGGTTAACAACCCTGGGTAAAGGTGCTATAATCAACATGAGCCAAAGCACCGGAGGAGAGATTACGGAGTGGGAATTTACCTTGATGCCTGCTGTCTCAATCGCCCCTTTGACGACCAGATCCAGGAAAGGATCAGATTGGAGGCAGAGGCGGTCATGGCCATATTGGGCCGGTGCCAGAAGGGAGAATGGCATCTGATTGGCAGCGAGGCATTGGATTTGGAGATTTTCCGCATCCCCGACGGTGACCGCAGGCAAAGGGTCTTGGTGCTGGCCGGCCTTGTCCGGCGCCGGGTACCTCTTGATGCCGTAGTGGTAAAGAGGGCGTACGAACTGCAGGAAGCCGGGTTCAAGGCCATAGACGCCCTCCACCTGGCGGCTGCGGAAAAAGGGAAAGCCGACGTCTTCCTTACTACGGATGATGGGCTGTTGCGGAGAGCTGCCAGGGAAAAAGGGTTGGTCAAGATCAGGGTGGAAAATCCCGTTAACTGGCTTATGGAGGTGATCCAGCATGCTGAACCCGAGCATGACTCCTAACCAAATCAGGCAGGCGGGTATACAGGCACTGGCCAAAACCCTGGGGCCGGTGGGGATGGTGCGGTTTATCCAGCAGTTTGACATGGGCAAAGGCGACTACACCAGGGAGAGAGACCAGTGGCTCGGCGACTTGACCATCGAGCAAATCATTAAGGGGGCCGGGGAAGCGGGGCGGCCGACATAACCCCTTGACACCACAAAACATCAATGCTACTGTAAGGCCAGAAAGACCGGCGAAGTCTGTTTGCCGGTCTTTTTGTTTTCGCGGGCCGCCCGGCAGGCCTCCCCTGCCCCGGGCCGTACGTTTCCCAGGGGCAGAAGGCCGGGACGAAAAGCTGAGTGCTGGGGAAAGGCCGGGGCCTTTAGGCCCAAAATAACCGGCCCGGGCCGAAGGACTTCGCCGGTCGCAAGGCCCGGGCCGCTTCATACGACCGGAACACGCACGCGAAAGGGGGGAAACGCTCATGGCCGTAACCGCCAACCCGGTGGACGCCAACCTGGTGATCAGGTTGCAGACCGGCACCGACGCCCAGGGAACCCCGGCGCCTTTCTATTTCCAAAAGGCAGGAATCGTGAAGATCGTCGAAGAATAAAACGGTACAGTTCCGAGCAAAGGCGCGGCCGAAAGCAATGATCCAAGAAGAAGCCAGGGCACTAGCCGTCTTTAATGCTCTTAATCCTTGCGAATGAGGCAAGTTTTTAAGACAAAGAGTTAAGCCGCCGTGTTGAAAGCGCAGTCGCGCAAGAGGCGGTCCAGGGCCAGGTCGACCTGGTGCATGGCATGGGCGAGGGACTTCGGCACCGCGTGCTCGGGCTTGGCATCCATGGCCCAGGAGGCCTGCCCAAAGAGGCGTCCGTCGAGTTTGGCGAAAAAGAGGGCGACCTTGCGGCCATGCTTGGTCAGAATATAGCGGTTGGTGTTGGGCAGGCGCACAATGAGGCCTTTCAATCTGAGGCGGCGGAGATCGTAGGTCATCTGATTGGCCTTGTAGGAGGTGCCGGATGGTCCCAGAAATGCGGCCACGTGCTGGCGCAGGCTGGCGTTGGTGAAGCCCTGGACCTCATGGATGAACAGCACAAGCGCCAAAAAAAGTGCCCGTGAGCGCGGGTCCCCGAGGCGAAGGCCAGGAGCCCGCTGTCCGTCTTGGGTGACGGTGGGTTGCACGACCCGGTTCAGCGTGTCCTGTGACAGTCCGCAAGGCGATGCGGTCTGTTGGGCGTCCAACAGACGCCGGTTGATGTTGCGGCCGATCTTTTGGAGATAGCCGAAGTTGCGCAGGCCTTTGTTCACGCCGAAGTCGCCCGGGTCGTTAATGGTGGTCTCGGTCCTGAGGGCGTGGTTTTCCTTGAAATATTGCTTGACGCGCGAGTGCTTGTACTCGATATTAAGACTGGGCAGCACGCCATGCTGGATAACGCGCGTGCGGAACCTTGTGGGTGTATTCTTCCTGATGTGCCGGCCGAAGACCAGTTGCACGTGGTCGGGACGCCCCAGGTCGAGATTCTCCCGGATCACGCTCTCGAAGAACTGGCGGCCTTGAACGGGTTTGGCGAAGACCTGCTGATTATTGACGAGCTGTCATACGTGTCCTTCCCGCGCCCCGGCGCCGAATTGCTATTCCAGGTTATCGCCGAAAGGAGTGAGCGTAGCAGTGTAATCATCAACACCAACCTGGACTTCTCCAAATGGGAGGAAATCTTCGGGGACCATATGCTGGCCGCGGCTTTGGTAGACAGGCTTACCTTCAAATCACATATCTTAAACATGAACGCGGAATCATACCGCCTAAAGCAACGGCAAAAGGCCAAGGCCGGATAGAACAACTGTTCGCCGCGCTGACCTTCCCCTCCCCTCGGGGAGGGGAAGGTCTCCACCCACCATAATGTGGTAGTGGCTCAGTTCTACGTTAGCAAAGGTGGCTCAGTTTTACAGTAGCAAGTGGCTCACTTTTGCGTTGACAAAAGCACAAGCCTGCGAGGAAACCAGTAGGGTCGCCCGCGAGTTGCCTGAAATAAACTGGCTGAAATACTCGCTGCTGGAGGCCGAGGAGATTGCCCTGCGCCAAACATGGGCACCGCTTCGTCCGGGGGATATTTTACAAATCGCGGCCGATCAGCAGGTTCGCCTGGTCCAAAACGGAGATCAGCTTCTCGACGTACTGATAGAATCCCTTAATCGACTGGAAGCGAAACTTCAAGGCGAAACGCCCGCCGCAATCGATCTATGGAACGAATGTAAGGTGGATAACGAAACTGTTTACCGCCCAAAAGACGAGAACAGGTTGTCCGATTACGTGAAAAGGCATCTGGACGAGGACCTCAAGCAGAGAGGTATCATTTTTAACCGCGAGGTGGAAATCCGCCGCGGCGCAGGACCGGGAACCGGAGAACGAACAGATATTCATGTGGACGCCGTCGTTCGCGGCTTGAACGGAGAAGCATATGATCGTGTATCGGCCATCATTGAAGTGAAAGGCTGCTGGAACCACGAACTGGATCACGCGATGGAAACTCAGCTCGTAGACCGCTACCTTAGAGATAACCGCTGCCAACACGGGCTGTACCTTATCGGGTGGTTCGATTGCGTCCAGTGGGATAGCAACGATTATCGAAAAAGTCAAGTGCCCCAACTAAGCAGGGCAGAGGCAAAAGCTTAGTTTGAAGCCAAAGCTGAAGAACTCTTAAAGCAAGGGGTGCGGATAAGGGCCTTCATTCTAAACACGGCACTCCGCTAGTCCACCTTTCCGCAAAGTAGCCCTAACAGGACCCGACCGGAGAGAGCAGAAACTTCCGGCGGCCAGAGCCTTGCCGGTTGTAGGATGCCGGACGGAATTCCCTCTCCCTATTCGGTCAAGCCCTTGAATACCGCATCGGTTGGGTCACCGTAGAACTCGATGCTAATCTTCGTCCACAATTCATCGGGCAGGTCGTTAAGGGCTCGGCGGGCGGAGATCGGCATCAGCAACGTCGTCGCCTGTTTGTCCACGGCGAGTTCTGCTATCGCCACGGGGTTGGGCAGCAACTCGATCGAACCGCCAAGATTGAGAGGCCCAACAATTATGGTTCCTCCGCGGGTATTCCGCTGGAGCAGTGCCCCGACCAGGGCAACGAGCACCGGCAAGCCAAGACCTGCCGCGCTCTTCTCCGGATCGAATGAGCGCAATTGGATAGAGAACTCGTGGCTCCGGGGATCCCGGTCGCCGACAAGTTCTCTCGCCCGCACGTAGAGGTTTTGCTCAGCCACCCTGACGCTTTCCCGGAAGGCAGGTGGCTGGGGGTGGTTCAGGATGCGGACACCGCTTCCAGGCCCCACAGTCACTTCAATGCGGTACAGACCCGGGCCAGAATCACTGCCTCCGGGCCCCACCGCCCATACTTGGCCGGGAGGTAAGGGGTCGCCTTCAATGGCCTCATCACTGTGCAATTCAGGCGTGGCCACAAACTTCTCGACACCATCGACTCCGAGGGTATAGCTGAAGTGCGTGTTACGAAACTCGCTCTTGAGACAGCGCTTCTGTTGCTCCTTGACACGCCGGCGGGATTCGAGCGCCAGGCGCACGATCCATTCGAGATCATCATCCGGGATAGGCATCTCGGGGTCGGGGAAGAGCAGCTTCACCAAGCCGCTAACGGTTTTATTGACGGCTTCGATATCACGGCCGCTGAGCGCACCGCCCCAAAAGACGCGGTTCTGCAGGACCGGAACGCGGCTTGTTTCCCGCAGGCGGTGCCAGCACTCGCTCAGGAAGTCACTGACAAGGCCGAAGTGGTTTGTTAAATGCTCGTTCGGGTTGAGTTTGGGAAAGTCCCATCCCGGCGCGAAAGCGTGGATCCGGTCGTGAAACGCTGTATCGTCTCGCATCTCGCCCGGCAACGGGCTCAGCAAATGCCCGATGCGTTGTTGCTGGTCAACATCCACATCATAATTCCCAACCATTACTATCCCGCCCTCAGCCCGGATGCTATCCTTCCCACGGCTAAACTCTCCGGAGGCCATGTACCCTTTCATAATGTTGACGCCGTCCTTCTGGTCGAATGAGATACCGGATATCTCGTCGAAGCAGACGACGTCGTATTGGCAGACTAGGCCCCGTTGGCCGTTGGCGTTGTTTACAAACATCTTCGCCACCGTGGCCTTTCCACCAGATATAAGGTGAGAGTAAGGTGATATTTGCTGGAACAGGTGACTCTTGCCGGTACCTCGCGGACCGAGCTCGACGAAGTTGTAGTTGCGCTCGACAAAGGGCACCATTCGGAGTATGGCAACCATCTTGGCGCGTTCGCTTAAAACTGCTGGCTCCAACCCGATTGACCGAATGAGAAAGTCGCGCCATTCGCCAGTAGTGAACCTCGTGCGTCCCTTTGCCAATACGTCTAAAACGTTGGGACTGGACATCTGGATAGGCCGCAGTGCCGCGATCCGGAACGGGCGGCCATTTTTCTCTTGAGCGACGAGTGGGTCGTACTCAAGCGTGACCTCGGCGTAGAACCCGTCCGTCAGCATCCTCTCATTCTCCTTCACGAGCGAGTCGCTGATCTGAACGTCTCGCAGGACTAGGCTCGGCAACTCGGCCACGTAACAGTCGTGTTTCGTGTCAAGCTTAGCCTTCACGATATCAATCAGCTTGACCGAACCCTGCTCCCGTGCCCTGGCCTTGAACAGCTCTTCTTCGCCGGTCCGGACTGTCCGGCCTTTGAGCTGCTTCTCAACAATCTCGAGTCCCTCTTGGATCTCCTCGTCATTTGTGCTCGCGCAGTACCGGCCCAAGAGGAACTCGACCACATAGGTCGGAACCGGGTATTGCCGGGCATACTTTCGCACCAGGTCCTTACGGACGAGGTAACCTTCGAAGACCGACGCCGCAATCTTATCGAAATGGTCCAGTTCTACAGTAGTAATCATGATGAGGCTCCCACCTTAGTCTTTCGCTGAGCGAGAACGTTGCCGTCCTGATCCACGAGAACCAGGGCCAGGTTACTATCTTCGTAATCATCATTAACGACCAAACTGGTCGTGCCGTCGTGATCAAGAGGTTTGGCGGATGCGACTACGGACTTCCCGTTCGCTTGCTCAAGACGGAGATCGGCGATCACCGTACCCCCTGTGCTTTCCGCCTCAACGAAGCAGCGCATGCGGCGCCAAGTCACTGAACGGATTGCTGCTCGGGGTGTAATTCCGCCCCCGCGCTCGACGAGCAGGTCAGGAATGAGACATTCCTGGAGGCTGAGTCCACCGTGCGCATAGCTCGGCGAGGCGTTAAAGCAGGCGATCCCGGGTGCAGTTGCGAAACGCTGGGCTGCGTTCCAGTGCCAGGGCATACTCAACGCACCGGCCTGTGACTCGCCTGCAACAACGGCACACCGTTTCCAACGGCTTACCGTCAAGTGCTTGGGCAGGTCTACTTTCGGCAGCCCCCCTGGTACCAGGAGCCAGCCGTGGTCGGTCACCACACGCACCGACGTCCAACCGGCATCGAACAGCTTCATGATTCGTTCAACCAGACGCTCAATCTCCGGCTCGATGTGCCTGGCGAGTTCCTCACCGAGGTCATGCCCGCGCCGGTCGAGCGCACCCGCTTCGCCCCAACCTAATGCGTCGCCGCTGCCGGGACACTTATCGTGTTCGCTGTCAAGAACGTGATACCCACCTGCCTCGACCGCGGCTCTAAGCGTTGCCGTATCGGCTGGCTTGCCGCTCTCAAAGAAACTCGGGGTAAAGTCCTCTGGAAGTTGGCCGCCGGCAAGAACATCAGCGGCAGGAGTGACAGCGGGCTTCGCCGTGGCTGTCACCGTCGGCAACGCTGCCCACCGCCACCCAACGCGGACGCGGCAACCACGTTCCTCCAGCCGCCCGGCAAGCCTCCGCCCCACGTCATAACGCAAGCCATCGGCGAACAGCAGGCACATCCCGGGCTTTGCGGCGACAGGTTCTTGTTCGCCCTTGCCGGGGAGAGGATGCGACCCGACCGCGCGCTGGAAAGCACGGGCTGACTCGTCCAGCCAAGGTTGGAGCAGTATCCGTACAGCGTCTTTTATGAGGGCCTCATCGGCGGCTGGAGCAAGGGCAATCGCTTCCCAGGATGCCGCGTCCGCCTCCCAGGGACCTTCCATGTAACTTTTTGCGATCTCTCCCGGCGTACTGCCCCCAAGAGCCGATCGAGCCGCTCCGGCGAGCCGCGCCAGGGGCTCCAGTACCGCAGCCATCGGCGATAAGCCAAGTCGCGACCAGACCCACCCCCGGCGTTCAGCATGCTGCTGCTCAAGTTCGAGTAGCTTCTGGCATGCCTCTGCATGTGAAAGTCCCTGCAGACCAGCCAGCGCGCTCCGCACCGCCTCTTCGTCCTTTTCGTTAAAATTGGGCCATCGTGATCGCTCGAGAAAAAGCTTTTGTGGCTTCGACCGCCGCAGTAGATCGGGAATGCCAGGGTACGCGCGAGGAGCTTCTGCGAACCGCTCCCACACATCCGCCCACGGCCCTTCGCCCCGGCCCAGCCGTTCACCGGCGGCGATCTCGCCGTCTTTCCCGGGATCCAAACCGAATTGCGCCCGGCATTGGTTGCAGAAGGCTGCCCAGCGCTGGGGGCCCATCTGTTCCTTTGCTTTTGCCGGCTCGCTCATCCAGCGCAATAAATCGCGCACCACATCGCTCGACAGCAGCCGGTCGAAGTCCTCGGCTTCGAGCCGCCGGCCGCGAAGTCGCGCTACAGGCGTCTCAGCAACTTCACGCAGCGCCCGCGCAAGTGCCTCAAGCGTGTCCTGGTCCCTGGCAAGATCGAGTTCGAGCCCCTGGGGCGAGGTCAGAAATGCTGTCACCGTCCAGTCGTGACCGCTGCGCTGCAGCCACAACGTTCCCTGGTACATTAACTCGACCAGGGGTATCAGTGCCGCCGGGCAGTCCTCGCCTGCCCGCAAGTCCTGTCTCGCCACCCCCGGCAGGTAAACAACCGGAACGCGGTCCTCAGGAATCTCCGGATTCTCCAAGGTGCGTTCAACCACACAGCGGATCCAGATCGCCGGCCCGGTGCGGGAGGCCGGGTCATAGTCTCCCAAAACGATCAGCTCCGGCAACCGCTGCAACAGTATGGACTTCAACGGCAGCCACTGTCGCTTGGGGTCCGTCCAGAGGATCGCCGCCGGGCGCACCATGCCGTCGGGGGCTGTGTCACAGGCACGCAGTGCCAAAACGAGCGCCTCCAAAAGCGTCTCCGGTGCTTCTCTGCGCGTTCTCACGTCTTCGCCACCTTTCCCGCACGCCCTCGCGCCGCCTGTTTCACCGCGTTGCTGTAGTGAAGGTCGTTCCAGCGGTTACCGTCGAACTTTTGCCCCCCCAGAAAGTTGGTGCGATGCTCGGCGCGTCTCTCCGGGTCGCAGCTCCAGAACCATGGGTAGTCGGCCTGGGGCCGGAGGCTCTGCGGCTCCTGGCCACGGTCCTTCTTCCAGTTGATGTTCGGCTTCCACCGTAACACGCCGGCGCCGGCCCGACCGCCCTTGCGCAGTGTCGCCGACATGAACGGGCGAATGTTCAGCCGCACGCCGTCGTTAATATCCGGCTCCCAGCCGACCGGTTGCCTATATAGCGGTTTCCAGCGGACAAAGATGTCGTATGGCGGTTCGCCCTCAAGGATTTTCTGAAGCTGCTCTTGCAGGTCGAGCGCCGCGGCCAGCCGGGCGTCGGCCCCCTCCTTACCCTCGCGCTGTTCAGCTTTCTGCCGTTCTATCCAGTCGCCCAGGTACGTATAGGTCAGAGCTTCAAGCGCACGCCGGCCTTCGCCGTCAGGACCTGCCAGACGGTGGTAGTTAACCAGGGCGTTGAAGCCGTCTTTACGGCCGTCCCAGATGTGCCAGACGAACGGGCGGTGGTGGAACAGCTTGCAGTGGTCTTCGAAAAACTTATCTTGCAGCCATTCTTCCAAAGTAGCGGCAGGCCGGTCACCTCCGGCCACGGCCTGGAGAAGCTGCCGTTCCTTCGCCGGTGACCACTCGCTGCCAAAGGCGGCGGCGAGCAACCGGCGCAGCCTGTTTGCGTGCGCCCGGCATGGGCACTGTCTATAGGGTGGAAGTCCCGAACGACGAAGGTAGCAGTAGTCGTTAGCT
>SLTJ01000012.1 GCA_004347685.1 Clostridia bacterium
GACGTATCAAGGCTTTGCGGATACTAAGGCCGTATAAGTAGGAAAGTCACGCTAGAGGTCGGAGCTAGTAGGAACTGGCCGGGCCATTTCCGGATTAGAGCTCGGACCCCCTATCTAGCCGCCATTTTCATCTCTTTGGCGGCGCCAAGGACTACATGAAGGTCCAGGCACAAGCACCGCACGGGCACATTACGGTGCCAAACTACTTAATTATAGTAATTCGTTACTAGCACCGCAAATCCTGCCGATTGAGTTCGGACCGGGGAATTATGCACCTGACCAAATCGCTCTTCCGTCCCGCAAAGTCTCTCGGTCCGTAACATGCGCATCTTGCATGGCCTCCAGGGCGTTGCCATAGTTGTTGTCTCCGTAGCGTGGAGGATTCCCTCCGGGTGCAAGTGTAGTTTTCCCTACGGCACCGGTGCCTGATCTCTTGGCTTTGGTCACCGAAGAATTGCTAGCGATAACCGCCCAGGGGAAGTATATCCTGTAACAGCCACTCCTCATCGTCCATGATAAATCCCCGCGTCACCAGGGCTATGCCCCGGTAATAGGCAGTGGTAGCTTTCCGTTCGACATCAAGAGTAAAGGGTTCAACCCACTGGCCCAGGTGCTCCCGGAGGAAGTTGTGCTGTTCCTCTACCAGGTACCTGGCTTCGGCCAAGTTTTGGCCAGCTACCGCCTCCCCGCCGGCCACCGCCACTATACCCGCTCCTGCCTTTTCCAAAGCCCCGGCCGTTCGCTCGGCCAGTACGGCCATGAAGGCCAGCTCCAAGCCAAAGTGGTCGTCAGGCTCTTGGTTGAGCCGGGGTACCTCCAGCCCGTGACGCCGGTAAAAGTTCCGTACTTGCATGGCCGGTTCCCGGAAAAGCAGCCGCTCCTCGGTGCGGTAAACCGATTCCCACGGCGGCGCCAGGACCCGGCCCGGGCCCATGAAGAGCCGGGTATAATCCTGCCTGAGCCCGCGCACGGCTTCCTCCAGGGACCCGGCCGCCACCGGTTCTTCCCACTGGCGCAGGCAGGCCACTCCTTCTGCCACCTCGGGCCGGTTCGTCTCAAGGGGGAAGCAGCCGAATATTTTTTCCCCCATCTGGCGTTGCAACATTGAGGCCTCCGGCACCTGCAGGAAAACTTCCGCCAGGGCCGCATAAATGACCTGCCTGGCCCGGTGCAGCTCCACCAGTTCGCGGTCCATCACTAACTCCTCCCTCGGGAAAAATGGGCCCCGCCACGGAGCCCGTTATATGAAGGGACAGGTGAACACGGGAAGGCCTAAGATACCATGGGAGTTCTGGCCTCCACAGGCCCGGCAGTTGTCGCCCTACTGCTGACGGCCTGGCTGGCATTCTCATCCGGTGAGGCAGTCAGGAGATACCTGGCCCCCAGGCTGTAGAGCAGGGCACCAAAGGCGAAGATCCCGATGAAGATCAGATATTCCACCCAGGTGGGGCTGTACGACCCGGCGGTGGCCCAGATGCTTACTGATCCCCAGGCTTCCGTAGCCGGCACCTGGTATTTCCCCAGGGTAACTCCGGGCGGGTCATTAATCAGGGGCAGGAGGTAGGCGGAAAAAAGCAACCATACCCGCTTGAAGAAAACCCCCACTACCACGCCCAGGGAAGCCATACCCACCACCGTCCTATTTTCCCGCCGGGACCTGGACAGCAGAAGGGCAAAGGGGAGAACCACCCCCAGGATTATCTCGCCCCAGAAGAAAGGCGCCAGGCTGCCCGTAAGCAGGAGGTTAATGTACTCCATGAGCCTTTCCTCAGACGGGTACAGGGCGGTAAGGACTTCAGAGAAGACAAAGAATACGTCTACCATCACTAGCACCGCTAGCAAGCCGGCTAGGGTGGCCAGAAGGTTCTTCTCCAGCTTCGGGTAGCCAAGGCGCACCAGCCCCATAAGGACCAGAAGCAAGAGGGCCAGACCGGAATCCAGCGCGGAAACAACGAACAGGGGGGCCAGCAAGGCGCTGTGCCACACCGGCCTGGCGATCTGCAGGCCGAAGATCCAGGCGGTGACGGAGTGCACCAGCACGGCCACGGGAAGGGCTATCGCGGAAAAGGTATATTTGGTAGTTTCTTTGGTATCAGGCCTACTTAGGTAGTAGAGATAGAGTACGGAGATAACCAGGTAGGCGGCAATAACCACCACGTCCCAGATCAAGGGCGAGTTAAATCTAGGTGACAGGACGAGATTGAGGAACCTGTCCGGCCGCCCCAGGTCAACGAAGATAAAAAGGGCAGCCAAGATAATGCACACCGTCGAAAGGAGGACCGCCGGCTTGGCTACTGCCTTGAAGGGCTTGATGTTAAAGACGCTGGCTGAGGAAGAAACGATCAGCCCGCCGGCGGAAAGGCCCACCAGGAACATAAAGGCCGTGATATATAGCCCCCAGGAGACAATGTTGTTCATGGCAGTAACTCCCAGGCCGTTGGCCACCTGGTAGATCCAGGCCCCCAGGCCGGCGGCCGCCAGGGTCGCCAGAATCGCCATCCACATAGTCTGACTGGTCTTACCAACCACTTATAAATCCCTCCCAAATCTAGTTTTGCAAAGCAGCCCCCGCCGGCGCACACCTCCCGGCACAGACACCAAACCTCTAACTTCCAACCTCCGCTCTTACAACAGGTAATACACCTGTGGCCGGGTCCCCTTATCCTCCAGCAGTTGCTTGGTGCGGCGCCTGCGAATCAAGGTAGAAACCTCGCTGTCGGGGTCATTCAGGTCGCCAAACTTACGGGCCTTGGCCGGGCAGCAGAGCACGCACATGGGCTCGGCACCCTGGTGCACCCGTTCCACACAGAAACTGCATTTTTCCACGATACCCTTACGCCGCTTTGGTACCTTGGCGTCGCCGTAGTCGTGGCCCGGCTGGCGCACCGGTTCCTTCCAGTTGAAGACCCGCACGTTATAGGGGCAGGCGGCCATGCAGTATCGGCAGCCGATACACTTGTCGTAATCAATGAGCACCAGGCCGTCCTCTTCCCGCTTGTAGGTGGCGCCCACCGGGCAGACCTTTACGCAGGGTGCGTTTTCGCAGTGCTGGCAGGCCAGAGGCAGCCAGCTCTTGGTAAGGTAAGGGTAAGTACCCCTGGCCCGGTCCAGATGTTCCCCGCCGTCAGTCAGCACCCGATTCCACAGCATGCCCATGGGTACGTTATTCTGCATCCTGCAGGCCACGGCACAGGTCTGGCAGCCGATGCAACGTTTCAGGTCAACGGTCATCCCGAGTTTTCTCTCCGCCATTTTCCCACCCCCTATACTTTCCTGACTTCTACCAGGCTGTCATAGAAGGGGACCACCGGGCCGTGAATCTCCTTAAGCTGCCTGGGATTAAGCGTTGGATTAGTAAGACTCTGGAAGCTACCCGCAGCAAAGTAGCGGAGCCACCATCCTTCGCTGATCTTAACCATTCCCGGACGCATCTCAGGGGTAAACTGACACCGCACCCTCACCTGGCCACGGTCGTTGAAGACCTCCACCAGGTCGCCGTCCTTCAGCCCCCTGGCCTCGGCGTCCGCCGGGTTGATCTCCAGTACCGGCTCCGGGTTAATCTCTAGAAGCCAGCGGGCGTTAGAAAACTGGGAGTGAGCGCGGAACCGGTGCTTGGTCTGGATGTAGACCAAGGGATATTTCTTGTACAGAGGATTTTGGGGCGAAGCCTCGTAAGGCTCCTCGTACTTGGGCAGGGCCATTCCCTCCGGTAACAGAACCTCGTGGTAGAGTTCCAGCTTACCGGTCGGGGTGGGGAACTTATGGTCCCTATAGCCCCGATAAGGCTCCTCGGGCACCTTCAGGCGCATGACGTAGTTATTAGCCTTGAGGGCTTCCACTGTAATGCCTTCCAAGGCCGGGTCACCCGATGCAAGGCGCACCCGCTGCAATTCCTCAGGCGTTTTCGGCAGGTACTGGGAAAGGCCGAGCCTTTCGGCCAACTCCTTCTGAATCTGGAAATCGGTCTTCGCCTGGAACAGGGGGGCAATAACCTTGCCCTGGAGCAGAACATGGCTGCGGTTAATCTGCAGGTTATTTACCTCGTACTCGCTTTCAAAGCAAGTGCAGGCCGGCAATAGATAGTCCGCCCAAAGGGAGCTAGGGTTAAAGAAGGGGTCTATTACCACCACCAGTTCCAGTTTCTTGATCCACTCAATGGTGTGGTCTAGGCTTGCCAGGTGCTGCTGCAAGATGTTTCCCTGGATAATAAAGGCTCGGACCGAGTTAGGCTTAAAAGGCATTTCGGCAAAGGGGATCTCCCTGGGAGCTGGCTGGAATTGCGGCGGCAGCGGCCATGGAGCAAGGAGGGCGTTCCACGCGGTTATGTGGTGGCTGATGCCGCCCACGCCACCCCCTACCCGGCCGATGTTTCCGGTGAGGACGCCGAGGATAGCTGCCAGCCGGCCAAAGGTATCGGCATGGTACCATTTATCCGTGCCGGCATAGCCAAAGCCCAGCACCGCCGGGCCGCCCAGGGCGTACTCTCTGGTGAGGTCCCGGATGACCTGTTCCGGTATCTTGGTGGTTTCGGCGGCCCAGGCCGGGGTGTATTGCCTGGCCGTCTCCTTGAGCAAGGTAAAAACGGTTTTTACCTGGATGCCATCAGTGGTGAAGGAACCTTCCAAAGCCGGAGAAACACCGGCTGCGTCATGGGGTCGGGCAGCATTATTCACCGTGTCCCAGACCAAGTACTTGTCTGGCGAACCAGCCGGCGCCAAGTCACTCTCCCGCAAGAGCTTCCCGTTGTCCTGCCGTACTAGAAAGGGTGCGGTACTATACTTCTTCAGGTAGTCGTCCTGGTACCAATCATTCTCCAGTACCAGGTTAATCATGCCCCAGAGGAGGGCCGCATCCGTACCAGGGCGCAGGGGTATCCACTGGTCGGCCTTGGCGGCTGTAGTCGAGTATACCGGGTCTACGGATACGATTTTCGCCCCGGCTTCCTGAGCGTCGAAAAAGAACTGGGCGTCGGTCATGGTGGTCTCCAGGATGTTTGAGCCAAAAAGGATGATCAGGTTGGAGTTCACCCAGTCAGTAATCTCGTTTTGCGTTGCCCCGAAGGCCAGCTCTCCGGTAACCAGGTTATGGCCGTCGGCAGCTCCGATGTCAATCCCCTCCCAGCCCTGCCCTTGGGCCCCAAGAAGGGCGACGAAGCGGGAGCTGGCGCTCAAGGAATCGTCATAGGCGTACTCTACTCCCGAGGAGGACTTAAACAGGATAGCCTTGCCTCCATAGCGCTCTTTGAGTTCCTTTAGCTTGGCGGCGATGTCGTCCAGGGCCTGCTCCCAGGAAACCGGCTCAAACTTGCCCTCCCCACGCTCCCCCACCCGCTTCATAGGCTGCTGGATGCGGTCCGGGCTGTAGACCCGCTCCACCTCGCTCAGGCCCCTAAGGCAAATAAGCGAGAACCTCTTGTCCGGCCATTCATTGGGCTCGATCTTCACCAGCCGGCCGTCACGGACGGTGCACTTCATGCTGCAGCGGCCGCCGCAGTTGGGCGGGTGGTAGGTGTAGGCGATTCTTTCCTCCGGCTGGCTGCCGGTAGCCCGCGCCTCTCTAAACCACTTCTGTCCGGACCGCCACGTGCCGGCCAGACCCGCGGCCGCCCCGGCGACCAGACTCCCCTTGATAAAGGATCTTCTGGTAAGGCGCATCTTCTCACCTCGCATGATAGCAGTTTTTGTACAACTAATCACAATCCTGGTTAGGACATTCGCTCGCCTAATGGCTAAGTCCTTTATACCGGGACACGAAATGCAAGCTATCGGGACTGTAATACTACCCAAAGCCGCGGAGATGCTTCCCAGGAGCAGCTTATCTTTTCCTGTGGCATATAGCCCAGCTCCTTGGGATAGCCGCCAGCAGGGCAAGGCTATGCGGACCTTGGGTTCTCCCCATTTTCCGTAAATTGGGGCCAGGCGGCCGAGCCTGATGAAAAAGCTGGATGCCTCAGCATGAAGGCACTGTGGGTGGTGGAGAGTTGAGCGATGGGAAGGCAGGAACGCCAATAACTGGCAGGAAACAGAACGGCAGGCCAAAGGTACCGGGATACAGGGCGCTATCATATTGTGACCAGGGCCCAAGAAGCCGGGTATACGATTGTGCTCCCCGACAATACGGGAATAAGGGCTCAGCCGTGCTCCCTGACGCGGCCTTTGCCGGCCGGGTGGCCAGTCAGTACGAGAAAGAGCAGCCTGGGCCGGGGAAGGATGCTGGCCGGCTAGTCCCGAGCCGGCCCCTGGCGCAGCGCGCAAAGTGTGAAAGCAACAAAAAGGTTGACCCGGTCTTCCAGGCGGTCTAGGCTAACCCCGAGGACTTCCTCGATTCTCCTTAACCGGTAGCGCAGGGTATTCTCGTGAATGAAAAGCTTTTTCGCCGCCAGACCTGCATTGCCATTGCTAGCCAGGTAGGCAGCCAGGGTATCCACCAGGGAACCATCGTGACAGGCATCGTATTCTTCCAGGGGCCCCAAGATCTGGCGGTAAAAAACCTCCAGGTCCGGCTGCGGCACTTCGTACAGAAGCCGCAATACCCCCAGCTCGTCAAAGGTATTGATACCACCCTGCTGGCCGAAAACGCGGGCCAGGCCCAGGGCAATCTTGGCTTCCTGGTAACTGCGGTAAAGGTATAGCACCGACGGGTAAAACCGGCCGATACCAGCCGAAAAGGTACGCCCCAGCCCAGGTGCGGCTTGGGAACGGAGGCGAGAGAGCAGGGAATGCATCCTGGCTTTAAGGCTGACCCAATCAGCACTCGACCCCGGGGCTGGCCATAACACGATCACCTGGCCGCCCCGCTCACTCGTAATAACCCCTGCTTCCCAACGCTCCAGATAATGTGCTGACAGGGAGGCAAAGCGCTGCACTTCCGCCCGGCCGGCCGCTCCCCCGGACAGACCGTCCATTTCCAACACAGCCAGGGCATAAGGTCGGCTGAAATCCCAGCCCCACACCTGCCCGCGGGCGATTACATCCTCCAGGGAAACGAAGTTCCCGTAAATCAGATCCTGGATAAATTCGTTCCGGTATCTTTTCTCGACTTCGACTACCGCTGCCTGGCGACTCAGCTCCAGAAGTACCGCCACCGCCATTTGCCGGGCGCGGGCCAGGATGCCGGCCGGTAGCGGCCGGCCGTTTTCCAGGATAACCAGGTACCCCTGAACCAGTTCCTCCCCCAGGGGGATTACCGCCGCCGTCCTTTCCCCACCCTTAAGGGCCACTGAGCCGCGCCAGGGATCAGAAGCCACCAGGGGCAGCGCCAGAACCTCGGGCCAGCCCGCCACCTCCCCCTCCTGACAATGGCTGGCCAACAACCGCCCGGCCGCATCTGTCACCGCCACCGGGCGCTGGAGCATATCCCCCAGGACTGCCAGCAACGCCGGTAAACCCTGCCCCACGGCCACCGCCCGCAGCAGTTGGCGCAGGTAACCGGGCATCTTTCCGCCAGCCCTAGCTTCCTTCTCCATCTCGAGTCCCCCCAACTCCCCCTGCTTGTGGCTCAAGTCAGCCAACTTCCCCGCTAAGCGCCGGCCACCAGCGTCAAGGCCAGGTACAGGTTAGCCTGGACCTCGATTTTCCCTATATCTACTGCCAGTACTTCCTCGGCCTTCTTCAGGCGGTAGCGCAAGGTATTGCCATGTACTCCCAGCCTGACCGAGGTGGCCGCCATATCCATCTGGCACTGGAAATATGTGCGCAGGGTGAACAGGAGGTCGGTGCCATGCTCCCAGTCGTAGGCTTCCAGGGGTCCCAGCACCTCCCGGGCAAACTCGCGCAGACGGGGCATACCCAGGCGGTGCAGTACCCGCAAGACCCCCAGGTCCTCAAAAAAGGTCACCCCGCCGGCTGACCGGCCGAAACGGCCGATTTCCAGGGCCGTTTTCGCCTCCTGGAAGCTTAGGTAGATATCGCCGGCCCCCGGGTAAAGGCGGCCCGCGCCGGCGGCAAAGGGCCGTCCTTCCAGGTAGGGGTAAGCCCGCCGGCGCAATTCACCCACCCAATCCTGTACCTGCTCCTTAAAGGCCGCCGGAGACAACATGGAGGGGAAAGCCATCAGGACGACCCATTGCTCCCCCCGCGGCGCTACCACGTAATCCGCTCCAGGTACCCTTTCCCGGACAAGGTGGCCCAACTGCCGGTTAACGGTCTCAGGCACCGTGCCGGACCCTGCCCGGTCAGCCTCAATCACAAGCGCCGCCTGCGGCCGGTCCAGGTCCCAAGCCAGGGGGTGCCGGCAGGCCAGTTCGGCCAGGTTCTGAAAACGGTGGCTCAAGAGGTCTTCCACCAGTTCTTCCTGGGCGGCCTGCTGGGCCCGCTGTCTGGCCTCGCGGGAACGCATCACCACGGCACAAGCTGTGGCCGTCTGGGTAAGCCATGCCTCCCGGGCCGGGTCCTCGTATCCCTGGGAAAGAACCGCTAAGTAGCCAAACTCTGCTTCCCGCCCCACCGGGGTCACCTTATACCTGATTCCCTCCCCGGCCCGGGCCGGTGCCACACCACTAGCTGTTTTGCCCGGGGGGCAGCGGCTGCCTTCCCGTACTATTTCTGGCGGCACCAACCCCTCCGGCCAGGGAACCTCCCGGCCGGGCGCCTGGAGACAAAGGATGCGCCCGGCCGGATCGGCCAACAGCACCGGGCTGGCCAAAGCCTGCATCAGGATCCGAAGCAGCCCGGGCAGCCCAGCGTCGGCCGCCAGGGCGTCGAGCAGCTTAGCGGCAAACTCCTTATCCCTGGACGCGGTCATGTACATCACCTGTGATCCCCCATTTTCCAGTCCCCGCCACACGACGTCACAAACCGCACCGCAGGATGGGTCAGGCGGGTGTCCGGGAAACCGGGCACCCAGGCGGCAAAGGCTACTGCATCAGGGTTAGAAAGGTCTAGCAGGCGCAGGGCTTCGGTATGGCAGGCCCGTACGCAGACCGGTTCCTCGCCCTGGTCCAGGAGCCCCACACAGAGATTGCACTTCCCCACCTTGCCTGCGTCGGCGTCGTACTGGGGTCCGCCGTAGGGACAGGCCTGGACGCAGGTGCAGCAGCCGGTACAAAGCCTGGCCTCATGAATTACAATGCCATCACGGCGCTTGCGATAGGCCCGCTCGGGGCAGACACGGAAACATTCCGGGCTCTCGCAGTGGTTGCAGGCCAGGGAGAGAAAGAACAGGCCATCGCGCCCTTCGTTTCCCCACTCCACCGTCGCTACCCGGCGGTAGCGCTGGCTTTCGCCCAGGTGGTAATAATTCTTGCAGGCCACCTCGCAGGAGCGGCAGCCAAGACACTTGTTGACATCCAGGAGAAAAGCCCAGCGCAGCGACGACACCTCCTTTCAAACTGAGCCTGCCTTCGTTCGCCGCTGCCGCGCAGGAAACGCAGGCTTAAAGCACATAAATGTTGACAAAGGTGTCATAAAGGGCCGGAGCGGGAAACCCAGTCTTGTAGCTACCCATATCCGTCATCAACCCACCTACAATAGCATTTATCTCCGGCGCCCCGGGGCCGTACCAGCCCTGGTAGCATAGCAACACGTCTTCAGGTACCTGGCGGCTTACCATGGCCGGCAACACCACCTCGCCGCTGGCGTTGTACAGGCACACCTGCATGCCACTCCTGACTCCCAGCCTCCTAGCCAGCCCTGGCGGCAGCAGCACCGTTGCCCGTTCGCTGCCGCCCAGCCAGCCCAGGTGCAGGAACTGGGAATTTATGCCCAGTTGCTGGTGGGAGGTCAGCAGCCGGTAGGGATAGGCCGGCGACGGCGCCGCTGGCGGTACGTAGACCGGCAGGGATGGGAGGCCGCACTTTTGGGCCTGCTCCGAGCACAACTCGTATTTGCCGGAAGGCGTAGCAAATTTCCCTCCCTCCCAGGACACCCGTGGCCAGGCCAGCTTCCTGGGCCGGTCCAGGAGCTCGCGGTAATCGCGGATGTCGGCCAGAACATATATTTCCGGAGTGAATTCGGCTGCCACCCATTCCTCTTGGCTGCCGGAGGTGGGAAAAGTGCAGCTTCCTGGGGACAGTTCGTTCATTTTCGCCGAGAGGTGCATGGCTATCTCCAGATCGGAGCGGCTCTCCCCCACCGGAGCAATGGCCGGTTGATTAATCCCCAACCAATAATGCCAGTAACTCAACACCACGTCCCATTCTTCAAAGGGTGTAGTGGCCGGCAAAAAGATGTCGGCAAACCTGGCGGTAGGGGTGAGGAAATGATCTACCAGCACCACCGTCTCCATCAGGCCCATAGCCTCTTCCAGGGAAGTCACCAGGGGATCTTGGCTGGCCAAACCGCGGCTGGCCACCCAAAGCATTTTCACCGGCGGGTCAGTGCAAGCCAGTACCTGGCGGGCAAAGTCGTTCGTGTTCACTGGCCGGTGGCCTACGGCTACGCCGGGGTCCCCGGCCCGGGCCTGGCGGCCGGCCACGACACCGGCGGCCCCGACGGGCCGCGAACCCCCACCGGCCACGGGCTCCAGGCCGTCCCCAGCTCCGTCCCCAACCACCCCGGGCCAGAGGACCCAGCCCGTGGCCCCCGGCGGTGGCGGCCAATCCCGGGCGTTGTATTTCAGGAGATTCCACGTTTGCTGGCTGGCGTAATACAGCCCCCCGCCCGGCTGCCCCAGATTACCAGTCATGGCCGCCGGGGCAGTTATCGCCCGCACATTCTGACCACCATTGGTATGCCTTTGCAAGCCCATACCGGTCCAGATGGCCGCGGGTTTATACCAGGCAAGGAGCTTCGCCAGGACGGCCACGGCCTCCGGTGCCACCCCCGCCTTCTCCGCTGCCCAGACCACACTTACTTCCCTTTCCAGGTACGAGCGGAACTCCGGCCAGCCCAGGACATACTCCCGCAGGAAATCCTCATCCTGCCAACCCCGCTCCAGAATGTACCGGGCCACGCCCAGGGCCAGGGCCCCGTCTTCGCCCGGGCGCACCTGAATATAGTAATCGGCCTGCGCGGCCGTCGCCGTATACAGGGGGTCAATCACCACCAGGGTGGCGCCCTGTTCCCGCGCCATGGTAATGAAGTGCATCTGGTGGACCGCGGTCCAGGCCGGGTTAACTCCCCATAGGACGATGCTCCGGGCCAGGGCCATGTCCTCGGGGTCAGACTGGCGGTCCGCCCCAAGGTCAAAAATCCTGGCGTCTAGCCCGGCCGACCAGCAGGAGTTGCCCTCAGCCCGGGTGATATATCCCATGGCGTTAAACATACCCTCCACCGCGTAGTGGAGATAGCCGAAATTGCCGGATTGTTTGTTCAGACAGACGGACAAGAGGGAACCGTAGCGGCCCTTGAGCTCCAAGATCTTGGCCGCAATAGTGGTCAGGGCTTCCTCCCAGGAGATACGATGCCAGTGGCCAGAGCCACGCGGATACTGGCGCATGGGTACGGTAATCCGCCGGCGACTGTAAATGAGCTGGGGATAGGCATAACCTTTGGCGCACAGTCGCCCCCGCGTAAAACCGTGTTCCGGATCACCCTCTACTCGCACGAGACGCCCGTTTTCCACTGTGGAAATGATGGCACAGGTACTGAAGCAGTTGCGCGGGCACAGGTGCCGGAATCGTTTGGCAGAAACGGTTACCACCTTCCCCTATGCAATTGTACGTAACTGTTCAGACGCCACCTCAGCCGCCTAATGCCGGCAATGAGAAGCCATGTGCGGCCGGTTCGCATACTTTATTTATCAACAGATCCGGCGGGTTAGCCTGCTGTACGCGTCAACAAAAACACCACGTCAGGTAGCCACCTGTACAGACTGGTTTAGGGGCAAAGGTGACCAGGGCCCTAGCTTAAGCTTTTCCTGGCACGCTTACATGGTCCAACTCTTAATGCCCACCGTCACATGCAAGTAAAGTATACTACATCCCTAGGACTCACTTCAAGGGACCGCCGGGATTATCAGTTATTGTTCCTGGTGGCTTTTATCCCTCTGAAGGCCGCGACGGTCGTCATCTCATTCTGGTCATGCTACGATAGAGCAAGAGGGCAGCTTACCTTGAGGTCGGCCGAGGAAACGGAGAAGGGGTGATTCCTATGGGGTTGGCCTTGCGGGTGGTTGACGCTGGAGTACTCTACCAACATGTACCGGCTCCGGGCGGGCAGAGGGGCTACCGGCGAAGCGACCACACCGAGGGGCACCTGGCCAGCCACAGCCTCCCTGGCTTCTGGCTGGAGGTTTCCTGGCTGTGGCAGGACCCGCTGCCGGCAGCCTTGCTGTGCCTGCGGCAAATTTTGGGTAGTTAAGGTTTAGATAGCAGGCCCGGAATTATAAAGATCCTTGAACAACCAGGTGCTCAGATATCGCTCGCCCGTATCGGGCAGCACCGCCACGATCAGCTTGCCCGCATATTTTGGTCTCCGGGCCACTTCCAGGGCCGCCCAGGCAGCCGCGCCAGAAGAAATGCCGGCCAGGATGCCTTCCTCCCTGGCCAGCCGGCGGGCCGTCTCGCCGGCATCTTCATGCTTCACAGTGATGATCTCATCCACCAGGTCCGGCTGCAGGACATCGGGGACAAAGCCGGCTCCTATCCCCTGGATCTTGTGGGGCCCGGGCTGGCCGCCGGAAAGGACAGGAGAATCCGCCGGCTCAACGGCAATGGCGCGGAACTCCGGCTTGCGGCCCTTGATCACTTCGGCCACCCCAGTGATGGTTCCCCCGGTGCCCACGCCGGCCACCAGCACGTCCACCCTCCCGGCGGTATCGCGCCAGATCTCCTCCGCCGTAGTCAACCGGTGCACCTCGGGGTTGGCCGGGTTCTTGAACTGCTGCGGAATGAAGGAGTTGGGGATGCTGGCCGCCAGTTCCTCGGCTTTACGCACTGCTCCCCGCATCCCCTCGGCCCCAGGAGTGAGCACCAGTTCTGCCCCTAGCACGGACAGGAGCTGCCGCCGCTCCATGGACATGGTATCCGGCATGGTCAGGATAAGGCGGTAACCCCGGGCGGCGCAGACAAAGGCCAGGGCAATGCCCGTGTTACCGCTGGTGGGCTCGATGACCACCGTGTCTTTGTTGATCAGTCCTTTTTCCTCGGCATCCAGGATCATGGCCACGCCGATGCGATCCTTGACGCTGCCCAGGGGGTTAAAAGATTCTAGCTTGGCCACCACTTCAGCTCCGACTCCAGCGGTGATATGGTTCAGCCGCACCAGGGGCGTATTCCCGATCAATTCGGTGCTGTCCCTGGCTATCCCCCGGGTTATTTCCGGCAGCTCAATACCCTTATACCGCATCCCTTTTTGTTCTCCTTTCCATGATTTGGTTTACTTACTGTGAAATACCTCGACCCAACCTACCGGCCAGTGAAATACAAGTAAATCTGTTGATTTACCTGGATACTGCTATTATAAAAGATATATCAGCCTCCGGTCAAGCATCCAAGTAAAAAAGTTGTGCTATTCGTCGCGGCGGCTATATGGCGTTAATAAGTTATTTCTAGTGGCTAGACCAAGAAAATAGCCACTTTAAGGCCTGCGCGTATTCTTTAATACTGAGGATTACAGCATCGTAATCTTCAACAAAGGAAGGAAAGATAATACCACAGCGTCTGGTTGGGCCGCGCCGGAAAACAAATGAGTAGCCTCATGGCCCTGCCGCTCACTCGCTCCATCTGCCCTGAAAATAGAGGTGAGAGGTGGGAGGTGGGATACTTGTAGGAACCGGCTGCGCCGATTCCTGATCTTAACTCCCGTCTCTGCCACCGCTCCTTTTTCATCCACTGTTGGTGCCACCGATGGTGGCATGGGGGTCTGCCCTGAAAATACACTTCAAAAAGTGACAAAAACCTATCAAGCACCATC
>SLTJ01000002.1 GCA_004347685.1 Clostridia bacterium
GACCGGAGCGAAGCGCCGGGAGGATATGCTCACGGCCCGCACCCTTGCCCAGGCCGGGGTGCCCGCGCCGGTATAATCCGGCTGGGCCGGAAGGCTTTAGATGGCGACGCGGGCGTCGCTTCCGCTGGCAACAAAGAGGTTACGGAAAATCTGCTCCTCTACCAGGTGCTGCAGGGTTTTCTCGAAATACGCCTGGTGGTTGGTTATCACGGCACCTTTGTCCAACTGCGCTTCTACCGCGAGCATGGCCATCACCACCTGCCTTTCACTGGCGACGAACTTATGCGCATAATACCCGATAACCATTTCAGGCTTCCGCGATGCGGGCGTAGGTGGGGAAGGCTTGGCTGTCATCGTCGGCCCGACGGCAAAGGTACAGGTAGACCGCCTTGGCGTAGACGTTGATGTCCCGCCGGTCGAAAATCTCGTTGGGGGCCTGAAAGAAGTCACGTCCCCATCCTTTTCTTACCTGGTCTGACATGTTAATCACCTCCGTGAAAAATAAAGAACACCCATAACAGACGGGTGTTCAAGACAAGGCTATGCCGCTATTTTGATCTCAAAACTTATATATCTTCCAATATTTGGTTCAGTCCCATATTTACGCTCGGTTCACCAAGCTTGACGAAGATAAGAATAGCGCTCGGTTAAGCTCATCAGGCCCTGGGATTGCCAGTAGGTATTGCCCAGGGCTCTATTCATTGGCCCATGGGCCATCCGCCACAGCCCTTTGCGGGCATTGGCGAATTCATGCACTACCCATTCCGGCAATCCCAATGCGCGTAGTTCGCGGTACCTGGTCCGTACTCGCTTCCACTGCTTCCAGAGACACATGCGCAGCCTCCGCCGCGTCCAGCTTTCTAAGTTCTTAAAGATGCTGGGCGTGTCGGCCAGGGCGAAGTACCCTATCCATCCGCCCAGGTAGGCATTCAGGCGCTCTATGCGCTCGGCCATGCTTACGGGTTTATTCCGGGCGGTTATCTCCCGGATTTTCGTTTTCACCCGGTCGATGGTCTGCGGCGCCAGGCGGATAAGGATTACTCCTGCCTTGTGTTTGTACATGCTGAACCCCAGAAATTTCAGCTTCCACGGCCGGTCTACCGCGCTCTTCTGCTCGTTGATCTTGAGCTTCAACCGCTCCTGCAGGAAGTTGCGGTGATTTTCCATGACCCTTTCTCCTGCCCGTTTGCTTTTGACGTAGATGTTGCAGTCATCGGCGTAACGGACGAATTTGTGGCCCCTCTTTTCCAGTTCTTTGTCCAGGTCGTCCAGGAGTATGTTGGCCAATAACGGGCTTAAGGGTCCGCCCTGGGGCGTTCCTTCTGCCGTCTCCATGACCACCCCGTTTACCATGACGCCTGCCCGGAGATAGCGGCGGATAAGGGTAAGTACCCTCTTATCTGCCACTTTCCGGGCCACCCGGGCCATGAGGATGTCGTGGTTTACCCGGTCGAAGTATTTCTCGATGTCCAGGTCCACGGCCCATTCGTATCCTTCTTCTACGTATTGCCGCGCCTTCTTTACCGCATCATGGGCTTTCCTTCCGGGACGGAACCCGTAGCTGGCCTCTGAGAAATTCAACTTGAGCCAACCCGCTGTCTATATCCCACAGTCAAATCTTTGCTGCCCTGCCCTTATTGCCATCCTACCAGTCCAGCAGGCGCTTTTCTCCTTCCAGGGCGCGGATGCCTGTCACGTCCTGGGTGACTTCCACCACGCCCCGGTAGCGGCCCTCAGCGTCGTGCACGGCGAAATAACGAATATGGATGAAACGGCCGTTCATGGTCAGCCAGAATTCAGCCTCACTCTTGGTACCGTCCCGGAATTCAGCCAGAATCTTCTCCACCACATGAACGCTGGCCGGGGGGTGGCAGTTTTGCACTTTACGGCCGATGATGGCCGGGCTGCGGGTAAAGATGCGGTGCTTACCGGCGGAATAATAGCGGACGGTGTCATTCTCGTCAACAAAGGTGACATCTACAGGTAAATGGGTGGGGAGCAGGTCAACCTGCTCCGGGGTCAACCTGCCGGTAGCTAACTCGATAGCCCTTGCCGGGCCTTCTTTTTCCTGCCCTTCCGGGGCGGTCCCGGCCGCCGGGCGCGGCCGCCATTCGTTCCCGGGAGAAACCAGGGTGTAGCCTATTTCCTCTTCACCCTGGCGTACCTCAACCCAGTCGGAGGGCGTAAGTTTTTCCAGGGCCATGGGGAAGAGGATGCTTTCTTCCTTATTAATCATTTCCACAATAGCTGTGAGGAGTTCGTTTCCCTGGTTGATAACAGTAGCCAGATCATCTTCATCCACGGCACGGGTTACCTTTTTCAACATATCCCGGATGTCGTCGTGGAGCTGCCACATGACCTTGGGCGGGCCGTATACTCCCCGCCGTTCCAGCAGCGGAAACAGCTGGTGCTCCTTGCGGAGGTAATGCTTGTCGATTTCCGCCAGGCGGGCCAGGTCTTTTTTAATTTCTTCTTTCAGCTGCCGGAAAACTTCCCGGCCTTCCTTATCTCCAGCCTTAATTTGCCCCAGCAGCTTCTTCAGGGCTTCAACCACGCCGCGGATGGCCTCGTTCTCCAGGCGAAAGGTATGGATGGGGTGGCCGGGCGGGGTGGGATCATGGTGTTGTTCGGCCAGGGATTCCTTAAACAGGGCGACGTGAACATCACATAAGCGCTTTATCTCCTCTTCCGGCATGCCCTCGGCAATGAGCTGGCTTTCCAGGGCCGCGATTTCACCCGGGCTGACGTTACGGATCAGCCGGGCAAAGCGTTGTTTCAGTTCTTCCAGGTCTTTACCGGCATGTAAATCCCGGATAATCCCCTTTAAAATTTCCTGGCGCTCTTCCCGGGCATCCAGCAGTTCACTCATAACTATTCCCTCCTGGCTTTTAGAATGGCTGTCCTTTACCAAACGAACGGTAACCCGGTACGTCTCTACCGCCGGGAGCACCGCCGGGCAGCCGGCGGTTAGTTAAAGATTTCCCTCTCCAACCGTCGTTATTCCTTCGGGCAACCTACCCGCCGTAAATTTACCCCCAGGCATTGTTCCTGTTTTTTGCTTACTTGCTTATTTAATGGTATAATAAACCAGGACAAACAAATATGCAAGCAAATTATCGAGATTAGGGGGAGCTTTAAAATGGCGCACCATGAAGGCAACGGCGGGGGAAGCCTCATAGGCCGGGCGGTAGATTTAAGGGAATTGACGGGTTACCAGGAAGGAGCCGTCGTCAGCCGGACCATTATCGATAAAAAGACCGGTACGGTAACGTTATTCGCCTTCGCTGAAGGACAGGGCCTGAGTGAGCACACGGCGCCCTACGACGCCCTGGTGCACGTACTGGAGGGTGAAGTGGAAATTACCATCGCCGGCAACCCCATACGGGTTAAAGAAGGGGAGGCCGTGATCATGCCCGCCCACCAGCCCCATGCCCTGCGGGCGCTAACAAACTTCAAGATGGTCCTGACCATGATCCGGTCCTGAGTGAATCCTACAAAAAATTTCCCCATAATGACTACCGAAGTCAATATGGCGGCTCTCTGTGGTATAATCCTCATATACCATCACTATCTATGAGGGTCGGAGCAAGGATGCAGGAGAAAAAATTTTCATCAACCCTTAAACCTATATTTGCCTCATTTCCGGATGTCATAGCCGTATATTTATTCGGCTCATATTTAAACGAGCCTGAGCTGGCGCGGGATGTGGACCTGGCAATTCTTCTCAAGAAACCGGTAAGCGGCATATCTTACCATTTTATGCATCTTTATTCAAAGCTGGGAGAAATTTTTTCGCCCCTTGAAGTGGACCTGCTCTTTTTAAATTTTGCACCCGTACCTATAGCTTTTGAAGTGATTAATACCGGCGAGGTTATTTATTGTACTAATGAGGAGCGCCGGACAGACTTTGAATACGTTATTTCCGGTTTATATCTTGACTATAATTACCATCTATACCAGGGCAGGCGGGAATTATATGAAACAATAAGGGAGGCTTCATCCCTTGTTCAATGAGGAACTAATAGCCGCAAGGCTGGGTATTATTCAAAGCGCTATAAGAAGGTTGCAACTCCTGGCGCGCCTGCCACGGGAACAATTCCTGCAAGACGAAGATGCTGTGGATATTACCGAGAACAGGTTACGCCGGGCCCTGGAAGCATTGTTTGACCTGGGCCGGTACCTGGTGGTAAAATCAGGCCTGGGCGTCCCCCAGGACTACCGGGCGATAATCGAAAAGCTGAAGGACGGTCAAATACTACCCGCAGATTTTGCCAGTGGGCATGGCCGGCTACCGCAATCGTCTTGTCCATGAATACAACAAGGTGACACCGGAAGAACTATATGAAATCCTGCAAAACCGCCTGGGGGACTTTACGCTGTTCTGTCAACATATTGTGAATTACCTGGAGAAAACATCCCGGGAAAGGTACACTCCTTCTGGAGGACAGTAATCTATTACCGGCAAGTCCAAAATAATGCCCGCCAACCGGCCCCATGCCCTGCGGGCGCTAACAAACTTCAAAATGGTATTGACCATGACCAGCTATCCCGGCAAGCCGGATGTTAAATTATACTTAATCCTCTATCCCTCCCTATTCCTCCGCTTTTCCTCCACATCCACTCCGCTTTTGTGCCTGTTTTCAAAATTAAATATAATTGAACTTCCCCATAAACAAGTGTCCCTTCACATCCTTAAAATTAAAACACTAGAATTTATCTGGCCGGCCGGGCCCCGGCCCTGTGCCTGCGGGGAACTGAAGCGACACCGGCCGGGTAGTGTTGCTGGATATAGAATAGTCCGTCAGCGCCCTGCCGATACTTGAGGAGGGTCGCCCAACGCCAGAAACCCTGGACTGCCCGGGCCTGGAACTGGTGCGCCTGGACCACCCCGCCGCTTTTATAGGCAACCTTCCAGCGGCGTAACTCTCTTTCTTGACTTTCAGGATTAGGTGGAAATTTATTCCCCGCCTACCAGGCGGTAGCCGACTCCTGGCTCGGTAATGATATAGCGGGGCCGGGTGGGGTCGGTTTCAATTTTACGCCTGAGCTGCCCGATATAGACGCGCAGGTAATGGGTTTCTTCCTGGTACTCCGGTCCCCAGATGGTGCGTAAAAGCTGGCGGTGAGTCATTACCCGGCCGGCATTGAGGGCCAGGTTTTTCAGGAGTTCGTACTCCGTAGGCGTAAGCTTGACTTCCCGGCCCTCCACTGTAACCAGGCGGCGGGCTAGGTCGATAGTCAAGCCTCCAAAGGTAAGCACCGGTTCATCGCTGTTCTGGGCCGCGTGCCTTAGGGCCGCCCGCATCCGGGCCAGGAGCTCCCCCATACTAAAGGGCTTGGTGACATAGTCATCGGCACCGGCGTCCAGGGCCTTAATTTTATCATCCTCCTGTTCCCGTATGGACAGGATGATGATGGGCACCCGGGACCATTCCCGCAGGCGTTTAACGACCTCCAGACCGTCCAGGTCGGGCAAACCCAGGTCAAGAATAACCAGATCCGGATGCAGCAGGGCTGCTTGCTGCAATCCCTGCCGCCCCGAAGCCGCCCCGGCCACTTCGTAACCGTGGGCCTCCAGGGCAACCTTTAACAGGCGGCGGATAGGGGTTTCATCATCAATAATAAGGACGCGAGCACCCTTAGCGGTCACCCTGGCCACCTCCCCCTTCTGAAGGAACCAGACCCGGCGGCTGTTCGGCCAGGGGGAGGGAAAAGGTAAAGACGCTCCCGCCCCCGGGGCGGGCCTCGGCCCAAATTTTACCACCGTGGGCCTCAATAATCCCCTTGCAGATGGAGAGTCCCAGGCCGGTGCCGCTCACATGCCGGGGTGACTGCAGGCGGTAAAACTTATCGAATACCCTTTCCCGATCGCTTTCCGGAATGCCGGCACCCTGGTCGGCGATGGCCACCTGCAACTCTTTTCCCTCCCGGCGCACTTCAATGTCAATTTTACTCCCGGAAGGAGAATATTTAACGGCATTCTCCAGCAAGTTGACCATAACCTGTTCAATAAGGGTGAAATCCACCTTGACCAGGGGCAATCCCGGAGAAATGCTAACCTCCAGGGGCCGGTCCTGCAAGGTTTCCCGGAGCTGCCCCAGGGCAACACCGATAATATCTTCCAAATCGCACCATTCCTGTTTTAACTGCAGCATACCGCTCTCCAGGCGAGCCATGTCCAGCAGGTTGCCGACCAGCCTGTTCAGGCGTCGCGCGCCCTCTTTTATAGTTTGAAGAAGAGCCTGCCGCGCCTCCGGATGATAGACCTCATCCTCTTCCAGGAGGCCGGTAACCGCGGCCGTAATAGAAGCCAGGGGGGTCCGCAGCTCATGGGAAATAGAGTTGAATAAAGCAGTACGCAGTTTCTCCGAGGCTGCCAGGCAGCGGGCCTGCTGGGCCTCTGCCGCCAACTGCAGGCGTAAGATAGCCAGGGCTACAAGGCTGGCAAAAGCCTCTAGCAGCCGGCGCTGCTCCGGCGCCAGGTGGCGCTCCGGATGGGCAAGCTTTACTCCCAGGACACCAAGGCTATTTTCTTCTGCTTTCAGGGGCAGGTACAACCCGTCCGCCCCAACCAGGGTATCGGTTCCCCTGCCGGCAAGCTGTCCGTGGGTAAAAACCCACCCGGCTACAGCGTATTCATTGTTGTCCAGCCATTTTTCAGGCGAGGAGGGCGCAGTAGCCCGCACTTCCAGCTTGCCAGCAGCGTCGGGCATGAAAATAACGGCCTCGCCGTCAATAGTTTCTGCTACCGTTTTAACTACGGTCTTTAATATCCCCTCGATATCAGTCTCCGCCGCCATTTTCCGGCTCAGGGCGTAAAGAGCGGCCGTCCTTGTTTCCCGGCGCCGGGCATTTTCAGCTTGAGCTTTTAGCCGGGTAGCCATGGTACTGGTGATAACGGCAACTACCAGAAAGACCCCGAAGCTGAGCAAATAGCGGAGATCAGAGACAGTAAAGCTTAAAACTGGCGGCACAAAGAAAAAGTCAAAGGCCAGCACACCCAACACGGACGCCAGGATCGAAGGTCCCCGGCCCCAGCGGGCGGCGCTGAACAGCACCGGTAATAAATAAAGTAAAGCGATATTAGTTAAATCAAAGACCGGCTGTAATGTTTTATTCAGGACGGTAACCAGCATGACGGCCACCAGGACCCCCGCATAGGGCCAGGAAGAGGCCCGCGGGCGGTAGCGCCATCCAGGTGCCCGGTGGCCTTCCCTGGGCCCGGTTTTTCCAGGTATGATATGCACGCTGATCCCCTGGCTGCCGCGAATAATTTTGTCCACCAGCGAACCCCGCCACAGTTCCTGCCAGCGGGGGTGTAAAGGTTTACCGATGACAATCTGCGTGACGTTCTTGCGACGGGCTACAGCAAGCAATTCTTCGGCGGCATCGTTGCCCGTTAAAGTAATTACTTCCGCCCCCAGTTCTTCAGCCAGGTGTAAGTTCCGCGCCAACTGGTCCCGCCTGTTTTCATCGGCAGGAAGGCGTTCCGGCGTTTCCACATAGACGGCCAGCCATTCCGCCTTGAGGCCGGCAGCCATGCGCCTGGCCGTGCGGATCACCTGGGCGGAAAAGGGGCTGGGGCTGACACAGGCCATGACCCGCTCGCCGGCCGGCCAGGGACCGGCAATGCCGTGCAGGCGCATATATTGATCCCATTGCCCTTCCACTCGCATGGCCGTGTACCGTAAGGCCAGTTCCCGCAGGGCATTGATATTCCCCGGCCGGAAAAACTTTTGCAGAGCCCGTTCGGCCTGGGGCGGTACGTAGACCTTGCCTTCCTTGAGACGCTCGATTAATTCTTCCCACGGGATGTCGATGAGCTGGATCTGGGCAGCTTCCTCAAGGAGGCGGTCGGGAACGGTTTCCTGCACCCGGATGCCGGTAATCTGGGCGACGATATCATTGAGGCTCTCAACATGCTGGATATTTAAGGTCGTATAGACGTTGATGCCCGCGGCCAGGAGTTCCTCGACATCCTGGTAGCGGCGGGTGTGCCGGGAGCCGGGGATATTGGTGTGGGCCAGTTCGTCTACCAGGGCCAGTTGGGGACGGCGTTGCAAAAGGGCATCCAGGTCCATTTCTCGGAAAACCTTGCCCCGATAGACAAGCTCCCGGGGCGGTATGACGGATAATCCCCTGACCAGGGCTTCGGTCTCCGGGCGACCGTGGGTTTCCACCCAGCCGATAACTACATCAACTCCGTCGGCCTGGCGCTCGTGGGCTGTTTCCAGCATGGCATAGGTCTTGCCGACACCGGCCGCCGCCCCCAGGAAAATAGTCAGCCGTCCCCGGTTCTCGGCCTCTACCTGGGCCAGCAGGTCCTCAGGATCAGGCCGCCGGATATCTTCCTTCCTGTCCACCCTGTCCATTCACCTCACCCTTTCCCGTTCATAAAGGTTCAGGGGATCAGCCCCCCGAACAGCATGTGCTCACCAGAATTACATGGGGAATCCCTTAGCCTCTTAATTTATCGTGAAAGTTTATCCAGTTCCAGGTTTAATTTTAGCACATTTACCCGGGGCTCACCCAGGATGCCCAATTGCCTGCCGGTGATATTCCTCTCAACCAGGGAGCGTACCTTATCCTCCGGAAGATTCCTGGCCCGCGCCACCCGGGGCACCTGTAAATAAGCAGCCTCCGGGCTGATGTCCGGGTCCAGGCCGCTGGCCGAAGCGGTTACCAGGTCGGCCGGCACCGGTGCTCCGGCCGGCAGGCCGTTTACAGTACGAACTGCTGCCAGGCGCTTGGCTACAGTCGCCACCAATTCTTTACTGGTCGGCCCCAGGTTGGACCCGGACGAGGCAGCAGCGTCATAGCCGTCCTTGCCAGCCACTGAAGGCCGGCCGTGGAAATAACCAGGACCCATGAAACTCTGGCCAATGAGGGCTGAGCCTACCGGCTGCCCATCGCGTGCAATGAGGGAACCGCCGGCCTGGCGGGGAAAAAACATCTGTGCCAGACCGGTGACGGCTAAGGGGTAAAGAATGCCCGTCAGAACCGTCATTACCACCAGCATCCTGGCGGTTGTTAGAAGTTTTCTAGTCAAGGCTCCTCTTCCTTTCATTAGCTTGCAACGGCCACAGCCCCTTTAGGCCCTTTAGGCCAGCCTCAAAGCCACCAGGAGCATGTCAATGAGTTTGATGCCGATAAATGGTGCCACCAGGCCTCCCAGGCCGTAGATGACCAAGTTGCGGCGCAGGATGGCGTTGGCCCCCAGGGGCCGGTAGGCAACCCCCTTAAGGGCCAGGGGCACCAGGGCGATGATGATCAGGGCGTTGAAGATCACGGCCGCAAGAATGGCACTCTGGGGTGTAGCCAGCCTCATGATATTTAAGGCTCCCAGTTCCGGGTAAGTGACGGTGAAGAGAGCCGGGATAATGGCAAAGTACTTGGCCACGTCGTTGGCAATGCTGAAGGTTGTCAGGGAACCGCGGGTCATGAGCAACTGCTTGCCGATCTCCACCACCTCGATGAGCTTGGTGGGGTTGTTGTCCAGGTCAACCATGTTCCCTGCTTCTTTAGCCGCCTGGGTACCGCTGTTCATGGCCAAGCCCACGTCCGCCTGGGCCAGGGCCGGGGCGTCATTGGTGCCGTCGCCGGTCATGGCCACCAGGTGTCCTTTCGCCTGGTAGTCGCGGATCAGTTTTAACTTGGTCTCCGGGGTGGCCTCAGCCAGGAAATCGTCCACCCCGGCTTCCGCCGCTATGGCAGCCGCCGTCAAGGGGTTGTCCCCGGTAATCATCACCGTTTTGATTCCCATGCGGCGCAGCTCGGCAAAACGTTCTTTGATACCGCCTTTAATCACGTCCTTCAGGTAAACGACCCCCAGAACCCGGGCCCCTTCAGCCACCACCAGGGGGGTGCCGCCCTCTTTGGCCACCCTGGCAACTGTATCTCTAACCTCCGCCGGCAGGGAACCACCCTGTTCCCGGACGAAAGCTTCAATGGCATCAGCGGCACCCTTGCGAATCTGCCTTCCCTCCAGGTCGACGCCGCTCATGCGGGTGTGGGCGCTGAAGGGGACAAAGGAGGCTTTCAGGCTGCCCAGATCCCGCTCCCGTAGTCTAAATTTATTTTTGGCCAGGACTACGATGCTGCGTCCTTCCGGCGTCTCGTCGGCCAGGGAGGCGAGCTGGGCGGCATCGGCCAGTTGCTCTTCGGTTACCCCAGGGGCCGGGATAAAGGCCGTGGCCATGCGGTTGCCCAGGGTGATGGTACCGGTCTTATCCAACAGCAGGACATCAACGTCGCCGGCCGCTTCCACAGCCCGGCCGGACATGGCCAGCACGTTACGCTTGAGGAGACGGTCCATGCCGGCGATGCCAATGGCACTCAAAAGTCCGCCGATGGTGGTGGGGATCAGGCAGACCAGCAGAGCGATCAGGACAGGTACCGGGGCCGGGGCGCCGGAGTAGAGGGCAAAGGGTTCCAGGGTGGCCACTGCCAGCAGGAAGACGATGGTCAGGCCTATGAGCAGGATGGTCAAGGCGATCTCGTTGGGCGTCTTCTGCCGCCGCGCTCCTTCCACCAGGTTGATCATGCGGTCGAGGAAGGTCTCGCCGGGGTTGGCAGTTATCCGTACCTTGATCCAGTCGGACAGGACGCGGGTACCACCGGTGACGGCACTGCGATCACCCCCCGATTCCCTGATCACCGGTGCCGATTCACCGGTCACCGCGCTCTCATCTACCGAAGCAATGCCTTCGATTACCTCGCCATCGCCGGGGATAATATCCCCCGCTTCTACCAGGACAATGTCCCCCTTGCGAAGTTGCGATGCCGGTATCTGTTGCACCCTGCCGTCGCAGAGTTTTTTGGCCGTAGTTTCGCTGCGGGTGCGGCGTAAGGTCTCGGCCTGGGCCTTGCCCCGGCCTTCGGCCAGGGCTTCGGCAAAATTGGCGAAGAGGACGGTTATCCATAACCATAAGGCGAGTTGGATATTTAAGGCGACCATGGTACGCACGCCGGCAACTATATCCCGCAAAGTAAAAATAGTCGTCAGCAGGGCGCCGATTTCCACGACAAACATTACCGGGTTGCGCCACTGCACCCGGGGATCGAGCTTAGCAAAAGCGTCTTTAATGGCCGGGACGAGCAGGGCGCGGTTGAAGCTACCCCTGGATGCGGCCAGCCTGTTGGAAATATTGGCTTCCCGTGGCATAAAACTTTCCCCCCTGCCTTAAAAAGCCTTACCCGCCAGCATAAGGAGCTGTTCCACCACCGGCCCCAGGGCCAGGGCCGGTAAAAAGGTCAGGGCGCCGACGATGAGTACCACCGCTGCCAGCAAACCGGTGAACAGCAGGCTGGTGGTCTGAAAAGTCCCTGGTCCCGGCGGTACGGCTTTTTTCGCCGCCATACTGCCGGCGATGGCCAGGACCGGCAGGATGACGCCGAAACGGCCGATAAGCATGGCCAGGCCAAGAGCGATGTTATAAAAGGGTGTATTGGCGTTTAAACCGGCAAAGGCGCTGCCGTTATTTCCCGCCCCCGAGGCAAAGGCGTAAAGGATTTCACTCAAGCCATGGGGGCCGGGATTTAAGATGGAAGCCGTGCCGGCCCTGGTCGCGGCCGCCAGGCCGCTGCCCAGCAATATGGTCGCCGCCGGGATGAGCACTGCCAGGGTGGCCATCTTCATCTCCCGGGTTTCGATCTTCTTACCCAGGTATTCCGGCGTCCGGCCCACCATCAGGCCGACGATAAACACCGTGAGGATGACAAAGACCAGCATCCCGTACAGGCCGGAGCCAACCCCACCAAAGACAACTTCCCCCAGCATCATCTGCAGCATGGGGATCAGACCTCCCAGGGGTGTCAGGCTGTCATGCATGGCGTTGACGGCGCCGCAGGAAGCGGCGGTAGTTACAGTTGCAAAAAGAGAAGAGTTGGCGATGCCAAAGCGGACCTCCTTCCCTTCCATGGCCGTGGGGCCGCTCACGCCCAGGGCCCGGAGGGTGGGATTACCATAGTGTTCGCTGCCGTAAACCACCCCTAAAGCCAGGACAAAAAGGAGCAGCATGGCGGCCAGGATAACCGTACCCTGGCGGTGGTTGCCCACCATGCGGCCGTAGGTAATGGTCAACCCTGCCGGGATAACGAAGATAGCCAGCATCTCCAGCAAATTGGTCAGGGGCGTGGGATTCTCGAAGGGATGGGCGGAGTTGGCGTTAAAGAAACCGCCGCCATTGGTGCCCAATAGTTTAATGGCTTCCTGGGAAGCCACGGGACCCATGGCCAGGGTCTGCCGGCCCCCTTCCAGGGTGGTTACCGTCAGGTAGGGGCTCAGATTCTGGATAACCCCCTGGGACACCAGGACCAGGGCAAAGAGCAGGGAAAGGGGTAATAGCACCCAGAGGATGCTCCGGGTAAGATCCTCCCAGAAGTTGCCGATGGTCTTGGCCGAGCGCCGGGCCAGGCCGCGGGTCAGGGCGACGACCACGGCGATGCCGGTGGCGGCGGAAAGGAAGTTCTGCACCGTCAGGGCGGCCATCTGGGTAAAATAGCTCATAGTGCTTTCGCCGCTGTAGGCCTGCCAGTTGGTATTGGTCATAAAACTGGCCGCCGTGTTGAAGGCCAGATCCGGGGGTACGGCGCTGAAATGCTGGGGGTTGAAGGGCAGTACACCCTGGAGGCGCTGGATCAGGTAAACAGCCACCATGCCCAGGAAATTAAACACCAGGAGCGTGGCAGCGTACTCCCGCCAGTTCATCTCGCGACCGTCACTCACACCAGCCAGGCGGTAGATCAGCCTTTCCAGGGGTTTAAGTACCGGGTCCAAGAAGGTCCTCTCCCCGCTAAAAACCCGGGCCATGTAGCGGCCCAAGGGTACGGCCAGGAACAACAACAGCGCCAGAAACAGGGCTATTTGCAGGATATCCGTATTTATTGCCGCCATCAGTCACCCACCCTTACAGTTCCTCGGCCCGCATCAGGGCATAGACCAGATATACCAGCAATGCCGTGGCAACGAAACCGCCGAGAATAAAATCAAACATAAAACTTCCTCCCCTGCCGCTTTATTTTACCCCGGGGTGAAATTCCCGCTTACATTTTCCCGCTTCTCCTGAACCTTTATCATTCACTATTGCTTTCCTCGCTACCCTGCCTGCTATCCCCGGACATTTCCAAAACCTCCAATCCTCCAGGCGTTCCGGGTTCACTTTTTCTTAGCCCGGTTTCATGGTGCGCGGTGGTGGCGCCGACCTCCGTGCAGTTTTATTTTATCTCTGCTGGTGATCAATTAGGTGTCAAGAAACAACGGCGGGGAGTAAAAAAAATATAAAGACAAAGGCAAAATCGAGTAGGAGGGGACGGCTAGCCCCCGTCCTCTCACACCACCGTGCGTACCGTTCAGTATACGGCGGTTCACCAAGCTTGACGGACGTTTAAGTAACTCCCGGCTAAGCTCATTAGCCCCTGTTTCCGCCAGTAACCATTGCCCAGGGCTCTGTTCATCGGCCCATGGGCCATCCGCCACGGCCCCTTACGGGCATTGGCGAAGTGGTGCACCA
Source organism: Clostridia bacterium (assembly GCA_004347685.1). Taxonomy (GTDB): domain Bacteria; phylum Bacillota; class DSM-521; order Neomoorellales; family SLTJ01; genus SLTJ01. The sequence goes on from SLTJ01000002.1 coordinate 13,512, forward strand.
TTTCTTCTGGCAGTCCCAGGGCACGCAACTCACGGTACCGGGTCCGTACCCGTTTCCACTGTTTCCAGAGGCACATGCGCAGTCTTCGCCGTATCCACCCGTCGAGTTCCTCGAAGATGCTGGGCGTTTCGGCTAGGGCAAAATACCCTACCCATCCGCCCAGATATTCGTTCAGTCGCCTTATCCGCTCATCCATGCTGGTGGGCTTGCTCCGGGTGGTTATCTCCCGGATCTTGTCTTTCACCCG
>SLTJ01000047.1 GCA_004347685.1 Clostridia bacterium
TCTGTAAACGGGGGCGTAGTCTACCATCATGTGGTAGATGGAGTGGGTATTGTGGTAGTAACCCGGTATGGTTACTTCCTCTGTCGCCAGACCGCCACCTGACTCGTACCTTCGCTCTAGGAGAAGAACCTTTAATCCAGCCTTGGCGAAGTAAGCACCAACAATCAAACCGTTAGGCCCGGCGCCTAGAACAATAAGATCATAGGTTTGCCCTTTTCTCTCGCTCATATCTTATCCGTCTCCTTCTCCAAGAAATCTAGTCATGAGGGCCAAAGGTCATTACACCCAGATCACCACGGGCGTCCTTTTTCGTCCCATGGTTTCCTCAACCCAAACCTTTGTGCTATCAACTTATAGCAGTTATAGCCCTGGTACGAGTTGCCGCCGGTATACGGGTGCCACGCCCCCCCGCAGGCATATAAACCCTCAATCCCAGGCACTGTGTACCCCGCCAGCTCGGGAGTAGGCCGCGTTCGCCCAAGCTGGGTGGCTGAATGCGTTATAATCGTCATGCAACCCTCAGGAGCCATATTTTTGAGACGGTTAGCTGTATCATACGGAGTAATATGGTCGCACCCGATAACCTTATCCCAATCAATGTTTGTCGTGTACTCCCTCATCTGGCTCATCACATATTCAGCATGAGACTTCTTGAATTCCAACCACTCTTCCTCGCTTAACTTGTTAGCCGGGAGAACACTTGTTGCCTCCGTCCCCATCACATGCATTCCCTCGGGCGCCTGCGTCTTGTCAACTAAAGTGTGTCCCCACGTTATGAGTTGTGGATCCGGACAGAGGAGGCCTGCGTTCAAGTAGCCTTCCTCTCTAGCGATTTCATCCGCATCCCTCTTGCCCAAGCCAAGCCACTGTACTTCATTAACGTCCGGGTTGTGTGCACTGGCTCTATAGTTTGGGGCCTCTCTCAAAGCCCAAGAGTACCAAGTGATGCATCCATATTTAGCATCCAGGCGTTCTACTCTCCTGATCACCTTGGGATCAAAAAACTCTTTGCCAATCAGGTCAAAGCAGAATTGCCTGGGATCCGCAGTACTGACTACTAACTTTCTGGCTGCCACTTCTGTTCCATCGCTCAGCATGATGCCCACAGCTTTCCCGTCTTGTATTATAATCTTTTTTACTTCCTGCTTATTAAATATCTTGCCTCCGCTATCTAAAACAATCTTAGAAGCGGCGTGGGCCAGACTGTGAGTTCCCCCAATTATACACATGGTTTCTGGCCAAGCCCATAGGGCGAGGAACATAGGCAGTCCGCAACCAGTTTGGTCAACCGGGAATCCCCACGAGGACATTGCCCTTAGGATCGTACTTTGTAGCTCCACGCTTTCAAAAACGTCTTGCACCACTTGTTTGCCTGACATCAGAACCCACATGGGGTCCAATCCAGCGGCAGGGTTTTGCAAAAGCCTATCCAAAGCATCCGGGGTGCCCCATGGCACAGGGGGGTTGAACTGCCATTCCATCAAGGCCGGACGGATAACAGCACGGAACCTTTCCCACCATGTTAGCCAGGTCTCTGCATCCCGCTGCGAAAACTGGGCAATCTGGCTCGCCGTTCTTTCCTGAGATGGGTCTGAATGCTTGGTATAACACACCAGAGACGCATGATCTTCCCTAAAAATCATCCCAATTGATCCTTTGTAGTATGCATACCTCGCTCCTTTCTCCCAAAAATCGGGAAAGTCCTCCTGTACAGGCTCGTGGTACATTTCATAGTGGGTAGTAGAGTGGGTATTGCCAATAAAACCCGGCGCTGGGGATTCTTCGGACGACCACCCGCCTCCAACCTCATGACGCCTTTCGAAAATGGCGGTACTCATTCCACCGTACTTACTCAGGTACATTGCCAGTACCAATGCCTTATTTCCACCACCTAAAATAACCGCATCAAATGCCGCATCGGCCATGCAAATCTCTCTCCCTTCCTGCACAATATTTTCGTTTGAGACGCTGCAAAGTATTGTTCTAATAGAATAGTGTAGACCCGGGACTCGTCATTAGCCGCCACTTCTGGTAAAGCCCCCGTCAACGGCGATGAATTGCCCGGTGATAAAATCTGAGTCTTCCGAGGCTAGAAAGATCGCCGTACCTACTAGATCCTCTGGTTGCTGACTCCTCTTGAAACACTGCATTGCAGCGACAATCTCGTCAAAACCAGGTGGCTTTCCCTCCATCGTTTTACTGGCCTCGCTCATGGTAAAACCGGGCGCAATACAGTTCACGTTGATGCCGTGATCTCCAAGTTCAGTCGCGAGACTCCTAGTGAGCCCAACTATAGCTGCCTTGCTGGTCACATAGTGAAGGAGAAACGGTATTCCCACTACGACTGTACCTGAACTGATGTTTATGATCTTGCCCTTACCCTGCGCGATCATGTACGGAACAACGGCCTTACAAGCAAGCCACGTACCGCGCACATTAACCGCAAATACCCGGTCCCATTCCTCAACGCTGTAAGAGTTCCAAGGTTGGAGCCTGAGCCCATAGTATATCGCTGCGTTATTGATGAGAACATCGATACGGCCAAATTTATCGGCTACTTGTCTAGCCATGTCCAGTGTGGACTTTTCGTCCGAAACATCTACATGAACCGGCAGGGCTTCTCCTCCCAAGGAAAAAATTTCCCCCGTTACCTTCTGGGCATTTTCAAAGTTAATGTCTGCGACAACCACCTTGGCGCCCTCTTTGGCAAATCCAATGGCATAGGCTCGTCCAATACCCTGTCCGGCGCCCGTAATAATTGTCACCTTGTCCTTCAATCTCATTCCTGTCCCCCCTCGGGTTAAAGCTGGTTAGTCCCTTACCACCGAACATCTTCGCAAAAGGCAAAGAAAGTCGGGTGCCTTTTGGTTCCGGCTAGTCCGGGTTAGGTTAGCAGAAAACGAGTAGCTAAGCGATAGAGAGGTACAACACCGCCGCCACGCTCCGGCTGTGCTGAAAGGGGCAAGGCCCGAATGACGCGCCGTGGCGGGATATTTTATCTTCGCTAGCCAGCACACGTTGGTGAGCAGTTGCAAATAATTAAATCCCCCCTCTTTTTTTTGTATGACAGCAGATTCGCATCCAACCAAAACGGTGGATGTACACGGATGATACTTCTAAGCTGCGGACACCCCCTCCCCAAGAGTGCTCGTACTTCTGATGCGAGGGTGGTCGCCATACGATATCACACCCACATCGCCAGAGCTACAAGCTATCCATAATTGTCTACTTTGCAAGTTTCGTGCCAGGCAAAGTGCCGTAGTATTGCCCAGTAAATAAGGCTTTAATTTGGTGGTTTCAGAGATAAGCAAGCTAAACAGGCGTCCGCTACACCGGACATTCTGTCGCCCAGTTCCCACAGCAGAGCTTTAGTTTGGGCGAGAGAAGACCTTATATAGGTTCACTACTGTTTTCCCGGCATCTTCTGGATAGCGATAGACCGGAATTCCCTCGACCTCCCACTCGTCAGCTTCATCATTGGCCACCCGGGAAAATCTTGGCGCTATCATACAGACCATCACAGGCTTTTTCCACTGTTTTGATAGACGGGCAATTTCACGGACCGGAAATTTTATATCTGGATTTAATAAGTGAGCATAAGTGATAATCACCAACCCGACCCTCGAATCAGAAAGCACTGTTTCCAAACAGCGAATATAAATCCGGTGGTCAAAGGCAGCACCGCCGACAGTATCTACCGGATTGGTCACATTCGCGGCCTCAGGCACTATTTCTCTTATTTTCTGCTGGGTTTGTGGCGCCAGCTCAGGGAGATAAACACCCCCTTGTTCTAACGTATCAGCAATGATTATACTCGGCCCAGCGGTGTGGGTTATCACTGCCGGGCCCTTGCTCGCATCAACTGCCGGATAATAGAGGAGAAACTTCGCCACCCTCGCCATTTCGCGCACATCGTCAACTACCATACAGCCTGCCTGTTGTAAAGCTGCGCGGTAAAGAGCGGGCTCGCTGGCCATACTCCCTGTATGCGAAAGAGCGGTTCGGGCAGAAGATTTATGATGTCCGCCTAACCGAACTAATATTCGTTTCTGTTGTGCGCAGATCATAACATCCTCATATAGTTCCCTCGCTCGTTCCGTTCCTTCAATGAAGATACAGATTATCTCTGTTGTTGGATCATCTCTTAGGTACGAAAGGTACTCAGGAAAATCGAGATTGGTTCTATTACCAATACTGATGTATTTACTTATGCCTACATTTTCATCCGCTAGAGCTGACATGATGGCAAATCCCATACCAGCACTCTGGCTCAAGATACTTACTTTCCCCTTCGGAAAGGCACGCCAGGACGGCAAAAAGGTAGCATTGAGGGGTCCGTGAAAATTTACTATACCTGCGACATTGGGCCCAACAACGAGAAACCTAGAACCAGCTATCTCACGTATCTTTGTCTCTAGGGCTACCCCCCGGCCACCCATTTCTCTAAACCCGCCAGCAAATATGATGCCCGCTCGCCCCTGCCTCTCCGTGACGCGCTGTAACGCTTCTGGTGTCTCGGCTGCCGGGATGCAGAATATATACAGATCAATTCCAAGCGGTAAGTCCTGAATAGCGCCATTACATTTCTGGCCGAGGATATTTTCATGCTCTGGGTTTACCAGATAGATCGCACCAGAATAACCGCAATCCAAAATAGCTCGAACCGCCTGGCCGCCAATCTTATAGGGATTTTCACTGGCTCCTATAATAGCTACAGATTTCGGGTTAAATATGGCTTCTAGGTCCACCTATTTCACTCCTAATCTGGCGAGCTCTTAATCTATCATCGTCCACGGAAATTGGGCTTACGTTTTTCCAAGAAAGCGGCCGAGCCTTCGGCAAAATCCTCAGTCGAAGCCAGCATGGCTAATCCTTTGGCTTCAATATCCATAGCTGTTTGCTGGTCAACTGCAGCGCTAGCCCTGATCACAGCCTTAATTACTTGGAGGACCAGCGGCGGCTTCTCAGCCAACCTCCTGGCCAGGGTCCTGGCTTCATCCAGCACCTGGTCGGCTGGCACCGCCTTATTGACCAAACCTATTTCCACGGCCTGTCTGCCCGTGATTGTCTCCCCCAAAAACAGCATCTCTTTAGCCTTGGCTGCCCCAACAATTCTCGGCAGTTTAACTGTCCCTCCTCCCGCTGGGAGGGCCCCAATATTCACCTCTGGCAGGCCAAGGCGCGCATCTTCAGCCACAAGGCGGAAATCACAGGCCAGCATCAGCTCCAAGCCGCCGCCAAGAGCCAGACCCCTGACAGCCGCTATGATTGGTTTCTTCAACGCCTCCATCTCGCTAAACAACTTTTGAAACTCTTTGCTATGAGTATACCCCGCAAAAGGGGACTTCACCTGATTTACCTCGCCAATGTCCGCTCCGGCACAAAAATACTTCTCGGCGCCGGAAATAATTATGCTTCTTATCTCTGAGTTGTCCTCAGCCTCCTTTAGCGCTTGACTCAACTCCCGCAAGAGGGTACGGCTCAGGGCGTTCATTTGCGCCGGTCTGTTAAGGGTAACCAAAATGCCGTATCCTTCCCTTGCAACCAAAATGGTTTCGTACACTGGCCTCGCCTCCAACCTAAAGTCCTAAGGAGGGTATCACCCTCCGATCCTACTTAAGGGTACTGGAGAGGAAAGGAGGGATAGCGCCAACGTTTGAGAGCGCTTCCCTCCATACCTGAGTAAAACTAAACTTACTATGCTTCCCGGGCAGTAGCAAAGGCAGAAAAGACCTGGTCGGCGTCAGAATGAACCGGCCTAGTTAAGTAAGTAACTAGTACCATGGAAATGGTCCTAAACACCACACTCCCGCTGCTGCTACCCCACAGCATGGGCCGGGTAACCTTCTCATTCGTACGTATGAAACCCACGTTTAGTCTTTCGCCCCAGCCATCCAGCCTCCACCATCCTTCTAAGGATTACTGGCGGGCGAAACCTATCGCCATAGTTTTCCGCCAGGTTCTCCATGACCTCAAGCAAGGTATCTAAACCAATGAAATCACACGTCTCCAACGGACCCATGGCGTGATTCATACCCACCTTCATCCCATCATCAATATCCTTAGCCGTGGCCACGCCTTCTTCCAAAGCCCGCATGGCCTCAATATACATCGGCATCCCTACCCTAGTAGTAGCAAACCCAGGCACATCTCGAGCCACAATGGTATGTTTACCCATGGCTCGGCAAAAATCCTCAGCAATGCGGATAGTTTCTTCCGAAGTTTGTAGGCCCCTTACAATCTCTACCAAACGCATTACCGACGCTGGAGCAAAGAAGTGGGTTCCTATTACCCGGCCAGGATTGCTTGTTGCCGACGCTATCTTAGTTAACGAAAGCCCAGAAGTATTACTTGCTAAGACAGCTCTTTCATGGCAGACCCTATCAAGTTTTGCAAAGATCTCCTGCTTAAGTTGCATCCTTTCTGGGACAGCTTCTATAACAAAATCGGCACCGGCCACCTCCTCTATGACTGTTGTATATGTTATCTGGGATTCCATCTCATCTCTCACCGCAACAGTTAACTTACTTTTTTCTACATCCTTGGCTGCATTGCGTTCAATCACCTTTTTTGCCCTATCGAGAATTTCAGAAGACGCATCTACTACTACCAACGGACACCGATATGCCCTAGCAACGGTATATGCTATCTCTGAGCCCATAAAACCGGCGCCAACTACTGCTGCTTTACCCAACCGCACTTCCTGAACGCTCCCTTCGCCATAAACTGATATTTTGTCACCCTCTTTTTTTCGTTATGCTCTTTCATAATTACTCAGTCCAGTTCGAACTGATAGCGTTCACCTTCTGCCAGACTCCACTGGGCCCACTTCACATGCCCTTCGCAGATCCGCATCATGGCCTCGATTACTGGAAGCCCTGACTCTTTTCGCACTTCAGCTACTAGCCTACGAATTGTAGCCAGCTTCTCTAAAGTATGGTTTCTTTCTTGATCAGTCATAGCTGTTCGCCTCCTCTAAATTTATTCAGTATATTAGCCTTCCTTTCTGGTAGCCCCGGCTCGATGATCAAATACCCTTTTAGCCTTGAGTTCGTAACGTGGCAGGGTACCTGGCGGCACAATTTCCACGTCAATGCGAACCCCAGCCTTGATACGCAACTCAGTTTCTGCCTTCTGCTTTAAGACCTCGTAGTTTACAGCCTCTACTTGTGGGGCGGCCTCCACTTTGACCATAACCTGGTCTCCTTTACCAACTCCGCCGTCATAGAAGTGAATCTCCAGGTTTTCGGATAGGCCTTCGACTCCGAACAAGATGGTCTGAATTCCTGCAGGATAAACATTCGTTCCCCGGATAGTTACCATGTGATCGCTCCGACCCAGAACTCCGCCATCCAAATATACCCATGTGCGACCGCACTCGCATTTCCCTTTTCGCCACCTTACCACGTCATGGGTACGGTATTTTATCATGGGAGTCAATACGCCAGTGAAGGCAGTCATGATCATTTCGCCAGCTTCGCCATCAGGGACTGGCTGCCCTTGCTCATCTACCACCAGGGGAACAGCCACAGATTCATTGAAGTGAAACCCAGTCTGTCGGACCGGACAATGTAAACTTGTGTTGTAGCTCATGTCAGATATGCCATAGGAATCGGTAGCTGTAGCTCCCCAGGCGTCTTCTACGGCCTTCCTTATCGAAGGGATAACCGGACCTGGCTCGCCTCCAACGGCAACAATTCTAATGGTCGTTTCCCTGGGATCAACACCCATCTGCCTGGCAACTTCCGCCAGACGGAGGGCATATGTGGGAGTGGCCAGGAGAACCGTCGGTTTATAATCAAGGATTTGGCGCACCCGCATCTGGCTGTCTGCCCCACCGCCGGTTACCACCTGACACCCCATGAGGAGGGCGTCAAGGTATGCGCTCCAGAAGGCAGTATAAGTACCAAAATTGAACGCGAAATAGAGCACATCTCCCGGCCGTATGCCCCATGCCCACCAGCCGTATGTCCAGCAGTTATAGATATCAAGGCTCGGGAATGTGCATATTTCCGCCAGAGGCCTGCCAGTGGTGCCCGAGGTACTATACCTGAGATGTTGATACTGTTCGGTACCAGGAATTATAGCCTCGCCGAAGGGAGGGTTTAGCTGCTGGAACTCCACCACATCTTTTTTATCAATTGTCGGGACTCGGTTAACGTAATCTTCAAAGGTAACGATGTCTTCCGGCCTGATGCCGGCTTCGTCGTAAAGTTTCCTGTACATGGGGACATTTTCATAAGCATGCTTTATTAAAGCCCTCAAGCGCTTGAGATGCCACGCATCAAGCTTTTCCCTAGGAAGTGTCTCTAAATGCTCGTTCCAGTAAGGTGAATCGTTAGTCTTAGGTGTATACAAAGGATTAATAACCATGGCACTCGTCACCCCTAAGATATTATAATACGTTATTCTAGTAGGTTAAGGTTAAGCATAAATTAATCAAAGACCAAAAGTGAATCCAGGGCATATACGCCTTTACCTTTCTCTAAAACCAACAAAGGATTAATGTCCAGCTCCTTGAGCCTTGGACCCATGTCTTCTCCGAACCTAGAAACACTTACCACGGCGTCTATAACAGCGTCGAGATCCATAAATTGTCCTCTAGCTCCCTTTAGCATCGCCCCCCCTCTCATTTCTTCAATCATCTCGTTCACATCTGCACGGGACACCGGAAGAGGACGAGCGACCACCTCCTTCAGGATTTCTGTATATATGCCGCCCAGCCCCAAGACAAGAATGTGACCGAATTGAGAATCCCTAGATATACCTAGGATAAGCTCTATGCCACCACGTATCATCTTTTGTACCAGGATCCCTTCGATGGCAACACTACCAGCCCGCAAGCGAATGCTTCTGCTGATTTCTTGGTAAGCCTCAAGGAGCTCTTGATCCGACCATATTCCTACCTTTACTCCCCCTACCTCGGTCTTGTGCAAGATGTCTGGCGACTGGACTTTGAGCACTACGGGATAACCTAACCTTCTCCCCGCTTTGACTGCTTCCTCCGGTGTCCTAGCAACAACTCCTTCGGGAAATCTTATACCATAGGCGGCAAGGATATCTTCCCCTTCATATGTGCTCGGGAATTTTCGCGTCCCCAGCCATACGCTGCTTTTATCAACAATATTGGGCGCCTCACTGGTGTAATTACTATAACTTTGCTTCTTGCCTAGATACCAGGAGTATTTTTCCAGACAACTTACATAGACGCCAACCTCTGTAAATAGCGGGATTCCCTCCCTTCTTACCATTTCCATGTGATGGCTAACTAGGCTACCAGAAAGCCAGATCGTGGCTAGCGGCTTCGGCACTGCCTTCCCTACCTCGATCACTTCCGCAATGGCCTTCTCACCCATGGCACCAGTAGGTGTGGTGATAACAACGCCGATACTATCAACTGCTGCGTCCTCCGCTAGAATCTGTACAGCTTTCCCAGCAGCTTCCGGATGACCGGGGAATTCCCCTGATACGTCAACCGGATTGTCCGCATCAGTCATTACCACTAACATATTTTTTAGCTTGGTTATGGTATCCGGAGCGAGACGCGTCATCTGAACTTTCTTGCCTTCACAAGCATCGCCCACTATAGAGGCCGCTCCCCCCGAGAGGCAGACTGTTCCCACGCCCGTACCTCCCAGATGCCTTCCTTGAGACAGAAGGCCCATGAGCCCAACCATTTCATCTACTGAGTTTGCCCTGATCACTCCATACTTGCGAAAAACAGCCTCGTATGCCAGATCACTCCCAACCAGGGCCCCAGTATGGGCAGAGGCCGTCCTAGCGGCAATCTCACTTCGTCCTACCTTGAGAACCACCAACGGCTTCCCTGCGTCCAGCGCCTTTCTGGCAACAACAAGAAACTTCTCCGGGTAACGAAGACCCTCCAGGAAAACGGCTACCACGCGGGTGCGACGATCATCAAGCAAGAAATTGATAAAATCGCAAACCTCTAACCCACACTCGTTCCCTGTCGATATGACAAAACTAAATTTCACACCGCGATCAAGGGCACGATTGGCAATGGCCCCGCTCATGGCGCCGCTTTGAGATACCAGGGCTACCGGCCCCGGCGGCAGATAATCCATTTCCAGGATACGGTTGCATGAAGCTGGTACATTATCAGCCAAGTTTAAAACCCCGTAACAGTTTGGCCCGCAAATTAACATCCCCGAGCTGTCAATAAACTCGGCCAGCTTTTGTTGCCGAAGCTTGCCTTCGGCATCGCTTTCCCCAAACCCAGAAGAAAAGATCGTTGCCGTCGGGACACCAGCTTTCACCCCATCCTCAAGCACAGAAAGGACCTGTGAAGCTGGTATTGTGAGCAACATACAGTCCACAGGCTCTGGGATATCCGATACCTTAGAATAACACCTGAGCCCTTCCATAGCCTCAAACCTAGGATTTACGGGAAATACTTTGCCAGAATATCTATGCTTTAACAGACCCGTAAGCAAGAACCCCCCCATTCTCCCTGGGTCATCAGACGCACCCACAACAGCCAGGGCTCTGGGATTTATTAGCTTCTGCATCTTCACCTTATCTATTGGCATTACCTCAATCTTCCTCCCTAAACCGGCAGCTAATTAACACCGAGCGGCGGATAAGATACTGGAATGACAGGTTTAGGCTTCACTCCTCCTGCGATATCTCAAATCACGCCACCGTTCAGGCTCATGGAAAGTATGCTCAAGTACCTTGCCAAACATGGTAAGAAGATAAGGTAGCCCCTTATGGCCCACCCAGGGATAAGGCACGAAATTGAAGGCTCCAAGTACTGTCTGCAGGCCGGCTAGGGTGAGATGCCCCACGCCCAGGCCTTCGATAAGGGATTTATCTTGTGTCTGCCCGACGGCGTACTCTACCGGCCTTTGCTTGACCGCGTCGGCCACCTCGATATAAGCTGGATTTTCCAAAATAAGGGCATCATAGTACTCAGTAACATCGGCCAGAACGGCTCTAGCTCTCTGCATGGCCTCTTGGCTTTCCCCGTACAGTACAATGACTGAAGGGAAAGTAGTTAAGTCATGGTACATGAACTTGGCCAGCGAGGCGGCCCACAAGGCGGGCCCCAGCACCAGAGCATATTTATTCTCCAACCAGGTCAGAAGCCAGGTAACATTGTAAGAATGCCTGAGCGGCAAGAAATGCCGTCTCTCGTTTTCCGCCATAACCTTCCGCGCCTGGTCCTCCCGGTCAAACTCCCTAGCAATACCTGTTAACCATTCCTCCGTGTTAGATATCCCTACAGGTAACGGTAAGTCCCGACCAATTTGGCGAAGACCATGTTCTCTCTCAAAGGTAGCAAAATCCAAGAGTTCCTCGGATGTTAAATAGATGTTGGCCTCAGCCTGAGCAAGATGCCTTAGCTCTTGCAAATCTGTATTACACGCTACCACTGTATTGACATATAAACCTATCTGCTGGAGGAGAGACTTGATCTCCTCCAAATCAAAAACCCAGTTTGCAGAACCCATAAGGGAAGGAGCGATGATATTGACACTGGCCGGCACTTTCTTGTCAACATCTTCCTGGGGAAACTCCGATAATATCCTGGAAAGTGCCAGGTCGAAGCCGGTTGCTTCCAGCCCTTTGAACCCGGCGACATCTATGGCGATGCAGGGGATGTTGAACTCAGCATTAATCTCCTCGGCCACTCTCTCTACTGGATCATTTATTAATGATCCGGAATCAGCTATTAAGACAAATACCCTTTCCGGCGACCAAGTCTTGATGACGAATTCGATATCTCTCTTGAGTTTGTCTTTACCTCCAAAGACCACGTCATACTCAAGTAACGATGTAGCTATCAGTGGTGTATAATTAAGTAACGCTTGATCTTGTCTATTCCACCTCCCCTTCCATCCGCACCCGGATGAGCCGTGAATGACAATGGCACTACCTTCAATACCGCTGATCAGGGCCGTAGCTCCTGAAAGCGCGTCCTGTTGAGCGGAATCAATGGTGATCCTTTCGTCTATCATCACTTATCCCCCATGTTTTGCACCAGCTATGCCGTCTTGGCCATACATAGGCGCATAATCTCCTTTATTTCCTTCATTCCTAGGATCCTCGGCGCATAGGTATCACTCTGTGTTAGGATCTTTTCTGCTAGTTTCTTATAGATACTGGCTTGATTTGAGTCTGGGAAGGCTTCTATCACTGTTTTGCCATCAAATTCAGCCCGCTGAATTAAGTCCGAGCGCGGGATATGTTCTATTACCGGCACCCCTAACGCTTCAGCAAATTTTTCCACCACCTCCTTCTCCCCATCAAAACCGCGCATGTTATTAATCAATCCCGCCAGGCCTACTTTACCACCAGGTTTGACATTGTTATTGACAGCTGCAGCTATGTTATTTGTCTGGTATAGTGCCAGTGGCTCGCCCGACATGATTACATAGATTTGCTCGGCATAACCGACTCTTATCGGCTGAGAAAAGCCCCCGCATACTGTATCGCCAAGCACGTCGTATAAAACAAACGTAACTACTCAGCCCACCAACGTAAAAGTTAGAGATCAGATATCATCAG
>SLTJ01000027.1 GCA_004347685.1 Clostridia bacterium
AGAGCCGAGTCCAGTACTATTTTTCAAGCTGGCACAGGGTGGCTGAGCAGTTACGAAGCGAATATATTACTTTGTCCGCAAGCACGACCGGCGCACCTTTGTTGAACAGGTAGATTTCATATCTTCCATGGGCTACCGCAACAAATACGGGGTAAAAGGAAAAATAGGGTTTGGCAACAGCGGACCCAGTCTGGTGCTTACGCCCTTGTGCGTCATGGGTTTCGATAGCGATGGCGAGATGATACTCAAAGCAATTCATCCCGGGCACAGCCTGGAAGAGGTGCTGGACAATACGGGCTTTGACCTCAGAGTACCGGAAGAAGTGCTTACCACCAAACCCCCGACGGTGAAGGAGATAACGGCTCTCCGGACGCAAGTGGATACGCTGGGGGTTTTGCGCGAGGCTTTTTAGGGCATGGTTATGGCCGAATATGTCGTACATGCTGAGACCGGTGCCCAGGGCGGGGCCAGGAGGGGGCGGAGGTATTGGCCCTATGGAAAACTCGAGGCCTCCCCCAAAGGTCGCCTCACCGGGCTATACTAAGGTAGGGGATAGATATGGGATACGAACTTACAGAGGAACAGGTATTGCTACAGAAATCGGTGCGGCGCTTGGCGGAAGAAAAGCTTAGGCCCCGGGCAGCAGAAGTTGACCGGGAAGGGGGGTTCCCGTGGGACTTCCTGCTTGCCTTCCGTGAGGCTGGACTGTGTGGGATTGCCTTGCCTGAAGAATATGGGGGAACTGGGAGCGTTCTGTGTTACTGCCTGGCCTTAGAGCAGATAGGCAGGGTATGCTCCCTGGCTGCCATGATCTTGGCCGGGCAGGCCCTGGGCTCCAAGCTTTTGGTGCTGGCTGGTAGTCGCGAGCAAAAAGAGAAGTATCTGCCTAAGGTGGCACAGGGCGGATATGTTCCAGCCTTTGCCCTTACTGAACCGCAGGCGGGATCCGACGTGGCGTCTATCCAGACCAGGGCGAGGTACCAAGATGGCAGCTACGTAATTGACGGGCGCAAATGCTTTATCAGCCATGCTGATGTAGCCGATTTCCTTGCTGTTTTTGCCAAAACCGAACCTGCGGCAGGTGCCAAAGGTATCAGTGCCTTTATAGTGGATAAAGGTACTCCCGGACTAGCCATCGGCAAGATTGAAAAGAAGATGGCCTATAATGGGAGCTCAACTTGCGAAGTTATCTTCGACGGCTGTCGTATTCCGAGCCATAATCTGGTAGGGGAAGAGGGCAAAGGATTTGACTATGCTATGAGTATCTTGCTCACTTCCCGGCCCGGCACCGCTGCTCGCTCGGTAGGCCTGGCCCAGGGAGCCATGGAAGAAGCCTTGGAATATGCCAGAAGCAGGCAGCAGTTCGGACGGCCCATAGGTGAGTTCCAGGGCGTTCAGTTCATGCTAGCAGATATGTCCATTAAGATTGAGGCTGCCCGCCAGCTCGTGTACAAAGCCGCTTCTTTGGTAGATGCACATGACCCGGAAGCCATCACCTATGTCTCCATGGCCAAGTGCCTTGCTTCGGATACGGCCATGGAGGTGACTACCAATGCGGTGCAGATCTTCGGTGGCTACGGGTATATGCGCGATTTTCCGGTGGAGCGGATGATGCGGGAAGCTAAACTTACCCAGATTGCTGAAGGCACGAACCAGATCCAAAGGAGTATCATTGCTCGCAGCCTGCTAGGGAAGATCTAGGACGCTAACATTGGTTGTTGGCTAGACTAGCTGCAGTAAGGCAGTAAGCACGCCGCATCGCGGGGTGTGAGGGTGGAATTTACAATGGTGGCACACTTCGAGATTCGGCGGGGCTGCTGCCAGAAATCACAAAGCAGCAATCACCTGTTCTCCTGCCCGTGCCACGAACTTCAGTCGAGTCGTGTTCATGCTGCCAGGACAGGAGCCCTTGGACCCGTGATATCATCTATGACAGTGGCTTACCGCAGATCGTCCGTCTAATCAAGCTTTCATTTTCTCGTAGAGCGTAGACCTACTTATTCCCAGCATTTTCGCGGCCTTTGCCTTATTACCTTTGGCCAATTCAATAGCATCAAGAATAATTTGCTTTTGCACCGCTCTTAGCTTGGCGTGAAAAGGATTGTCGGCTTGTTGTGAGTCCTTAGTATCGTTATTCAACCCTACTACACGTTGGATTAAATAGTTGGACAAACATTCTGGGGTTATGAGGCCACTAGTAACGAAATTCATAGCTCTTTCGATAACGTTTTCTAACTCTCTAACGTTGCCCGGCCAGTGGTACATTTCCAAGATATTAATTGCTTCGGGCGAAATTCCACTGACGCTCTGGCCTATAAGGGCATTAAATCTTTCAATGGTAGCCATAGCAATTGGAATTATATCTTCGCGACGCTCTCGTAGCGGCGGCAGCTTAAAGGAAACTACATTCAGCCGGTAATAAAGGTCCAAACGAAACTTGCCCTCCTCCACGAGCTTTTCTAAGTCCTGATTCGTTGCGGCAATGATTCGTATATCAACTTTTCGAGGATGGGTATCACCAAGTCTGGTAATGGAATGATCTTGGGTGACTTCCAAGAGCTTTGTCTGTAAGCCAGGCGACATCTCTCCAATTTCATCAAGGAATAATGTTCCTTCATGGGCTATTTCAACCTTGCCGGCTTTCCCTCCCCTCCTGGCTCCAGTAAACGCTCCATCGCAGTATCCAAATAGCTCGGACTCTAAGAGTGTTTCTGGTATGGCTGCACAATTTACCTTTACAAATTGCCCCCTTCTTCGCGACTCGGTGTGAATAGCCCTTGCAAGTATTTCTTTTCCTGTACCACTTTCGCCCATAATGAGTACATTCGATGTGCCGCGAGATATTAACCTAGCTTCATTCTTAATCTGCTGCATTATTGGGCTTATTGAGATAATCTTGTCGAATGCATTAGAGGTTGAATCTTCCGGGCTGCCCGAAAACGGAAGTACATGCATAGTGGTACCCACGCAAGTATTCACTCCCCGCTTGTTGTTAGTAGCAGGAACATTTGTTGGGAGACGTACCAAACTCCCAGCACCAAGTGTCAGAAAGCTTACCAGGCGACCTAAGCTATCATCCCGGCCAGCACGTGGGCTCCGTTCAGATTACCAAGCCCGCTTTAGTTCTTTGTTGGCAATACTTATGTCACCATCCGTACAGCCAGGTCGCTCAACCAACGCCCAACGTCTTCTGGAGTCCACGGCCCCTTCTCATTATACCAGTGGACAGTCCAATTACTTAATCCCAGTATGGCAAAAACAATAATCTTGGTGTCAAGCCGCACTTTGATGCAGCCAGCCTGTTTGCATTCCTCTACGATATCACGAAAAACCTGTTCGTATTGATCCCTCCTCCTCATATAGGTATCCCGGCGTTGCTCCCCCAAACTACCCTTTTCATATAGGAAAATTATCGGTGCCTTCTTATGTTTGGTAAGTAACGACACGATATGATTCTCTATCAGCTTCCTTAACTTTTCCAGGGGTGGCAGGTTGCTTTTGCGGATTGCTTCGGCCACTGGGACTGTTTCGTCCAGCCCGGACATTAAAACTTCGTACAGCAGATCTTCCTTGCTGGGAAAATAATAATATAAACTTCCTTTTAACATGCCAACCTGACGAGCAATGTCTTCCATGGAAGTAGCTTTAAAACCTTTTTCCTGAAACAGCCTGCCCGCCACATCTAGGATCACATCTCGTTGCGACACCTTAGTGTTTTCTCCTTGAATCCTTTTATTTTGTTCGCCAGTATCATATATGCCATCTGCCTTCTTACCAACCAACCGTTTGTTTTAGGAAATTATATCAAAGAGAAACTGAGATGTCAACACCATACTTTAAACTTTCCAGTATAGTTAAGCCCTTGACAGACCAGTGGGAGGACCATATGCTAAACCTGGAGGTGAAGAGAATGGAGAATGTATAGGGTGTGGAAGAGGCCAAACGGTTCTTGGGGGAACTGGTCAGCAACGTCAGTCGGGGCAGGGAACCGGTAACAATAACCAGGCGGGCCACGGAAAGGGCAGTCCTGATGAGTTACGAAGAATATAAGAAGCTACAGGCCCTTGCTGGGGCTACGGCCGAGCGGGTGGCCCAGTCCCTGGCGAAAATATTGCCATTTGGCATCCGGGCTCGCCAGGATCAATTCCCTGCTTCTATCCAGAACCTCCTCGTCTTTCCTTTCTGTAAGCAAAATGAGGAGGGGAGCCAGTTCCCTGAGTCGGCCTGCAGCAATTTCCTCCACGTGCTCCCAGAGCTTTATCACCTGGTAAGTAGAGGTGTTGACCGGCCGGCTGTTAAGGTCACCGCGTACTCCAGCGGCAGCCGGCGGTAGTTTCTTCGCTCCAAGTAAATGACTGCTGAAATCACCGGCTGCCGTGTACGGTTCAAGGAGCTTTTAAGGATACCTCCTTGACCTGTTCTTGCTTTTGTATTACAATGTCATACAAGGTGGGGTTGCTTTGTTTCACACTATCCGCTGGCGCCCAGACCGGGTAATTCATATCGCTGAAAGGCACCAGGTAACGGTGGAAGAAGTGGAGGAAGCGGTCTTCGAGGACCCCCGCCGCCTGTTCCTACGTGGCCCCCGGTCTGAGAGCCGCCCCGACAAGTACATTTACTATCTGTTTGGCTGTACCTCTGACACTTGACCGTGGTGTTGCTTGATGAAGGTGGCGGTGTTGCCCTGCCTGTTACCGCCAGGGAGATGACCCCTGCTGAAAGGCGACAGTACGAAAGGAGACGAAGCAAATGAAAAAATATCCCCCGGACACCGACAACCTCAATGCCCTCGCGGATTTCTTTGACCACGCGGACGTGACGGGGCTTGCGGATCTGGAAGAGGTCCAGGACAGGCCCCACCGCGGCCTCGTATCCGTAACCGTCCGGTTGCCGAAGGAAGACGTGGAAGAACTCAAGCGCCGGGCCGCCCGCATGGGGCTGGGGTACACCAGCCTGATCCGCGCTGCCGTGCGGCGCTTCGTGGGGCGGTAGCCCCATCCTCCCGCACCCTACCCGCCCTGCATGCCATAAAGTACCAGATTTCTTGTCTGTAACGCAGGCTGATATGCTCCTTCCTAATTCATATCAATCTATGGTCCTGGATTTAGCCAAAAAAACATCGCAGACCAGATAGGCCCAATAATCAGCCAGGTATTCTCCGGACAACTCCCCATCAGGACGATACCATTCCAACAGCCAGTTGCACATGCCAAAGATGGCGAAGGTGGCCAGCTTGGGATTTACCCTAACAAAAACCCCTTGCTCAACCCCTTCCTTGATTATATCCCGCAAAAATCCTTCATATCTGTCCCGTTTCTCCATGTACTTAGTCCGGTGTTCAGGCGTAAGGTTCCGGCCCTCACGGGTGAAAATGCGTAGCGTGGCTGACAACTGTCCCTGGCTGTTAATTATGGTATTATAAGCATGGGTGCGGGCCATGAGGCGGCACTTTTCCATCGGTGGCCGGTTTGAATTATAAATAGGCTCACCATCTCGCAGCAAGCCGGTAATACCCTTATTCAGGACTTCGTAGAGGATTTCCTCCTTGCTGGAGAAGTAGTAGTATAAGCCGGCTTGCAGCATGCCTACCTCTGAGGCAATATCCCTCATGGATGTGCCGTCGTAACCCTTTTTCCAAAATAACATGGTGGCCACGTCAATAATTTGCTCCCGCTTATTGATACTTGCGGGTACGCTTTCTGGTGTAGCCATAGAATCAACCTCGCCCTAAAATGTTTTCGTTTTAATATACAACCACTAAACCCCCTCCCTGTCAAGTTCTTATTAGATCAAACTCCGGGCATTTACCGTGGTTTGGCAACGAAGATAGGTATTTTGCTATGTCTCAAGTAGAAGTTTAGTCCGGGGAGGCATTGCTGGGGAGCTGGGGCCATATAAGGAATGACCTCAGCCCCCCTAGCCAAAGATCCTTAATCTCTTAACTGTAATTATAGAATCCCCGGCCGTTTTTCCGGCCCAGTTGCCCCGCCTTGACCATGTTGCGCAAGAGCGGGCATGGGAAATACTTGCTTTCCCCAAAGTTCTCATAAAGATTTTCGAGGATGGAAAGGATGGTATCCAGCCCGATGAAGTCAGCCAGCTCCAGCGGTCCCATGGGATGATTTAACCCCAGCTTGGCGCACTTATCAATGTCCTCTACCGAACCCCTACCTTCGTAGACGGCATAAAAGGCCTCGTTCATATAGGGGATTCCCAGCCGAGTTGAGAGAAAGCCGGGGTAGTCCCTGGCTACTACCGGGTCCTTGCCCAGCCTTAAGGCCAGGTCACGGATCACGGTGATGGTCTCCTCAGAGGTTTCCTGTCCCCGGATTATCTCTACCAGTTTCATCACCGGTACTGGGTGGAAGAAATGCATGCCGGCAAACCTGTCCCTGCGGGCAGTGGCCGTGGCCATGGTAGTAATGGAGAGGGCTGAGGTATTCGAGGCGAAAGTAGCCTCAGGCTTCACTATCTTATCTAGTTGGCCAAACACCTGCATCTTCAGGTCAATATTTTCGTTCACAGCCTCGATAACAAAATCTGCATTTGCGGCTGCCTCAAAATCACTGCTGGTGCGCAACTTGGCCAGCATGTTATCCCGGTCGGCGTCACCTATTTTCCCTTTCTCTACGTTCTTGGCCAGGCTGCTTTTGATCTGCCCGACAGCCCTTTCTAGGGCTGAAGCTTGCACATCCATGGCAGTTACGTTGAAACCAGACATCAGGCAGACCTGGGCAATCCCGGTGCCCATCTGCCCGCTCCCCACGACCGCTATATTTTCGATATCCATAAACTGGTTACCTCCTGTGGGTACTTTGCTACTATAACTATCCGAGATCGTCTAGCAAGAATCTTGTAGGATCAATCTGTTTCAGAAGATCAACAGCTGCTGCTAACATTAGCAGAGCGCTATCTTGAACAATAGGGACTGGTGATTCGGCCAGCTCATGAAGCTCTTTATATATTTGTTCAGCCTTGGATATCTCATCCGTCAAATGTATCATCGGGCTCTTACCTCCTTGCGCATTAGCGTTGCCGTTTGGCTTTACTTGACTCTACGATTATAAACGCCAGGCGATTTTTTGCCGGCCTTTTAAGCGTTCGTCCGTCCAACGAACAGCCTTGAACTCAAACTTGGGGAGTTCTTCTTTGGCTTCCTCGAGCGTCATGCTCACGCCGACCTTTTCCTTTAGCTCTACAGCCATTCTATTAATCAGATCTCCTTTGACCTGGTCTCCTATCCCCTGTTTGAACTCAACCTGAACAAGAACTTCTTCTCGCCCGTCCTCGGTGACGTAGACTCGCCCCTGGTATTCTGAGGTTTCCTTATGGCCGAAAATAACGGAATCCACTGCCTGCGGCCAGACATTCATGCCCCTGATCTTGATCATGTCGTCGTACCTGGCTATGGTTCCACATTCTATGGTATCGAACGGGCGGCCACAATCACACTCTTTATAGCTGAAATAGCGTACCTTGTCGTCCATGGCAAACCTCAGTAAAGGTGACCCCGAGCGGCTCAGGGTGGTAAGAACAACCTCTCCTTCTTCCCCTGACTTAACCGGTTCCCTCGTTTCCCTGTCGAGTACTTCAAAGAGTATGATGTCTTCCATGAGATGTATCCTGCCCCGTTGCCCGTTGGGCACGGAGCCATTTTCGCAGGTGTACCCCATTAGCGATCCTGCTTGCGTGGAACCATACCCTTCATGTAGCTTGCAACCCCAGAATTCTTGCATTTCTAAGGCCCAATCCACCTCAAAGCTACCGACCATAGTAAGAATTGCCTTGAAGCAGTAGTCCTTTTTCGGATCAATACCCATTTCTTGACATATGACTGTCATTCTGGTAAGGTACACAGGCGAGATATCCATAAAATGGGGTTTAAAGCGGCGCATTATATCCAATTTTTGGTGTGTCGGATACATACCCAGGTGAAATCCGTTTACTCCCATTTTAGCGAAACCGCTTATTAAGCTATCCGGGGCAGCTAATACGGGATTCATAGGGAATGGGTTTACAACCACGTCTCCTCGTCTAATGCCTGCAGCGTACCATGCTCTGGGCCAGGTGGCGAGATACTCTACATCGGGTCTTGTTAAGCCGTAAACCTCCTGTCCGATGCCGGACGTGCCAGAGGTCATATGGGTATGTACTACCTTGGTTTCCGGTATCCCAAGGCGAAGTCCGTATGGGGGATACTCGTTTTGGTCGTTCAACAAATCTTGCTTGGTAATAATCGGTACCTTATGCCGGTAGTCTTCGAGGCTTTGAATATCCTCCGGCGTAATCTTGTTTTTGGTGAACAGGTTACGATAGAATTTGTTGGTATGATAGACATGCTCAACTAATTTCTTGAGTTTTAGCCACTGAAGGGCTAGCAATTCCTCCCTGCTTATACATTCAACTGCTGGGTTATAGTAATAGCGCTTGACCTCGGGCTGGTGTTGGACATAAATGTCTTTAGCTATTGCCATCAAGGTACCTCCTCGAGCAAATAATTTCTATCCGCGTCTTGGTCCGGCTTAATCGCTCAATACTCGTTGCACAAAGGACTGCGCGTTTGGATGTTTAAGTATCTTTGTGGCATTGGTGAGCATAATTTTCTTTTTGACCTCTTCGGGGAAGTTTAGGTTTTCGAAGTCCTCTAACCATCTCCGAGGCGACATAACCGGGTAGTCGCTGCCAAAGGTGCAGCGGTCCTTGAGTAAGGTTCTAGCATACTGGATGAGGTTGGGGGAGAAGTATTTCGGTAGCCATCCGGAAAGGTCCCTATAGATGTTTGTTTTGCTTTGGGCCATAGAAAGGGCTTCGTCCTCCCAGGGGAAGGCCGGGTGAGCGCAGATTATATCCAGTTCCGGAAAATCAGCAGCTATCTGATCCACATACGGTATCGGTTTCGAATAATCCAGGTAGTTGCCGCCGCCGCCTCTAATACCGGCCCGCCAGCCAGTCTGTCCCATATGGAAAATGACCGGGGCCTTTAGCTCAGCACACTTTTCCCATAATGGGTAAAAACGCTTGTCATTTGGGTAAAAGCGCTGGGCAATTTGGTGGAACTTGATACCACAAAGGCCCAGTTCATTAACACAACGATCTACCTCATCAATTGCCCTCTTTCCCTTCCACGGATCAACGCTGCCAAAGCCGATAAAGATGTCTGGATAACGGCGGCAGAGTTCGGCCACGTAGTCGTTTGGAAGAGGAGGGACACCCGTTGCTGTTTCCGTGTCCCAGCCTACCAGCAGTCCGGCCAGTTTAAGGTCTTCAAACTCATTGACCATCTTTTCTACGCCAGTGTGCCCGCCAAACTCTGTCTTCATAACCGGCACTGGCCCTAGGAATTCTTTTCCTACCAAGTATTCATACTCATTTACCTCAAACTCCTCTGCTGGCGGATGCACGTGCATATCAATACCTTTTACTTTTGCCACTACTGTTCACCTGGCCTTTCGATGGGTTGTAGAGTATTGTTCGTCATGGCAAGCAACCGCCTTTTGTTCCAATAAAGCTTCAATCTCGAAGGGAGAATATCCCAGCTCAGCAAGGATTTCGCGTGTATGCTGGCCTAAACAGGGAGCTGGAGCTGTTGGCCCTCCATTGGTACTCCATTCATCAGCAGGGTCTCGAAGCCTAATGGGATTACCCACTGTTGTAACCTGGCCCGCTACCGGATGTACCCACGTCCCAGTAACTGCGTTTTGGTTTACTTGTGGACTTGTAAAGACTTCACTATAACTTAATACTTTGATCACTGGAATACGAGCTTGTTCTAATGCAACTGTGATCTCAGCGGTTTCGAACCTAAAAAACTCTTGTGCCAAATCTACGACCAATTTTTCTCGTTCAACAATCCTTTTGTCATTGGAATCATAGCGAGGATCATGTGCTAAATCCTCTCGGCCCAATATTTGGCAAAGCCTCTGCCATGAGCGTTCATTAAATACCGAGACTGCAATATATCCGTCCAAGGTACGGAACATCTGTGAAGGTACCAGCACTGGACTCCCGGTTCCAAGACGGGGCAGGTCTCTGCCTGTAGCGAAATACATGGTTATCATGGACGCCTGAACCGTGAGAATAGCATCCAGCAAGGAAACTTCAACGACCTTACCTTTTCCGGTTTTCTCGCGTTCATAGAGGGCCGCCAGTATACCTGCTACCGCCAGGAAAGCCGCACTCATATCGGCTACAGGTGCCCCGGCCTTCATTGGCTCCCCCTCAGGTTCGCCCGTAATGCTCATCAAGCCGCCGGCTGCCTGAAAGATGACATCAACACCTGGGTTATCGGCCCATGGACCGCTTGGCCCAAACGATGTCAAGCTACAATACACCAGTCGTGGATTTTGCTCAAAGCATTTGTCTGGAACCAAGTCCAGGCTCATCTTACTGCGGGGGAGAAAATTTTCAACCAGGACATCAGCTCGACTGATTAACTGCCAGAGTACTTCTCGCCCTTCTTCCTTAGTGAGGTCAATTGCTATGTCTTCTTTGCCAGTGTTGGCACATAGGTAAAGAAAACTCTCCCCTCCCAACTCGGGTAAGCTACCCATCCTCCGGCTATCTTCTCCCTGCAGCGGCTCAACCTTGATAACCCTTGCACCCATGTCGGCCAGCATTTTAGTGCAGTACGGTCCAGCCAGCATGCGTGAGGCATCAACTACTGTTAGGCCATCTAAGCAAAAAGAAATGTTGGCCACAGGCTGATAATAGGGTCACCTCCTTATTTTACTGAACGACCGTTTAACTATAATTTAGCTGCTACTTTTCGCTTTGTCAATATGCCAATATCAGGTTATAGGTGTGTTTATAATCGAATAGTCCTTATGAACCTATATTTAGCTTCAGGTGGATCATGATAGCTTTAAATTTCTTATACGAGGCTAGATCATAATCTACAGGCAAAACAATATCAGTAGCTTAAAGAAGAAATAATGAGTGAGGCTGTAGACGGTTAAGCATGGCTTCGCAATTTAACGACATGGCAGCATAAATCTCCAGTATTGTTCTTTAACGTATGTTGCTTGACGATATGCAAAAAGGTATAATTCCGTTAGCTAGTGATCGTTCAGTAAAACGGCATGGTTTTGATTGGAGGGATGTCAAAAAAGCCACGTTTTTTGTTACGGTAGCAGATTGTTTGTTACAAAACGCTGGAGAGGGTTGAGAGGTATGGCGCTAAAGAGGGCTATTATCACTTCAATTATGTTCCTCGCAGTGTTAGGTGCAGTGGTGGGCTGCCAAGGTCCGCAGCAAGCGACAGAAACGCAAGAACCAGGTGAGAGCAGTTCAGTTGAGCCGGTAAAAGTCGAAAGCGAGGGAGGTACTCCATATAAAATAGGGGTTATTATGACCAAGTCTGGGCCGGGTGGCTGGCTAGGTGAAACCGAGGAAAAGGCAATTAATTTTCTAGTGGAGAAGGCAAATAAGGAGGGTGGGATCGCCGGGCATCCAGTAAAGGTGATTATCTATGATGATGAAGGACGGGCTGAGGTAGCAACGCGTTATTTCAAGCGGGCGATCGAATCGGATGGGGTCATTGGCATCGTTGGACCGAGTATGACGCCTACGTCGCTGGCTATAGAGCCACTGGCAATCGACAATAAAATTCCGACTATAGTTATGACGGGCGGATATTATCCAAAGGCCGATACGAAGTGGATGTTCGGGGCCGTACATCCAAGTGGACAGGGCTTCCAGAGGGGTTTTAAGTATCTCCAGGAAAACAACATAACCAAGATAGCTAGGTTGACCCCTAATGATCCTCTTGGGAAAATAGGTCATGACCTGGCGGAAAAACTGGCCCCTGAATACGGTCTCGAGATTGTAGCGACAGAATACTTCAACCTGGGGGATGTTGATGTAAAAGCCCAGTTGGCAAGACTAAAATCCAGCGGAGCACAGGTGGTTATAACGTGGGCCACAGGGGAGCTTGTAGCCATGGTTTCAAGGCAAATGGTGGAAATGGGATGGGACGTGCCTTTATTTGTAACATATGGCAACTCTAACCGGCAATTTCTTAAAATGGCTGGAGCCAAGTCCCCCGTAATTACCATGGGAGCCAAAATAATGGTTGTTGATGAACTTCCTGATAGCGATCCCATGAAGCCAGTAATAAAAGAATATGTTGAATGGCACCAAGCTAAATATGGTGAGCCACCTTCGGGGATGACTGATGGCTATGGTTATGACGCGCTCAATATTATGCTCGACGCCATTAGAAGGACTGGGAAAGGCCCGGAGGATCTGAAAACAGACCCTGAAGCGTTAAGAAGCGCCATTGAGAATACCAAAAATCTCGTATGCCTAAATGGCATCTACAACATAACTTCTGAAGACCACGTGGGACTATCTCCTGACGACCTAATCCCGATGCGTATCGAGAACGGCCAGTGGGTAGTTATTAAGTAGTCAGCCAAATCTGCACAGAACAGGCGGGTCAGATGAACGAGA
>SLTJ01000054.1 GCA_004347685.1 Clostridia bacterium
CGTATCAAGGCTTTGCGGATACTAAGGCCGTATAAGTAGGAAAGTCACGCTAGGGCTATTTGAAGGTACCACCTTGGCCATTATGGGGATGCGGTTGCGGTTTTCAGCCCCCGTATTCCCGGGAGACACAATCTACTGCAAGCTCGTCGTGGAGGAAAGCAGGGATCTAGGACGCCCTGACCGGGGAGAGATACTCCTGCGCGCAGACATGTTGAACCAAAATCAGGTTATCGTACAACAAATGTGGACTAACGTGGTCCTGCGGAGGAAGCCTCAAGGGGCGCAGGCGTGAGAGACTGAAAAGGCTCCGGTTAGGCCGGGGTGGCGATTGTGAGGGAGAGCGGAGGGAGAGTGAGAATATGCCAGGGATAATCGCATATAGCGCCTATATTCCGTACTACCGCCTGAACCGGGAAACCATTAGCGGGGCGTGGAGCCGTGGCCGGGCTAGGGGCGAAAAGGCCGTGGCCTCCTGGGACG
Source organism: Clostridia bacterium (assembly GCA_004347685.1). GTDB lineage: Bacteria > Bacillota > DSM-521 > Neomoorellales > SLTJ01 > SLTJ01. The sequence goes on from SLTJ01000054.1 coordinate 481, forward strand.
AAGACACCCTCACCCTGGGAGTGTCCGCCGGGCTGGACTGCCTGGCCGCCGCCGCTGCCGTGGCAGAGGGCCTATCCGGCCTGTACTTTGCCACCACCACTTCGCCGTATAAGGAAAAACAAACCGCGGCCCTGGCGGCCGGCGCCCTCGACCTGCCAGCAGACATCCGCACCTGCGATTTCACCGGCTCCTTGCGCAGTGCCACCCAGGCCCTGGCCGGCGCCCTGGACACCACCGCTGCCGGCCCGGGTAATGAAGTATTAGTTATCGCCGGTGACATGCGCCAGGGAGCCCCCGGCTCCACCCTGGAACTGCAACTCGGCGACGCCGCCTGCGCCCTGCTGGTAGGAAACAATGAGACCCTGGCCGACATCGAGGCCAGCAGCCACCGCAACGCCGACATCCTGGACTACTGGCGCTCCGGAGAAGACCGGTTCGTCAGGAGCTGGGAAGAACGCTTCGGCACCAGCATCGGCTACAGCCAGGTCATGGCCGGAACAATCAAAACCCTGCTAGCCAAAACCGGTTACCAGCCGGCCGACATCACCCAGGTCATCATTTACACCCCCGATGGCAGGAGCCAGGTAGAAGTAGCCCGGAGATTAGGCTTTGACCCGGCGCAACTAGCAGATACCCTGTTTGATACCGCCGGCAACACCGGCAGCGCCGCTGCCTTTCTCTCCCTCGCCAACGCCCTGGACAGGGCCCGGCCGGGAGACAGGTTGCTTTTGGCCAGCTACGGCGACGGCGCAGACGCCTTTATCCTCAAGGTAAACGAAAATATCAACGCCTTTTTGGGCCGCCACCGCCTGAAGGCCCATCTGGCCACCAAACGCTACCTGGATACCTACGAGAAATACCTCTCCTTTCGGGACCTCATCCCCGTAGAAGCGCCCCGGCTCCCCGACCCCTTTCCGCCTTCAGCACCGGTACTGTGGCGGGAGAGGGAAGGCCTGGTGTATCTGCACGGCGGAAAGTGCACCCGCTGCGGCACCATCCACTACCCGCCCCAGCGCATCTGCGCTAACTGCCAGAACAAAGACAGCTTCGAAACGATGAAACTGGCCGGGAAAAAAGGGAGACTATTTACCTACGCCTCTGACTACACCCTCACCCCCAACCCCGACCCGCCCACCGTATACTGCTGCGTGGACCTAGTTGACGGGGGCCGGATGCAGACAGTGATGACCGACGTAGACCCGCAGAAACTGGCCATCGGCCTGGAAGTAGAGATGACCTTCCGCAAGATATTCAGCTATAAAGGAGTGCACCGGTACGGCTGGAAAGTGCGGCCGGCCGTAACCGCGGAACAAACAGAAACCGAAGGCCAGAAACAGGCAGCGGTATAGTTTGCCGGCCAGAGGAGGGGAGAAAATGCGCGGCATCAAAGACCAAGTAGCCATCATCGGCATGGGCTGCAGCAAATTCGGCGAACGCTGGGACGCCGGCGTAGACGACCTGATAATCGAGGCAGTGTACGAAGCCTATGCCGACGCCAACATCGAGCCCAAAGACATCCAGGCCGCCTGGCTGGGAACCGTATTCTCCGGCTTCACCGCCATCAGCCTCACCCGACCCTTACAACTAAGCTACATCCCCGTCACCCAAGTAGAAAACCTGTGCGCCACCGGGGCCGAAGCCCTGCGGGCCGCCGCCTATGCCGTAGCCGCGGGGGCCTGCGATATGGCCCTAGCCGTAGGCGTAGAAAAACTGAAGGACACCGGCTGGACCGGGTTACCCGCCGCCCCCCTGGGCGGATCCCAGATCGGCTCAGCCGGCGAAATACCCGTACCTGCACCGCCGGGATTTGCCAGCCTGGCCAACCGGTACTTCCACCACTACGGCATAGACCCGCGGGAAGGGAAAAAGACCATTGCCCAGATCGCCGTCAAGAACCACCGTAATGGCAACCTGGCCCCCAAGGCCCACTTCCACCGGGAAATAACCCTGGAAGAAGCCTTAAACGCCCCCGTAGTCTGCTGGCCGCTAGGATTATACGACTGCTGCGGCGTCAGCGACGGGGCCGCCGTGGCCATCCTGGTGCCGGCCAGCAAAGCAAAAGACTACCGCCGCGACCCCATCTACCTAAAAGCAGCGGCCATTTCCGTCGGCTCCCGCCAGGGCCTGATAACCAGCGACTACGACTACGTCCACTTTGAAGAAAACGTGCGTGCGGCCCGGATGGCCTACCAGGAAGCCGGGATAATCGTCCCGCTGGAGGAATTGAGTATAGCCGAAGTGCACGACTGCTTCACCATCACCGAGATGGTAATCTACGAAGACCTGGGGTGGTGCCCCAGGGGCCAGGCCAAAAGCTACATCGAAGACGGGGTGTTCACCCGGGAAGGGAAGCTGCCGGTGAACACCGACGGAGGGTTAAAATGCTTCGGCCACCCGTTGGGGGCCAGCGGCCTGCGGATGATGTACGAAGTCTACCAGCAACTGCAGGGCAAGGCCGGGGCCAGGCAGGTACAGAATCCCAGGTTGGGCCTGACCCACAACCTGGGCGGCAGCCCGGGCATGGCCATCAGCAGCGTGCAAGTAGCGGGCAATGAGTTGGGTTAGGGGCAAAGTCTTAGAAGTCGGGGAAAATCAGGGGCCGGCACCCGATGGCGTGGGTGGGCCCGGCATTCCCGGTCCCTAATGATGGCAGGGAGGGTTGGTAGCAAGTGAATTTGAAGGACGAACTTATCAAGATAGTGGGCAGAGATTACGTGCTGGATGCTGCAGAAATCCTGGAACAATACAGCCGTGACCATAGTTTTTATCCGGCCCGCCGCCCCAATTTTGTCGTGCGGCCTCATAACACCGAAGAGGTCCAAGAAATAGTCAAGTTGGCTAACAGGTGCCAGGTGCCGTTGATACCTGCAAGCTCCAAAGCGCATTTCCACGGGTGCACCATTCCCAAGCAGGGCGGCATTGTCGTAGATATGCGCCGCTTTGACCGCATCCTGGAGATAGATGAGCGTAACCGCAACGTTAAGATAGAAGCAGGAGTAACATGGGGACAACTCCAGAGCACCCTGGCTCAGCACGAAGGAATGGTGGTGGGGCCCCTCATGCCCCATCCGGAGAAATCAGTTATTACCACTTTCCTGGAGCGGGAAGTGCCGGTAATTCAGATCTACGAATACAGGGAGCCTTTGCTCTCGATGGAAGTTGTCTGGCCCACGGGCGACGTTTTCCGCACCGGCTCGGCCAGCGCCAAGAACTACCCTAACACCTTGGTTAAGGGCGTATGCCCGGTAGGTCCCGGCAGCGTTGATTTTTATCGCTTTCTTGAAGGTGCCCAGGGCACCATGGGGATTGTCATCTGGGCTTTACTCAAGTTTGAGTACAGGCCGAGGGTTAACCGCACCTTCTTTGTACCTCTACGCTCACCGGCAGAGGCTGTGGAGCCGTTTTACCGGATCGGGCGCAGGAAGATAGGGTACGAATGCCTTCTCCTCGACAAGACTTCCCTTATCTCCATCCTCACGCGGGAGCCCAGGTTTGATGCCGGAAGCCTGGATCACGTGTTACCCGATTGGTGCCTGATCCTGGTCCTTAGCGGCTCCCGGGCCAGGCCTGAGGAACGTTTAGCTTACGAGGAAGAAGCATTGCGGGAGACCTTCAAGAATGAGTTCGCGGGCCTACAGCTTCTATCCAGCCTTCCCGGTGTTCCGGGTATAGAGCACAAGCTTCCAGACTGGCTCCGCGATACCTGGCCGCAGGGCTTGCCCTTTTGGAAGCATTCCTTTAAGTGTGGATGCGAGGACTTGCCTTTTATTTCCCGGCCGGAAAGGGTGCCAGGTTTGCTTGAGGTGGCGGCAGGTGTTGCCGGGCGGTACGGTCACAAGACCGGTGATCTTGGGATTTATGTACAACCACTGGAGAATAGTCGAGCCTGTCACGTAGACTTGAGTTTTTACTTCAATCCTGATAGCGCGTCTGGCATGGAGTGGACGCGCAGGGTATATGCCGAGGTGGCGTTAGCCCTGATGAACTCCGGGGCCCTTTATACCAGGCCATACGGAGTACTGGCCGATCTGGTTTACGGACGGGCCTCCAGCTATACCCTGGCGCTCAAGAAACTGAAGTCGGTATTTGATCCCAACCATATCATGGCTCCCGGCAACCTTTGCTTCTAGGTTTCTGCGCATAGACGGAAAGGGGCTGAATAAATGCTGCAGTTAGAACACTATAAGTACGACGCTGCCAGGTGTGTTGGCTGCAAGGGCTGCGTGTGGGTAGACCACATCTACATGCCGGGGGTACAGTTCGGGATGAAATGTCCCAGTGCCGCTTGCTACCTGTTTGACTCCTACGCTCCTTACGGGCGAATGAAAATAGCCCTGGCGGTAATGGAAGGGAGACTACCTTATTCAGATAAACTGGCCGATATCGTTTATAGTTGTACCATGTGCGGCGCCTGTGACGCCGGTTGCAAGCGTAATCTTGACCTCGAACCCCTGTTATTGCTGGAAGCCTTCCGCCAGAGGTGCGTTGCCCAAGGTTACATCTTGCCGCAGCATAGAGCCGTAGCCGAGCGCATCCGAGCCACCCACAACTACTTTGGCCGTTCACATGAAGATCGTGCCAGGTGGTGGCCGGAGGATGTTAAGAAAACCGGAAGGGGTAAGGGGGACGTCCTGTACTTCACCGGCTGTTCTTCCTCCTATGTCCATAAAGAAATCTCGCAGTCAATAATTAGGCTTTTACAGAAAGCCAAAATTGCGGTTACGCATCTGGGCAGCGAGGAATGGTGCTGCGGGTATTCTCTCGTAACTACAGGCCAGGTAGAGGAAGCACGCCACGTGGCCGTGCACAACATTGAGGCTGCATTAAAAAGCGGGGCCGGGACAATCCTGGTGGGATGTGCTGAATGTTATAAGACTTGGAAGGTAGAATATCCCAAGCTTTTGGGCAAATCCACCGCGGATATGGGGTACCAGGTGGTGCATGCCAGTGAATACCTGGCCGGGCTGGTACAGGACGGCACCCTGGCTCCCGGGCATGCAGTTCCCATGAAGGTAACCTACCACGATCCATGCAATCTTGGCCGGCTCAGCGAGCCGTGGACGCACTGGGAGGGCACCAGGGGGAGGTTTGGTACGCTACAGCCACCAAAGGAATACCGCCGGGGGACCTACGGGGTTTATGAGCCACCACGGCAGATCCTAAATAATATCCCAGGAATAGAGCTGGTAGACATGCCCAGGCACAGGGAAAATGCCTGGTGCTGCGGTTTCGGCGGCGGGGTGCGCGACGCTTTCCCGCAACTGGCGGGGTGGGCTGCAGGCGAGCGCGTGACAGAGGCCCAATCCGTAGGTGCTGAAGCCATTGTTTCCGGCTGCCCGTGGTGCAAAGCCGGCATGCAGCAGGCAGTCAGGGAAAGCCGCTCGCCCGTTGAGGTTCTTGATGTTGTTGAGGTTCTGGCCAGAGCAGTTTTGGGAAGGGTGGGATAAGAGTGAGCCTGGCTCCGGAAGTATACGATGCCCTGGAAGCAGTAGTCGGCTCCCGGTACATAACTCAGGACCCCGTTGATTGCGAGGCTTACAGCGGCAGTCGCGGCGGGCACGGTAAAGACTTGGGCATGGAGCGGGTATTGTGCCAGCCGCCGGCGGCTGTGGTCCTTCCCGGGAGCACTCGCGAAGTGCAGGACGTGGTGAGGATATGTAACCGCTACCAGATTCCCTTCGTGCCAGTTAGCAGTTACTGGGTAACCCATTGCGCCCCGAGGGTGCCTGAGGCCCTCCTCATTGACCTCAAGCGCCTGAACTCCCTGGAGATAGACGACAGGCACATGTTTGCCGTGGTGGGCCCGGGGGTTATTTATTCGCAATTACTGGAGGAGGCGATGAGGCGGGGTCTTTACACCACCACCCCCGGCGGTGGCAGCCAGGCGTCAGTGGTGGCCAACCACCTGACCTGTGGTTTTTCTCCCTTAAACTACCGTACCGGCTTTGCCGAACGGCGCATCCTGGGGCTGGAGTGGGTGGCTCCGGATGGCGAGCTGGTGCGCATGGGTTCCCTGGCCATGCAAGATGACCCCTTCTGGGGTGAGGGCATCGGCCCGGATCTCCGGGGTGTATTGCGGGGGTACATTGGCTGGTATGGAGGCATGGGGATTGTTACCAGGATGGCCGTCAAGTTAATCCCATTCCAGCCCGAGAGATTGGTGCCGAGCGGGATCTCGCCGGAGACCGCGCTGGAATTCCCGGCAAATCGCATACGCTGGTTCAACATTACTTTCCCTACCCGGGAGGACCTGGTGGAAGCCATGTATAGCATCGCCAGGAACGAGATCGGCGCGGCCGTCACCAAGGTTCCTGTTTTCTGGCGCTATATCGCCAGGGCTAAAAGCAAGGAGCATTTCTGGGAGATGTGGGAAGCTCCCGGCAAGGAAGAAGAAATCAAAAACAGCCATATTTTGCGGGTGCTGCTAGTGGGATATACTTCAGAGAAGCACCTGGAATATGAGATAAGGGTTCTTGAAGATATCGTGAAAGATCTGGGCGGCCAGTTCCGGCCCACCAAGCAGAGCGACGAATCATGGTTGAAAAACGCCGATTCAGTGGGGATGTGGTGGATGACCGGAGGCTACGCCTCCATAGAGTACACCATTGATACGCTGGACTGCGGCGTGCGGGGTGGGGAGTACCTGGCGGAATTGAAGACGCAGTGTACTCCGCCGTTGATGCCCGACTATGGTGATCCTGGCTGGTTCCAGATGGGTGAGCTCGGGCACGTTGGCTACCTGGAGTTCCTCACCTACTTTGACCCTGAAGACAGCGAAGACAATATCCACAAGGTAGATGAATGGTATTACGTTACCGGACCCAAGAAGGATATTGAGATCGGTCTTTACAACGGCTTCACCCTGCAGGAGAGCCCGGTCTACCTGAGCGGTCCGGCCTACGGCCCTAATTTTCACCTGTGGATGGATAGGCTTAAGGGAGCGTATGACCCCAGGCGGATTAGCAACCCGCCTTGGCCGGCAGACGTAGATGAGGTTATCGAAAAGGTAGACTGGCTGGAGCGGGACTGGTAACGGTATTGAAACTGAATTACTTGCGGGCACACTGGGTTATTAATGGGGGGTGTTTGCTATCGCTATGGACGAATTGACATCTGAACAGGAAATGCTGGTAAGATCCGTACGCCGGTTGGCCCAGGAGAAAATTGCCCCGGTGGCCGAAGAGATAGAGGAAAAGGGCGAGTACCCGTGGGAGATCTTGGAGCTGTTTAAGAAAAACGGACTGAGCGGGTTACTGCTGCCGGAGCAGTACTGCGGCGGTGGGGCCGACGTATTTACCTTTGCCCTGGTGGTGGAAGAAATAGCTAAGGTATGCACCAATTCCTCGACCATTTTACAGGGGCAGGTTTTGAGCACCAAGCCGCTGCTGGTACTGGGCAGTGAAGAACAGAAGCAAGAATATCTACCTCCGGTGGCCAGGGGCGAGGTCATTCCCGCCTTCGGCCTGACCGAACCGGGTGCGGGCTCAGACCCGGGCTCCATGGTATCACGGGCAGTGCGCGATGACGGCGATTACATTCTTAACGGAACCAAGCGGTTTATCAGCGATGCCGATGTGGCCGGCTTTATCACGGTTTTTGCCAAGACCGATCCCTCTCAGGGGGCCAAGGGCGTGAGCGCCTTTATCGTGGAAAAGGGGACGCCCGGCCTGACAATTGGCAAGCGGGAGAAAAAGATGGGATCCAAGGCCCACCAGGCGTGCGAGGTAATCTTGGAAGACTGCCGCGTTCCGGCAGCCAACCGTCTCGGACCTGAGGGAGGTGCTCTTTCAGCGGCTCTTAAGGCCTTGGATACCTGCCGCCCGATAGTGGCAGCCAGGGCGGTAGGGCTGGCCCAGGGAGCTTTGGATTACGCCATCGAATACGCCAAGCAGCGGCAGCAATTCGGGCGGCCTATCGCCAAGTTTCAAGCCATCCAGTTTATGCTGGCCGAGATGGCCACCAGGATTGAGGCCGCCAGGCAGCTTGTCTATAAAGCCTGCCGGGAAGTAGACAGGGGCAGTCCCGAGATGTCCAAGTACGGTGCCATGGCCAAGTTTTACGCATCGGACGTAGCCATGAAGGTGACCATTGACGCGGTGCAGATCCTCGGCGGCTACGGCTACATGGAAGACTATCCTCTGGCCCGCCGGATGAAGGATGCCAAGTTGACGCAGATTGTGGAGGGGACAAACCAGATTCAGAGGACGGTGGTGGCCCGGCATATTTTAGGTGATTTCTAGGTACGCTGGCGAGCTGAAGGTTGTCTAATCACGCCAAGAGGGGGTGATAAAAAATTGGGCGAGACTCTGGAGACAATACGTACCGAAATAGCCGGTAAAGTGTTGACCATTACGTTAAACCGGCCAAAGCAGATGAACGCGATCAGCAAGAAAATGATCAGCGAGCTGAAGGAGACCCTCTCGGCTGCGCAAGAAGATCCGGAGGTATGGGCAATTATTCTTACCGGCAACGAGAAGGTTTTCAGTGCAGGCATTGATATCGGGGAGATAAAGGAATTTGCCGGCCCCTTTGCCGCCTTTGCTGCTAGCCGCAGGTTTCAGGATCTCATGGTCCAGATCGAGAATCTGCCCAAGCCGGTAATTGCTGCGGTGAACGGCATGGCGCTGGGGGGTGGCTTTGAGCTGATGATAAGCTGTGACCTGCGGGTTGCGGCTCTGGACGCGCGGCTGGGAACGCCTGAAGTTGGCCTTGGCACTATTCCGGCGGGGGGTGGGACGACAAGATTGCCACGGATGTTGCCATTCTGTAAGGCAATGGAATTGTTGCTGCTGGGAGAGCCGGTCAGTGGGTCCGAAGCTGCACAACTGGGAATCGTAAACAAGGCTGTTGCAAATACTGACGTTTTGGCGACAGCTCAGGCCCTCGCCGAACGTATTACCGAGAAATCGCCACTGGCGGTAAGCAGGATAAAGGAAATAGCCAGATCGAGCGTGGAAGTGGATATGCTTTCCACTCTCCGGATTGAAGCCCAAAGTCTGGCAATACTTTCAACCAGCGAAGATTACAAAGAAGGGACAAATGCGTTTTTTGCCAGGCGAGAGCCCGAGTTTAAGGGCAAATAGCAGATTATGGCACTATATCTCATAAGTCTCGGGAGGGAAATTGCATGCTCGATTGCAGTAAAGTTCCAGTAAGCGAAATACAGGTGCCGGAAAAATTTAACATTGCCCAAGAGATCTTCGACCGTAACCTTGAAAGTGGCCGGGGAGACAAGACGGCTCTCCTATATCGCGACGAGCAGGTTACATATCAGCAGATGCTGCACCGGAGCAACAGAATTGGCAATGCCCTGAAGTCGTTGGGCGTGGAGCAGGAAGATAGAGTGATGCTTTTGCTCTTTGACTGCCCGGAGGCCATTTACAGCATGCTTGGGGCCATGAAAATGGGGGCCGTTCCCTTCCCGGTGAGTACCATGACCGTTCCCGAAGAGTACGAGTACTTTCTCAATGACAGCCGGGCCAAAGTCCTCATTGTGGACGAAAAGTTGTTACCTCTCATTGATCCCATCCGCAAGAATTGCAAACACCTGAAGCACGTGGTGGTGGTGGGACAGCCGCGTGATGGGGAGCTGGGCTACGCGGAAATCACGGCGGCCGCTTCCCCCGAGATGGATCCCGCCGAAACCAACAAGGACGATATGGCCTTCTGGCTGTACAGTTCCGGCACGACCGGCCGGCCCAAGGGGATAGTCCACCTGCACCACGATATGGTCTACACCAGCGAGGCCTGGTACGTGAGGTGGATGAAGGGGAGCCCTTCAGACGTTCTCTATTCGGCAGCCAAATTGTTCTTCGGTTTTGGAACGGCCAATTCCCTGTTTTTCAGCCTGTGGGCCGGGAGCACCACGGTGCTGGTACCGGAGAGGCCGACTCCAGACGTATTTGTCCAGACAATTGACAAGTACAAGCTGACGTTCGCCTGCGCCGCTCCCACGATCTACGCCGGCGTCTTGCGCGTGGAAGGGCTGGAGAGGTACGACCTGAGCAGCGTGCGGGCCGCGGTTTCGGCGGGAGAAGCTCTGCCGCGCCCCATATACGACGAGTGGGAGAGGAGGTTCGGCATCCAGCTCTTGGAGGGGCTGGGCAGCTCGGACGTGGAGCTTGACTACTGCCAGAACCGTCCGGGAGAAAGCAAGCCGGGTACCGTGGGGAGGATAGTCGAGGGATACGAAGGCAAGATTGTGGACGAAAACGGGGAGCCGGTGCCGCCGGGAGAAGTCGGCGAATTATTGATTAAGGGTGACAGCGCGCCTGCATTTTACTGGAACAAGCATGAACTGACCAAGAGAACGGTGCTGGGCGAATGGTTCCGGACTGGTGACACGGTCTATCAGGACGAAGACGGATACATCCACTATGTCGGCCGGGCCGACGACGTATTCAAGTCCTCCGGGATCTGGGTATCGCCCGCCGAGGTTGAAGGTGTCCTGGTAGCCCACGAGAAGGTCGTGGAAGCCGGAGTGGTGGGGCTGCCTGACAAGGATGGCCTGATCAAGACGGCGGCCTTTGTGGTGCTGGAGCCGGGGGTTGAGCCAAGTGAGGCTCTTGTTGAGGAACTGAAAGATTTCGTCCGGGAGAAACTGGTCAGCCACAAGGTCCCACGGCAAGTAAAGTTTGTTTCTTCCTTGCCGCGCACGGCTACCGGCAAGATCCAGCGCTACAAGCTGCGCCAGCAGGGTTAGGGACGTGGCATGGGCCCTGCAGGCACAGGGTTGCGCGAAAGGGGTGATTGTCATGTAGCCCTTGCGGCATTATAAGGGAGAACATCATTAAGGCAGACCGTCATAGAAAGCATCTCAGTATACCTCAAGGAGGAATCCGGATGGCGCAATTTCCTTTTCGGTCATTGAGTGAGTGGATCAGCTTTCTGGAAG
>SLTJ01000011.1 GCA_004347685.1 Clostridia bacterium
GGAATAGAAAAAGGGGAGGTTAAGGCTATCCGGGATGACATCCTTGAAGTCCTCGGTGAGCGTTTTGGGGTAGTTAAGAAAGGAATAGGTAAGGAATTGGCCGCCATAGACGACCCGGCGGTGCTGCGCTCCCTGCACAGGAAGAGCATCAAGGTAGAGAGCCTGGAGGAGTTCGCCCGGCTGCTGGAAGAAGTTTAAGGCCAAGGGGAGATGGGCCGCCTGTCTGCCCTGAAGACTGCCGAGGAGAGAGGTATGGCAAAGGGTAGAACGCTACCACCACGTCTTCCATTTGCGGGAAGACCGGGAGCCGGAGTTGCCTCTTCTTCATCGGCAACGGTAATTCTTTCCACCGGCCAAGTATTGGCGAGCAGCCACTCCCGCGCCCTGGCAGGATAGGTGCGGGCGGCAAGTAGGTTGTAAGTCTCGGCCACGACGAAGTTGGAAAGGATGAGTTCGGCTCTCTCCATAGTCAGGAGGCGCAAGCAATCCACCGCCACCTGATGGTTGTCGTCCCTGGCGAAAAGCAAGGCGACTATGGCACTAGAATCGACGAAAACCCTCACGGCTTCTCACCCAGGTAACGGTGCTTGTTGGCCGAGACATCGGTCCTGTCCTCCCGGTCATGAAGGGTACCGATCAGGGACCAGATCCCGTCTTCGAAGGAAGCCGGGGAGTAGGCCGTAACCTTGCGCAGGACGAGGCGGTCTCCCTCCACCAGACAGGTAACGTAGTCCCCGTTAGCCCCATATCGGCAATTGAGGCTTTCTAAATAGGCCAGAATTGCTTCTTGAATATTCGACAGTGCCTCCTCCAACGACTCCCCCTGAGTATGGCATCCCGGTAATGTAGGGCAATAAGCGTGAAAGCCTCCGTCTTCTTCTCGCTCTAGAATCACGGTATAGTGGTAAACCTGCGGCATTATGCCAATCCCTCCCAGATCCCGGCACTTGTCGTGCGGTTACTTACGCCGGATCGCCCAGCACCTACTAACAGTATTGTACCACGTCTGCCACGTCCATAGCCGTTTAGCGGGTATTTCCCGCGGTGATTCCTGCCAAGGACGTAGATTAATGCCATTTGGCCGCACCGGCCCTGGCTCACGCTACTTTCCATCGCTTCCGGCGTCTGCTCGTAAAAAAATAGACCTGTGGCCTCCTCTGAGGCTATCTCCTCCTCCTCCGATACCCCGATCAACGGCCAGGTTTTCGAGCTCGAGCTTCGCCGGCTCCAAGTCGCTCGCCTCACTTTACCTTTTTTAGCCACCCTGTCTCTACAACCTCTTTCACCTTACGGAAAACTTCTTCCAACGACGGCTCTGGACATGGGACATGTGTCTCTGGATTCCCTGGAGGATGGCAGTGCCACTGCTTAAGGTTATCTATACCAAATACCCGCTCTCCCCGATAAATCAACTGGAAATCTTGCCTGCCGTTCTGGACATTGTACCTGGCGGCTATGAATAATTCTGGAGAAATGAGTATTCGGAGCTTGATGTAACAGGAAAGAAGCTCCTCGATCCTAATAGCAGCCTCCGGGAAATACCTCTTGCAATACATCCCCATCTCATTTTTGAAATCCTCTATTGTAAGGCGCTTCAATTCTTACTCACTACCGGTCTTAATTTCCTTAAGACCCGGAGTAAGTTACGTCGTTCCATCTCATAGGCTTCCCAGTCCATATAGTCAGATTCCACTTCGGAGCTATGCTTGCCGGGTATCTCGCCTTTTTCCCAAGCCCTAATAAAACTTCTAAAGGGCATCCCGTACTTAGCCTCGTAGCTCCCCAGCTTACGATGGCAGTCTTCCAAGCGATGCTCTAACACCTTGATAACGGAAAAAACGATTTTTTCTTCTGGCGTCCGGCCTTCAATCAACGTTAGTGCCTCTTCAATCCTCTTGTCGAGCGCTATCCCGGCCATTATGCTTACATTCCCCCCGCTTGAGCCGCCTCATTCACTACTACTTTTACCTTGAAGACCGGGAGTTCGGCCCGGCTTTCATCAAGATCTCGAGCTATGCGCCATATGGGCTTCGGATCTGCCTGAACGGCCACCGCCAGTTCTTCGAGAGCGTGATCCCGGAGAATCTCGACCTGGGGCGTCCCGACACGTGCAACTCTGCCAATAACCCCATTCGACCAGATCTTCATGGGCCTCCATTGAGGCATCGTCAGGAAATGACCCGGCAAACGCTTCAAACGACTGCCGGTACTTTTCCTCGAAGCTGCTTACCTTCCTCTTGCCCTCCTCAAGCTCCTTCTTTAAGGAAACCATGCGCAGCTTAGCCGAATAGTCAATGCTGCTTAATATAGCTCTTCGCTCAGCGGGGGGTAAGACACCCAAAGCGCGAGATATGAGCTCCTCTTGGCGCGACATATGCGAACCACCCCATCTCTTTCCATTTCAGCCTGACCAGCGGTAATGACCAGATATTTCTCGCCTTCCCCAGCATACCACGGGCCTGGCTAAAAGGCAAGGAAACCGTTACGTACCCGATCGCGGCCGGCCACCTGCCAGATGCAGGTGATGCCCGGCTTCACCGAAAGACGGCGCCGCCTTCGCCGCTACTTCAGCACGCCCCTTATAGACCCAAACCTTATCCATGGCCGCTTCCTTTACCTATCTGATCCGGCGGCTTTAGGGAAGGCAGCCCGAAAACTTCTACCGGTAACCTGGCAAAGTGTTTCTTATCGAAAGTACACACCAGCGTCGTTCCCCTGGCCACGGCGTGCCTGGCCAAGTAAGCATCAATGAAATCAACGTTTTGCGCGGCGTAGTCCTCCAGGGCTGCCAGTACTACCCGCCGCTCCTCTACCTCAATGCCGCTGGCCGTCAAAAAAGCCGACAGCACTTCTTTGATGCGCTCTTTAGAAAAAGCGTAAAAAGATTCCAAGGTCCAAACCAGTTCCGCTACTGTAAGGACTGACACCAGGAGCTGAAGCTCACCTTTTTCCACCAAACCTACTATCTCTGCCGCCTTGTTGTATAAATCCTCGTTGTCCCGCAACAAAAAACGCAGTACCACATTGGCGTCAACCCAGGCTCTGTTCACTTCTCAGCGCTCTCCCGACGCCGGGCAACCCAGGCCTCCCTGGCGCCTGCTTCTTCCTCTTCAATACCGGGGAACGGCCTTTCCGACCTGAAAGCCCCTCCCAATTGACGCAGGCTCGGGCGCTTACGCAACTCCACGACCACCTGCCCCTCATCTGTTAACCTGAACAGCAGGTCGTCACCGATTTCAGCGCCCATTTTTTTCCTAATGCTCAAGGGCACCTGTACCTGTCCCTTACCGGTAATACGGGCCGAAGCTCGGACCTCCGTCATTGAAATCGCCTCCTTCCTGAGATACATCCTATTTCATTCCAGAGTAAAAGTCAATGCCCGGTGGCAGCTAACCAGGCCCACGGCACCAGTTATTCGCCCCGCCTATTCCAGTGCTCCAACCCCCTGAAATGTCTACCACCCCGTCCGGCCCAGGACGGCCAGGCCGACCACCGCCTGGGGCAGATCCGGCCGGTGATCCTTGGAGTGGCCCCGGCAATGATACCCCAGTTGTATACGATTAAAAGGCTTGACGATAGTGCTCGGCCAGATTAGAATGTAAAGCAGGGAAGAAAGTAAGGGAGGATCAAAAAATGGCCGAACAATACGTGGCCAAGATTTCGGAGAAGGGCCAGATAACCATTCCCAAAAAACTTAGGGAAAACTACCACCTGAAGGAAGGCGACTACCTATTGCTCTTGCCTCAAGGTCAAGGGCTAAGAATAGAGAAGGCGGCAATTGAACCATTAACAAGGTTCCGCGCCATAGCTGAGGAAACCAAAAAGCGCTGGCAGGAAGAAGGGGTTAAGCCCGCGGAAGTTGAGGAGGCCATACGTTGGGCGCGAAACCAAAAGTAGTGTTAGACACCAACGTTCTAATCTCAGCCCTAGGCTGGGCCGGGCCTGAGAGGCAGGTGTACGAGCTATGCCTGCAAGGCGAACTGGAACTTTATATCTGCCGGCCCATCCTGGAGGAACTCATGCGGGTGCTGGATTATCCCAAATTTAAGTTCCCAGGATTACACAAAGTATGGTTTATGGAGGACCTACTTCGCATAGCTGAGCTGGTGGAGGTGGATGTAATCCCGCCGGTTGTCAAAGACGATCCCGCCGATAACTATGTCCTCGCCTGCGCGGCCGCCGCTCCTGCAGACTACTTAATCACCGGTGACAAGCACCTCCTCAGCTTGAACACCTATGGATCAATAGCCATTTGTTCGGCCGCGACTTTCTTGCAGTGGTACCAGGAGCGCGGTGCGCCAAGCTAAACATAATAGTGGCAAACTTCATATGCTCGCCGGCGCCGCCTTCGCCGAGCGAACATGGCTGGCCAGACCACCTGGGCCCATCCCCGACGAACCGGAGTTATCCCCTAGCTGCAAGCCCCGGCGCAAAAAGGCTCTTGACCGCGCAGACACAGGATAGGATGCTTTCATTTCTGTCAGCACGGATTCTTTCTTTCCCTTGCCTCCTGCGCGTGGTATAATGACTTTGCCAGAGAGTACTGCCGGAAAGGATTTTGCCCCTTGACCGTCAATGTCTTTGACCGCAGCGTGAAGGCCCTGGCCCGGCGCTACCCGGGACCCTTTGTCAAAGTCGCCCTTGGCTCTACTGAAAATTTGACCGTGGAGACCATCGAGAATCCAGAGATCAACCTGCCGGAAAGGAGGCTGGATTTCGTCTACGGCTTGCGGCAGGAGGACCAGGAGTACATCTTGCACCTGGAGTTCCAGCTTCAGCACCAGGCCGACATGCCAGAGCGGATGTTCATCTACAACGCCCTCCTGACCGCTGCCTACCGGCGGCCGGTCATCTCGGTCGTCGTTTACCTCCAACGGCGGGCATACCGCCGCCTGCCTGCAGCCTACGATGTAACTTTTCAGGGCGAGGCGATTAACACCTTCACTTATAAGGTCATCAGGCTCTGGGAATACGAAGGAGCCATTGCCGGCGGTGAATTCAAGGAGTTAGCGCCTTTGCTCATATTGCTAGCCGAGAAGGGTAAGGAAGAAGCTGCCCTGGCCCGGGCCAGGGAGTTGATCCTGGCCATTCCCGACGAAAAACAACGGGCCGATGCCCTCTCGGTAGCCATTACCGTGGCGGCACGCTACTTTAGCCGGGACTTTCTATTCAAGTTCTTCAAGGAGGAGACGAAGATGCTGCAGGAAGCCACTATTGTCCAGGAGTGGATAAACGAAGGCCTGGAAAGAGGCCTGGAAAGAGGCCTGGAAAGAGGCCTGGAAAGAGGCCTGGCAGAAGGCTTGGAGAGGGGTAGGAAAGCGGGAAAGATTGAGGGGGAGATCGAGGCGCTGCAAGGCGCTATCCTGGAAGTTTTGGAGGAACGCTTTGGGGCCATCAAGAAGGGTACCGGCAAAAAACTGGCCGCCATTGACGACCCGGCGGTGCTGCGCTCCTTGCTTAAAAAAAGCGTGAAGGTGGAGAGCCTGGAGGAGTTCGCCCGGCTGCTGGAAGAAATTTAAGGCCAAGGGGCGGCGGAACCACGGCACCATCTCCTAAAGTAAGGTACACACCAGCGTCGTGCCCTTGGCCATGGCGTGCCTGGCTAAGTAAGCATCGTTGAAATCAACGTTTTGCGCGCCGCCGCGAAGACCAGCGCCTAGTCTCCTCCGGAAACCGGCTCAAAAGCTGCTCGCACGGCTGCAAGAACGTACTCTGCATCTGCAATAGCCTTTTCAGCATCTTCCACAGTATACTCCTCGGTGGGGATGAAATCATCTGCACCGTAAAAGCTAAGTTCTCTTTCCTTCCGCAGCCGCTTAGAGATTCGTTTGATCTCGCCAAGACACTTTTGCAGGGGCGAGGGGAGTAAGTGGCGGTGCTTTTCTAGAGCACGCCCTACGTCATGAACCTTCGGCACCTCCGCGCCAATACTCCGCAGCACCGCCTTCAGCAAGAGCTCTACCATTTCCTGGGCCTCGCGCACTACGTCAGAGTAGGCCCCTTTTTCCTTGTAAAAGAGCAGTGCCTGAAAGCGCACCCATGCTTTCTCAAGATAGGCTGCCGTAAGCGCGTCCTTTGTCAAAGCCTGACTCCGCCGGGAAAGCCTACCTTTCCGGTGCTCCACTCCCATGTATTCCCATGCCACTCCTTCTTAGCCCCTGCCCGCGCCAGAAAATTCTTGGTGGCTTCGACTATCCTGGCCAACAGGCCCTGGGGGTCATAGATAAGTACGTGGTGCTCCACGAGATCGTAGTAAACCGGCTGCAGCTTTAAAGCTTCTTCCCGGGCTAAAATATAGGGAGAGAGATCGCAAGAGATCCCCTCCTCCTCGTACATCTTCTGGGCCAGGGCCTCATGCTTCATTTCTATATGCTCTACAAACTCGGCCAAGCGGCGGCTTAAACTGGGGGCCTCTTCCAGGATTATCAGAAGGTCAAGGTCGGAGTTCAGCCGGTTCTCCCGGCGGGCATAAGATCCGAAAATAGCTAGGCCTAGCAAGTTCCGGCCGTAAAAGCCGATCACTTCACGGATGACCTGATTTAGGTAGCGCCGGTGCCGCGCCGAAAAAGTCTTCAAACCGGCCAGGTTTTCGAGCTCGAGCTTCGCCGGCTCCAAGTCGCTCGCCTCACTTTACCTTTTTGCCACCCTCCCGAAGCGTTTCACCTGCAAGGCAAGGCTGCTCACCCACATTATAGCACCCGCAATTCCAGAATGCCATCTGGCTGCGCCAGCCCTGGGTTACGCTACTTCCAACAGTTCGGGGTCTGTTACTTGCAGCATGAGCCAGCCACCCTATAGTGGACCTCGTTCTGCTTTCTATTCAGGTTCTTCATGGAGGAGACAAAGTCCGGCCTAAGACGGCCAGGCAGGTGCGCAGGTCTCCACGACCACCTGCCCCTCATCTGTTAACCTGAACAGCAGCTCATCACCAATTTCCGCACCCATTCTTTTCCTAATACTCAAGGGCACCTGTACCTGTCCCTTTCCGGTAATACGGGCCGAAGCCCGGACCTCCGTCATTGAAATCGCCTCCTTCCTGAGATACATCCTATTTCATTCCAGAGTAAAAGTCAATGCCCGGTGGCAGCTAACCAGGCCCACGGCACCAGTTATTCGCCCCGCCTATTCCAGTGCTCCAACCCCCTGAAATGTCTACCACCCCGTCCGGCCCAGGACGGCCAGGCAGGTACGCCATACGAGCTTCAGGTCCAGTCCCAGGCTCCAGTTGTCTATGTACTCCAGGTCCATCCGCACCCAGTCCTCGAAGGAAACCCGGTTGCGGCCGGCCACCTGCCAGATGCAGGTGATACCAGGCTTTATGGAGAGCCGGCGCCGCTCCTCTGGGCCGTACTGCTCCACCTCATGAGGCGGGGGCGGCCCGGACCGCACCGGCGGCCCACAGCCACGCGCTCCCTGCGCAGGAAGAGCATCAAGGTGGAGAGCCTGGAGGAGTTCGCCCGGCTGCTGGAAGAAGGTGGGCATGCGCTTGTGGTGCCGATACTATCCAAGTATCAGCCTGCTGGTGAGGTAGAAAAGATAGGGCGTTGAGGGTTATCTGCTGACTTTTTCCCTTGCCAGGGCCAGGAACTGCCTAGAGGCTTGAATGAGATCATCACTGAAGTGACTCTCAACTACTGCGGTTCCGCTATGGAAATGCTTCGGGTAGCCTTCCATGACTCCTGGCAAGCTATGTCGGCAAGTTCATTATAACCAGTCATGGCAGCTTCTCGATCAGGCCCTTAATTCTTTCAGCTTTGCTCTCCAGGTAATCCAGCCTAGTAAGATCTTCAAAGGTGTCGCTCTCATCAAGCTTGCCGGCGCTAACCTTAGCGTCGAGCTCTTCCAGGGAAGATACTTTGAATTTCAGACAGATAGAGGTGATTTCGGCCATGGTTTCCCGCAACTTTTCCCGCAAATAAGCTTTAAGCCCTTCCTGTGCAAGGTTTTCCGCGCTGGTATTCAAGATATCGGCTGCTTCTTCCAGAGGCATACTCATGGGGCCAATCCTGGTTCAAAAAAGCTTACAATACATAACAACAGTCATGTCTTGTGCAGCCGGCCTCCCCATGACCAGGTTCTCGCTCCTTTCGAATTTTGTTTTGCCCACTCCTGGGAGTGAGCATTGCGACAGGGAGACCTCGGCCCCGGGACCACCCACCTGCGGTGGGTACCCGACCCGGACGGGAGAACAGCGATTGACAGGCGCAAAACACGGACTTACGGGGATGCCACAGGGCACACATCTTGCGTTGACTGTCAACCGGAAGCCTTACGGCTTCGCCTCCTCGCGATCTGTTAGATGCGGCCTACCGGGTTGTCCGGTCCCGGCTAACGGGGTCACCTACTCGATAAAGCCAGCTCTTTCAAGTCGTGCCAGACGGAGTAAAACGATTCCTGCTTAAAACGAGTTAATCCGTTGTGGACAAGAATCTTCTCGTCCAGCCGCCTGAAAAGCCGTTTTACCTTTCGGGTCATCCCTTTTCCTTCCCCAGGCAAAGTTTTGACCTTCTGGCTCAGCTCCTCTTTGATCTTCTCGACGTTCTGTTTCAGTTCTTCGGTAATTCTCTCCTTGAAACCTGTCGCCCGCCGGGCGATCACCAAAGCAGCCGCCTGGTGCACTACGACGCCGTAACGCTCCATGTACTTCCAGTAACCGGCTGTAGAAGTGTGCGCCGGCCAGACCGACTTGACGCTTACCCCCTCCTTGAAGGCTTTCCGCATGACGGCATCAATTACTTTCCGGTACGGAAAGTTGGCCGCCATCCGGTTGAACCTCTTATTCGTGTCCAGACGGTCTTTGCCGAAATCCAGGTTCTCTACCGCCATGGGTTTGCCTAAAACTTTGGTTATATCCACCACCACTTGGGCCAACACCCCGATAAGGTAAGTACGCCTGTACCCCCGGCTGTAGGCCAGTTCGGGTATCTTGATATACAGAAACCCGTTCGGTTGCATTATCACCTGAAATTCTCCGGCAAACTTGTGTAATGCTCTCGGGTAAGGTATATCAAACCCTTCCGGCCAGGGCTCCGGTTGGCCGAAGTAACCTATGTTGGCCAAGGCCACTCCGTCCGGGTTGGTGTCCATCCCTAGATAACCCAGGTTAGAATTGGTAATAAGCCGCGGGGTCTCCACAGCAAAGGTGATGTGCGCCCGGTAGCGACCGTCCTGGCCCCTGATTAGTTCTACGGTGTAGGGAACTCCACCCAGAAGCAGTTCCCACACCTTCAGCCGGTGTTTCTCAGGTAGCCAGAGCTTACCCGCTACACGCGGCGCTCTGGCCATCACCGGCCGCCCTTTGCTGTCGGTGCCAATCTGCTCCGATAAGTGAGATATGGTCGCGCTCAGGGTGAATTCTCCGTCCCGGTAGGCCAGCTTGAGGTTCGGGTTGCCGCCTTTCGTCTCGTCTCCACGGGTGTACAGCCGGTTCTGCCTGACGGCCCGCCATTCCTCCCGGCTGGCTTGACCCTTGCAGACCCGCCTCCAGAGGCTTTTTCCCCCGAAGACCACCTTCGGAATGGTGCCGTTCTCCTGGTGCGCCTGGAGTTCGGCTAGCTTGGCAGACAACTTTCTTGCCCTGGCCCGCCGACCGTGGACTACCCGCTTGGCTTTCTCGATCTTGCCCGGGTCGTCGCCAGCCTTCGCTTTGTCCAGGTCCTTCTCCGCCCGGTCCAGCTTCTTCTTGGCCCGGCCCAGTTTCTTTTGGGTCTCCTCAATTTCCAAAGCCAGCAGCTCTTGCTGGGACCCGATAATTTCTTTGGCCTTGAGGATGGCATCGTCCACGTAACGGGAGTTGAGGCCGAAAAGTTCTTGGCCTTCCTTCTTGAGCTCTTCCCGGGCTTTGCCTTCTAAAAGCCGGTTGAAGGCCCAGCGGACACAGGCGGAAAATAGGCGCATCTCTGTGACCAAGGGATCTTCATTACCCCGGTGCCATTCCGGGAAGCGGAATGCAGGGTAATCCTTTGGGAACCATTCACCCTGGACAGTGTATATTATGCCGCCGTTAGGACCGGCTGCTTTCTTTTTGTTCTTCTTTCGCTTCTTCACCCGTCTGAACCTCCGCGATCAGTTCCCGAAAACCCTCCCTGACTTTCCTGCCGCCTCTGGCCCCGTACAGCCGGGCCGAAAATGAGGTGACGATGGCTAATAGGTCCCGCACCAATTCGGCTTGGGCATCTTCCGGCTCTTTTTCGGCGATGGCGATTATTTCTACACCGCAGTATTTCAGGTGCCGCTCAATGTACTCATACCCGAAGCGGGCCAGCCGGTAGGGGTACTCGATGAGCAGCTTCTTATATTCGCCCCGCTCGGCCAGCTTGAGTACGTTCGTTAAACCGCGGCGCTTCTGGTTTAACCCGCTGGCTACGTCGGTTAATTCGGCCCTAACGGTAAAGCCGTTCTCCCCGGCGTATTGCCGCAACCGTCCTATCTGCCGGTCCAAGTTGCCGGCCTCGGCCTGCTTCTTGGTCGATACCCGGGCATACAGGACTACTGTCTCCTGCCCGTCGGCCAAGACTTGGCCTGACCCTAAAAGCCGGTTGAGGTCGTCCATAGAGTACCGGCGCTGACCTCCGGGCAAGCGGACTGGCTTAATAAGTCCCCGCTTTTCCCAGTTCCGCAGGCTGTTGGGGTGAACGCCCAATCTCTTTGCCGCTTTGCTGATGGTTAATAGTTCCATGATCTAAGCTTAGCATGTTTGTTACTTTTTGTCAATCCCTATTAGTGTATCAGTAGCTGCTGCGTACCTCCCCGCCTCCCCAGTAGCGCGAGCCGCTTCCAGCTTATTCCTCACCAACCGCCATGTCAATCGCCGCCGGGAGGGACTTCCCCCGCTTACACGGCTGATCCTTTTCTACATTCTCCTGCAAATTCCTGCCTGTAATTCCACCCTAAAGCCAATACGTCCATATTATATCAACTGCCGTCTGTTTCGGTGATGGCCATCACCAATGTAAGAAATTATATGGCACACGCGAGTTCCCCGGCCACCTGCCCTGAAAATAGAGGTGAGAGGTGAGATACTTGTAGGAACCGGCTGCGCCGATTCCTGATCTTAACTCCCGTCTCTGCCACCGCTCCTTTTTCATCCACTGTTGGTGCCACCGATGGTGGCATGGGGGTCTGCCCTGAAAATAGAGGTGAGAGGTGAGATACTTGTAGGAACCGGCTGCGCCGATTCCTGATCTTAACTCCCGTCTCTGCCACCGCTCCTTTTTCATCCACTGTTGGTGCCACCGATGGTGGCATGGGGGTCTGCCCTGAAAATACACTTCAAAAAGTGACAAAAACCTATCAAGCACCATC
>SLTJ01000039.1 GCA_004347685.1 Clostridia bacterium
TTATGAATTCGTGTGCCTATGGATTTTTGGATTTTGCCTATGCCTCAGAGTCCGAAACCCTTGCAAATCAAGGATCGTACTTCGAAACAGCGCTAATAAATGCCTCGGCACTGTCGAACTCGGGTTCAAAGTAAGCAGGTAACCCCAACCGGGGCCAGCGCCGCGCGCCAGCCCGGACACAGAGCAGGAACTACAGAATAGCGCTTTTTTCGGCCTAAGGTGGGGATTGCTACACAAATGGTCGGTCACGAGTTCGTCAAAAACCTGCCCCGTTGCAGGTCCATCAGGTGTAGCAACCCGAGCGTAAATATGGGACTGAACCAAATACTGGGAAATACGTCAGCTTTGAGATAAGGATAGCAGCATAGCCCTGCCTTGAACACCCTTCTTTGGGGTGTTCGTTTTTTATGTTTCAACAGCCTGACCTAGCTGGTCACCGTGCGGGGATGCCTTTTAAAGTCTGGGCCGGGATAACCTCCAGGTAGCGTTGGAGGCAGTGAGGATGCGCTACAGTTAGGCCCCAGGACGCGCCAGAAACCCCCAGGAGCGATAAAAAAGCGGGGGTACAGGAAATAATACCCCCGCTCACTCATCACAAGGGCCAATATGGTTCACCGGAACAGCCAGGACGCCAGGGCTATGGCTACCCCCGCTACGGCCACGATGGTGCCGATTATCCAGCGGGTGGTGTTGTGCAGCTCCTGGTGGAGGCCGTCAATTTTGGCATCTACTTCCCGGCGCAAACCGTCAATTTTGGCATCAAGCTTATCAATCTTGGTATCAATCTTTTCGTCAAGCTTGCCCAGCTTGTCGTCCAGCTTGCCCAACTGCTGCATGATCATGTTGAACGGGTCAAAGGAGGTGCGGAAGGTGAACCCCTGCTCCTCGCTGCCAGCAGCCAGTTGCTTTCTGGTTTCGTCCTCGACCACAGCCAAGCCGCCTCCCCTCCTTTGCCCATATTCTACCACGTTTGCGGGAATGGGAGCAATACCCTTGGTTAACGAACTGACAAGGGACAGTCTTTCGGTTTGCTGTTCAAAGCTATGTAATGCAGGATAAGAGAGACACCACAGCGCAGGCAAAGCCTGCGCCAAGGCTTCAACCACGGCGGTTTGCCCGGTCGACATCCGGTCGACCTGACGAGTGCAAGGGAGGTGAACAAAGTGACCGCCAAACTGGAGGGAAAAATCACGGCCAAGGTTAGCAGGCAGGTTTACGCCGAACTCCAGACCCAAGCCCGGGTTCAAGGTCTAACGATGAGCGAGCTGGTCAGGAACATCCTGGACGAACATCTCCGTAACGAAGCCGCCCGCCTGGGAGTGCCGGTGGTGGAGGACGCCATCCGGCGGGTTATCGAGCCGCACGTGGACCAGTTGGCCGGGATGCTGGCCCACGCCGGCATCGCCGCCGGCACGGCGGCCTGGCTGAACAAAGCGTTGGTCAACCTGCTTAAGGATGTGGACCCTGACGAGGCATGGGACCAAGCGGTAGCCAGGGCGAAGGCGGGCCTGCGCCGCAGCATGAGGGTTGGCGAGCAAAAAGAGGATATCCTGGATTAAGGCCCCACGTAAAGAGGCAGCCAAAATCACAAATGTTGTCGGAAAAAGACGATAAGTTCTTGATGGTAATAATGGAACATTTTACCTTTAGGGTACGTCTATAAGGTAAAAGGAGAAAGGTGGCGGTTTACTTACCCACCAAACAACCGCATACCGGGCGTCAAGGGCAAACCCATTGAAAGGTGGGGACGCAAAGCTACAGGGTCTAAGGTGCTTGTGTGATGGCACTACGACAGCCTGGCTGCCGCGCTTTTTGGTGGTCAGACCCGCCCTTTCTTACCAGCGGGTCTTTCTTTTTCCCCTGGAGGGAGGTGATAACCATGTCAGACCTTTTTACCTATGCCTCTCTCGGAACCCTGACCGGGGCGGTCACGGCCACCGTTCTCGTGGTGGAGTTCCTGAAGGAGTTGGGACCGTTAAAGCGCCTGCCCACCCGCTGGCTGGCGCTGGCGGTGGCGGAGGGAATAGTGGTGGTCACCAGCCTGGCCACGGGTAATTTTGCCGCCGCCAACCTCCCCCTTTACTTTCTCAACGGCCTGCTGGTGGCCGCCTCCGCCATCGGTGGCTGGCAGGTAATCCATGACAACCTTGTTGGCAGCGCCAGCGGGAAGAAGGGAGACCGGTGAGCCATGCAAAGAAGGCAAAAACAGCGGGAATTAATTAACCAGGCTAAAACTGCTGACGAAGAAGCTATGACTCGGGTCGTTCACCGCCTCGTCCCGCTGGTGTAGAAATACAGCCGGCAATTGAGCTACGATGAAGCTTGCTCCGACCTAGTGACTTGGATAATCGAAGCCGTTCACCGCTACCGGCCAAATACCACCTGGGGCAGGGACGAGTTAACCAGGTACTTCACCCGTAAAGGCGCCGCCCGGCACTAACCAGAAAAAATTTTTCCAGAGGGGGTTATTAAAACGACCCCCTATTTTCTCTTTATATAGTAGAGGGCGAGATGGACAACCCGAAAGGAGGTGGACAATGATGGCCCCCTACACCTGACGCCTACGACGATGACCTTGAAGACGCCCGGATTATGGCCTGGTTTATAACCGGCCTGCGTCACGAGGCCATCAGGTTGGCGAAAAAGCACAGGCGGCTACGGGAGCACGAACTCCTTATCCTCAACGACCTGCTCAGCCAGGATGGTGAGGACGAAGTAACGGAGATGCTCGAAACTATAGCTGCCACAGATGACACCCTTACGGAAGTAGAGGACATGGTATTCCTCCAGGAAGCCCTCACGTTGCTGACGCCGCAGCAGCAAAAGGTCATTACGGCAACAGTCCTGGAGGAACGCACAGAGCAGGAGGTGGCCGAAGAACTTGGGATGTCACAACCCGCCGTGCACCAGATGAAAGAGCGAGCGTTGAACAGGTTGAGGGAATATTTTGTCCTGGACGAGCCCACCGCCAAGTAGAACCTCATCCAGGATGGACAACTACCCGTGCCCGAAGGTAGCAGTGCTGTTTCTTGTTCCCTCGTGTATTGGAGTAAAGGGCTTAATGAACTTGCACCAACTACTTAATCTTAGGAGGTATTACTATGGCTCAAGTGGCCGGTAAAAAAATTTGTATTGACCCTGGTCATGGAGGAAGAGATAGCGGTGCAGTAGGGCCTAATGGTTTGACCGAAAAGGAAGCTAATCTCAATATAGCCCTTAGGCTAAAACCATTATTGGAAGAGTTCGCTATGGAAGTTTTGCTAACAAGGGATAGCGATATATACGTTGATATATATGATAGGGTAGCGATGGCTAATGACTGGGGAGCAGACTTATTAGTAAGCATTCATCAAAACTCATCAAGCGATACAGCCAAATATTTATGTGCTTTATATTGCGAAAGTAACCACCCCAAAAACGCGGAGTTGTCTACCACAATGGAAGAGCAAATGGAATCCATTCTAAGTAAATACGATCAATACGCATCACACCAGCCATCCGATTGTAGCCTTGTTATTCTCAATTCTGCGGACATGCCATCTACCATAACAGAAGGGTGTTTTATAAGCAATCCTGATTTTGAAGCACTCTTGCAAGATGAAAATTATCAATTGGACCAGGCGAAAGGCATTCGGAACGGTATTATGGTCTTTATCTTCAATCAATAGTGTTGGCAAAAGCATCCAAAGCAGGGAGCTAGCCAAGGTTAGCTCCCTGCGCTTTTCTCAGGGTTAACATATTTTGGCCTTGTTAATGGCTCTTCTAATGGTATATCACCTAGATACCTTAACCTCTTCCCTTCTACTGTTATTAATACTTTCTTTACACCATCCAGCTCTGTAGCTGAAAGCACAACAGCATCCAAAAAAATCCGTGCGTTCATCGGGTCAGTATTAAGGTCTGTAGCTGTTTGTGAGTTGAAATCAATTAAAACAGTTTCGCCTTCCCTCTGGACTAGATTGATGCCCGCCCTTTCGGAAAGCAGGTGCGGCACCTGTTGCCAAATTTCACCAGCATCATTTTGTCTATTAAGTAGAACCCCAACCCTTTTTATTACGTCAATATCGTTCTTAACAGCTCCTACTAAGGCCCTAAGGGACATGTCTAGAGAAAAATCATCCGTGCCAGCCAACAAAAGCGGAACCAAAAAAGTTTCCTTGCTTTGCACAAAGGTTAAGGGAATCCAAGTCCTTTTCCTTTCCAAAGGCGGGCCAGACGGGCGAAGCAGGCGAGCCGGGTCCCCCAGGCTCCCAACTTCTTGCCCTTCAACCAAATAGCCTACAGCATCCACATCCGGCAAGTCAGTAAGGGAAGCTTCAAGGGCACTAAAAATACTGGTCAAAGCAGGTGTCCCGGGTGGGAAGTTGGTAATTTCCCTGGAGAAGTTAAGAAGTATTATTTGGCCTTGGTACCGCGGGCCTTTATTGCTTACTGCCCAACTCCCCTCATATGTTCGAGTTCCAATTAACCTTGCCCCCTCGGGAAAAGGAGGTTTAAGAAATAAACTGTTTGTCGGCCCGGCCGCTAATGCTTCCACTACCGTGGAAGCATCTAATTTTTTATCTGGTGGCATCAGCCGGCTCACCGGAATGAGCGGATTGTGGGTGTATTCTGGTATAAAATATAGAATAACATAGTCTCCTGTCGCAACAGCTGGCTGGTACCTTAAGCCAGTAGCTAATTCAGATGCTAGCTGTGGACTTACAATCATCTGCGACTCATTAGTAGTAGTATCCTTTGCGACCTGTGAACCCTCTTTCTCTACATGACCATAATTAGCCGGTCCTTGAGCACATCCAAATAAAGCCAATGAGAGTATAATAGCAGTACCTATTACCAATAAGTCTCTCTTTTTCACTAGAAAAACCTCCTTAAAAACCTTTCTTACAAAGATATAGACGTAGAAACAGGTTACTTCGTTCCGCTCCCCGCAGCTTATGCTGCAACAGCACATCCACATCCGCGCCAACCTGCCCAAACTTTTGGCCCAGGCGGTCCGGGCCGGGCATCAGGGTGCGGCTGTGGCGGCTTTGCTGGCCTGGGGCGAAGGCACCAAACCCCTCTTAGTTCTCTGGCAGGAAGTTTCCTCCCTGGTGGAGAACAGTTCCTCCCAGGAGGTGAAGAAAGATTGAAGAAGGTGGCCATCTACTGCCGCATCTCCACCGACGAGGACCTGCAAAAGTACAGCCTGCCCGCCCAGGAAAAGGAGCTTAAGGAATTCGCCAGCCGCAAGGGCTGGGAAGTGACCGGAACCTACCGGGACACCATTTCCGGCTCCAAGGCTAGCAGGCCCGGCCTGGACGCCCTACGCGACGACCTGGCCGCCGGGAAGTTTGATGCCATCCTCTGCGTGGACCAGGACCGGCTTTCCCGTTTGGAACCCATTGACTGGGAACTCTTGAAAAGAGAACTCCGGGAAGCGAAGGTCAGCATCATCACGCCCGCCCAAGTGGTCAACTTCGACGACGAGGACAGCGAGCTGGTCTCCGACATCTTTAACCTCTTCGCCCGGCACCAGCGGCGGAAAATCAAGAAAGCCATGCGCCGGGGCCGGGAAGAAGCCTTCCGCCAGGGCAAGTGGCCGGGACAGCCACCCTTCGGCTACCAGCTCAAGGACCAGAAACTGGAGCCGGAGCCCTCACAAGCGGAGGTAGTCCAGAGAATCTTTGAGCTTTACGCCAGGGGATTGGGCACCTGGGAAATCTGCAATCGCTTGAATACAGAAGGTGTTCCCAGCCCCTACCGCAAGACGTGGAAACCCGCCGGGATGCTAAGAATCCTCACTAACCCGGCCTACACCGGCACCATCAGCGTCCACGTCAACGGCAAGCACGTGGAAGTACACCAGGCCCACCCGGCCATCATCCATGAGGAACTATGGGCCAGGTGCCAGGAAATCTACCAAAGGCGCAGCGACGAGTACAAGCAGTACCATACCACCGCAAAACGCGGCCTGCTTTCCGACGTGCTTTATTGCAGCGAATGCGGCCAAAGACTCCACGTCAAAACCAACACCAGCCGGGGTCGTGCGTATTACCACTACAAGCACCGCCCGCGGCAATGCGGACAAGACCTGCCCGCCAAGTGCAAGGTTAGCCACCAACTGGAAGCCCTGGATGCCAAAGTCATTGCAGCCGTCAAGGCCATCGGCTCCTCCCCGGAGGCGGCCCGGCAGTTCATCTACTTCCGTAACGACGGGAAGGAGAGAAAAAAGCTCCAGGCCCGCTTAGCAGGACTGGAGAAAGCGCGGCAATCCCTTGCCGCCAAGCAAAAGAAACTGCTGGCCCTATACTTAGACGGCGACTGGGACAAATCCTTCCTCGACGAACAGAAAAAATCCCTGGAAGCCCAAATCAGGCTCAACGAAAAGCAGCGGCAGGAAATACGCGAGCAGCTAACCTTTCTCTCCGGCGAGCAGGCAGACCTGGACTACATCGTGGAATACTTCGCCGCCCTCACCAACTTCGACACCGAAATGACCCGGGAGCAGCAGCTAACCCTGGTGCGGGCCATGTTCACCAGGGCTGAAGTGGACAGGGAAGGGAACCTCAACCTCACCTGCCGTATTCCTTTGCCTGATGACGGGCAGGTTTCCCAAGGCCCGGAAGCCTTGGTAGTCAACGGTTTGGACCAGTTTCAGTCCCATCGTAACGCTGGGGGAACCAAGTGTCAATCAACTTCCTCCCGCCAACTTAACACCTTATCTGCCACCTTCTCGCTCCACCCGGAGCTGAAGGCGCGTTTCCAGGCTCCCTGCTTCTTTCAACATTTGCTTGCGCCGGCACCGCATCATACCACAGTTGGGAACTGCCAGGCAGCCGCAGTTTCGACATACCCCGGTAAAAATTCATCCGGCGATGACCTCTAGCGCGCGTCACAAAAACCCCCTTCTGCCCGTCTTATTCTTTAAGGAAGGAGAGGAGGAACTGGCCGTCCAGGGCAGGTGTATCCTCGCTTTTCCCGCCTCTCAACTAATACGGAAGGGGGTTTTTTGTCCTTGATGCGCAGAAAAACCTTACGGATGGTGCCCTTGCTGGTGGCTCTGGCGGTTCTGGTCCTGGCCGGGGCTTCTTCCCAGGCCTCTACTCCCGGGAGCCGGGGAGAAATCATGGTTTTCCTCGACGGCCAACAGCTTTCCTTTGACGTCCAGCCGAGAATGACCGGTGGCCGGGTGCTGGTCCCCTTGCGGGCCATTTTTGCCGCCCTGGGGGCGGAAGTACAGTGGGATCCGGCCAGCAGGTCCGTATCCGCCAAAAAAGGCCCCACGGAGATCCGGCTGGCCGTCAAGAGCCGCACTGCCTACCAGGACGGGCAGCCGGTGGCGCTGGACGCGGCCCCGACCGTGGTAGCCGGCCGGACCCTGGTGCCTGTGCGCTTTGTCGGCCAAGCCCTGGGGGCAAAGGTGGAGTGGGAGACGGCAAGCCGAACGGTCAAGATCTCCACCCCTGCACCTGACCTGCCGGTGGTCGGCTCCTATGAGAATCTGAAGCGGCTCCTGCAGGAAGCCGAGCCTTTGGCCACCGTCATGTACGGCGCCGCCAACGGAGTAGCTCGAAAGACTGAGGAGGCCGGCGCGCCCCAAAGGGCCGCCCCGGAATCTGCCCCAACGGCGGATTATTCCCGCACCAACGTCCAGGTGGAAGGGGTGGACGAAGCTGACATCGTCAAGACCGACGGCCGGTACATCTACCGGGTAACCGGCCACCGGGTAGCCGTGGTGCAGGCTTACCCGGTCGGGGAAATGCAGGTGGTGGCCACCTTGAAGTTCGACCAGGACTTTACGCCCCAGGAGCTCTATGTTGACTCCCGCTACCTGGTGGTAATCGGGACCGGCGGGCGTGAAGTTATCCCTTACGACCCCGGGCCGCAGAAAAAGATAGCTCCTGAAATCTACCCACCACCACCTTACCAGCAGCCAACGGTAAAGGCTGTGATCTACGACATCCGCGACAAGGAAAACATCCGGCAGTTACGAGAAGTAGCGCTAGAGGGAAATTACGTTTCCTCCCGCAAAATCGGCCCGGCCCTTTATCTCGTGGCCAGCCAGGGCATCAACTATTACATCATGGAGCAGGAAAATGAAGGCGTTACCCCTTCCTACCGGGATTCGGCCGCCGGCGACGAATTCACCCGGATTGGCTACCCGCAGATATACTATTTCCCTGGTTTTACCAGCCCCAGCTACCTGATCGTGGCCGGGCTGAACCTGGACCGGCCGGAGGAAAAGGCCGATATCTCCACTTACCTGGGGGCGGGAGAGAATATCTACGCCTCCCCGGATAACCTGTATGTGGCGGTCACCAGGCATATTATGGTAGAGGCCCAGCCGGCACCAGAACGCGGCCTGATTGCGCCGCCAGCCGACACGGGCACGGCCATTTACAAATTCTCCTTGGAGGCGGGCCGGATAATCTACCAAGGCCGGGGGGAAGTGCCCGGTACCGTCCTGAACCAGTTTTCCATGGACGAGTACCAGGGCCGTTTCCGGGTGGCCACCACCCGGGGAGAGGTGTGGCGTAGCGACGAGCATACGTCCAAGAACAACATCTACATCTTGGATAAAAACCTGAAGCTGGTCGGGAAGCTGGAAGGGATTGCGCCGGGAGAGAGGATCTATTCCGCCAGGTTTATGGGCGAGCGGGCCTACCTGGTTACCTTTCAAAAGGTAGATCCCTTCTTCGTCATTGATCTGGCCGACCCGCAGAACCCGAAAATCCTGGGCGCCCTGAAAATACCCGGGTACAGCGATTACCTGCACCCCTTCGACAAAAACCATATCATCGGCTTCGGCAAGGAAACCATTGAGCTGGCCCCGGAAGGCCCCCGCGGAGAGACTGGCGAAACCATGGCCTTCTACCAGGGGCTGAAGATGGCCGTCTTCGACGTCAGCGATGTGGAGCACCCGGTAGAAATGTTCAAGGAGGTAATCGGCGACCGGGGCACGGATTCCGAACTCCTGCACAACCACAAGGCACTGCTCTTTGACCGGGGAAGGAACCTGTTGGCCTTCCCGGTAACGGTCATGGAAATCAAGGACAAGGCGCCGGTGGAGCAGGGCGGCTTCCCCACCTACGGCGAATTCACCTTCCAGGGAGCCTACGTGTACAATCTAGACCTGGAGCACGGGTTTACCCTGAAGGGAAGGATCACCCACCTGGACAAGGAAGACTATGCCCGGGCCGGAAACGCCTGGTATGATGACAGCGACAAAAACGTGGAAAGGGCTGTTTACATCGGGGATGTCCTCTATACCCTGTCCCCAAGTATGATCAAGGCGCACCGGCTGGACACCCTGGAGGAAATAGGCAGTACCACGCTGCCCTGAAAATAGAGGTGAGAGGTGAGAGGTGGAAAGTGGGAGGTGGGACACTTGTAGGAACCGGCTGCGCCGATTCCTTATCTTAACTCCCGTCTCCGCCACCGCTCCTTTTTCATCCACTGCTGCTGCCGGGGCGCTGAGCCCCGGCCAGGACCTGGCTGGCCGGGGCAACCGCCAAGGTGACCACAGAGCCATAGCAGGATTTTCCGACATCGCGGCGAATTATGAATAGGTATCCAGCGCAAATAGCCGCCGCGGAAGCGGAGCCAGGGATATTGGGGGTGCAAAAATGCCAATGGACGAACTGGCCGAAGGCCTCAAGAGAGCCGCGGCACTGCTGGTTCAAGCCCGGAGGGTGATCGTTTTCACTGGCGCCGGGGTCAGTACCGAATCAGGTATCCCGGATTTTCGTAGTCCCGGGGGCATCTGGAGCCAGTACGACCCCGACGAGTTTACTTATCAGAACTTCTTGTGTTCCCGGGAGGCCAGGCGACAGCACTGGCGCATGTTACGGGATACGTTTCTGGCCTACCAACCGGACCCGAATCCTGCTCACCTGGCCATCGCCAGGCTGGAGGAGATGGGTAAGCTCGATTGCGTCGTCACCCAGAATATTGACGGCCTCCACCAACAGGCAGGTGTTCCCGAAGAAAAGGTGTTTGAACTCCACGGCACCATGCGGTATGCCTACTGCCTTGAATGCGGCCGGCGCTACCCCATGCCGGAGATCAAGGCCGCGCTCGCGTCCGGGGTCGAGGTGCCGGAATGTGATACTTGCCAGGGCATCGTGAAGCCTGGCGTGATCTTTTTTGGCGAGAGTTTGCCCCCCGAGGTGCTGGCTGAAGCCACGCGTCGCTCCAGGACGTGCGACCTTTTTATGGTGGTAGGTTCAAGCCTGGTGGTATATCCGGCGGCCAGTCTGCCTGTTTACGCCCTGCAGTCCGGGGCAAAACTTGTCATCATCAACCTGGCGCCTACCCACCTGGACGCCCAGGCCGACGTCCTTTTGCTGGCCAGGGCAGGAGAGGTCCTCCCCGCAGTGGTAGCGGCCATGGAATAAATGCCGGGGTTAGGGGGCAGCGGTGAACGATCGCCCGACTGGTGCTCCTGGCCGGCCGCGGGCCGTTGCTCACGGTCAGACGTTTTGGACTAGCGTGACTTTCCTACTTAGCCATTTTTAGGGCTGGAAATGCTCACCAAT
>SLTJ01000018.1 GCA_004347685.1 Clostridia bacterium
GATCATGTTGAACGGGTCAAAGGAGGTGCGGAAGGTGAACCCCTGCTCCTCACCGCCAGCAGCCAGTTGCTTTCTGGTTTCTTCCTCGACCAAAGCCACTCTAGCTCCCCTCCTTTGCCCATATTCTACCACGTTCACGGGAATGGGGGCAATACCTTTAGTTAACGAACCGGCCGGGAGCAGCCTTTCTAGCCGCTACTCAAGTCTACGTAATGCAGGATAAGAGAGGTCCCACAGCGCAGGCAAAGCCGGCGCGAAGCCTTCAACCGCACTGCGATTTCCACCCGGCAAACTCTCGCCGGTGCGAGAGGAGCAGGACCTGGCGCTCGGCGCTTAGACGTTGGACGGTCTGGCGGGCGAACTCCAGGCGGTGTTCGTCAAAGTTTAGAAAGGGGTCGTCAAAGATAAAGGGCAGCACTAGGTTGCTACTCAGGAGGTCGGCAATGGCCAGGCGCAGGGCCAGATATAGCTGGTCCTGCGCCCCCTGGCTGAGCTGTATCACTTCCGCTGTCTGACCATTCTCCAGGTTAAGGTAAAGATGAAAGCCCTCGTCTACCATTACCTGACGGCCGGTTACGCCGGAAAGCCGGGTGAAATGTTCTGTGGCCCGCCCGGCCAGGCGTTCCCGGTGGCTGGCCTGGAACTCCTCTGCGGCCAGGCGTAACTCCTGGTAAGCCAGAGTCAGGGCTTCTGCCTCCAGCTTCACCTGCTCCCTTTCCTGCCGCAATTGGGCCAGTTGTTCCCCAGCCGCCGCCAGGTTGATGGGAGTCACCCCCATGATCTCTGCCTGCCGCAACCGGCGGGCCTCAATTTGCCTGGCTGCATCTTCTACCTGGGCGGCCAGCTCCGCCACTTCCCTCTCCAGGGGCTGGTAGGCCGTCTCCAGGTCTTCCCGGAGGCTGGCCTCGGGCAGGCCCGGATGAGTGGCCACCATTTCTTGCCAACGCACTAGGGTCTGGGCCGCCTGGTTGGCGGCGTCAGTGGCTTTTCGCCGCAGTTCCTCCATGGTCGCCACCTCCTGTCCCGCCAGGAGGGTTGTCAGATCCCGGGCCAGTCCCTCAGCCTCTGCCTGCCTTTGCTGAAAATCCTGCCACCGTCTTAAGGCTGTCTCTACCTGGCCGTCGCCGGCAGCCAGGACTGGGCCAACCCGGGCCGCCAGCGTTTCCCTTTGTTTCTGCCAGGCCTCGAGCTCTGCGCCCAGGGTACCCAGCCGGCCGGCCTCCTCCTGGCTCAGAGTCTCGAGATTTCCCAACTGGGAGCGGAGATCCTGGCATTCCTTGATGAGCCGCTGCAGGTCAGCCGGGCGGGTATGCTCGTCAAAAGGGGCTGATTCCTGGCGCAGGACGTTGAGGGCTGCTTCCAGCCGTTCCAGCGGGCTCATGCCGTCCTGGCCGCGGCCGGTAATCTCCGCCTCTACTTCGCGCGCCCGGGCCAGTTCAGTGGCGGCCCTTTCCCAAGCCCGGGCCTGGGCCATGGCCTCCCGCCACCAGGCCTCATCCAGGCCGGCCAGCCAGGAGGCAAGCTCTGCTACCGTATGGCAAGCAGTGCCAGTCACCGTGGCCATCCTTGCCAGTTCCTGCCAGCGTTCTCCGGCCTGGGCCAGGGGGCAGGTACTCACGTCCTCGGCATTATAGTCGAATTCTTTCTGGGCCCAGGCCGCCCGGCGATTCCTTACTTCGTCTCGCCTTTCCCGGGCGGCCTGCCAGCGCGTGTGGGCCTGGGGCACGTCAGCGAAGATCGTCCGCGCTCCGGCAGTCAGCTCCTCCAGGCTTTCTTCCTCGGCCCGAGCCTGGGCCAGCGCTGCCTCGAGGGCCGCTACTTCTCGGGCGGTAGGGAGGTCCCGGGCTCTAGCCTCCAGGGCTTCCGCCTGGGAGCGGCATAGGAGCCAGCGTTCCTGGGCCCGGATCAATTCGGCCGCGCTCCAGGCGGACAGGAAGGGATGCCGTTCTTCCAGCCCGGCCAGTTCCTTTTCCTTCTCAGAAAGCCGCTGCCGGAAGGCAGCCAGGACCAGTTCCCTTTCCCGTACCTGCCGGCGGCGGTCGTGCCAAAACCAGATGCCGGCCGCCGTGGCCGCCGCCACCGCCAGGGGCCAGAGGGCCAGGCTCAGGAGAAGTACGGCCGCCACTGCCATCCAGGCCCATGGCCTACGCCAGACCGGCTTGCGCCCTGGTGCCGCCTTGGCTGCTGCCACTTCTTCCTCTGCCCGCCTTTTCGCGTCCAGGAGGGAAAGCTTGGTCGCAATGGCCCCGGCCGCCTCAGCGTCCAGGTCGGCCAGAATACCGAACTCCCGCTGCCAGGCCTGGCGAGCCGCCTCATGTTCCTCCAGGCGCGTTCTGGCCCGGGCCAAGTCCGCCTCTACCCGCTGCCGTTTCCAGGCTAGCCTTTCCTTCAGCCGGGGATAGTCGCGGCAAGCCTCCCTGGCTTCCGGGGTAGCCTGTTCGAACCAGGCTAGGTCCCCGGCCAGTTCAGCTTCCAGGGCCTTCATCTCCTGGCCGGCTCCCTGATCATCCTGCCACTCCGCCACCAAGGCCTGGGCCAGGCGCCGCCGCTCCGGCAAGAGGCTGGTTGGGGCCGACCCCAATTCCCCCCAGGGGGCGATTTCCGCCAGTTGCGCCTCGGCCCGGGCGGCTGTCTCCCTGGCCGCGGCCAGCCGGCCGGCCATCTCGTCCTGCCGCTGCTTACGCAGGAGCAATTCCTGGTGCCTGGGCAGCAGGTCAGGGCGGCCGTCTACGGCGGCAAATTCTTCCCGTAGCCTCTGCTTCAACTCCTCTATTCTAATCGTCCGCGCCGCCAGGCTCCGGTTGAGGGCAGCTATCTCCTCTTTCCGACCGGTGATTTTTTCCTCCAATTCCTTGAGGGAAGCCAGGGTATCGCCGACTTCGGCAGTAGCAGACTCCAGTTCCGGGTAGACCGCTGCCAGTTCCCGGCGCAGTTCGGACTCGCGCCGGGCCAAGTCCGTGGCCCGCTCCCGGGCCTGTTCCAGACGGGTTTGCTCGGCCAGGAAATTCTGGTAGCGTAGGCGCAGGGCCCGCCATTCGCCCCAGGAGCGCAGGGCCGCTTCTCTTTCCTTGAGTACCCCGGAAAGGCGCACATGCTTTTGGGCCAACTCGGCGAGTTCGGCCTGCAGGGCTGGAAAGGCATCCAGTACCTGGCGGTGGCCCTTCACGGTCTCCTCCAGAGAACTGATTTCCTGTTCCAGCAGTTCCAGGCGGCGGTCGGACCGCTGGTTTCCGGCCGTCACCCCCAGGTCCCGGGTGTAGCGGGTGAGTTCCTTCAGAGAAGCGGACAGGCTTTCCAGTGCCTCCTGGTAACTGCCAGCAGCCCCGGAAAGCAGGCGCATGATCTCGGCATCAAGATTGTTTGCCCGGACCAGAGGTTGGGAGAGGCAGAAGGTAGAGGTAAACAGCTCCGGGGTACCCAGGCCGATGAGGCCGGTGATGGCTTCAGTATAAGAGAGATTGACGCGGCGGGCGCGAGTCCGGTGCTCTCCGCCGGCGATTTCTGCCCACCCGCTGCCCTCGCGCCGGACCAGAGCCACCCGGTCGGTGGTGAAATCCCGCCGCAGCCGGTAGTCCTGCCCGTCTACGCTGAACTCCAGCTCGCCGCCAAACTCCCGCGCCTCGTCCCAATTCTGATAGCGGGCTTTGCCGAACCTGGCCGGGTCGCTGGTGCCAGGCAGACCGTAAAGCACGGCCACCAGGCCCATGATCAGGGTAGACTTGCCTTCCTCATTGGGGGCAATGTAAACATTAAGGCCCTCCTCGAGTTCCAGGGCCTTTTCCTCGCGATAACAACCGAAACCCCGCAAGACCAGCCTGTGCCACACTACCTGCCTCACCGGGCACACCCCTTAGCATGTATTTGGAGGTTGAATATTCACCGGTCTCTTAGCCTGTCGGGAAGGTTCAGGCAGACTCCAGGCTGGCCAGACCATTCAAGAGAGCGCGGGTGACTACCTGGCGCTCCCGGTCAGTGTTGGCTTGGGCCAGCCTTGCCTGCAGGCGTCGGACGAAAAGGCCGCGGATGGTCGGCTCCCCGGCCCACCCGGCCAGGAGGTCGGGTGTGAGGGCGATAGTCTGATCGTCTATTTCCAGGTGATAAAAGTGCGGCCTAAGGCGCTCGGCCAGACTGGCGGGATGCAGCGGGAAGTTGGCCACCCCGGTGAGGAGCAGGCGAATCATAGCCTGAGGATCGGCCATGGCCGCCACCTTGCGTTCCAATTCCTCCCGCGTAGGGAAAAGTCCGGCATCCAGGGTTTCCACCCGCAGCGGCCGGGTCCCGGCCGGCACCTGCTCCATCACCGCCCCTCCCTGGGCCAGGGTAACCACCGTAAAGAAGCCCACCCCCGGGTCGCTGAAACCTTTGGATTCCACTGCCCCGGCATAGACCGCCGGTCCGGCCGGTAACTGCACTTCCCGGTGCCCGTGCACGTGACCCAGTGCCACGTAATGGTAGCGTGCCTGCGCTAGCCCCTGGGAGGAAAGGGGGAGACTCCTATCCCCGGCTTGCCAGTCCAGGGAGCCATGGAAAAGGCCCAGGTGCCAGCCGGGAGTCTCCCGCCGGGGGAAAGTGGCCAGGGGTTCGGCCGTAGAGGTAATGCCGCCGGTATAGGCCAGGGAGTAAATATGACAGGTTTCCCCCTGGATCTCAAGTTCGGCCACTGTCTCCGGGGTAGGGTTTTGCACCAGTACCCCGGGCCAGGAGCCGGCCAGCTCGCGGTAAACCGAATTGTGGTAGGTGATCTCGTCGTGGTTGCCCGGGACAGTCACCAACTGTACCC
This sequence comes from Clostridia bacterium, assembly GCA_004347685.1. Lineage (GTDB taxonomy): Bacteria > Bacillota > DSM-521 > Neomoorellales > SLTJ01 > SLTJ01. The sequence goes on from SLTJ01000018.1 coordinate 4,781, forward strand.
CCGCCTCCTCCAGGCGCCGCAGTTCCTGCACCACCCGCTCGGCCAGAACCCTCTCGGGACGGTGGCTTTCAAATAGATCCCCGGCGATAACCACCAGGCCGATGCCATGGGCCGGGTTCACCGCGTAGTCCACGGCCCGGGCCAGCAGATTGTCCCGCTCCTGCCGGCGCCCGGCCTCATTTTCGCCAAGAAATCTCGGCGCCCATCCCAGGTGCAGGTCTGCCAGGTGCAGGAAACGCAAGCCATCACCCCCGAAAAAGTTTTGGCCTTATTACCTGTATTGTACGCGGCCAAGATACCAAAGTCAACCAAAACGCACTGCAGTTCCAGTGGGGGGTCCGAGCGGGCCGGAACACTACTCTTTCAGAGCAGTCTCCAGGAACTGGCGTGGCGTGACTACGGGGATCTTGCCAAACTTCCTGATCCGCAGCAGGTGGTCGTCGCCGGAGACGATATAATCAGGGGAGCCGGTTGCCGCGCATTCCAACACAAGGTTGTCAGCCGGGTCCTCGTCTATCATCGCCACCCTTTCTTTCGGTGACACCAGGTCGGTGTTATCCATGGCGATCAACTCTTCCAGCAGGCGCAGCCTTTCTTCAGGCCGTCCGGCCTTGGCAAACTTTGGCCGTACGAGGACGCCAAGGTACTCCTCGATGAGCGGCTGGCTCACCACTACGGTGATCCTACCCTCAGCCCACAGGTCGATCAACGTAGCGGGTGGTCCTTCTCGGGTCAAGAAGCCGGAGATTATTACGTTCGTGTCCAGAACTACTTTCATTTGCTTCGGTACGCTTTAATTTCCCTGGCCACGTCTTCTTCGGTGATGCCGGCAGCCGCTGCCCGCGACCGCAGGTCTGCCAAGGCCAGCTTGATGGAGAGCCTTTTACTCTCGTCCCTGGTCTGTTTGAGCGACCGGTATTCTTCGTAGTCGATCAATACGGCTTTCGGCTCGCTGTTGACGGTTATGATCACTGCCGACTTGTCGGCGGCCACAGAATTGATCAGCTGAGTCAGTTTTGGGCGCGCCTCGTTGATGCCAGCGATGCGTTCCATACCTGAGTCCCCCCTTGCCTTGACGTATCCCTTAAGGTAAAGGTTAATATATTTCCCGGAAGATGTCAACGGCGTTTGGAGCGTTCCCAGTCCTGAAGGGGCGGGGCTTGCGCCGGCCTATCTTCGGTCAAGCATAAAGCAGAATGGGCACTAGCTGCACCGGAACACAGGGCCGACATGGTCGGGGAGGGAAGCTACACCGTGGACGGCCAGGCCAGGGAAATGGACGCGGTACCTTTCGTCGAAGACGGCCGCATCTTCATACCGGTGAGGTACCTGAGCTATGCTTTGAGCGTGGCGGAGGAGAATGTCCTGTGGGACTGCAGAACCCAGACGGTGGCGTTGTGGCCCATGGGCCTTGGCCCCGATTTTCCATCTGCCACCATGTTTGTCAGCCCATGGTTTAGCTCTTGACAAAGGCACCGGAAAACCATATGATAAACCTAGAGGTGAAGCTAATGGAGAATGTATTGGGTGTGGAAGAGGCTAGGCGTCTTTTAGGGGAACTGGTGTACCGTGTTAACCAGGGTAAAGAACCTGTAATCATAACCAGGCGGGCCAGGGAAAAGGCGATCCTAATGGGTTATGAGGAATATAGGAAACTCCAGGATCTGGCTGTGGAAGCTGCGGCCAACCGGGTGGCCCAAGCCCTGGAGAAGATACACCAGAAGGTTAACGAGGCCGGCGTTCCCCCCGCTGTGGTCGAGGAAGCCATCCGCGAGGTACGTTCTCGTTGAAAAGGGTGGTAATGGATACTAACAGCCTAGTATCGGCCATTGGCTGGGAAGGGCCTCCGCACCGGATACTGCAAGCCTGCCTCAGAGGCCAACTTGAACTTTATGTCAGCCCAGCTATTTTGCGGGAGCTTACTGAGGTGTTGGCCAGGCCTAAGCTCCGAGTAGTGGCCGAGCACCCCGACCTGACTATCGTGCTGTCCTGGCTCTACCAGCCCGTTCGCCTGGTCATTCCAAGAATAGAATTGAGCGTTGTGGAAGATGACCCGGACGACAACCGGGTTGTCGAGTGCGCGGTGGAGGCCGGGGCAGAAGCTGTGGTAACCGGCGATACGCACCTTCTTCACCTGGGGCATTACCAGGAAATTGTTTTTCTGCGGCCGCATGAGGCTTGTTCACGGTGGGGTTTCTAACCAGTGTTTGGCCAGTACTGGCTTTCTCGCGGGGAGGTTGCCTGAGTTTGATTTTACGGTTCAGGACGATCGCCGCTGGAATTTCACGAAGTGTCACAGTAAAGGCGGTGGCAGTCCAGGAGAAATTACTTCGCTTTTTCCAGCGCCTCTTCCAGGAAATCCATCAGCAAAGCCTGTTCGGATTGGTTAAGCTCGGCCAAGTTGTCCTGGAACCTGTGCAGGTGGCTGACGATCTGGGAAGGGAGCGGGAACTGGGTGGCTGCTTTCAGCATGCTGCCCATGGCGGCGCCGGCAAACATGGCCAGTCCGGTTTCCGCCTTCTCCGCGCCCAGCACCACGTTCTTAATCAGCCCGCGGCTCATTATGCTCAGGGTTTGCAGTTGCGCGATCAAGAGGGTGATCATGTACGCGCAGAAGATCAGGGGGTGTTCCAGGCCGGGCAGTTCGGCCATCAGTTGTTCGATCAACTCCCTGGGATTGCTTTTTTTCAGCTCTGCGCACAGGGACAAAAGCCGTTGCTTGACTTGCCGCCACTCCTTGCCGGGGAACTTCTCCTCCAAACCTTGCCCGGATAGCACCGCCTCAGCCATGCGGGTAGGCGCGAACAGCACCATCGCCCGCCCGGGAAACTTCTCGCCCTGGTTGACTTCGTACTGGCTGGTCAAAAAGCCTTCCTTTTCCAGCGTCTTCAGCATTTCGTAAGCGCTCCACTTGTTGACTCCCAGCAGTTCGGCCACCCGTGCGTAGTGCACCGGCAGGTTGGTGGCCTCGTAGAGTTGTTTAATCTTTCGCAGAAAGTCCAGTCGCCGCCGGGTGATGCGCATTACGGTTTTTCCCCCTCCCCCGTGTTCCGCCTACGTCTTTCTCGCTCATACATACCGCTTGGCAAATTCTAGATTTGTTCCCCACTTTTTCACCACTGTGATCCTCCTCCCACTACCTTTCTTTCTCGCCCAGTTTGTTTTCCGGTTCCTCCGACAACGTCCCCTCTTGCAGTAAGGTATTGATCTGTTCAACTACCTGCCGTCCTACGGCTTCCCCTGCCTGGATACAGTCCCTGGCCCGGTGAAACTCATACCACCTTACATTTTCCACCGCCGGCTTCAATAGCCAGTAATGCCCGGAGGAAGTCCCCGGCGGGGAAACCTTTATGTAACGGTCGTTCAGTTCCAGGGAGCGGCCGACAATACTGATACTTGTTGGCAACCGTGAGCTCAGGAAGTTTAGAAAACCCGGTGCCGCCGCCAGGCAATAAGTTTGCCTGAGAGGTATCTCCCTTAACCACTTCCATGCCCGCACCAGGACATCAGTCCGGTCCACCGGCGAGCATACATCCACAGCCACCACCGCCGTCGTCCCCGCATCCGCGGCCACGGCCGCCGGCACCGGACTGGTAATCGACCCATCTACCAGCAGGTGCCGTCCTAACCTGACCGGACAAAAGACTCCTGGTACTGCGGTGCTGGCCCTTAAAGCCCGGGCCACGGGCCCGGAGTTAAGGCGCACTTCTTCCCCTGTAGTTATGTCGGTGGCTACGACGACTAAAGTTTTTTCCAGTTGATTAAACTCCCTCCCCTGGGTTAAGGTGGTAAAATACCTTTCCAACCGGTTGCCGGCAATCACCCCTTGGCGGGGTAAAGTCGGATCTGCCAGGACTAATAACCTCCACCAGCGCATCTCAAGGGCCATATCTATCAATTCCTCAATCCGGTATCCCGAGGCCCAGGCGGCGCCCACCACCGCCCCCATGCTGGTCCCGGCGATCACGTCAACAGGGATGTTTGCCTCCTGGAAAGCCTTGAGCACCCCCAAGTGGGCGTAACCCCTGGCGCCACCGCCTCCCAGGGCCAGGCCGAGGCGTGGCCTTCCTAACTGCCTATCATCCATTTTTTTAACGACCTCCGGTGATCCTACATCTCGTTCAACATTTGCTCCATCTGGCTGACCAGTCTCGTATTCAAAGCCGCCAGGGCTTCTTGCCCAGGTCGCCGGACTTTTTCCGGCGCCCACGGGGCGGCGATTTGCACGTTGATTTTGCTGCGGCGCGGGAAGACGGCGCCTACCGGCAGCGCTCTCCTGGTACCCCTGATGACCACCGGCAGCACCGGCGCCCCAGCCTTCAGGGCGAGGTAGGCCCATCCCGTTTGAAACGGACCAAGCCTGTCCGTCTGACCAACCCGGCCTTCAGGAAAAAGGGCCAGGGTGCCCCCTCCCTGTAATACCCGCAAGGCCGCCCTTATTCCCGCCAGCTCACTCCCCTCGTTTTGCACCGGGATGGCGCCCGTGGCGCGCAAAAACGCTCCCACTCCCGGCATCTTGAACAGGTAGGCTGCTGACAGGAACGTAAGCCGCCGCGGCCAGAAAGCCGCCAAGAGAAAACCGTCCAGCAGGCTGGTGTGGGTGGCCACCACAATCACCGGGCCTGTGCGGGGGATGTTTTCTTTCCCGGTAATCACAGGTTTCCCCAAAAGCCACAAAAAATACTTAGCAGTTAACTTGACCAACGTATAGAGCATCCGGTCACTTCCCACCTTCAAGCCAGGTCAACGAGAGCATGGCTTTTTCCATAGGGTTTGCCCAATTTCCACATTTACCCCATGTTGCTGGATAATAATACTCCGCCAGGCTTGGGTTGTCAAGATGGTTCTATACTGTACAGGTTGTGCAGATTGTGCTAGAATAAATTAAGGAGGTCTGGAGCAGGAAAGGGGGGGCATTTATGTTCGCCGAAGTCCAGTTTTCCCAGGCCCGCCGGGACTTCAGCGCCTTGTACGACACTGTGTACCACGGCTTGAAGCCGGCCCTGGTACGCCGGCGGTCCGAAGAGGTCCTCCTGGTGCGCGAGGATCTGGTTAAGGAGTTGCTTAAGGACTTTGTTCTAAAGCCCGAGGTCCTGGAGGAGGAAGACGGGTCGGTTACCCTGGCCCTGGACGAGATGGACCTGGCGGTTAACGGCCCGACCCTGGAGGAGGCCCTTGAAGAACTGGCGCAGGAGATCAAGCTTTACTGTCAGGACTACCTGGACCGCCCCCAGCTTTTTTTGAACGCACCCAACCGCCGGCCGCACTTCCCCTACGTGCTGCGCGTGGCCCTTTGCGACAGCGACGAGGAAATCAAGGCCTTGCTGGAGCTTCCATGCCGCCAAGGTTCAGGGAGCTAAAATCCTATTGTGAAAACAATGGTTGGGTGCTCATTCGCCAGACCGACCACTTCTACTACGAAAAGGTTTTGACCGACGGCCGAGTACTCCGCACCCGGGTCAGCTTCGCCCTGCATAAGGAAATACCCAAACACCTGTGGCGGCGCATCTTGGAGCGCCAGCTGCAGGTGTCCGAGGAGGAGTTTTACCGCGGGTTGTAGCCGGCCCGGCGCCACGGGGTGACGCCCTGGACCAACCTCGTGAATAACGGCCTTTTCTACTTACTTGATCCCGAGTTCGACAGTGCCGAGGCATTTATTAGCGCTGTTTCGAAGTACGA
>SLTJ01000004.1 GCA_004347685.1 Clostridia bacterium
CCACCACTGGCGCTGGGCTGGGAGACCCTATCGAGCGTGATCCAGAGGCGGTATTAAACGACATTCTGAACGGCGAAGCCACGGAGGAGACGGCCAGGAAGGTTTACTGTGTGGCGGTGGATCTGGCCGGCGAGAGGGTAGACTACGCCGAGACGGAGCGGTTACGGCAGGCGAGGAAGAAGGAGCGTTTGGAGAAGGGGGTGCCGGCCGGGGAGTTTATCAAGAGGATGGTGGCGGCCCGGAAGGCTGGCAATTTACCGGCTCCGGCGCTGGAACTGGTGAAGGAGACCGAGTGGTTCAGTGCTGAGTTCCACCGGCAGTTACAGCAGGAGGAACAACTTGCTGCCAAGGATTTGAAGCCGGTAGGCAAGGGAGAGATCAGGGAAGTTCTCTTTAAGTTGACACCCTACGTCAACGTGGCGTTGGACAGCACAGGCAAAAAGGTAACAGTATGCAGTGAGTGTGGGTTTATTTACGGGCCGGCAGGAGAAGACTTCAAGCTATATTCGCTGGTCTACGAACGCGACCCTGATGAAGTCTATCCCAAGCACCTGGCGCCGGATAAAGAATGGGCGGTGCTACTGGAGTTTTACTGCCCTGGTTGCGGCCGGCAAACAGAGGTAGATCAGACCCCTCCCGGCATGCCCATAGTGCCTCACGCCATAATTGCCGAATTGGCGCAGAAATAGCATACACCAGACAGCTTTCAGCCAACATGCTGTTCCTTGACGCCCATTGGGCTTTAGGACCGAAGAGGTCACGTGCGTGAGTATGGAGTTAAATGAGTTGGACAGGAGCAAACCAGAGGTCGCTCCGGTTTGCTCCTTCCTTACCACTCTCAAAAGAAGGTGAACCAAGTGGCTAAGAATAGCCAACTAGACAAGTTGCTGACTGACGGTATTGGATTTATGCCTGAGAACACCAAGGTCATGGTGGAGAAGGCTCCGGAAGTGTTGAGCGCATACATGGAAATGCGGAACAAACTGCTGGCTGAGGGTGCGTTAGATAGGAAAACCAAGATATTAATGGCTCTTGCAATCATGGTTACTTCCGGGATGCGGGAAGCCATTCCCAACTACATCCAGATCGCACGCAACCTAGGCGCTTCTGACGCAGAAATAATTGAGGCCGCTGGTGTGGGAGTATCCTTCGCTGGGGGGAGGGGGATTGATTATCTGATAACTTTATGTCGCCACCTGTAAACAGCAGGCGGATTTCGTTTCTTGCCAGTGGTGAGGTGAAGGTCTTGGCAGCTAAACTATCCTCTACCTTGGAAAGACTAGGGCGGGTTAAACGGTGCAAGCGTAACAGCGTAATATTTTCCCAAGGGGGTAGAGGCGATAGCATATACCTTCTGATAGAGGGGATTGTAGAAATTTCCTTTCTGTCTTCTTCTGGGGCAAAGAAGATTCTTTTCCTAGTACGACCCGGGGCCTTTTTGGGAAAGGATGCCTTCCTCGAAAGGCCCCACAGTGTGACAGCAACGGCCAGGACGGATTGTAGGCTGGTGGAATTCCCAGTCTCAGTTTTTAGCTGCTCCGAGGCATCTGAAGTGATGCTTATGCTTATAAGCTCTTTGGCCGTGGAGGCGACCATCCTAGGCTATCATCTGCTCTCTGTCACGTATTCTCGCGCTCACCAACGGGTAATGTTTAGTCTATGGTTTTTAGCCAGTCTGAGCGGGAGTGGTAGGTCAAAGGGGTCAAGGGCGGAAGATATGGTTGGGTTTCGCACTAGGTTCCCCCCGATAAGGGTCACCCAGGAATACTTGGCAGAGATTGCAGGTGTCTCCAGGCAGACAGTTGGCGAGGTGATTTCTTACCTAAAAGGACATAGCGTTATTGAGTGCCAGCCCGGGAGGCGGGTGGCGGTCAAAGATATGGCTAAGCTGGAGACATTGTTGCGGGAAGATGAGATTCATAGGGAGGCTTTAGATTTCGTTCAGGATAGTATTTTTCTTGATTGACGTTGAGTACGGTTTTTATACATATTATAGGCGCTACACTCTTTATTTGACATGGTTGCTATGTGAAATAACTAACGTGAAACTGTTAAGAAGGCGGCTGATTTTGAATTTTGTTTATGATAAGCTTAAGAACAGTAGCAGGCAGCCGGTATGGACTGTTATGTGGTCAAGGTGTGAGGAGCAAAATTTCGGAAAGGAGGCAGTATCATCTATGGGGAGTTTGGATGGTAAGGCGGCTATCGTGACAGGTGGAGCTACAGGCATTGGCAGAGCGGTGGCCCTCGGCTTAGCTAGGGAAGGGGCAGATGTGGCGATATTTGACATTCGTGATGCTGCTGATACAGTCAAAGAGGTCAAGTCGTCAGGACGTCGAGGAGAGGCGCTGAAGGTAGATGTGACTAAGAAAGGCGAGGTAGTGGCTAGCGTGGATCGCGTGGCTAGCGACTTTGGCCGGTTAGACATCCTCGTAAACAATGCAGGCATTTACCCTGCCTCACCGTTCCTCGAGACGTCTGAGGAGGAAATGGATACTGTATTTGCAGTTAACCTCAAAGGGCCGTTTTTGTGTACCCAGGCAGCGCTGAAACATATGGTGTCAAGGCAGTATGGCCGAATAATAAATGTATCTTCCGCCCAAGCCTTAATTGGTTTTGCCATCCAGGCCCATTATACAGCTACCAAAGGGGGAATAGCGGCAGTTACGCGGGCCTTGGCTGCCGAATTCGGTCCACTAGGCATTACTGTTAATGCCATTACGCCCGGTCTAACCACGACTGAAACCGTGGTTAACTACTTTCCGTCCGAGCTTCTGGCTACCATTGAAAAGAGAATGGCGTTAAACAGGTTGGGCGTGGCCGAGGATTACGCCGGAATTGTGGCTTTCCTAGCTTCAGACGCGGCCTCGTACATAACCGGCGCGGTTATCCCCGTTGACGGAGGAATGGCCACCTGCTTTGCCATGGCCCCGGAAGCGTAAGCCAGTCGAGGAAATCCTCGCAGGTATGGTCATGCTGTCCCTGGATGTTTTGTGCAACATGCGAATACTTCTTGGCTGCCTGTGAATATCGGTGGAGGGAGGGTGTCCGGCGTGCGGATGTGGTCGCGAGGGTTAGGGAGGAAGAATCTAGGCATAAGATTTGCAGATGTCACGGTAATGAGCCTGGGCGACGCCCTTAACACCATGCCTCAGCCAGCAGTAGACGATTTAATTAAAGAAGTAAGCAGCAATAAGGTCATTGCCTTGTCAGGCAAGATGTCGCCACCGACAGGATGGGACTTTGTTATCGTTTTTGAGCGAGCCGATATTCTCCATATCATCCGTAAGATGTTGACTCCGCGTGCTTTAATATTACTTTTGTTCGGGGGTGGGAGGGTAGCTGTGGAAGCTCCACCTGAAAGGTGCAATAAGGTTGCTGTTGCAAATGATAACGATTCTTGAGCGCCACATGTTTGCCTAAAGCGAATGTTAACAATGGGGGGTTGGATATGCAACCGGAATACGACGTTATCGTGATTGGCGGCGGCATTAACGGCCTTACTGTGGCCGGCTATTTGGCCCGTGCGGGACAAAAAGTGGCCGTCTTCGAGTTGCGCAACGAGGTCGGAACCAATTGCGAGACCGAAGAGGTCATGCGTCCAGGGGTGAGGGCCAATCTCCATGCTGTCGGAGTGCTTCCTCATGCGGCACCTGTTTACGAGGAACTCGAAATGGAGCGCTTTGGGTACGAATCCTGTTTCGCGGATTGGGGCTACGGGTATCCGTTCAGAGACGGATCGTGTGTACTCTTTCACAATTACGACGCCGAAAAGACTTATCTGGCCTGGAAGGCCATTAATGAAAAAGATGCCGAGACGTACCGCCGAATATGCAATTATTACGCCGACCATATAGTTGAGCTGGTTGACGAACTTTTTTATAAGGCCCCGAATGCGATATCGTTTAGCCGTGGTGCCGAAATTATGAGTCGGTGTCCGGGTATGCCGTCTAACTGGCTCAAAATGACTGGGTATCAGCTCATGGACCACCTATTCGAGGACGACCGGATAAAGTTGATGATGCTCAGCTTTTGTGTTGAACTTGGGGTACGTCCATGGGATAAAAGCATCGGGAGCCAGATTGCCTTGATGTTTACGTTCGGCGGTCTCGTCTTTGCGTGGATGACTACGCCTAAGGGGGGCAGCCACCTCATACCACATAGCCTGTACCGGGCCGCACTTCACTATGGGGCAGAGGTCTTCCAAGGATGTCCGGTAGAAAAGATCATCGTTGAGAATGGGGAAGCAAAGGGCGTCATTTTGTCAGAGGACAGCGTCTACCCTGGCCGCAAGATAATGGCCAGGAAGGCGGTGGTAAGTGACCTTACCCCTATCCCAACGTTTTACTGGCTGGTAGGGCGGGAAAACCTTCCCCCGGAAGTTATTATGCATTTAGAGATGTATGATTACGAAGAAGCCGTACTTTTTGGGCCTTACCTTTTGACAAAGGAGCCGCTCCAGTTTGAGGCTTTCAACTGGACCGACAGGCACATAGATCGCTCGGTAAGGGAGCAACTCTACGGGCTTAACATAGGCGCCGAGAGCGTGGTTGATATGCAGAGATATCAGCGGGCCTTTGCGCGCGGGGAATTACCCGACCCTCCATTTCTCTACGGAGGTATCTGGAGGTTTACGGTCCTTGATCCCACACAGGCGCCGCCAGGCACGCATACCACAATGCTCTACACGGCCGTGCCGTATAATATTTACTGGTGGGGTAACAGGAGACTTAATGGCCCCGGGTCGTGGGACGATATTCGCGAGGAATATGCTGATCGGGTAGAGGATTTTGTGGCCGAGTATGCCCCCAATATCCAGACAGCCAAGATAGACCGTTACGTACAAACACCTTTGGACATAGTGCGCAGGAATCCTAGCATGCTTGAGGGCACCTGGTCCGGCGGGGCCCTCGGACCAAGCCAGTATTACCATAACCGTCCTTTCCCCGGATGCGGAGCCCCGAGAACTCCGATTAGAAAACTTTATACCACCGAAGTCAGCTTCTCACGGACGACTATGTTGACGCAAGGTTACATCACGGCGAGCGTTTTGGCCGAGGACCTGGGGGTTAGGAATCAGCCCTGGTGGAATGTTCGGCCACTGGAGCCGTATATGAGATTGCTCGAGCGGCGTGGGAAGTATTGGAAGATGAAATTTTAGACCTGAGGAAGGAGGCCAGAGATATGGAGACGTATGACGTGATTATTGTCGGCGGAGGGATAAATGGGCTGACTCTGGGAGCCTACCTGGCCAAAACGGGGGCCAAGGTGCTTATAACCGAAAGAAGGTGGGAGACAGGCGGGGCCATCATGACTGATGAGCAGTCCGGCTGCAGGTTCAATACCCATGCCGTCTATATGATGATGATGGATGTAATGCCGCCATATGACGACCTGCGACTGGCCGAATACGGCTGTACCTATCTTAGGCCGCAGCCGGCCGTAGCCGTCATCTCCCGTGATGGCAGGGCACTTTGCTTCTACAGCGATGCAAAAAAGACGGCGGCATCCATAGCCAAATTCTCGCAAAGGGACGCCGAGAAGTTTATCAAGGTATACGCGGATTTTGAGGCCATGGTAAATCAGTGCCTGGTACCCCAGACCTACCGGCCGGCCGTGCCAGCCCTTGAGCTATTTGAAATGTTGAATACCAAAGATATCGGCAAGAAGATCCTAGATATTTCCGAACAGACCCCGCTGGAAATAATTGAAGGATGCGGGTTTGAAACCGAGTTGCTCAAGGCTGGGCTGCTCTACCTTACCACCATGTGGGGCATAGATCCGGAGGTAAGTGGAGTTGGATACCTGGTACCTATTTACGTGGTGCGAATGCTCAACGCCGCCTTGATCCGCGCTGGCAGCCATCGTTTGTCCTCGGCCGTGCTTAAATCTTATCTTGCTGCCGGGGGCACAGTGACCGAGACGACAGAGATTGGTGAAGTGCTCATTGAAGGGGGCCGGGCAGTTGGGGTCAGGGCTGCTGACGGCCGTGAGTTCAGGGCCAAGGTCGTGGTCAGCACCGTGGATCCAGAGCAGACTTTCTTGCGCTTCATTGGCGAAGAGCAGTTGAATAAATTAGCTCCCGGGCTAGCCGATGCAGTAAAGGGCTGGGAGTGGGAGGCCGTAAGTCACTATGGTCTGCACCTGATCCTGAACCGGGAGCCGGTTTATGAAGCTAAGAGCTTTGATGCTGAGGCTAATGAGGCTATGATCCAGGTGTTGGGTGTTGAAAACGTTTCTGATCTCGTCGCTCAGTTCAGATCAGTGCAGAAGGGCGGTTTAGCCAGCCTGGGTCATGTCACTACAATAACCAAATTTGATAAGTCCCAGGGACCAATGCATATTGATAAATTCATGGCCGACTGGGAAGCTCCCCCCAAGAACTTGACAGTAGTAAGATTCGAGACCATTGCGCCCTACGAGCCCCAGGATGGCAACTGGGAGAAACTGAAAGATACGTATGCGGACAAGGTGCTGCAATTCCTGGGGTCTTACGCCCCCAACATTGGCCAGGCAAAGACCATCCGTCGGTATCCTTATCCGCCAACCTTTATCGAAATGAAATTTCCTAACATGAAGCGAGGTTCCATTAAGCATGGCGAGTACTTGAGCATCCAGATGGGTTATTTCCGGCCTAATGACCTATGTTCACGGTACAGGACACCCATTCCCGGATTATACGTAGGTGGCGCCAGTACCTATCCAGGCGGAATGGTATTGCTGGGCGCCGGGTATGCGGCCGCAGGTATACTAGCAGAAGACCTGAATTTAAAACCCTGGTGGAAACCGCCTAATCATATTGAGGAGGCTATCAAGAACGGATTTGCTGTGTAGTTAGTGTAGTGTATGGTGCCGTAACTCCTAATCTGGATTATCCTAACTTTGCAAGGGCCACCTGGCACCCGGTAAGCTGGATTTGGCGCATCATTAGCCAAGGCTCGATTGCCGCGAAGGCGCGAGGAGGCTAAAGGCAGCCAGTCATACCAGCAACGAGGCGAGTGTATGGAGTACCGAGTCTGCTGCGCAAGCTGCGCTAGCCGGTGGAGCCGTAGCCCGGTTGGACGCGGAGCAATCCGGGGCCAGGTGGTCGTGGCATGAAGATTGGGAACACCTTGGCTGATAATACGAATGTCCCAAAGAAAGTTGCTGCGGCGTAGCCCTCTGCATTCCAGCATGAATTATACATAACTTTCTGGTTCGTGTTAGTTTAGTCTGGCTGAAGGAGGCTCAAACATTGCAAACTGAGTACGATGTGATCGTCGTCGGTGGTGGTATCAACGGCTTAGCTGTGGCTGGCTACCTGGCCAAGGCGGGGGAAAAAGTAGCCGTTTTCGAGCTCCGCAACGAGGTCGGTACCAACTGCGAGTCTGAGGAGGTTATGAGACCAGGCGTACGGGCTAATCTCCATGCCGTGGGGCTTTGTCCGCAGCTAGCGCCGACATATGAAGAACTCGAATTGGAGCATTTCGGTTATGAACCCTGTTTTGGCGATTGGGGTTACGCGTATCCTTTCAAGGACGGTTCGTGTGTGGTGTTGCATAACTACGACGCGGAGAAGACGTATAACGCCTGGAAGGCGATCAACAAGAACGACGCGGAAACCTACCGCAAGCTCTGCAACTACTTCGCTGATCACATAGTCGAACTGACAGAGGAACTATTTTATAAACCGCCAAATGTGCAGTCGTTTCAGAGGGCAGCGGAGATCATCAGCAGGTGTCCGGGCATGCCCCCGAACTGGCTCAAGATGACCGGATACCAGCTTATGAACGAGTTATTCGAGGACGAGAGGATTAAAATACTTCCTCTCAGTGTGGCCATTGAGCTAATCTTGGATCCTTGGCATAAGGGGATAGGTAGCCTGAGTTCCCTTATGTTTGTTTTTATGGGAGTGGTGTGGTCCTGGGCTACCACGGCCAAGGGTGGGAGTCACTTGCTCCCGCATTCCCTTTACCGGTCAGCCCTTCACTACGGGGTGGAAGTCTTCCAAGGATGTCCTGTGGAAAAGATTATCGTTGAGAACGGCGAAGCAAAAGGCGTCATCCTATCAGAGGACAGCGTTTACCCAGGCCGCAAGATAATGGCCAGAAAGGCGGTGGTAAGTGACCTTTCCCCTGTCCCGACGTTTCTCTGGCTGGTAGGACCAGAAAATCTTCCGCCCGAGGTTGTCATGGCTGTGCAAATGTATGATAACGAGGGGGGGGGTCTCTTCGCGCCCTATCTCTTGACAAAGGAGCCGCTGCAGCTCTCCGCCTTCAACTGGACCGACAGGCATATAGATTCTGCCGTAAGAGAACAACTTTACGGATTTAATATCGGTCCAGAGAGCGTGGCTGACATTGAAAGGTATCACCGTGCCTTAGCACTGGGGGAATTGCCTGACCCTCCGATTCTGTATGGTGGTATCTGGAGGTTTACGGCCATTGACCCTACCCAGGCGCCGCCAGGCATGCATACCACAATACTTTATACAGCAGTGCCGTATAATATCTGCTGGTGGGGTAACAGGAGACTTAATGGCCCTGGATCGTGGGACGATATTCGCGAGGAATATGCTGATCGGGTAGAGGATTTTGTGGCTGAGTATGCCCCCAATATCAAGACAGCCAAGATAGACCGTTATGTACAGACACCTCTGGATATCGTGCGTAGGAATCCTAGCATGCTAGAAGGGACCGACGTGGGTGGAAATGTGCTTCCGAGCCAATTTTATCATAACCGGCCGTTTCCAGGATGTGGAGCTCCGAGAACGCCCATCAAGAAGCTTTACACCACCGAGGTTAGCGTGGGCAGAACGACGATCCTGATGCAGGGCTACATAACCGCCAGCGTCTTGGCCGAGGACCTGGGGGTTAGGAATCAGCCCTGGTGGAACGTGCGCCCATTGGAGCCCTACATCAGATTGTTGCAGCGCCGTGGCTTAAAATGGAGGATGAAGTTTTAGTCAGTGTGGCGGCGCCGGCGGCCTGTACTTGCGGCACTTATGGCTCCCTGACCAGTTTTTCCACCCCCGCCTTGAAAGCGGTCATAACAGCAGAGTGGTTTAAGAAGGTAAGACCTCATGGCCCCGTTCAGGCCCCAGAACTCCTCAGGGAGTTTTTGGGGCCTTGTTGATCTGGACTAAAAAATGTTTGCCAAGTTGTCTATTGTTTCTTGCTGGACTGCTTAATTTAGCTATGAATGCTTAAATGTTTAGATATCGATTTGGAATGAGGCAACCGACTGCAAGCATCAAATCAGTTGGCCAATACTCGCTGTGCAGCTCTCCGAACGCAGTGTTGTCCAGGACATACACTTCCTTTCCTTCACTGAGCCGATCTGCCTGGTTTCTCCTCTCCCTTTGGTTGGCATGGAAATTGCTATTACATTATGGTCAGGTGAATGATTGGGGGATGATAGAATGGCTTACGCTGACATACGGGAATGGATAGCAAGGTTAGAGGCGGAAAAAGAGGTAGCTAAGGTACGGTTTAAGGTAGACTGGGACTTGGAGGTAGGTGGTATTACCCAGCGTGTTTTTGACGA
>SLTJ01000003.1 GCA_004347685.1 Clostridia bacterium
CACCTTCCGCACCTCCTTTGACCCGTTCAACATGATCATGCAGCAGTTGGGCAGGCTAGATACCAAGATTGACGACCTGCGTAAAGAAACCGATGCCAAAATGGAAAAGCTGGACACCAGGATGGACAGACTGGACGCCAGGATTGATAGACTGGACGCCAAAATAGACACCAGGGTTGATGGCCTACAACAGGAGTTCCGGAATTCCACCCGCGAGATAATCGGAACCATCGTGGCCGTGGCTGGGGTAGCCGTGGCCCTAGCATCCTGGTTGCTCCGGTGAACCATATTTGTTCTCTGTCCTTCGCGCGAACGCATCGGGTTCACCCCTGACTTGATGTTCGGGCCTTCCACCCTATAGACAGCGCCCATGCCGGGCTCACCCAAAAAAAGGCGGCCACACGGCCGTCATGAAACTAGAGGCAAGGTGATGCAGGCTGGAATCCTGCTATCTAGCGATTCCGGCCACGGCCGGGTTCTGGCTGCAGCGGCCACCGGGGTCCCGGCGGGGCCTGGATGCGGGCGCTAACCAAAATGCCAAGCCCTTCCTTATCAGTGATAACGGTGGCCCAGTAACCGGCCTGGATGTCCCCCAGTTCCGCCCGAGCGCCATCAAGGTAAATGAAGGCGTCGGGATCCAGGGGTACAGTCTTGGCCGGCACCACGGTGACCTGCCCGTAGACCGCCTGGCTTACCGAAGCTTTATCTTCACCTTCGTCTCCGGCGGCTCTGGGCATCAGGCCGTAGACCCGCCGGACGATGGTGATTGCGGGCGCATCCAGGTCAACCTGGGTGACCGTCCCCGTTATCACGTGAAACCCGGCTACAAGCTGGCGGCAGGCGGCAAAACGTCCCAGCAGGGTAGCCATCTCGCCCCGCTTCACCGGCTGGTTGGGCCGGAAGGTGTTATCAGGGTAACCTTCCAGCAGGCCTTCCTGCAGGGCCAGGGCTATGTATCCCCGGGCCCAGGCGGGAATAGCGGGAGTGTCATTAAAAGGTAATTCGGCCTGGGCCATCCCGGTATCTGGTTCCAGGCCCAGGGCACCCACCAGCCAGACGGCCACTTCATACCGTTTGGCCGGCTTGTTGCCGTTGAGCAATTCCATGCCGGTAGAAGGCATCAGCCCCATCCTGATCGCCTGGCCGGCGTAGGCTTGAGCCCAGGTATCCACGTTCTTAAACCTGCTTTCCAGCAAGCCCTGCAACTCTGCGGCCTCTCCCTGGCCCGCCGCACCTTCTTCGCTCAAGAGGCTGACCACCATTTTCAGGGCTTCCTGCACCTTCACCGGCTCTTCAGGCTTGAAAGACCCGTCAGGATAGCCGTTGATAGCCCCGAGCAGGCTCATGGCCCTGATGTTTTCCATGGCCCAGTGACGGCCAGCGTCGCGAAATTCTATCGCTGCCTTTTCCTTCCACGGTTTGGCCTTCCCCGGTCCTTGTCCCCGGCCGGTGTTCATCTTGCCTCCTGGAGCGGCCAGGACGCCGGTGGCTGCCAGGCTGAAAACAACCAGCAGCGAAACTACCTGGAGCCACCACCCTTTCCTTCTTACCCGCATAAAAGATCCCCCCTGAAATTTGTTTTTGGTGCTTCCAGTTATCATATACGGCCAAAAAGGATTGTTTCAGGGGGTATTTAATCCGCCAGGGTTGCGGTTTTATCATGCCAACAACCTTCGCCAATTTATATTGGTGTGCGCACCGCCCCCGGAACCTGAAAGATGATAGTCTCATCCATATCTACTTTGTCCTGGCAGATCCCTCTCAGTTCGTCAGGGCTGTCAGCAGAGGCGACAACTTCTTTCCGGTAGATTGCGATCCATTTCGATTTATACTGAGCCATAAGAGCCTCGATATGCGCATCAAGCCAGGCTCTATTCTCTAGAATGCGGTACAACGACTTCCTGTAAGGATGATCTCCTGGGCTCGACAAGAATATCCCCTCCCATTTTCTTATCCATTCAAGCCAAGATCCCGCAGTACTTCTAACGCCTTGTCTGACTTGGGCGGAAGCGCGACCTCACGGCGAAACGGTTCGTCGTATGGAGGTCCGGCTTCGGTACAGTCAAAGACCCCAAATGAAGATACTCCCGGTCCATGCCCGAGGGATGGCTCAGAAGGATCGAGTTCCGCGCCTATGGTATTAGGAATAGCCAAAAAATCCCTCGCAGGCTGAAACTTGACCGAAAAAGACCAGATAATATCACTTAGACTGCGGATATCAACATTGTCATCAAAGACCAACAGATTCTTGATCAAAGCACCGGCTTGGATGGCCTTAGCAGCCATCGCTAATTTCTTAATAAGGCCCTCCCGCTTAGCCCGCCTATCAACCGTTACCGCCGTCGTAAAGGACCAAGTTGACAGTACGTTTACGTCCCTAACCTCCGGCACAAGCTGCTTGAGCTGCTTGAGAATTTGGGCCGAATACATTAGGTGGGCCATACTGTGCCCCTCGCTGGGTTCCTTACCCATGTAAAGATAGTAATATATGGCATCCTTTCTCATGGTCACGGCCCGCACGTCAACAACCGGCAGGTAGTAACAGCCGGAGTAATACCCCGGAAACTCGGAGAATGGGCCTTCGAACTCTCGCTTCAGCGGATCAACAAAACCCTCAATGACGATTTCCGCCTGGGCGGGTACCAGTAGCTCGTTTGTTTCGCATTTCACCACTTGCAGGGGCTCACCAGTAAAGGCCCCCCAGTAATCCCATTCACTGACGTTATCTTCTGCAGGCATTTGTGAGAGCAAGTAAAACAATGGGTCAGCCCCGATAACTATGGCAATTGGCATTGGTTTCCCGGCCCGCACGTATTTAGCGAAAATCTTTCCCTCATGCTGATAAGAAACAATGAGGTCACATAGTCTTTGTTTGCCCTTAAGTTGGAAGCGCCGGATGGCAATGTTGTGCCATCCGGTATCTAAATCCATAATGGTGCTTATGCCGGCCGTGATATAGGGTGGGTTATCGTATTTGCCCGTATATGGAATGGGGATGTTGGTAAGGTCAATGTTATCACCAAAAATCTTCACTTCCTTACAAGGCCCGGTGTCCACCAATACAGGTTTGATAAGATTACCGCTCTGGATAACGCCAGCCAGGCTGGCAGCCAGAGTCTCCAGCGGCAGGCCAAGAGCCCAGGCCTTACGCTGAAAGGTGGTCAGCCCGTCACAGAATATCTTCCAGTCCGGGTATCCGTAAATATTCTCGTGGATGAGTGCCGGACCACCCGTATCAGCAGTGACTTTGGAAATATAGCCCAGGTCATAGCGAAGGTTGACCTCCTTTTTGTTCCTTCTAAGTTGGTCATTCTGCTCAAGAAACACGATCCAGTCTCGCAATGACCTGAAAGGAAACCTCGGCACCTCGTTTGTCAATGTGAGTTCCCTCCTAAACTTAGTTTAAAAGCCCTCTTAGGCTCTTGCTTCCGAGCCTACCGCAAAGTGAAGGAAAAATCCCACGCAAGCGGCTGTTACAGTTAATCCGGGCAAGGTTAATTAGCTGCTCAGCCGCTACCTTACGGGCCACTAGCAACAGAGCGTGCCAGCCAGAACTCCCCACCGGTTTATCCGATTTGAGGCTCCCCACTAGCGGCACGCGCAAGTGTGTACGCACCGGTAGGTCGAGCACACAGTTAGTTAACGTTAATTAACAATTCTTTCAACCCTGGCAATTATCTCTGTAGCCAGGGAGGCAAAAATCTCCCCGGCAGCCGTACCGGTGGAAGCGGCCACGGGC
The DNA here is from genome assembly GCA_004347685.1 of Clostridia bacterium. GTDB lineage: Bacteria > Bacillota > DSM-521 > Neomoorellales > SLTJ01 > SLTJ01. The sequence continues at coordinate 3,740 of SLTJ01000003.1, forward strand.
TCTCCAGCATCTCCGGCCAGAGCCACGCCTTCCTCCAAGGGCAGGGAAGCCAGCGCGGGAACGCCGGCCCGCGCCGCCAGGCTCATCTCCCCGGAAGCAAATACATGATAGACTGTGCCGCAGTCCGGGCAAATAGCCCCGCTCATATTCTCCAGCACCCCCAGTACCGGCGCGCCTGCCGCGCGCAAAAGGGCGATGGCTTTCAAGCCAATGGCTTGAGCCAGGTAAGAAGGGCTGGTCACCACCACCGCCCCATCCAGATCGGGAAGCAGGCGCAAGCAGGCGATAGTTTCCGAGCCAGTTCCAGCCGGGAGATCAATCACCAGGTAGTCGAGGTCGCCAAATTCCACCAGCCCCAGGAACTGCTCCAGGGCCGAACGCTTCAACTCCTGGAACCAGGTAACGGCCTCGTCCCTTTCGGTGAGAAAGGCCATGGAGATGACTCCCGGCCCCCAGGGACTGCTGACCGGTCTTATTTGGCTTCCGTCCAGGTGCAGGCGCTGCCCCTGCACCCCCAGGAGCTTGGGGATGGAGGGCCCGTGAAAGTCAGCGTCGAGGATAGCGGAAGATTTTCCCAAACGGCTGAGGGCCACCGCCAGGTTTGCCGCCACGGTGGACTTTCCCACCCCGCCCTTGCCGCCCAACACGGCTACTTTATGCCGGACCAATGCCATGCTGCGGCGCAACCGCTGCACCAACTGCCCCTGGCCGGCCAGCCTCTCCCTGGCGGGGTTGCTGCAGGCGAAATAATCGGCGCAGTCCCGGCAGCGGTAGCGGCAAACAGAGCCGTAGTTGAGCTCCAGGATTTGCGGCAGGTTTTCCGGCGGGCGTTGGCCGTGCCCGGCACCACCAGACCCGGCCGGCATGGCGGAGGCCAGGCTTTCATCCTGCCGGCCGCGGGTCCCCCCTCCGGTGGTGGCCCCGGCCTCAGATACGGAAGTTATTGCCAGTAGCGACTTAACCGCCCCGGCCAGCTCCCGGCAGGCCAGTGCCGCCGGCGGGGGCGGCTGCTCCTGGAGGAAACAGCCTCCCCCGGCGTCAACACCCCGGCTTACCCGACTATCACCAGGAATACTTGCCAGAACCGGCACCCCACAGGCGTGGGAAAGTATGGCGGCCCCGCCCCGGGCCAGCATCTGGCTCGCGCGGCCGCATTCCGGGCAGGTAAAGGAAGCCATATTTTCCACCAGGCCCAGCACCCTGGTCCCGGCTTTGCGGCATAACCCTATGGCCCGCAAAACCACTTCCTGAGACACTTCGGAAGGTATGGTGACCAGAAGGACTCCGTCAATGGCCGGTACCAGTTTTAAGACGCTGATAACCTCGATACCGGTGCCTGGCGGCATATCAATCAACAAAAAGTCCAGGCCGCCGTAGTCCACGCCGGCCAGAAATTCCTCCAGAAGTTCCTGCTTCCGGTCGTCAAAATCGGTAACCGCCTTCTCGGAATCTATAAAGAAGGAATTTGAGATCACTTTGACCCCGTACGGCCCGGGGATGGGGATGATGCCGTTCGGCCCCAGCATGAGGCGGGTATGCGGCAGGTGCAGGAAATTGGCAATGGAAGCCCCGGCGAAGTCTACGTCCAGGATGGCTACAGTATGGCCTTCCAGGGCCAGTTGTAACGCCAGGCTGGCCGTGACCGTAGTCTTGCCTACCCCGCCCTTACCGGCCATGACCGCTACCTTGTGTTTTACCCCGGCCATATGCTTCTTTATTTGTTCAAAGCGGCTGTGGCGGTAAAAGATTTCCTCCTTCTCCGATTGGGGGCAGTCGAAGAAGCGGTAGCAATACCGGCACCGCCAGTCACAGTTCCAGCCTACTTCGTAGTTGATGCGTAGCAGTTGGATGTCCCCTGCCAAGTTACCGCCCTCCCTGCCCGGCTACCAGGTTATGCCATATCTCGCCGGCCTTAACCATAGCCTCGGACGAGGGGGTTATCCGGGTAAACTTACCCGGTTCTCCTGGCCCTCTGGTGGCATCCAAAATTATTTTCGAGCTCATCCAGACCGGCCCGGGGGTACTCTCTGCCGACGGGTCAATAGAAGACCCTTGCATCCCCGGCAATATCATCGTATCCTGGTGAGCCTGCAGCCTGGTGGCCATAGCCCAGTGCACCTCGGCCAGGTCATAGATATTGACGTCAGGGTCCACGGCTATCGCCATCTTCACCTGCGGGTTAATCAGCAGGGTCTGCAACAGCGCCTCCCGTACCTGGGCGGGATTGAGCCCCTCTACCGCCACCACCGCGTGGGAGCCGCAGGTACCCGGAACAAAGTGCAAATCGCGGATACCGGGTACCAGACGGCGGAGATCCTGCAGGGCCTTGACGCCAAAGGCCATATCTACCAGGGTTTCCTCATCCAGGGTCCAGGGCAGCAGGGCCTGGTAAACGGGATCATGGCGCATGGTGAGAGCCGTTACTTCGATAACAGGATTCTTATAGGTAAAATAGTATCCGGTACTCTCGCCGAACGGGCCTTCTTCCTCCCGCACTCCGGGCAAGATACGGCCCTCGATAACCATTTCCGCCTCGGCCGGAACTTCCAGGTCAACCGTCCGGGCTTTTACCAGTTTTACCGGTTCCTGTCGCAGCCCGCCGGCCACGGCCAGCTTATCAATCCCCTGGGGAGCCCAAACTACTGAAGCCAGCAGGGTAAGCGGGTCGGCGCCAATGACAATGGCCACCTCAAGCG
>SLTJ01000044.1 GCA_004347685.1 Clostridia bacterium
CTCCAATATAAATTCTCACGGGAGAGGAACGCGCTGGGGTTTCCCTGCCGGGAGAAAATAAAGGTAGGCTTCCTTGACCGGCCGGTGGAAAATGGTCTGTACAGCCAGGGCGTAAAGCCGGAGTTGGGTGGCTTCCAGGTCGGGGTTGGCCGGGGCGGTCTTGAAGTCAATGAGGAGGAAGCCATCGTCTTCATCCACCAGACAATCAATGCTGCCCTGGACTAGGACAGTCTCGGATTCGTCGCGAGCAAGTCCCGCGGTCCCGGCGGCATCGGGGTAGACCAGCCGGGCGGGCAGAGCCAGGCTGAAGCTCATTTCCCGCCTCACCGCCGCTGGCCTGGAGGTCAGGCGCCGGCCCAGGGGACCGGCGAAGAACCTGGCTATATGGGTCGGGTCAATGGCCGCGGCTTCTTCTGGGGTGAGTATTTCCTGCGCCACCATCTCCTGCACCCGCTGCCGGATCGCGGCCACGTCCAGCGACCGGGCCAGGTCCAGGTGCTGCAACACCGTATGGGTAGCGATACCCTTTTCCGCCCAGGTGAGCTGGCCAGCGGCCGATAAGAAACGCGGGCGGCGGAGGACCGGGGAAAGGGCGAGGGTATACTTGGGCCGGCCAGCCTGGAAGATGGGGGATGGGAAGGGGGAGGTGAGGGGAGCGGGTGGCGGCGGTACCGGCCCGGCGGCCCGGTTGTGAGCGTCTGCCCCTTGGTCCGGCAACCCAGCGGCGTCTTCGCCAGGGAACAGCCTGGCGGCTGGCACCTCATCCTCGGCCAGGCGGGAGAGGGCCACGCGGTATTTCAGCTCGGTCACGGAGGTCTTGGCTGGCAGGGCGGCAACCTCCTGGAAGGGGTAGGTCCAGCCCAGGGAGCGGGTAAGAATGGCCTGGAGGGCCGGGTCCGGCGGCCATTCCGGGATGGGTTCGAGCCGTAGAATCTTCTCCCAGGGCAGATCGCCCGCGGCCCGGACCTCGGGCTGCGGCCCGGGAACATGCCGGCCGCCGGGGATATTCCACAGGGTAAGGTTCCATGCCGGGCACGAACTTCCCCCAGGTTCGGCTGGCCCGTTCGGGCACCCGTCCGCCCGGGACGCATACCGGCCGTCGCTTCCGCCCCGGGAGGCTCCGCCCGCCACTACCACCGGCCCCAACCAGTCCAGAAAGCTCCTGGCCCGCCTAACCACCGCCTCCTGCCACCGGCTCAGGTGCCCAGGCAGGTCGCGGCAGGAGCCCACCAGCACCAGGCGTTCCCTTGCCCGGGTGAGGGCTACGTACAGCACCCGCATCTCCTCGGCCAGTTGCTCCCGGCGGAGCTGTTCCTGCACCGCCACGCAGGCCAGGCTGGGGTACTTGATCCGCAGCCGGGTATCAACTACCATGGGGCCCAGGCCCAGGTCGCGATGGCAGAGAACGTCGCCATATAGGTCGCGGAAATTAAAGCGCCGGCCCAGGCCGGCCGCGATCACCACTGGGAATTCCAGCCCTTTGCTGCGGTGGATGCTCATCAGCCGCACCACGTCTTCGTTTTCACCCAGGGCGCGGGCCGTACCCAGATCGCCCTCGCTTTCCTGCAGGCGTTGAATAAAGCGCAGGAAGCGAAACAGGCCCCGGCGGGCGAATCCTTCAAACTGGCGGGCCCGGTCGTAAAGGGCACGCAGGTTGGCCTGCCGCTGCGCCCCGCCGGGGAGCCCGGCCACATAGTCGTAGTAATTGGTTTCCCGGTAAACCTGCCAGATCAGGTCGGCCACCGAGCCCCGGCGACAGGCTGTGCGCCAGCGGGAAAGCCGGGCCAGGAATTCACGCAGCCGGGCGGCCAGTTCTGGACTGACGCCAGCCTGAGGACAGCTTACCTCTCCCACTGTAGCCCCGGCCGCCTCCGCCTCCCCTGACGCTGGCCGCCGGCCTGTTCCCGGCTGCTCACCACCCGGTGTGGCCAAGGCCTCTCCTCCCGCGGCGACCACGGCGTCGTAGAAATCCCCTTCCGGGCAGGCCAGGCGTATCCAGGCGAGGTCGGCGGCCATAAGGCCGACCAGAGGGGACCGCAACACCGCAGCCAGGGGGATGTCTTGCCTGGGATTATCAATCACCTGCAGCAGGGAAAGCATGGTTTCGACTTCTACCGCCCCCAGGTAACCGGTGCCGAGTTCGGCGTAAGCCGGGATGTCCATTCCGCGCCACACCTCCAGGTAGGTGTTAGCCTGGTCCCGGGTAGCCCGCAGAAGCACCACGATGTCGCGATAGGTGACGGGCCGGTAGGTCTTCGCTTCCCGGTCCCAGACCAGCTTCGGGCCGCCGGCGTTACCATCCACCCCCACCAGCTCCTGGATAAGCTGGCCGACAACCCGGGCTTCTCTTTCGGCCGTTTCCAGTTCGGCCACGTCCAAACCCGGCCGGCCCACCGCCTCTGGACCCCGGGCATTTTCCCCGGAAGCCGGGGAGGCGGCGGTCTCCTCCTGCCGGCCCTTCGGCTCGCCACCACCCTCTGGCGGCCCGTCTTCCCTGTCCCCCTGTTCGTCCCCGGTCGCAAGCCCGGCTTCAATCAGGTGCATTTCCACCCCGGCCGCCAACTCCCCATCTTCTCCCGCCACCAGAGGATAATCGGCCGCGTACCGCAGGCGGCTGGCTTCGTCATAGGCCAGCTCGGCCACCCGGGGGTTAAAGAGGCGTGAGAAAATAAAGTTCACCGCCGCGATGACCTCCTGGCGGCTGCGAAAGTTGTCCGGCAGATCGAGGCGGCGGCAGCTTGCTTCCGGTTCCGGAGAATAAGTCGTGTACTTACTGAGGAATAGGCGCGGCTCGGCCAGGCGAAAGCGGTAAATACTCTGCTTGATGTCACCGACCATAAACAGATTGGGCTCCGGGTCCGAGCCAATGGAGCCGTCCCCGGCCGGCTGCCGCGATACCAGGTTGAGGATGGCTTCCTGCACGGCGTTGATGTCCTGGTATTCGTCCACCAGCACCTCGACAAACTGCTCCCGCAGTTCCAGGGCTGCCCGTGAAGGACAAATCCTGCCGGGCGAGGCTCCCGGCGCGGTGAGTATCTTCAGGCAACAGTGTTCCAGGTCGGCAAAGTCCACCAGGCCCCGCTCGTCCTTGGCCTGCCGGTAGGCTTCGGCAAAATCCCGCACCAGGGCCGCCAGGGTCTCCATAGACCCGGCCAGGCCGGCCAATTCCCGCTGCAAATCCGCCGCCGGGCGGCCCAGCGGACCGCTCACCAAGCCGGCCACCGCCTCCCGGGCTTCCCGGCGCAATTCCTGCACCCTGGCCTTTAATTCCCCATCCACGGCGTCCTTCGACCGCACCGCTGGCAGGCGGGAAAAGGCTATTCCTTGCAGGGCCGTCCGCGCCGCCTCCCAGGAAAGCTTATCCCAGTCCGCCAGCACTGTGCCCACGGCCGCGACTTCGGCCGCCAGGGTATCGGTATAGGCTCCCGGGCCGCCAGGGGAAAGGGAGAGGCGGCAGGCCAATTCCAGGTTATCCCGGGCCTGCTCCAGTTCCAGCACTGCGGCCCGGCGAATCACCCCGGCCCAGGGGAGGTCGTCCAGCTCCCCGGCGGCCGAAAACAGGCGGCAGGAATCCTCCAGCCAGGCCTGGGGGCTCGGCTGGCTCTGGCTGAAGGTGTAGAGACGCAGCACCGTTTCGGCCACGCCGGCATCACCCCGGCCGCCGCCGTATGCATCCACCAAATGCAGGAAAGAGCCACCAGCCGAGGCCTTCCCGTAGGCCTGCTCCATGACTTCATCCAGCACTTCCTGCTGCAGCAACACCGTTTCCGCTGGGTCGGCCACCCGGAAGCCCGGGTCAATGTCCAGCAAGTAAAAGTACTGCCGCATGACCTGCAGGCAGAAGGAATGCAGGGTGGAGATCCGAGCCCGCTGCAGCAGCAGTAACTGCCGGGCCAGGTTCCGGTCGCCGGGCCTCGCGGCTAGTTCCCGGGACAGGGCGTCCCCAATCCGCAGCCGCATTTCCCCGGCCGCGGCTTCAGTAAAGGTCACCACCAGCAGCCGGTCTATATCCACGGGATCTTCTTCCCGGGTAACCAGGTGCCTAATCCTTTCCACCAGCACCGACGTCTTGCCGGCGCCGGCCGCCGCGGCCACCAGGAGATTGCCCCGACGCCAGGTGATGGCCTCCCATTGTGCCCGGGTCCAGGGCGCTGGCGGCACCTGAGATGACATTATTACCAACCTCCACCTCCGGGGCCGTATCCCGACCCCGGTAAAGCTAAACATTCATCCTAATCATACCGTGCACTTCTCACTGCCTGCCCGCCACCAAGGTCTGGACCACACTGGGGTCAGCCAAGGTGGTGGTATCGCCTAGGTCCGCAATTTCGCCCCCGGCGATTTTGCGCAGGATGCGGCGCATGATCTTGCCGCTGCGCGTCTTGGGCAGGGAATCGGTAAACTGGATCCGGTCCGGCGCAGCAATGGGACCGATCTCGGCCCGGACGTGGGCGACCAGTTCTTGCCGCAACTCTGGCGTGGCCCCCACCCTGGCCTTGAGGGTGACAAAAGCGTAAATGCCCTGGCCCTTGATTTCGTGGGGAAAACCCACCACCGCGGCTTCGGCCACCATGGGATGAGAGACCAGGGCGCTTTCCACTTCAGCCGTACCGATGCGGTGGCCGGAAACATTGATCACGTCGTCAATACGGCCCATGAGCCAGTAATAGCCCTCTTCATCCTTACGGGCACCGTCCCCGGTGAAATAACAGCCTGGGAACTGGACAAAATAGGTCTGGTGAAAGCGTTCTGGGTCGCCGTAGACGCCGCGCATGATCCCTGGCCACGAGCGCCGGAGGCACAGGTACCCGCCCTCGTTCACGTCGCACTCGCTGCCGTCGGGTCGCAGGATTACCGGGTCCACGCCCGGAAAGGGCAGGGTGGCTGAGCCGGGCTTGGTGGGGGTGGCGCCGGGCAAGGGGGTGATCAGGATCCCGCCGGTCTCTGTCTGCCACCAGGTATCCACAACGGGGCACTTTTCCTGACCGATCACCCGGTAATACCACATCCAGGCCTCCGGGTTAATTGGCTCGCCTACCGTACCCAGGAGGCGCAGGCTGGAAAGGTCGTGGCGCTGCGGCCATTCCTCGCCCTCCCGCATCAGGCTGCGGATGGTGGTCGGGGCGGTATAAAAGATATTCACCCGGTTCTTTTCCACGATTTCCCACAGGCGGTCCGGCTGCGGGTAGGTGGGTACCCCCTCGAACATAAGGCTGGTGGCGCCGTTGGCCAGGGGGCCGTAGACGATGTAGGTGTGGCCGGTGACCCAGCCGATGTCGGCCGTGCACCAGTAAGTGTCCTCCTCGTGGTAGTCGAAGATCCATTTAAAGGTGAGAAAAGCGTAGGTCAGGTAGCCGCCGGTGGTATGTAATACGCCTTTTGGCTTGCCGGTACTGCCGCTGGTATAGAGGATGAACAAGGGGTCTTCGGCCTCCATGGCTTCCGGCGGGCAGTAGCTGCCCGCATCCGCACCGGCCACGGCTTCTTCCCACCACAGGTCCCGGCCGGCCTGCATGGGCACCTCGGCACCGGCCCGGCGCACCACGATCACCTTCTCGATGCAGGGGCAATCCTTGACAGCCGCGTCGGCGCTGGCTTTCATCGGGACCACCTTATCGCCCCGGTAGCCCGCATCGCAAGTTATCAGCAGCTTGCTGCCACAGTCCAAAATCCTATCTCGCAGGGCCTCAGCGCTGAACCCGCCGAAAACCACGCTGTGGATGGCCCCGATCCTGGCGCAGGCCAGCATGGCCATGGCCAGCTCCGGGATCATGGGCAGGTAGATGGAAACCCGGTCCCCCTTGCCCACCCCCAGGCGGCGCAGCGCGTTGGCAAACCGGTTCACCTCGTGGTAGAGCTGCTGGTAGGTGTAGGTCCTGGTCTCGCCGGGGGTGTTGCCCTCCCAGATGAGGGCGGCCTTGTTCTTCCGCCAGGTACTGAGGTGCCGGTCCAGGCAGTTGTAGGAGACGTTAAGCTTGCCGCCGGTGAACCACTGGATCCGGGCATTGGCGAAATCCTCGTTAACCACCTTATCCCATTTGGCCACCCAGTCAAGCTGCTCCGCCACCTCGCTCCAGAAACCCTCCGGGTCGTCCAGAGACCGGCGCCAGGCCTCGTAATACTGCTCAAAGCTCGAAACATGCGCCCGGCGCCGGAACTCCTCGGGCGGGAAAAACTTGCGGCTTTCCGCCAGCATGGCGTCCATAGTGGCGCGAGCCTCAGGCATAGCCATAAACCAACCTCCTTAGCACAGATGCAAGAGACAGATAAGCCATTATTACTGGACTTTCGCCACCTGATCCCCA
>SLTJ01000040.1 GCA_004347685.1 Clostridia bacterium
CTTGAAGGGCGCCTGGACAAACTTGAAGGCAGTATGGATAAACTTGAAGGGCGCCTGGATAAACTTGAACTTCGTATGGAAGATGAAGCTTTCAATAAGATCGCGGCGCTCTTTGATGGTTTAGATTCACTCTCAGAAACCCTCACCGACCATACCGCCCGCCTGCAACGTATTGAAGAAAAGGTCACCGACCACGACATCAGGATTGAAGTTCTCGATAAGACCAAAGCCAGCAAGCGTAAAGCTAGGTGAACTTCTTTCGTCCTATGCTGTCTCCAGTCCCACTGCTGGCCACTCTCCTTCGGCCAGGGCTCTAAATCCGTTTCTCCCTGGTTTTGACTATGGTTCTCTCGGGCTGGCCGGTTTGTAAGCAACCTGCTTCCCAGGCCGGGCAACAAGCCGGGAAGGGAGCGGGGACGGGGCGGCGGCCCCGTCCCTCCCGGCCCCGTCCGGCCGCCTATTGTGGCAGGAACGGGCTGGGCGGTGCCGTGCCGTTGTTCTCCCGCAGGTACCTCAGGTAACGCTGCATGTAGAGGTTGAACCCGCTAATGGCCCGGCCCTGGGCGGCAGAATTCCACTGCTCCCTGGTAGCGGCGTCCTCACCATGCCATGCGTTCACGCCTTGGAGGAAATAGCTGCGTTGCGTTAGCTGTTGCGCGGTGCGGGGGTTGGCGGGGATCACGTACTGGCGGGCATACCTGATACCCTTCCACTTGGCGTAGACGATGGTCTCGCCGAAGCCCCCGCTGGCGTCCAGGGAGAACAGGGGTGCGGTTACCTTGGCCATCACAATCACCTCCCTTCTGCGGCCCATTTTACGGCCGGCCGGGAAGAAAAACAAAAAGCCACCCGCCGCCACCCGCCGTTCTGCCCGTCCGCGGGTGGGCAGGCAGGCAAGGTAGGCGACGGTATGGCCCGGGCCACTTGGGAACAAACGGCCGCCCACTTGCCGCAAAACTACAAGGTGAGCCGGGCGTCTACGCTACAGCTAAAGGGCACGCCTACTCGTACTATGCGTAAATGGAGCAGAAGTGGAGCAGAACCGGGGGCGGTAGCGAAAATCCCGGCGAAAAAACCCCTGGCTAGAGGTGCACGACGGCTTTCTCCTTAAGCCCGTAGGGGATGAAAGCGAATATGGTATAATGTGGCGGGTGGAGGCGCTTCAAATGCTGTCCATGGAACGACCGCGTGACCGCCATCACACAACGGTTTCTTTCTCCTGGGCAACCACCTCCGGCGCGGTGCAGGTTTCGAGGTATATGTCTTGGGGGCTGGGCAAGATAAAACTGGCGAAGCAGGACTCGTGGCGCTTGGCGCCCAGTAGGGCGGGTGGTATAATGAAGAGGAAGCAATGAATAAAGCGAGGGGACAAAGGGATGGAACCACTAAAGATTTCCGAATTGGAGGCGGAGACCCTGAACCTACCTCCGGAGGTGGCTCAGAGACTCAAGGGGAAAAGGGTGGCCATTCTAGAGGTGCACGACGGATTTCTCCTTAAGCCCGTAGGGGATGCCATCCAGGAAGCCCGGGGTATACTGAAAGGAAAAGGCTTTACCGTAGATGATTATCTACACTCCAAACAGATAGAAAAGGAACTGGAGCCATGAGGCCCTGCTACGTCCTTGATGCGTGCGCCCTTATCGCCTTCCTTAACGACGAGGCTGGCGCCGATGTGGTGGAGGATCTTTTGCGCGCGGCTGGGGCTCAGCAGGCGATATTGATCTTGCATCGGATAAACCTGCTGGAGGTATATTACGGCGTATACCGCCATGAGGGCCATGAAGCAGGGACACATGTGCTAGAAAAAGTACGTGATCTGCCTGTTGCTGAGGTCGACCAGATTACCGAGGCGGTCTTCATGGAGGCTGGCAGGCTAAAGGCGCTCTATAGGTTATCTCTGGCAGACTCTATCGCGGCGGCAGAGGCAATGGTGCGGTCGGCCCGCTTGGTGACGGCAGATCACCATGAGTTTGACCCAATCGAGCCTCGCGGAGAGTTTTCTCTTTATTGGATCAGGTAGCAATCAGAAGGCGCAGAGAGCCTTGCTCACCGCCTATCGCTGCCTACTCGGGTACCTCTAAGGAGCGCCGTCCTATGCAGCAAGTCTTCCTTAAAAATGGCCAAGTCGTAGTTGAAGTAGACGAAGCCCTGCAGGACTACCTGCGGGTAACCGTCATCGCCGGCGGTTTTGCGCATATATCTTCCGGCTGCATTGCCGGCCCGGGTGAATTTCACCTTGCGCCTGATCACATCCGCTATCAACTTGCCGCACAGTGACGGCCGTCACACAACAATTACCGGGGCTTGTTATGGAACATGTTTTATGCGCTTGTGCGATAGCTGACGGACAAGCGGGAAGACTGACCTTGGAACATTATAGGGATTGCCGCGCTTTCTCCAGTCCTGCTAAGCGGGCCTGGAGCTTTTTTCTCTCCTTCCCGTCGTTACGGAAGTAGATGAACTGCCGGGCCGCCTCCGGGGAGGAGCCGATGGCCTTGACGGCTGCAATGACTTTGGCATCCAGGGCTTCCAGTTGGTGGCTAACCTTGCACTTGGCGGGCAGGTCTTGTCCGCATTGCCGCGGGCGGTGCTTGTAGTGGTAATACGCACGACCCCGGCTGGTGTTGGTTTTGACGTGGAGTCTTTGGCCGCATTCGCTGCAATAAAGCACGTCGGAAAGCAGGCCGCGTTTTGCGGTGGTATGGTACTGCTTGTACTCGTCGCTGCGCCTTTGGTAGATTTCCTGGCACCTGGCCCATAGTTCCTCATGGATGATGGCCGGGTGGGCCTGGTGTACTTCCACGTGCTTGCCGTTGACGTGGACGCTGATGGTGCCGGTGTAGGCCGGGTTAGTGAGGATTCTTAGCATCCCGGCGGGTTTCCACGTCTTGCGGTAGGGGCTGGGAACACCTTCTGTATTCAAGCGATTGCAGATTTCCCAGGTGCCCAATCCCCTGGCGTAAAGCTCAAAGATTCTCTGGACTACCTCCGCTTGTGAGGGCTCCGGCTCCAGTTTCTGGTCCTTGAGCTGGTAGCCGAAGGGTGGCTGTCCCGGCCACTTGCCCTGGCGGAAGGCTTCTTCCCGGCCCCGGCGCATGGCTTTCTTGATTTTCCGCCGCTGGTGCCGGGCGAAGAGGTTAAAGATGTCGGAGACCAGCTCGCTGTCCTCGTCGTCGAAGTTGACCACTTGGGCGGGCGTGATGATGCTGACCTTCGCTTCCCGGAGTTCTCTTTTCAAGAGTTCCCAGTCAATGGGTTCCAAACGGGAAAGCCGGTCCTGGTCCACGCAGAGGATGGCATCAAACTTCCCGGCGGCCAGGTCGTCGCGTAGGGCGTCCAGGCCGGGCCTGCTAGCCTTGGAGCCGGAAATGGTGTCCCGGTAGGTTCCGGTCACTTCCCAGCCCTTGCGGCTGGCGAATTCCTTAAGCTCCTTTTCCTGGGCGGGCAGGCTGTACTTTTGCAGGTCCTCGTCGGTGGAGATGCGGCAGTAGATGGCCACCTTCTTCAATCTTTCTTCACCTCCTGGGAGGAACTGTTCTCCACCAGGGAGGAAACTTCCTGCCAGAGAACTAAGAGGGGTTTGGTGCCTTCGCCCCAGGCCAGCAAAGCCGCCACAGCCGCACCCTGATGCCCGGCCCGGATCAACTGGGCCAACAGTTTGGGCAGGTTGGCGCGGATGTGGATGTGCTGTTGCAGCATGGACTGCGCTTCATGAACGAGGCCATGATCAGCCAGGCCCATGCTTTTCTCTTTTTCATACTTGACGTTGCTCATGGCCCGGCACCTCCCCCGGTCCCCGTGGACCTGCCCACACCCGCTGGCGGCTCCCTGCTGCCGCCTGCCTGCCCCGCTTAGAGGCGGGGTTCACGCCACGCCATTACCCTCTCCGGAGCGATGGCGGTTCCCCAAACCCTATCCGGCCAGTTTTGGCCCGATACGGTCAGGTACACCGGCGTGAGCACGGGCGCTCAACCCCGCCGCCACCTTAGGCGCCTGGCGCTCCGGGCGGTGGACGGCGCTAAACTGTCAAAGAACCTAAGCTAATTGGCCCAGTAGTTTTCCTGGGCTGGTTTTTCCTTATTACCCCTTTACCATATAAAGAGAAAACGGGGGTGCTTTTGACAACCCCCTGCAAAAAATTTTTTCATCTTTTACTCCCAATGGCCCTGTGGCTCCCGATGGTTACCTTTTCTGATAATCAAACCAAGGGAAGGATTCTCCTCTTGCCTGTAGAAGGGAAGGGGAAGGGTTAAACCTGCTGGTAGGGTAGTTGAAGATTTTTCTACGGAGAGCGGATCGAAATGGTCGGTTTCTACGTCTATACTTATTGGAGAAAAAATCTTGAGGGAGGTTTTGCCGGTGAGGAAAAAGTGGTTAATGATTATGGGTACAGGTATCTTAGCCGTTACCTTCACCACGGCGGCCCTGGCCGCCAGCCCCATCAAGCTCCTGGTCAACGGCCTGATGCGGCGCAAGCGGTGGTTGTACAGTTTTCTATTGACCGGCGCGCTACTGCTATCACTGCCAGCCGTGGCCAGCGCGCGCCTGCTGGTGTCTTCCCCGGAGGGAACCTTGCAGGCGGCGGACGTTATCATCACCGGCACCGTGACGGCCAGGGAGTACGGTGAAGCAGAGCGCCGGGTAACCATTAAGGTGCATGAGGTTTTGCAAGGGGACCTGCAGGTAGACGAACTCAGTCTCGCAATGCAGAAAAACCGGGTCTACGGGTGGGTCGGCTTTGACTTTCCCGATCCGGGGACGGAAATATTCCTTCTCTTGCGTGGTCAGGCAGGGCAGGGTTACTGGCTGGCCCGGGACCTCAACTGCGTGGCGGTGGTGGAGGGCGGCCGCGTCACCAGCCTCTACCAGGGCAGCAACGTGGGGATTAACGGCGACCGCTGGAGCCGTGAGGACTACGTCGCTGCCTACAACGCCTTCTACCAGGCACACCGTTCGTCCCAGGAGGAAACCCGAGAGAGTGGTGACCGGCCCGGCATTGCCGCTGGCGCCGGGACCGGGCTGCCGGTCGGGCAACAGCCCGCAAACGGCAGTTTGTTCAGCCGTGTGTGGCGCTATTGGCGCGGGTTTTGGGAACGGTTAATGGACGAGTAACGCTATCATCACCCTGGAAGGGCAAAAGGTGCCCGCCTGGCCTTTAGCCAGGAACAACCTTGAAGGCCAAGGTTAAGACTGGGAGGTGCAAAGGGCTATGAGCGCGAGGAGCAAACGATGGTTATTCATTACCGCGGTGATCTTACAACCAGGCCCTGGCCAGCCAGGCCGCAGTACCGGCGGCGATGCCGGCGTGGGCCAGCATCCCGGCCAACTGGTCCACGTGCG